>CAWKKX010000001.1:0-112501 GCA_963850365.1 uncultured Chloroflexia bacterium
CGGACGGGCACCTTCAATCATTTAGACCTGTCACTGTCGCTGTCCCGGTTGCTCAGGATGGTGCTTCAAACCCGGACGGGCACCTTCAATCATTTAGACTATCACTGCACTGCTGGATATTGTGCTGTTCCTCAGGCTTCAAACCCGGACGGGCACCTTCAATCATTTAGACGATTTACGGCATTGAGATGGACTCCACCTGGGAACAGCTTCAAACCCGGACGGGCACCTTCAATCATTTAGACGGGTGCTTTGGCAACAAAAAAGGCACTTATCAACGGCTTCAAACCCGGACGGGCACCTTCAATCATTTAGACATCAGCTCAGCGTTTTGCTCGCTCAAACTCCTGCCCCGCTTCAAACCCGGACGGGCACCTTCAATCATTTAGACGTGACGAGCGTTGGTAACGTTACTTCAACTTTATGAACAAGCTTCAAACCCGGACGGGCACCTTCAATCATTTAGACAAGAGTATGGTAATAGATAACATCAAATATCATAACGCTTCAAACCCGGACGGGCACCTTCAATCATTTAGACTTGTATTTACGATTAATTTGGTCGTGCATATTTTGCGCTTCAAACCCGGACGGGCACCTTCAATCATTTAGACGGGTGAGTTACCCAAATGTCCAACCTGTAAGGGTAGTGCTTCAAACCCGGACGGGCACCTTCAATCATTTAGACTTGTATGTACGATTAATATGGTCGTGCATATTTATGCGCTTCAAACCCGGACGGGCACCTTCAATCATTTAGACGGGTGAGTTACCCAAATGTCCAACCTGTAAGGGTAGTGCTTCAAACCCGGACGGGCACCTTCAATCATTTAGACGGTAAAAACCTGGTAGGACTTAGGTTATGCTATCGGCTTCAAACCCGGACGGGCACCTTCAATCATTTAGACGGTACATACAGTATAGGACCTACGAAGCCGATCTAGATAAGCTTCAAACCCGGACGGGCACCTTCAATCATTTAGACATCATCGATGAAGACGTGAACGTGCGACAGTGACCATCAGGCTTCAAACCCGGACGGGCACCTTCAATCATTTAGACGATGAAACGGTACTCACGAATGAGTCGACCTGTAAAAGGCTTCAAACCCGGACGGGCACCTTCAATCATTTAGACTATCGTAGATGCTGGCAATTGTGAGTTGCTGAATAATGTGCTTCAAACCCGGACGGGCACCTTCAATCATTTAGACTACATGCTCGATAGACGTATGTGATATCGCAGTGATAGCTTCAAACCCGGACGGGCCCCTTCAATCATTTAGACTGCTACCCTCATAGTATAGCCTGTAGAGCCACTTTATGCAATGGTTTCCGCGAGTCAATTATTTATGTGGGAATTTACACATTCCAATGATACACTATTTCGCCCTATTACCTTATAAATCCGCCTGTGGAGCCATGCGCGATCCTCAGCTCAAACCCATAGGCACGAGAGGTTCGCGGAAAACTGATCTATTCTTGTGAAAGAGAGTTGGATGTAACAATTCTGATCCAGAAAGAAATTAATAAAATCCACAAGAAGATATGGAGGTAGCACCGCTTAGCTAGAAGAAGAGGAGTGAAGCTGGAGCCAGAAAAATCAATCAAAGGAAGGCCCGATTCATTATTCCGATGATCAATATGCTTAGAAGAAAAGGATAGCACCTGATTTAAACAGATTCTTACCTATGTTCGTACTTCGAATGCTCGACGAGCCTGGGAAAGCCATTTTTTACGAGGTCGATTGCTCTTTGAGCGCTTCTTTGGCTGATAGGCGTACGACCTGGCCTGCATCAATTTTATCGTCGCTTGCTTGTTGAAAGGGGAGCGTTTTGAGAGTTTGCTCCTGGTCGGCTGCGATGATAATCTCATCTGGACGTAGCGTTTGCCAGACTTGTAGAATGGCGTCCGGGGCAGCGGGGCGATAGAGGAAATAGACTTCTTTTTTCGCCTCCAGGGCCTGATAGTTCGCACGGCCAAAGATATCTTTGGCATGTGTGTCAATAACATGCGGTTCGTTGAGTTTGAATGGCCTTTCTTCTTGAGCGAGATCTTGTTGCCCCAGGAACAAGAAGACAATAGGCCTCTGTTGCGGATAGTTGATGGCGGTTTTGATAACCTCGTCGTTCTGTTCGCTATTGGCTGTGAGTATGGCCAGCACGGCGTTGGGTAAATGTTCTTGTATGCCTGTTGTGATAACTGGTATGCGCCCCTTTCTTTTGTGTCTGGTATAGATAATGTAAGAGATTATCATACCGATCAGGGCAACCGATCCGCCGAAGGCCGTTGCGAGCGGTTTGGCGATCAGGTTGGTTGACCAGGCGATGATTACCAGGACCGTTGTCAGGATGCCGAGGTAGAAGTTTAAAGTTGAGCGTGTCCAGCGCCCTTCAGATTCAGGCGCATCGGCAGGGCCTGCCTGATCCTGTACTGCGGCTGTTCCGTGTGGCTGCTTATCTTCTTCATCCACAAGTTTCTGTTCTTCAGGATCGACATATTGTTTTTGCTGCGCTGTTTGATTTTTACCAGCATGTAAAGCTTTTTTCTTTGCTCGTGCTTTACGTTGCTGATAGCGCACGAGGTCCATACCCAGGCAGGTAAGCGTAAAAGCCCCTAGCAGGCCGAAGGCATACATATCGCCGAGAATGTTGATATTGCCCCGTACCGCAATGAGTACAAGCATAGGAATGAGTGTAGCCAGGGCAATCGAATAGTGCGGTGTGTTGCGCAACTTATTCTGTTTCAGCAGCAACATAGGGAAGAATTCCATGCGTGCAAGCGCCATGAAGACATGATAAGAACCGATAATAGCCGTGTTACTGGCAAAAACCAGGAGTGCACTGGCACTGATTGCGACTTCCGTTTGCAACCACGCAGCTCCCCAGTGTCCGCCGAGCAGCGAAATGAGCTGTGATGAGAGTACTGGATCAGCGGCGGCCTTTGGTAGTAATAGAGTGGAGAGTACGGTAAGCACCGGGCTGGTCAGACCAACGGTAAGTACGACGAGAAAGAGAGCAGCCTTGCCGACGGCTCTGCGCGGTAATTTCATATTTGGGGCAAGCTGAGAAATGCTCTCAAGACCTGAGAAGGCCAGGAAGGAGCCTGCAAAACCGACAAGAAAAGTGATCGGTGTCAGCCCACGACCGCCGCTAAACATCGCTGGGAAGAGAGCGAAGAATTGCGCCAGTGAGAGGTGGGTAAAGACCGTAATCAGAATCGCAATATCGCTAGCGAACGCGATAACTGCGCCGACCATGCTCACCTTCGCGCTTTCACTGATACCTATGAAGTTGAGTATACCCAGCAAGACCATAATGAGCAGCGTAATCCATACTGTTATGCTGAGACCCAGGAAGGCTGTTTGCGGACCAATGGCCGGGAAGACCACGCTCAAGTAGAGTATGCCAGAAAGAGAACTAATGGCGGATGTCAAAAAGTAATCAACCAGAATAAACATGCCGCCCAGTGCACCAAACCAGCGATTGAGCGCCTTCGCTGCCACCGTCACGACCCCACCGCCCTGTGGAAAACGGTATGTCACCTCCACATATTTAAAGGTGAGTAGCAAAAAAACAGCCATAGTCAGGAAGACGAAGAAGCCCGCTAGCTTTCCCACCGTCCCGTAGAGTATACCCGGCACATAATAAATAGAGGTACCAATATCTGCAAAAACGACTGCCCAGCACAAAAGAGGACCCAGGCGTTGCTCTTTGTGTTGTTGTGGGGCATTGGTATCCGCTTTGCTCATTTCAGCTTGTTTCATAGGTTGCACTCCCTTCTCCCTTCTTTACACGAAGCTGCAGAGGAAATCGTCTTGCGTTATTGTGCGTTTAAGCCGAAAAATATGTAAAGTACATCCTATTTGGTAAAAATGCTTTTTACTTTTTATTGCAAATGATAGGATTAAGTAAGGGAAATCTTTCCAGTCACTTCTCGAAGCTCGAAGAGGCGGGGCTGGTACAGATCGAGAAGCGGTTTATAGGCAAAACTCCTGATACTGCTCTGTCAAACTTCATTGCACGGCTGGCCGCGTAGCGACCCCACAGGGGCACGGCAATCCCTTGTGGCACTGACTCCAACGAAATTGTCTAGAAGTTTCAAAAAAAACACGTGATTCGGTTTTGCCAGCCAATTGATCGAGTACGTGTATTTCAAGGCGAAACGAGCAATAGTGTTTGGGTAGGGGACGCGATAGGGGAAATCTGGTCCCTACGTTTACGCGCGATAAATCGCTATGAATAGAGATATAGTGCATATGAGCTTGAAAAGAGGAGAAAAAGATCGTGAGACGAAAAAGGAACATCATCTCTTCCTTTTTAAATCCAGTTCATCGTTGCATCTCTTTTCACATGTTCACATGTTTTCTCTATCTATAAGCGATTTATCGCGTGTGAATGTAGGGACCAGATTTCCCCTATCGCGTCCTCTACCCAACACCTATGACGCTATTCGCCCTGAAATCCACTCATGCAGCCTTTTCGAACCCCAACAAGAATTAGTTGGAGTCAGTGTCCCTTGTGGTTGCCGTGCCCCTGTGGGGTCGCTACGCGGCCAGCCGTTAAATAAAGTGGGTCAGAGCAAAACGCTTGTACCTTTGACCCAGGTAGGACAAGAGGCTATCGCGCACCACTGGCTTTTGTTAGATAAGTTGCGGCAAGGAGCACGAGAGATTCTCTAGCATGACTGTGGCAGGAGAGAGCTATACTTGAGGAAAAACATATATGTCGATACTTTGCTACTTTTCACATTTTATACTTATAAAAATAAGTAACGAAATTGTTCAGATAGCTCTATAGCATCGGAACATTAATAGCGCTGATAGAAGGTAGTAGGTAGTAGGGTGATGGTAGGTAAAATGTTAGTGATTCAGGGCTTATGCGTAAGTTATATGAAGAAGATAGAGGCTATGAGCCAATCATTCACGAATTCATTGAGCGTTGGCAAGCAGAAAAACCCAATTTACGCGCTGGACGGAATACGTGCACTTGCATGCCTGAGCGTAATTAGCTTCCATCTTGATCTCTTTTCGATGCTTGCCCATATCTGGTCTCCTATTTTGAATGATTTTGGTGCGACCGTCATTAGCTCGCTGGCGCTGGCAGGCGAAATGGGCATCATGCTTTTTTTTATCCTATCAGGATTCCTCCTGTTTTTGCCCTTCGCGAAGACAATATTATTTGATGAGCCCGGCCCTTCGTTGCGTCGCTATTATATCCGTCGTATATTTCGGATTCTGCCAGCCTATTATGTCGCGCTCTTTTTAATAGTTTTGTACCTGCAACCGAGCTATCTCCAGCCAGCCCATTTTCAAGAGCTCTGGCTCTTTCTCACCTTTAGAATGGACTTTCCTCTGACATATCAGCAGATCAATCCGCCCTTCTGGACCCTGGCCATCGAGTTCCAATTTTACCTGCTACTGCCACTGATTGCCCACTTGATAAGCAAGATAGTAGGACAGGGTACATTGAAGATGCGTATGCTAAAAATAATAGCATGCATCATTGGCATGTTTGCATGGGGAATCTACACACGATATTGGGGTTTTCTTATGAGTAGCAATGTCCCCACGCAAGCCTTCACGTTGACAGCCATGATCGCTAGCGCATTAAGGCCCTACATCTTTGGGACATCAGGAAAATACTTTGAAATATTCGCCATCGGCATGCTGCTTGCCGTCATGTATCTCTACCTGCAAAATGCGCCCGCCGATGGGCAATTGAATAGATATGCACGGCGTGTGAGCCCATATTTATTTGTATTGGGAATAGTCACACTAACAGGTGCAAATATCTGGCATTATTATGTCGTCTACGTACACGGCTTAACCCTCCACTACCTGGACCCTTATCAGAACATCCTCATGTACTACAAAAATATGCTAAATCCCGTAAGTTTTGGCCTGGGGTACGGCATGTGCCTCTTCGCCGTGCTCCATGGTCCAGCCGTGCTTAGGCGTCCATTTGAATGGTTACCATTACGTTGGGTCGGCATGATTTCTTATAGCCTCTATATCTGGCATGATCCATTTATAATCTTTTTCCAGGGGTATCTTTTACCGAAATTTCAGAGCCTGGCCTGGAGCTACGGTACACAGTATATGGTTTTTGCCTTGTGGATTGTTATAGTGATATTTCCTCTCGCTCTCATTTATTATCGTTGGATAGAGATGCCCGGTATTCGTATGGGCGAAAGACTCTGTCGTCTCTTGGAGGGGATGGATAGGCAGGCGGAGCGTGTCGTGGTACCACAACGGCAAGAACCTGTTCTTATCGCATCCCGTTCTGTAGAGCGCTCTTTGAGCCTGGCCGAAAGCAATGGTTCCGAGCAAAAAAACAATACGCGCTATTTTACCGACCGCGCCGTAAAGCCCCTGGCTTGAGACCTGTCTTTTACCCACATTTTATAATGTGATTTTGTGAACTGGCCTCTGCATCTGCTCATGGCTGCTATTGCCGCATGAAACACCGTCTATCTGACCAAAGCCTATCGAGCGAGGCGAGCGAAGTACAGGAAATGCGTGATATTCAGAACGTTTTACATGCTAGATCTACTCGCCGAGGTCTTGTGCAAGCCACCCTGAGGTATCGAGGCGAAGGGGATCAGTGCCAACCAACTCTGCCAGATGTTTCTCTATTTCCTCGATCTGGGTGGTACCGATCTGCCGAGCCCATGTATTGCGTAACTCATCAAAGATCTCTTCAGCTTCTCGCAGCATGTCGAATCCGCGTGCGGTGACACAAAGGCGTTTGCGGCGAGCGTCTACTGGATCTACTTCACGCACAACGTATCCGCGCTTTTCAAGTACCCCAATGGTTTTCGCCGCCGCTTGTTTTGAGACCGCTAGACGCCGACTTAGCTCTGAAGCGTTGTCCGCACCCGAGGCAATGGCCCGAATTGCGAAGTCGTGAACGGGACGAACATCCTCGTAGCCACGGGCGGCAAGCTCAACGTGCGCGGCGTCCACCAGTGAACGATAACCGCCAATTAAAAGCATAGTGAGAGTAGCACCTGAACGAGACATAGTCTAGCGATAGTAACATAGCTAGCGGAGATCGTCAAGGCTACCATATTCCAAATTGCCCCTCTCAAATCCTTTCGCGATTTGTTGCAACGAGGCTTGTTGCTTTATGGACTTCCTGACATATCGTTTCAGCATAGTGTCGTCTATCAGATCCTCTCATCACGTGAGCATGTATCGTTGAAGCTCTATTCCTTCACCAGAAGTTTTGAAGCTGAGTGTTCAGTATCTCGTGGCAATGCTGCTTGACAAAGACAACCCGGTTGTCTATTATAGATAATAGACAACCGGGTTGTCGAATTAAACTATAGGGGAGATTTATGAGTGACAATAAAAGAGGTGCTGCGCTGACCGGTATCTCGCATCATCACGCAAAAGTGAACGGAACACAGCTTCACTACGTATCAGCAGGGACTACTGGCTCTCCAGTCTTACTCGTGCATGGCTTTCCTGAAACGTGGTGGACTTTTCGCAAACTTCTTCCACTGCTAGCCGAGAATCACCGTGTCTTCGCTGTCGACCTGCGTGGTTTCGGTGACTCTGATAACGGGCCTGGTACGTACGACAGCAAGACCTCTGCCGAAGACCTGCACCTTCTCATCGAAGAGCTCAGCGTTGGTCCAGTACATCTCACAGGCCAGGACATCAGTGGGGCGACCGTCTTCCGCCTTGCGGCCACCCACCCGGAAGACGTGCTCAGCTTTACCGCGATCGAGATGGGCCTGCCCGGGTTCGGCGCGGAGAGGCTGGCCGACGTCACACATGGGGGCATCTGGTACATCGGCGTTCTTGTCGCTCCGCATATTCCTGAGATGCTGCTCACTGGCCGCGAGCGCGAGTTCTTTGGACAATTCGTATTCCCAGCCATGAGCGTGACACCAGGAGCGATCACCGAAGCTGACATCGACGAGTTCGTACGCACCTACTCCCGCCCCGCAGGCTGGCGCGGAGCGATTGGCCTCTACCAGTCGATGCTCCAGGAGGGCGCAGACATTGCAGCTCTCGTCGCTACTCACAAACTGAGCATGCCTGTGCTGGCAATCGGAGCCAGAGGCGGTGAGTTCACCTTCGCAACGATGAGCCAGGTAGCATCGGGCCAGGTCCGGTCGGTCTCCCTCGATGGCGTTGGCCACTATGCGGCTCTGGAGGCACCCGAGAAGGTGGCAGATGCTCTTCTCGAATTCTTCAACAGCATCGATGCGGATCGATAAATCGAATTGTAGTTGGCCCTTTGAGAATGAACGAACTGGGCTGCAACACGAAGCGTTTCGTTTTGTCATCTGGTCCGTTCATTCTCAAGGGCCAAATCGCCTTGTCAAATCCTTAGCGGGGATTTCGGAGGTAAAAATGTTGGGAGCCCCAATACAAACCTCTTGTGGCCGAGGAAAAGGAACGCTCACAATGCGTTTTTTCTCCTTTTCCTCGGCTCAACATCCCAGGCACCGACAAACTGTCCAAAGAGCATGAGGTTTCTTGCCTCGTCTGGATGAGGGCCGCTCGTGCGGAGGGCATCTATCATTTATTATGCGCTTAGCAGAACTTTTAGTAGAGCTATCCCGATCAGCATATGGTTAGAAGTGTTTGAGACTAAGAGTATAACCATGCCTTCCTGTGTTCCGCCTTTAAAACTGACAATGTAAGGGACAGATTTGGAGAAAGTCACGGGTCCGGTCGTATTTGGTCCCCATGCTACGGCTGTAGCGCTCTCACTATACAAATGATCCAAGATTTCAATAGCGCTCGTGGTGCCATCAGTGGTTGTACAACTTCCAGTAACGATTGCCGGGCTAGTAAGTGGTTGGGCGTTTTTGAGCGTGAGCTCAAGCCCGGCATCGTGAACATCAACCACCTCCCAGATGCCCCCATTGGCGTTTAGCTCCAAACGATCTAGAAATACAGTGAGCAGGCTCGAAGCAGGTTGTTTTATCTCAACTTTGGCATGGACGTCGTGCAGACCACCACCACTTACAATCGTTGCCGGTGTATCGGAGGGCCACTTAAGCAACTTCACCGCAAAATGCTGTGTCGTTAGTATTGCTGATACCCGCCATTGTTGATAATCGCGCCCGTTATTGACCGTGATCTGCTCGGATTCAGCCTGGTAGCGTGTTAAGTCGGGGAAGATGCCGGAGAACGGAATTTGTATAAGTGATTTAGCAGTATCGGACCATTTATATTCATGATAGAGATCAACGGTCCATTGGCCGATTTGAGCGTTATTATAAAAAGAATTTGGGTCTTCCTGTGCCGTAAGCAAGGTATTATAGCCGCTAATTTTCGCATCTCCATGCATCAGTCCGGTTAAGCTAAATACATCTATTGGATGAGCGCTGGTAATGTCAGTGTACACAAAAATGTCGAGCAAACCGTTGCCACCAGTATGACGTACCATGACGACTGCTTGTAATACGGGAATGCCCAGCAGATAGCCACATAATACACGTTCTACGCTTTGATTGGAGTCAAGGGCAATAGAGGGTGTCCACAACGCGGGGTTTTGCAATATGTTAGGGCAAGCTTGTACACCTAGAGCTATGCCTGATGTTGTTGGCGTGGGGGTGCTGGGAGTGCTAACACTCCTGGGGGGAGCGCTGGCATTGCCCCAACTAAATGCGCAAGCTGTATAGAAGAAAGAGAGGAGTAAAACGAGAAAGAGGTTTATTTTCAGAGGTCGGATTACAGATATGAGAAAACGTTGCATAAGAAACTTCCTCTTCACGGCAGTATAGGTATAGCTATCTACTAATTTTAGCTTATTGGATAGGAGGAAACAAGCTTTGTAGTACAAATGTCTTGTTTCCTCCTGTGTGGCTTTAGTCCTTGCTTACTGATGCTATAACATTTTAAGCTGACAAGCTCGTTCATGCATTTAAAGCTTGCTATCTTGTTTGGATGAATGTCAGGCTATTTTTTGTATGGAGCCACTCATAATTTTCCAGATATCGCCGACTTTTCCAACAACATAGCTAGCACTGAATGTCTCTGTACCATGTCGTTCATGGGCATGAATGGTTATGTTGACATCGACAGTCGTGTCATCCTGAGGAACAACACTATCAAAAGAGATATCATCATGTACAGTATTTCCATAGCCAGCGGCAAATTGCTCATATGATTGACCAGCGCCAGTGACATTATCTTGCCACGTGTTATAGGCAACGCGATACTGATGATTATTAATCGCATTATAGTACTGTTGTATAGTAGAACGTGCGGTATCCAATGAAGATGTGTTTTGATGGGCAGATGAACCATGAGATACGGCAAAATAGATTGCCACAGCAATCAGAATAAGCAAAATGCATCCACATCCACTAGAATCATCTTCTCTTACCAGGTAATAGCGTGGCATAGAATTGCCTCATTTCTCTTATTTTAATGAAATATCCGTTGTCAGATAACAGTGTTGTAGCTTATGTTAGTGTAAGCTGCATATATGTTTTTTGCCTATGTTGACATGATTAGTGAGCATATATCTTGTATAATGTGTTTGCTGTTTCATGTCAGCTAATGCTATATTAGCAGAAGTGATTATAGATGTATAGCGTATTAGTATAGAAAGGTAGTATATAGAAGTCATACACATTTGTGGACAGTTATGTTGTACGCATATACGCTAGAACGGTGGTTGCCGTGATGGCGTGTGTTATATTCTATTTTCATTTGCCAGTGCCAGGCGGCGAAATTGTACCAACGAGCCAGGGATGGAGAACAGAAACGATGAGACCATCTTTGTGCTAGAATCTGCAAGAGAAGAATGTTTGCGAAGACGAGCAGCAAGGAGCATGGAGCATGAAGATAGCCGTTGGCAGCGACGAACGTACGCATCTTACCGATAGCGTCATTGAAGAGCTCAGGAAGCGAGGACATGAGCTTATCTTGTTTGGCCCTCTGGCCGAGAATGATCCTGATGTGGATTGGCCGCTTACCAGCAGCAGGACGGCGGAGGCTGTGGCGACGGGGCAGGCCGACGAAGGGATCGTCTTCTGTTGGACGGGAACTGGTGCCTCGATTGCAGCCAACAAGGTTGCAGGTGTTCGAGCGGCCCTGTGTCATGATGCCGAAACTGCGCGAGGTGCACGCATCTGGAACCGCGCCAACGTACTCGCTCTAAGTTTGCGTGTCACCTCAGAGGGCCTGGCCAAAGAGATTCTGGAAACCTGGTTCGCTACGCCCTATTCTGAAGATGAATGGAACTGCCGACAGATAGAGCGTATCCAGAAATTGGAGCAACACAATCTGGCAGAAGGCTAATCAACTCAGATGGACATTCTCTGGTAGAGAGGCGTTGGATTATTCGGATGTCTCGCTCTTCTCGTCATGTTCGCCCTTCTTTGCCGCTTGTAGAATCTTCGCGGTTGTGTGAAAGAAGCGGGTGGTTGTCCGATTGCCCAGTGCCTTGAAGCCTTGCGCAGCAGGTGGCCGTCCATTGATGATATACCAGACTGTGAATGCTTCGTAGTCGGTTATATGGACAAGCTCCATATCGTTTTTGGGTGAGCGAAGCGGTAAAACGAGCGTTTTGGGTATCAGCTCAGCTGTAAACACCACGCATAATCGCATATCAGGCGTTACAGCCAGGTGTTTAAATGGGTTGGTTGCTATGAGCTGCTCAAACTCCGGGATGGTGCGCAAAAATACAGGAACTTCGTAGCCTAAAGCTTTATGGAGATGTTGCTCAATTGTTTGGGTCAAGGTTGTGCGATCTGTATGCGCGGTTTCGAAGAAAACATTCCCGCTTTGAATATACGTGCGCACATGCGTGAAGCCTAGTTCTACGAAGAGTTCGCGCATGCGTTCCATTTTAACTATGTGGCCGCCGACATTGATGCCGCGTAACAATGCTATGTATATCATTTTACCATCTCCGAATGCAGGGGGAAGAAGCTTTCGTTACAATCCCCACACATGCTCAACTTGATCTGGTGAATGATCTTATTTTTTGTGAGAAGGATTAATCTGACGTGGGTTCTGCGTAAACGAAGTCAGTAGCATTATAAAGTTGTTCGGTTTTTTTCTCGGTAACGGGATCGATGTAGCTGGCTAGCCAGTAATCACCGTCCTGCCGAATGGCAAGGATCTTAACTTTTTGTTGTTCTACGATGATGATTTCGCTGCGTTTCACTTGCTGTATGCTTTTCCAGCCGTAGCGGGTCGTGGGGGCAGCGAAAAGTTGTTGCTGAGAATTTGTTTCTTTGGTCATCAAATATCCATTATTCTGTTTTTATTCAAGAGAATCATAAAGAAATAGTTGTGAGTGTAAGTTTATTGCATTTCATATTTCATGGAAAGGCATTTCCAACGCGATCAAGAAAGAGCTGCACAAAGCGTTGAGCATCGACGCCGATAGATGCCTGGATGTTTGGGGCAAGGGTTTCGGGCCGATTGAAGAAAGCAACCGTCTCGCCAAGTGTCAATGTGCCGTTTAGCTCGACATCGACGTAGGTTGGTTCCCAGGTAATAAGATCGGGTTGGAAGGCAGCTCCCAGGCAGAGCGGATCATGCATATGGAACTCAGAGTTGCCATATTGGGGGGCAAAGACATCGAAATAGTAGGCGAGCATCTGCTTGATGAATGTTTTTACAGCGCCACCTTCCTGGGCAAATGTCTCGACTTGCGCACGCGCTAGCGGTGTCTGCATGGTAGTATCGAGGCTTACCAGGCGAATGGGCCAGCCAGCATGGAAGACGATATGGGCCGCATGCGGGTCGGCAAGGACATTAAATTCGGCGCTCGGCGTTGTATTGCCGGGTACCTGTAGTGCTCCGCCCATCATGACAACCTCACGCACTGCCTGCGCAATGCGAGGTTCACGACGTAGCGCGAGCGCGATATTGGTGACTGGCCCAAGTGTCACCAACGTGATTTCACCTGGATTCTGCAATACCTGCTTGATAATAAGATCGACGGCATGCTGTGCGACTGGCTGTATGGTTGGTTCAGGCAAGACAGCTTCGCCCAGTCCGTTCTGACCATGAACATAAGCTGCATCGAGAGGCGTACGAACAAGTGGATAACGGCATCCACGCGCAACCGGGATATCAGTGCGCCCCGCGAGTGTAAGCAGGGCGAGCGCGTTGCGTGTCGTTTGTTCGACGGCTACGTTGCCGCTCACTGTCGTCACGGCCTCAATCTTTACTTCGGGTGAAGCCAGCGCCAGGAGAAGAGCGAGAGCGTCATCGATACCAGGATCTGTATCCAGGATAATATGGATCATAGGTTTCCTCCTGTTGTGTACTGGCGGATTCTATTTTACCACTGCTTTCTCTTGTATTGCTCTAGCTAGTATGGAAAAAAAGAAAGTGTGGCGACATACACTAAACATAGAAATCAAATCAGTCAGGCTAAAGAGCAGTGTCATTACTATAACATACGTCATTGCTCTATTGCAAAACTTTTCTTGCCTATCTATAAACTATTGGTCTGTCAAACTTGATTGCACGGGTCCCGCGTAGCGACAATCCCTTGTGGTTGTTGCGGTGGCCCGGCTCTACAGGCGGTTCCACGACGACAACCACAAGGGATTGTCGCTACGCGGCCCCGTCAATTGAAGATCAACAGTCTACTATTCTCTGTAGGAGAAGCTTCTCTATTGTAGAGGATAGGTTACTAATATTGAGTAAGCTCTTTCACCTCTTGCCAGCGGAAGCAATCCACCATATGATCATTGAGCATGCCAACGGCTTGCATATAAGAGTAGCAGATAGTAGTGCCGATAAAGCTAAAGCCGCGCCGTTTCAGTTCTTTGCTCATTGTGTCCGAGATACTGCTTTTGGCCGGGAGATCCTGTAGCGTTGTCCACGCGTTCTGTAGCGGGCGTCCGTCTACAAATTGCCAGATGAAGGCGTCGAAACTGCCCACTTGCGCCTGGACAGCAAGGAATGCACGCGCATTTTGAATGGTTGCCTGTATTTTTAGCTTGTTCCTTACAATGCCGGGATTGAGGAGCAGCGCTTGATATTTTTGCTCATCGTAAGCTGCAATTTTGTTAGCGTCAAAGCCGTCGAATGCTTGTATATAACCGGCTCGCTTCTTGAGAATCAATGACCAGCTCAATCCGGCCTGCATGCCCTCAAGGACGAGCATCTCAAAGAGCTTGCGATCATCGTGGACGGGTACGCCCCATTCCTGATCGTGATAATCGATATATTGTTGGCTGGAAGCGGCCCAGGCACATCTTTTTAGCGTCATGTTATGAAACTCCTCTATTTTTATGGTTGTTTTTTGCTAAGGGGTGATAAGTTTGAAGATGGTTGGGTATAGTTTTGAGTGCAAGGTCCTACACTCTCCTTATTGATTGATTGTTTGTATATTATACCTTAGCAAGCTTTCAGGAGGACTGGACTGACTATGCATCGTTGATTGCGTCTTCTGTTGTCTTCAGCTGTGTACCACAGGCAATTGCCTGGCGCATTGTCTTCTTGTAGCGATTTGTTAGGAGGAGTGGATGACAAATCATATCAACCTGCATTCAACCTTTTGTAAGAAGGTCCATCAGAATGCAGGTTGATAGCTGTGCTAGATGTGGGGAGTAACGTGAAACGCTTGTTAGACCTCTTCTTTCCAGACAACGATGGCTGTTGGCAAGAAGGACACCAGGTCAATGATACCAAACATGATGAAGAAAATCCCGAGTTGTCCGGGATGATAGGTCAGGTGCCATATATTAATGTTCGCGAAAGCGGCGGCAATTGCCAGCCAGCAAATCAACGCAATGGTTCGGTAGGACATCCGGTATGCCCGATCAATGACCTGCCTCTCACGCTCGTCGAGTCCTGCGATACTTTCCTTATACGATTTCAGTGTCCACCTTGAAGCAATTCTGAGGTGAGAAGAATTGCTTTTGAGGAGAGAGCGGTTCAATACAATAAGCATCGTGGGAATGACGAATACCAGGTAGACGAGATTGGTATTGCTCGATGCAATAAGCATATCTATAAACAATCCGAAAACGATCATGAGACCAGGAATAGCGATGAGCGCAAGCGCAAGTATCCGTTGGCTCATGGGGGAATGGCTATCCGGTGTATTCGCGCTGTCGAAAACAGTAGCATTATTATGTAGCTTCAAGTTTTTCTCCTCAGAATTTAAAGACGGTTTTGCTGGTAGATTTCTTCACTTAAGGGTCGAAATGGCTTCCGCGAAAAGATGGTTTCTATAGGCAAAGCAAAAAACTCGCTGATACGAAAGGCAAGCTCAAGACTAGGATTATACTCGCCACGTTCCAGGTAGCCGACTGTCTGGTAATTGATGCCCAGAGCTTTAGCAAGGTCCTGCCGAGATAGGCCGCGTTCAGCACGCAACACGGGTAAACGATTATAAATGACGTTTTCCTGCATAGAGCGGTCTTGCCTCCTTCCGTTTTTCTGTTGGTTAACCTATATATAATGTAGCATAGATACAACAAAATGTCAATGGAAATAATATATTTTTGTCTCTATAATTAAATTGTTCTAAGAAAACAATGCCTCTGATCATTCCTCACTTTTCTGGTTTTCAGGTGTCAAAAACCAACAATCTCGATGGTACTAGTCATCCCTATCTTTTCTTCTGCTCTCATCTCCCTTTCTTGCCGCTCTCACTCCTTTTTCTCTTTCAAAATAAGCTCATCAATTCTTAGGTTGATGGCTATTGGGACAGTCAGAATGTCCTCTATCTGGTCTCTATCTGGTCTTATAAGTTTGAAGATGGTCGGGTATAGTTTTGAGTACAAGGTTCTACTTTACATTCTCCTTATTGATTGATTGTTTGCATATTATAACTTAGCAAGCTTTCAGGAGGACCAACTATGCAGATTAAGCTAACACCCCAGGACAATGAGCTCGACAAACGAGCGCTTTCTGGCCCTGCTATCCATGCATTCTGGGCTTCGTTTCTCGGTTATGCGCTGGATGCTTTTGATTACCAGATCTTTTCATTCATCTTAACTGCTATTGCAATCTCCTTTAGTTTAACACAGGCTCAATCGGGCTTGATTGCGACGGTAACACTGGTTGTCTCTGCCTTTGGAGGGATGCTGGCTGGTGTGATTGCTGATCGTATTGGGCGCGTACAAACCTTGATTCTCACGATTGCCGTCTACGCGACTTTTACCTTTTTGTCCGGGCTGGCACCTAATTATCAGTTTCTTCTCCTTTTCCGTTCGCTGCAAGGGTTGGGCTTTGGAGGCGAATGGGCTGCCGGTGCGATTCTGATTGCTGAGGTGGCTAATCCTGCGCAGCGTGGACAAGTGTTGGGGATGGTGCAAAGTGCCTGGGCCGTGGGATGGGCCCTTTCGTTGATTGCATATTCAGTTGTCTTCAGCTTTGTACCACAGGCAATTGCCTGGCGCATTGTCTTTATGCTTGGTATCCTGCCTGCGCTACTGACACTTTATGTGCGAAGAAATGTGCGCGAGCCAGATGTCTATGTCCAGACTCGTGATGCAGAAAAGGCGGAAACGCCAGAGGTTGTACAGCTCGGCGCGACACGCAACTCGTTGATCCAGATTTTTCAACGCGATCTGCTTGGGGTAACGCTGCCTGCAACCCTGCTCGCGATTGGTGCGCAGGGGGGATATTATGCCATTTTCACCTGGCTGCCGACCTATCTCAAAACTGTACGTCATTTTACCATTGTTGGTAGTGTGCCTTACCTGTCTGCTATTATTATAGGATCTTTTGTGGGCTACGTGGTAAGCGGTTATGTGAATGACTGGATTGGACGACGCCCGACGTTTGCTATCTTTGCGGTTTGTAGCGCTATACTCATCTACCTCTATACACATATTCCTGCGGGCGGTAACTCGCTCCTGCTGATTCTGGGTGCTCCACTTGGTTTCTTTGCATCAGGCATTTTCAGCGGGTTTGGCTCGTACCTGGCGGAGCTTTTCCCCAGCCGGGCACGTGGCGCGGGACAAGGGTTTGTCTATAACTTTGGTCGCGGGGTGGGAGCATTCTTTCCTACGGTGATCGGGGTATTGTCCACGTCGATTGGATTGGGGGGTGCGATTGGGTTTGGAGCCTTTGCCTATGCGCTTTGTCTGGTCGCCTTACTCTTCCTGCCGGAAACGAAGGGCAAGCATCTGGTTGCGGTTGAGTAGCTATTGTGGCCTGAGGACCTTCTCTTTCTGCCGGAAACAAGGGACGTCCAAAGGTTATAATAAATGTATGCTGAAGTTAAGGTTATGGGGCTTTTTGAAGGAGTGAAATAATGGCTAGTGTACTTGCTGGAGTGGATACCGGGGGGACGTTCACGGATATTGTGCTCTTACAGGATGGTAAACTGCATGTGCACAAAGTGCTCTCGACGCCCGATGATCCATCGCGTGCGATTCTCAATGGTCTGACACAGCTTGATGCGATGGGCGAGCTCCAGGTACTTGTACATGGTTCGACTGTCGCCACAAATGCGGTTCTTGAGCGCAAGGGCGTGCCCACAGGCTTGATTACGACCGCCGGTTTTCGCGATGTGCTTGAGATAGGGCGTCAAACACGTCCTAAGCTCTATGACTTGCGTGTTCGTAAGGTCCCCCCGCTCGTGCCGCGATCAGAGCGGGTGGAGGTAATCGAACGCCTCAATGAGCGGGGCGAGGTATTGATAGCTCTGGACGAGGACTCTTTGAGCGTTGCGCTAAAAACTTTGCAGGCGGCTGGCGTTGAATCGATTGCAATCTCACTTCTGTTTAGCTTCGCAAACCCTGTGCACGAACAATTAGTGGCCGAGGCAGCGCGGGCAACTGGCCTATATATCTCCGCATCCTACCAGGTGCTACCTGAGTTTCGCGAGTATGAACGAACAAGCACGGTTGTACTCAACGCTTACGTCGGGCCACTGATTGATCGGTATTTAGCACGTCTGGAGCAAGCGCTGCCCAAAGCGAGTATGCTGCGTATTATGCAATCAAATGGAGGCTCTATTTCAAGCGTAACCGCGCGGCATGAGGCTGCACGCACGCTGCTTTCGGGACCAGCGGCCGGAGTCGTGGGAGCTGCATTTGTTGCCAGGGCCTCAGGCTTTACCCGTATTATCACGCTTGATATTGGCGGAACCTCAACGGATGTGGCACTCGTGGATGGCACAATGACCGAAACCACGAATGGAAAGATTGGTGGACATCCGACCAAACTACCAATGATCGATATTCATACAGTTGGCGCAGGCGGAGGTAGCATCGCCTGGTTTGACCTGGGGGGAGCGTTGCGCGTGGGGCCAGCGTCAGCCGGGGCCGATCCTGGGCCAGCCGCCTACGGGTTGGGGGGAAACAAGGCCACGGTAACCGATGCTCACGTTGTGCTCAAGCGACTGATACCAGAGGCATTTCTTGGAGGCTCAATGTACCTCGATCAAGAGCAGGCTGAACAGGTCGTGGCCGATATCGCGCAACGCTTAGAGACAACGGATGAAGAGGCGGCACTTGGTATGATCCGTATTGCGAATGCGAACATGGAGGCGGCGATTCGCGTCATCTCAGTGGAGCGAGGATGCGATCCCCGTGATTTTACCCTGGTAGCCTTTGGCGGCGCTGGCCCGCTGCATGCCTGCGAACTTGCTATGGCGCTGCGCATTCCGCGCGTATTGATTCCGCTGGCACCGGGCGTGCTCTCCGCGCTGGGTATGCTGATTGCAGACACGCTCAAAGACTATGTACGCACCGTAATGGTGCCAGTAGAGAAGGCCCAGGAGATCGTCTGTTCTGCCATCGCCGAGCTGGAAGAGCAGGGGCGCAACGACCTGGCTCAGGAAGGCATCGCCAGTGAAGAGATGATTATCGAGCATTATCTTGATCTCCGTTACATAAGGCAAGCGTACGAATTAACGATCCCATTCGAGGGCGATGTGGCACGCGCAACCCAGGATTTTCATATAGCACACGAGCGACGTTTTGGCTATAGCGATCTGAATGAACGGGTCGAGGTCGTCAATGTGCGGCTAAAAGCGCGTGGTCTGACAACGCACCCTGAATTAGAGCCGCAAGAAGTAATACAAGATGCAGTTGCAGAGCCGACTATGATGCGCAATGTCATCTTCGTAGGAGGGGATGGTCCGATGAATTATAAGGTGCCAGTGTATGAGAGGCTAGCCTTGCGTCCAGGGATGATTATTGCTGGACCTGCTATTATTACCCAATATGATACAACAACTGTCGTACCTCCCGAATGGTCCATGCAGGTTGATATGATTGGCAATCTTATTATAGAGCTGGTTGAGGAGTAGACAAAGATGAAAGAATTGCTTGCAGTCAACCCCATTAGCCTGGAAATTTTTCGCAGCGCATTGACGGCTATCGCAGAAGAGATGGGCACGGTGCTGATGCTGAGTAGTTACTCGCCAAACATAAAAGAGAGACGAGACTTTTCCTGCGCCCTCTTCGATGCACGTGGCCGACTGATCGCGCAGGCCGCCCATATCCCCGTACACCTTGGCTCCATGCCAGACTCAGTTGCCTCAGCTCTGGTCTCCTTCGACCATTTTGCGCCAGGAGACATCATCGCCCTGAACGATCCTTTTCTTGGCGGAAGCCATCTACCAGATATTACCCTGATTGCCCCAATTTTCATGCAAAGCGAAGAGAAGCCCAGGCTGATAGGCTTTGCCGCCAACCGTGCCCACCACGCCGACGTAGGAGGCATGTCACCGGGATCAATGCCCCTGGCTAAAGAGATATATCAAGAAGGCATCATCATCCCACCCATCAAACTCTGGGAGGCCGGACAGCCAAATCGAGCACTCCTCGCGCTCATCCTGCGCAATGTACGCACGCCAGATGAGAGACGAGGTGACCTGGCCGCTCAGGTTGCCGCCAACCGTACCGCATCACGCCGCATGCAAGAAGTCGTGGATCGCTGGGGCCTGCCAATGCTTGAAGAACATATCGATGGACTGATTGCATATGCTCGCCGTATCACCGAAGCCACCATTGAAACCATTCCAGATGGTAGCTATCAGTTCAGCGATGCGCTGGACGATGATGGCATGAGTGAGACGCCAGTGCCCATCAGCGTAACCATAACTGTGCGCGGTTGCCAGATCACCGTAGATTTTACAGGCAGTTGCCCGCAGGTAAGAGGAAATGTGAATACCGTCACGTCCGTAACGAAGTCGGCGACCTATTATGTGTTGCGCTGCTTGATGCCAGATGATGCCCCTATGAATCATGGCACGTTCGCCCCGATTACCGTTATAGCCCCAAGCGGAACCGTCGTGAATGCCAGGCCACCAGCCGGTGTGGCACAGGGCAACGTAGAGACCTCGCAGCGCATTACGGATGTCCTTTTTGGCTGTCTTGCCCAGGCGCTACCAGAGGTAGTACCAGCCGCGAGTCAGGGAACCATGAACAATATTAGCGCTGGCGGCTTTGATCCCCGCACCCAGCAACAATTTGCATATTATGAAACGATGGGCGGCGGCATGGGAGCTGGTCCAGGGCTGGATGGACTCTCCGGGGTCCATACACATATGAGCAACACGTTGAATACCCCCATCGAGGCGTTAGAGTATTCCTATCCAATGCGCATCACAAAGTATCAGATCCGCGATAATTCTGGTGGGCAGGGTGCCGCACGAGGAGGCGATGGCCTGCTGCGAGAGATCACCTTTGAGGTGCCGACCGAAGTTACATTGTTAACGGAACGCCGACGCTCGTCTCCCTATGGGTTGCATGGCGGAGAGCCGGGTCAGCGTGGCGAGAATCGTCTCTGCCATGCAGGGAAAGAGAAACTTTTGGCCGGAAAAGTTAGTTTCCAGGCGCAACCAGGTGATAAATTAACAATTGCTTCTCCCGGTGGTGGCGGCTGGGGCGAGGCAGCAACGTATCATGACGAATGATGTGCAAGTATCGCGTGTAGCCAACCTCCATGGAGGAATGGTAGATGAAGCCAAATTCGCGCCTCAAATACGAGCGAGAACTGAGGGGCTGGTCTCAGAAAAGGGTTGCTGATGAGATTGGTACGGACGAGAGGAGTGTGGGTCGCTGGGAACGTGGAGAGCGCCAGCCATCCCCACATTACCGCGAGAAACTCTGTGAACTCTTTGGAAAAAGTGCTCAGGAGCTAGGGTTTGTAGAAGATGCATCTGACATATTACTGAGCGACTGGCAACATATACAACATATAAAGGAGAACCTCTTGCCAGCGGTGCTGCATGATCCGATGATGCCACCATTGCCAAATGAGGGTAGAGAACTGGTAGGTCGTCAGGAGTTGCTTGATGGACTTGCAGAGCAACTTTGTAGCCGCAAATGTGTGGTGTTGAGCGGGCTACCAGGTGTCGGCAAGACAGCAATCGCCGTAACGCTACTGCAACATCCTAACGTTTGTAAAACTTTCAGCGATGGAGTATTATGGGCCGGGCCAGGGCCGCATCCTAATGTACTCGAACAACTTAGTCGTTGGAGTGCTCTATTGGGGCTACCTGTAGAGGCCGGGATGGAAAGTAGCGTAGAAACGCGTGTGGCCGCTCTACGTGCTGCAATCGGGATGAGGCGCATCGTGCTGGTCGTTGACGATGTGTGGGAGATTGAAACCGCGCTCCATTTTAAAGTAGGTGGTCCAAACTGTGCATTTCTTGTCACAACGCGCATCCCAAGCGTTGCCGTGGGTATTACAAATGATAGTGTTTATACCGTGCCTGAGCTAAATCTGGATTATGGTCGGGCACTACTGGCGCAATTGGCACCTAAAGCGGTATTCCATGATATGCAAGCCGCACAAAACCTTGTCCAGGAAGTTGGTGGTTTGCCACTCGCGCTTATCCTGCTCGGCAAATATTTGCGTAAGCAGTCTCAGGGTGATCAACACCGGCGCTTAAAAGCCGCGCTGGCCCGGTTGCAAGATGGTTCGCAACGTTTGCTTATAAGCGGACATTTCGCGCCCTTTGAGCGTCCGCCAAACCTGCCAATTGGCACACCGTTGTCATTACAATCTGCCATTGCGATCAGCGACACGCAATTATTGGATGAGCAAGCACGGACCGTATTCTATGCGCTCTCTGTGTTTCCGGCCAAGCCGAATAGTTTTTCAGAAGAGGCAGCCCTAATGGTTGCTCAGACCTCTACCGAGGTTTTAGATACGGTCTATGATACAGGATTGTTGGAGAGTAGTGGTCCAGAACGCTACTCTTTGCATCAAGTCATTGCGGATTACGCCAGCACTCATCTGACCGAAACGCTGGCACGTGAACGCCTGGTTGCCTATTGTATTCCCTTTATTGAGAATCATCACACAGACTATGAAGCCCTGGAGCTGGAGAGTCGCAATCTGCTCGCGGCCCTGAAATACGCCTTTGAAAGTGGACTATATGCACAGTTAGTGCGCGGCATCAACGCCTTCGCCCCTTTTCTGCTTGTACGAGGTCTCTATGATCTGGCAATACTCCATTTGCAACGAGCATATCAGGTCTCCATCTGGTCGGGCGATACGCTGGCTCTAACATTGGTATTGCTAAATCTTGGTCGCACAAAGTACCAACAAGGAGAGCATAATCAAGCTATCGTATACTTGCGTGAAGGGCTTTCGGAGGCCCAGAAGGGCATATATCACGAACAGGCCTGCCAACTTCTTGCCCTATTAGGCACCGTCGCTCTACAGCAAGAGGATCTAGCTCAGGCAGAAACATACTGGCGGCAGGGGCTGCTTCTTGCACGTGAACTGGCAAATAACCAGAGCACATGCGAGCTACTTGTGAATTTGGCCTACGTAGTTGGCGTGTGTGAGGAGGAGGAGCAGGCGGAGGCCTTATTGCAGGAAGCTTTGTTGCTTGCCGAGGACAGTGGTGTGCCGCTGATGATTAGCCGAGTTTTGTGTACATGGGGAGAGCTCAAGCTACGCCAGCACCAAATTGATGCAGCTCAAGCCCATTTCCTGCAAGCATTCGAAAAGATACAGCAGGAGGATGAGCCGGAGCAGTTAGCTATAGTGCAGGCAGGCCTTGCACGCGTCGCCCTGGTTCGGGGCAGCATTGAAGAAACCCATGAGTGAGTTTAAAAATCGAAAGGAGAGCGTGTCATGGATTATGCACAAATAAGTTCAATCAAAAGGAGGGAGAAAGGCCCTTTCTCCCTCCCTGTGCGTGTCCGTGGATTGCCATCTGATCTGACTACCGCAAAGAACGGTAGAAAGCCCGCAGGTCTTCTACCAGCAGTTCTGGTTCCTCTAGAGCAGGGAAATGCCCACCTCGTGGCATCTCTGTCCAACGCTCGATACGCAGGGTGCGCTCCGCAAGGGCACGCGGAGCAGGAGTATCTTTGGGGAAGAGGGCTATTGCCACGGGAACCTCGACGCGCTGCCCCGGTTTGAGGGATGGCGCGTGGCTTTCCTCATAGTAGAAGCGAATCGAGGGATTGATCGTTTGAGTCACCCAATAGATCATGATGTTAGTAAGCAGTTCATCTTTCGTATACGTACTCTCAAGAGCACTATCGATGTCGCTCCACCCATAGAATTTTTCGATGATCCAGGCAGCAAGCCCGACAGGCGAATCGGAGAGGCCATAGGCCAGCGTTTGTGGCTTGGTTGACTGGATCATGATATATCCACCCTCCTGCAAGAATCTCTGCTGCTTCGCTCTCAGGTATTCTTGCTCGACGGGCGTCAGGCTCGATGGGTCCAGGTTCATGGTAGCCTGAAAGCCAATGTCGGTCAGATGGATGCCGATGACCGATGCGGGATTATTGAGCGCCAGGAGTTGGGAGATGGGGCTGCCCCAATCCCCACCAGCTGCGGCATAGCGCTGGTAGCCGAGCACGTCTCGCATCAAACTGGCCCATAACTCCACCGTCTGTTTCATCGTCCAGCCTGGCTTTCGCACTGGATCGGAGAAACCAAAACCAGGAATGGAGGGAACAATCACATCAAAAGAGTCAGTCGTATTGCCTCCGAAGCTTTCTGGATCGGTGAGCATGGGGATGATCTTGTGCATGCGGTAGAACGAATCGGGCCAGCCATGCGTTAGGATGATCGGTAGTGGATTCGGCCCTTTGCCCCGCTCATGGATAAAATGAATGTTCAAGCCATCGAAGTCTGTGCGAAACTGCGTGTACCTGTTGAGTGTCGCCTCTTGCTTGCGCCAATCGTATTCGTGCTGCCAGTAAGCCACCAGGCTCTTGAGATAGTCCAGATTCGTGCCATAGCTCCAGCCAGCTCCTTCGACCTCATCGGGCCAGCGTGTGCGAGCTAAGCGCTCACTCAAATCGTTAAGGGTGGACTGAGGGATGGCTATTTTGAATGGTTGAATATTCATGTGTCTCTTGTCTCCTTTTCTTTGCACAAAGAAATTGTAGTACTAAATGAGGTAAAATCCCCCGTCAACAAACTACCGGTAGCCGAGAGGTCACGCACCATCTTTCAGTCCCGACTCGGCTTTGTTCTGATTCCGGCGATGACGAGATCGAGCATGCGGTTGGCCCCATCAGGGTCGGACGCATGCTCATTCACCATGGCGATTCCGTAGACGAGTCGTATCACATCGAGAATATGGACATCCGTTCGGATTTGTTCTGCGGCCTGGGCGCGGAGCAAGAGGACTTCTCCCGCCTTGTGCATAGCTCTGTTCGCATCAGAGATTCTCGTTCCCGGAACGTGCTTGGCTGCCATGATGGCTGCTCCCATGCTCCGCCCTCGAGCCGCGAAGTCCATCTGGAGACGAAGCCAGCTTATCAAGGCGTCGAAAGGAACCGGAGCACTTGCGAGTTCTTCAGCGTGCGCCCTCAATTCATTGGTCTCATCCAGGAACACGGCTTCAAGAAGATCCTGACGCGTGGGGAAGTGGCGGTACAGCGTTCCGATTGCGACCCCAGCCGATTTGGCAATGTCCTCCAGGACGATGTCAGCGCCGCGCTCCGAGACCGCGACTCGCGCCGTCTTCAGCAGGCTGGCGTAGTTGCGCTGAGCATCAGCTCGCATTGGGCGGTTGGCTGGTGTTGGCTCGTTCATTTCATGCTCCACCTTTCTCCCAGGGATATTGGGTCTTGACAAAGTGAGGGTCCCTCCGTTAATAAAGAAATGAGGATATGGAGGTAACCTCATTTTATCACATTCATGTTTCGTTTTACCATGAGAAGGAGGATTTTACTATGCGTGTATTCGTAACAGGGTCAACAGGCTACATCGGTTCCGCCGTCGTCCGCGAACTCATCGGTGCTGGTCATCAGGTTGTCGGCCTTACCCGCTCAGACAATGGTGCCGCAGAACTGAAGGAAGCTGGGGCCGAGGTGCACCGTGGTACCCTTGACGACCTTGACAGCCTTCACAGCGGTGCCGCCGCTGCGGATGGCGTTATTCACCTGGCGTTTCAGCACGGTATCTCGGACTTCGCAGCCGCGCTCGCCACCGATCTGCGTGCCGTCGAGACGATGGGGGCGGCGCTTGAGGGCTCCGGCAAGCCGTTCGTGATCACCGCTCACCTCAACGGGGAGGCATCGAATAACGCGGTGCTCGCACTGGCTGGAGTGCGATCATCGGTCGTCTCTCTCTCTCCGTCCGTGCACGACGAGGACGACAAGCATGGCTTCATACCGAGACTGATCAACATCGCCCGCGCGAAGGGCGTCTCTGCCTATATTGGCGACGGGTCCAACCGCTGGCCTGCCGTCCATCGCCTCGATGCGGCGCACCTGTACCGCCTGGCCCTGGAAAGCGCCCCGGCGGGGTCACGGCTTGACGGGGTCGGCGACGAGGGTGTGCCATTCCGCGACATTGCCAGCGTCATCGGTCGCCACCTGAACCTGCCGGTGGTCAGCATTTCCCGTGAAGAGGCAGACGCCCACTTCGGCTCTTTTCTTGGCCCCGTGGCGGCACGTGACATCCCAAGGTCGAGTGCGCAGACCCAGGAACTCTTGGGATGGCGGCCTGTGCACCCGCGACTTCTCCCGGACATCGAACAGCACTACTTCAACAACTGATGTGAGGCTCAGAGGCGCTCCTCATGACAACAGGTCTTGAGTATGAACGGATCGAGAGAGAACGCGAAGCGCTTCGCGTTCTCTCTCGATCCGTTCATCAAGGGCCTCATGATCACTCGTCTTTCTCGCTTCGTGAGCGCTCGACTCTATGGCTCAGTTAGGTTCGTATTAGTTAGTTTAAACGTCAATACCAAGGAAGGAAGAAAGAACGGGTAGGAGGATATCTGTGTGGGAAGTAATGTTGTAATGGGTAGCACCAGGCAAGATGGCGAGTTGTGAGGGTATGAGGTTTTCGCCAGTCCAGCCGGCATCCTTCAAGCCACCGCCAAGGAGTGTGAAGAACTCGGCAGCATGAGAAGGAGGAAAAGAATCAGAATCGCCCGCGATGATCAGAGTAGGAGTTTTCAAAGCAGAAACAAGCTCCCTCCAATCATAGTCCTGACTCATAGCCTCCCTCATTTTGGTGACAAAGGCAGGAAAATCTTCTGGCCTGGGTGCAACATTTACATATGCCTCATGTAGGGGCGTGCCAATAAAGAACTCAGGGGCGATGGATGCCATGCCGGTTTGAATTTCGGGATACCAGCCAGTGCGTTTGAAAGGTATAGAGATAAGCACGAGTTTGTTGATCAGTTCAGGATGGCGAATGGCGGTCTGGAGAGCCACCATACCACCAAGAGAGTAGCCAAGGATGTCGGCTTTTTCGAGTCCGAGATGTTGGATCAGGCCAGCAATATCGTCAGCCATCTGCTCAAAATGGATGGGGCGATCAGTTATAGCCGTATGTCCGTGCCCATACAGATCGACGCCGATGACCTGGTGATCGAGCGCCAGCGTGGACGAAAGAGTAGCGAACATATCAAAGGTTCCAAAGCCACCGTGAAGCATAATCAAAGGCGTGCCAGTGCCATGAATCTCATAGTAAAGGTTGATGCCGTTTACAGAGGCGTATTTTCCTGCTGGATTATTTCTGCTGGTTGTCATAAACAAATCCTCCTTCTATTAAGTTCTATGTTGAGTAATATCTGCTCACTTTTCATTCTATCTGAAAAGGGAAAAAGTGGACTGCTTCAACGGGGAGGCATTGAATAACGCGGTGCTCGCACTGGCTGAAGTGCATCATTGGTCGCTCTCTCTCTCCGTCCGTGCACGACGAGGACGACAAGCATGGCTTCATACCGAGACTGATCAACATCGCCCGCGCGAAGGGCGTCTCCGCCTATGTTGGCGACGGGTCCAACCGCTGGCCTGCCGTTCATCGCCTCGATGCGGCGCACCTGTACCGCCTGACCCTGGAAAGCGCCCCGGCGGGATCACGGCTTGACGGGGTTGGCGACGAGGGTGTGCCATTCCGTGACATTGCCAGCGTCATCGGCCGCCACCTGAACCTGCCGGTGGTCAGCATTTCCAGTGAAAAGGCAGACGCCCACTTCGGCTCTTTTCTTGGCCTCGTGGTGGCACGTGACATCCCAAGGTCGAGTACGCAGACCCAGGAACTCTTGGGATGGCGGCCTGTGCACCCGCGACTTCTCCCGGACATCGAACAGTACTACTTCAACAACTAATGTGAGGCTCAGAGGCGCTCCTCATGACAACAGGTCTTGAGTATGAACGGATCGAGAGAGAACGCGAAGCGCTTCGCGTTCTCTCTCGATCCGTTCATCAAGGGCCTCATGATCACTCGTCTTTCTCGCTCGTGAGCGCTCGACTCTATGGCTCAGTTAGGTTCGTGTTAGTTAGTTTAAACGTCAATACCAAGGAAGGAAGAAAGAACGGGTAGGAGGATAGCTGTGTGGGAAGTAATGTTGTAATGGGTAGCACCAGGCAAGATGGCGAGTTGTGAGGGTATGAGGTTTTCGCCAGTCCAGCCGGCATCCTTCAAGCCACCGCCAAGGAGTGTGAAGAACTCGGCAGCATGAGAAGGAGGAAAAGAATCAGAATCGCCCGCGATGATCAGAGTAGGAGTTTTCAAAGCAGAAACAAGTTCCCTCCAATCATAGTCCTGACTCATAGCCTCCCTCATTTTGGTGACAAAGGCAGGAAAATCTTCTGGCCTGGGTGCAACATTTACATATGCCTCATGTAGGGGCGTGCCAATAAAGAACTCAGGGGCGATGGATGCCATGCCGGTTTGAATTTCGGGATACCAACCAGTGCGTTTGAAAGGTATAGAGATAAGCACGAGTTTGTTGATCAGTTCAGGATGGCGAATGGCGGTCTGGAGAGCCACCATACCACCAAGAGAGTAGCCAAGGAGGTCGGCTTTTTCGAGTCCGAGATGTTGGATCAGGCCAGCAATATCGTCAGCCATCTGCTCAAAATGGATGGGGCGATCAGTTATGGCCGTATGTCCGTGCCCATACAGATCGACGCCGATGACCTGGTGGTTGAGCGCCAGCGTGGACGAAAGAGTAGCGAACATATCAAAGGTTCCAAAGCCACCATGAAGCATAATCAAAGGCGTGCCAGTGCCATGAATCTCATAGTAAAGATTGATGCCGTTTACAGAGGCGTATTTTCCTGCTGGATTGTTTGTGCTGGTTGTCATAAACAAATTCTCCTTCTATTAAGTGCTATGTTGAGTAATACCTGCTCACTTTTCATTCTATCTGAAAAGGGAAAAAGTGGAATAGAAGAATGTAGCCTCAATTCACGGGGGTACAAGCAAGCCTCGGGAGGTGAAGAGCCTCAGGCGGTTGATTCCAGAAGCGCCCTCCACAAAATGTAACGGCACTTGTATGGGTCCCTGCCACTGTTTCAACCTGTATGGATCTTTTGGCGCATTATTTCGGCAATGCCTTCATGGATCGGCTTAGCTTCTTTCCGTTTTTCTCTTCACCATCAAGAATATTCCCAACAGAGCCAGAGAAAGCACAATCTTACTTATATTTATTATTTGAGCAAGGAGTATCGCGAATGCCATACATACAGTTATTTGTCAAAGGGCACTATGTTAACAGGAACGATGCACCAGCTCTTTTTTCAGACCTCAATGAAGCTAACGTCAGAAAAGAATTGCAAGAACTCAGCACACAGTTTCCTCTGCAACAAACCGAAGGAATGTTTTACCGAATGAATCATGATTCTGTCGTGTTTGAGCAGCCTGAACACCTATCACTGACGTTGGAGCAGGAAGTCTGGTTGGAACAGCACGGCTATGATACACAAGCCTGTTGCAATTTTTATCAGGATCGCACCGAGGGCTGTAATATCTGCGGTCTTCCATTTGATGAGGTTCCTGAAGGCTATATTGGCGGGTTCAGATGTTGTCATGTAGGTAATCCGTATCAAATCACTCCTGTGACTATATCCTGTTCAAGTGGTGAAGCCCGCTATATCCAAATGATGTCGCGTCGTGCGTATTATATAGGAGAATGGGTATATATCCGTGAGATGGTGCTCACTCTTGCCAATCTTGTGGAGCAAGCCCATGATCGATCAATGGTTACACACTTGTTGGCGACAGATGCTCTCTCATCCACGGTTGCTCACTTTATCGCGACCGAGAGTTGTCATCATTGCAAGCAACCACTCGCGCAATGCGCATGTCTCAGGCAGCAAGGTCCGCTCGGAGCCGCAGTATTCACACATGAGGAATATGCCAATCTTCAAACGCTAGCGGAGTGCTATGAACTGACAGTGGAGACATTTATCCGTCGTGCACTGGGGATACCAGCCGTGCAAACGGCCTTTATGAGCAGAAGCGCAGCTAGAGGTCACGTGTTTTCATGCGACCTTTCTTTTTATTTATCTTTCCTGGCACAGCCATACCAACCATATGTCCAGGTAGGTAAAAAACGTTTGCCCAATATTGTCTCTTTTGGCCCCCAAATGCCAGCCGACTCGTATCATCTCACTTCACAAGCGATGTCATTAGCTGATGCTTTGCCGTCACTCTCCGATCTGGTCATCACCCTCCTCACAGACCTGCCTACTATACCGTCAAGCTCATCGCATCTGAATTGGTGCAAAGCGCAGTTGCAACAGCTTGATCTAACCACTTACCAGCAAGCCAGGCCCTGTAGCATGCAAAATATTACCGAGCTTGAACGCTTCTGTAAGCTAACCCTCCCGCCAGCCTACAGAGAATTTCTAAGCTGGATGGGAGAAGGTGCTGGCGCTTTTTTGCAATATCTGACCTGCTTTTTCCCGGAACTGGCTGCTCACCAAGAAGCGGCCAGAACATTGCTAGCCCATGATGCCTCTCCTGCCACACTTCCTGACGATGCATTTGTGTTTCATCTCCAGCCCGGCGATCACTTTATCTTTTTCCGTACCTCTGAAGGGGATGACCCACTAGTCTATGCCCATAAACGGGATTGGCGTGTCAAGCCATTTCAAAAGATTTTCTATCGCTTCAGCCATTTCTTAACCATCCAAATAGCTCTTTATACCACATATCAGCAAGCAGGGAACATGTATAGCCCGCTGAAACATGAGAACCATCGAGAGCGTTTCTTTGCGATGCAAGAGCGTGTGCGAAATACAAGAGAGAACCATCTCCCTCAGGAGTGATGGAGATAGTATAGCCCAAAAGGAGCATTGTGCTATGTCGGTAACTACAATAGATTATCTGCCATTTGACTATATCACTTATACACAACGGATTCTTCCGGTCCTTCATGGTGCAACGGAAGGTAATGAAGCACCATTGCGCACATTACTACAATCGCTTCAGCATATCTCATTCGGTCCACGTTCCCGGTCCCCTTTGCCACTATCAGCAGAAGCGACGGAGCAATTGCTCGATGGTGAGCCATTTCATGGGTCGATCCGTCTTGAAGGGTTATTGGATGTTGCCACGCTGCGTCGTGCCAGGGCCGGTGAAGCGCTGGACCCGTGGCAACAGCTAGCAAAAGTGATTCCCTTTCTCAAAGGGCGTCCCCTAAACGCTTTGGGACGCTATGGGGAAATGTTGCATTTCCACCTTTTCTATACGTTATGTACCGACCCCCTGGCAGTATCCTCGACAAGAGAACGTCCAGTTTTGCCTCATGATGAGCCGGTATTTGATTGGAATTGCTATACCAGTAGAGATGAAGAGATGAGTACCCTCTGGGGGATGTTTGAGCGGACAGCGCCAGAAGCACTCATACACTATATCCAGCCACAGGGCACATTGTATGCACACACACGCGCACTCCCATTAAACATATTATGTCGAGAATGCATCATCGGGTTTCTTACCCCGGAAGAGACACAACATCTCCTTGCACATGTGCGCACCAATGAAAGGCCCTGGCTCAAATCCATTCTTTCTGAGTGTATCCGTGACGGAGAACAAAGAGAGTGGGAGATTGATCCAACCCTTTCAAGCGATCAGATATATCAGGATGACGAAGAGCAGCAGCTTGCAGGTTACCAGACTATTATTGATTATTGGCTGAGAGTACATCCCGAAGAAATGAAGGAAATTCAGGAACGTTATTATCGGGATCTCTGGCAAGTTGAAGCTGAGATTCTGCGTCGTATGCGCCTGGCTGTTGCTCGCGGATGGGGCATGATTCAGACCTGCTACAGTTAAGGGTGTTTCGCGGCGGACCGCACGATCCTGATGAGCCCGGTTTCTCTGAAGCTCTATGGGAAAAGAGCAAGATAGGAGAAGTTTTTGTCCAGTTTTTATGGTATATTTGTTCTATCAACAAACCGTATTCAGGAAAGGATAACAATATATGGCAAACCTCTTCAACTGGGTTGAGATTCCCACAAGCGATATTAAACGCGCAAAAACCTTTTATCGTACCATTCTAGGTATCAAAGAAGAGCTGCATCAGCAGGACTTAGGCGATATGCTTTATGCGTTCTTGCCTATGGAGCAGGGCGCTTCTGGCGGCGCACTGGTTCAGCACAAAGATTATGTCCCCAGTCAGGGTCAGGGCCAGGGCGTGTGTGTGTATCTAGAGGTTCAGGGGGATCTGAACGCCACGTTGGCAAAGGTGGAATCTGCTGGCGGTAAGGTACTCATGCCTAAGACGTCCCTGGGTGATATGAGCCCTGGCTATATGGCACAATTTATTGATAGCGAAGGCAACCGCCTTGGTCTCTGGTCAGCCGAGTAAACCTGATGGTTCTGGCACCCGTTTGATGATTGATGAGCTTTCATCAAACGGGTGTCAAAATCACATAATCTACTACCGCTAAGAAATAAGCAAGACGTCGAGGTGACGTGGGCCGTGCACGCCAACGACACGCGAGAGTTCGATGTCTGAAGTGGCGGAAGGGCCGGAGATGAATGTGATGGGCTGATGCATGACTGTGTCGTTCAGGTGCGCGATTGCTTCAGGGACGAGGCCTACGATCTGATCCTCGCGCACAACACAAAAGGCGTAATCTGGTAACAGAGAGAGCACACGCCTCCCCTGACAGGGACCCCCATCGAGCACGATGGTGCCGGTCTGAGCGATAGCGGATGCACAGGCTGTGAGCACCGCGCTATTGCTCTCGCCTATCTGATGATTTGTGAGTTGAGCATCATCGTCGCGCAAAGCCAACAGGCCAGCAGGCAGCCATGCTTCTGGAATGTCGGCGGGCATGATAAGTTGGCTGAGCGCGTATTGCGAGACGAGGCGGGCGATGGATGCCGGGATGTCAGCTTCCGAGATCCGATGTACGCCAGCGTTATAATCTTCAAGGCGGCTGATAAATAATTCTACGATTGTTTCATGCGGCTCTGAGCTGTGTTGACGATAGGCCCGCTCGATGGTGACCTGCTCAGGCGATTCATCGGGAGGGACATCGCGTAAGGCGTTTCGGACCCGGCTGAGAATCTCGTCTTTGGCACTGCTACGTAGCTGTTCCATTATTTTTCAGCTCCTACTGTTTTGTTTTTCAGCTCTTGTGCCTTTGCATCTGTCTGTGAACGAGTGCGCCACCATTCACGGAAACTTTGTTTCGGCACGGTTTGTAAGTTACGGGCGCTCGACCATCCTGCTAGAGGGCCTGGCAACTGGCTGATGATGCCGTTGTGCGCGAATGGTAGCTGTCCAATACGGGCCAGTTTTTGCACCCAGGCCAGTCGCTGGGGATCTTCAAAAATGTAGAGTGCCGCTTGCATGGCCAGGTTTTCAGGGTTTGTATCGCGCTGAAGCCTGTTTTGTTGTTCCATCCTCACAATCTGCCCGCGCAGGTGCAGCAATACCTCTGGAATGTTAATTTTGACCGGGCATGTCTCATAGCAAGCTCCACAGAGGGTCGAGGCATAGGGTAAAGAAGATGCATTCTCAATTCCTATGAGTTGCGGGGTGAGGATAGCTCCGATGGGGCCGGGATAGACTGAAGAGTAAGCATGGCCGCCAACCCGCTCGTAGACCGGGCAGACGTTGAGGCAGGCTCCGCAACGAATACAATGTAACGCCTGGCGTCCCACCGGATCGGCCAGAACCTTTGTGCGCCCATTATCCAGGAGGACCAGGTGGAATTCTTGTGGACCATCACCCTTTTGCACGCCCGTCCAGAAAGAATTATAAGGGTTCATGCGCTCACCCGTCGCGGAACGAGGCAGGAGCTGGAGAAATACCTCAAGATCCCGCCAGGTTGGCACAATCTTTTCAATGCCCATGACACTAATCAGAACGTCAGGCAAGGTAAGGCACATACGGCCGTTGCCCTCAGATTCCACAATACCAATCGTGCCAGTTTCAGCAACGCCAAAATTAACGCCACTGATCGCAACCTTTGCACGCAAAAAGATAGTACGCAAGTGCTCGCGTGCAGCCATCACCAACGTTGTAGGATTGTCGCTGAGCTTTGTGCTATCGATATCATGCAGGTGTGTACGGAAGAGTTCAGCGATCTGCGCCCGGTTTTTATGGATTGCAGGCACCACGATATGCGAAGGATCATCGTCGGCCAACTGGACGATCATCTCCGCCAGATCGGTCTCGTGCGCTTGAATGCCTGCTTGCGCCAGTGCATCATTCAAGCCAATCTCATCGGTAACCATTGACTTGATCTTCACCACTTCATGCACGTTATGCGCCTGAACCAGGCGCGTAATAATCGAGTTTGCCTCCTCTGCATCGCGTGCCCAGTAGACCTTGCCGCCAGCCTGCGTTACCGCCTCCTCGAATTGGAGCAAATATGTATCGAGATGGCGCTCGACACGTTCTTTAATCTGTCTGCCTGCCTCACGCAATTGCTCCCAATCCGGGACTTCCGCAACAACCTTATTGCGCTTATTGCGGATCGTGTGGGTAGCCTTCCCAAGATTGTGGCGCAGTTGCGTATCCTCTAGCGCCTTGCGAGCCTCTTGCGGAAACATGGGCAAGCGTTTGTGCCGTAAAGATGTATTCATGTAGGTTTTTCCTCTTATTAAATAATGCAACGAAGCGAGCGGCGACAATCACAAAGAATTGGCGTTACGCGGGTCGTTCAGTAGAGGCAAGGATTTCAGCCAGGTGTACAGTACGTACACCCGTACGCACGCGAGACAGGCCGCCATTAATATGCATAAGGCAAGAATTATCGCCGGCAGAACATATTTCGGCCCCGGTCGCGAGGATGTGACGCATCTTATCGCTCAACATGGCAATGGATGTATCGGCATTCTTTATAGAGAACGTACCACCGAAGCCACAGCACTCGTCGGCAGCTGGTAGCTCAACGAGGTCAATGCCATGGACGGCACGCAGCAAGCGTAAAGGTGCATCGCCGACTTTGAGCACACGCAGCGAATGGCAGGTCGGATGATAGGTCACGCGATGTGGATAATAAGCTCCAACGTCCTCCAGGCCGAGCTTGTGAACGAGCAATTCAGATAATTCATACACACGAGGCGTCAACTCAGCGATGCGGCGAGCAAGCTCTGCATCGCCTGCCAGTTCAGCAACTTTTGGGAAGAGGTCGCGTATCATCCCCACGCAAGAAGCCGAAGGAGCAACAATTACTTCAGCATCGGAGAAAACATCGACAAAACGACGCGCGAGCGGAATAGCCTCACGCTGATAACCTGTATTGTAGTGCATTTGTCCACAACAGGTTTGGGCCTCAGGGAAATCGACCGTTTGGCCCAGGCGTTCCAGGAGTTGGACCACCGCGCGACCAGTCTGAGGGAAGAGCGTGTCGTTGAAGCACGTAATAAATAATGAAATGCGCATGCCTTTTCCTTCTTAATGTACCAGAGGAGTGGATCAGCCCACTCCTCTCCAATGTACGAACCGGCAGATTAGTGTGCCTGCAGATTGACCTGCGTGGCAACAATCTTCTGACGCGAATATTCAGCGACACTGCCGCTCAGCTCAATACTTTGTTCTGCCCGGATATCGCTTGAGGATGCACCGACCTGGAAGACGAAGGTCCCCGGCTCAGTAACCAGGCGCATACTTGGATCATGAAACGCGAGCCTGGATGGATGTACTGTAAATGTCACGCGCTGTATCTGCCCTGGTTTGAGCGAGACCCGGGCAAAGCCGATAAGCAGCTTATCAGGTCGGGCCACAGAAGCAATCGTGTCCTTACAATATAATTGTACAACCTCATCGCCAACGCGATCTCCGCTATTACGAATGTTGAGCGAGACCTGTATGGGTGCAGTTGTATGCGTGGCCTGAACGTCGAGCGCTTCGTAAGTGAATGTTGTATAGCTCAATCCATGCCCAAGAGGGAAAAGGGGCGATGTCGGCGAGTCAAAATAGTCTCCAAAGAACATTGCACGATCTCCGCCGGCACGCGTTCCGCTGTAGAGCGGCACCTGGCCCACCACGCGCGGCATACTGATGGGCAAGCGTCCACCCGGATTGATTGCTCCCGTCAGGATAGCAGCGAGAGCATTTCCCCCCTCTTCACCAGCAGGGAAGAGTTGTACAAGTGCATTGGCGCGTGCCGCAACCTCTGTGAGCGTGTGGACGCGACCGCTGAGTATTACCACGATAAGCGGCGTACCGGTCTTAGCAATAGCGTCAATCAGCTCCTGTTGTACACCAGTGAGTGCGAGGTTGGTTGCATCATTTGCCTCGCCCGTCGTTGCGGGTCGCAGGAGGCCACTGCGGCCAGCCGCCACAACTATTGCAACTTCAGCATCTTGAGCCGCTTGTACAGCCTGGGTAAAGCCGCTGCGATCATCTCCCAGCACCTCGCAGCCTCTGGCATACCTGATTTCCACCTGAGGACCGAGGGCCGTTTGTAGGCCAGCAAGCGGTGTAATGTGTGGGGTATAGTACGGGCCAGGAGCATAGGCACCACCGGCCATCGGGAGAACATCCACCCCATTTACATCATCATTTGTGAGATCTTGAGGGCGTGCATAGATCATTTCCAGGTGGGCAGGATAGTGATAGTCCCCTTGTAGCAAGCGCTGATCGTCCGCACCGGGGCCTATAATGGCAACACGCTTGATAGTGGGGGCAAGCGGTAAAATGCCATCATTCGTCAGGAGGATAGTGGATTGTGCGGCGGCCTCACGCGCAAGGGCACGCTGTGTGGGCGTATCAAAGAAAGTAGGGGCCAGCGCCTCATCGACATAGGGATGTTCAAATAATCCAAGCTGGAACTTTGTGCGTAGAACACGGCGCACAGATGTATCGATGGCCGATATGGGCACTCGTCCAGCTTCAACTTCAGCCTTGAGTGGAGCGCCATAATACTCTTGAGCGGGAAGTTCCATATCCAGGCCGGCCTGGAGCGCAATGCTAGCAGCCTCACCAGGGGTTGCAGCGACGCGGTGAAAATCCTGTAGTTGGGCAATCGAGAAATAGTCCGCAACAACCACACCGGAGAAGCCAAGCTCATCGCGCAGTAGATTCGTGAGAATCGATTTACTGCCAGCGCAGGGTAGGCCATCAATAGAAGCGTAAGAGTTCATCACCGATGCCAGGTGAGCATCGCGAATGGCGGCGGCGAAGGGCTCGGCATAGACATCGCGCAGTTCACGAGGGCCAAGCTGTACGGGGGCCCAGTTGCGCCCACCTTCCGACATTGCATAGCCAAGGAAGTGCTTTGCCGTAGCGATAACACCCTCACGCAGATCGTCAGTCTGCAAGCCACGAACAAAAGCCGTCCCGATTGTACCTACCAGAAAAGGTTCCTCGCCGTATGACTCCTCCACGCGTCCCCAGCGCGGGTCGCGGGCAACATCAAGGAGAGGAGCAAGAGCGAGCCGTGCGCCGACTGCCCGCATCTGTGTGCGAATCACAGCGGCAACCTGTTCGACAAGAGCCGGGTTCCAGGTTGCCGCGAGCCCGATCCCTTGCGGAAATACCGTTGCATCGCGGTGGCAGAAGCCGCCAACAGACTCCTCATGCACGATGACCGGGATGCCAAGTCGCGTGCGGTCAATGGCAACCTGCTGGATCGCATTCATAAATTGAGCGCTCTCACGGGGATGCAAGCCAGTTGAGGCCCCAATGCGAGTAACCTGTCCAATACCATGTGGCATCATCGTAACAACGTAGTCCGGGTTTAAGCGGCCATCGCTCACCAGTGCCGTACTCCAGAGACAGCCGAGCTGAGCGAGCTTCTCGTCCAGAGTCATGAGAGAGAGAAGGGCATCTATACGCTGGTCAATGGGAAGCTGTGAGTCCAGGTGTGTGGGTGTGGTCATGACTGATACGAAATCCTTTCCACTATTTGGAAGCTAGTGGTTCAAATTGGTTCTTTGTGGTGAGATGACGACCATCAAAGAAACGGCACGGTTCGTTTTGCTGTAGGGCTCTCTTGTTTAAAATATGAGTGTGAAGAGAGTGTGCAAAGGTTCTATGTAAGAAGTATACATGTCATCGGGCATTTAGGCAGAGATGGTCTCAACTTTGATGTTTCCGTTGGGACCGTAGCACATTGCGTGTGTCTTCTTCTGGCAGATAGATGCCATACACGTTTTTCCCATATTCGCTGTGTTTCTGGATAAACATGCGTCCACAGTTCTCACATTCATAGATGAAGCGTGCCGAGCGGGTTACCTCAGAGAGCAGATCAAAGATGATGTTATTGGTATCTAGATCTTTCGGATAAGTTTCTCCGAAATGGGTGCAAAGAAATTCATCTCGTTTGCCAGTTTCTCTTGTTGTCATAAAGGCTTCCAGACTTTCGACAACCCGCTCGAAATCGGTTTCTTTATCTTCATCGGGAATAAATTGGGCTTTGTAAGGTAAGTCATCCGTCTGGTCACGGATAATATGTCCACAGATACAGAGAAACTTCATTCATTTACACCCTTCTATGAGATTTAAGGATATATTTTTTTCTATCAGTATCTTAACATATCATTGCTATTGTGAAATAGAGCTCTGTCAAACTTCATTCGAACCATGTCGCAGGCCGTGTCATGCTGGGCGACGGCAAGCGGTTGTTGCTATGCGGACCCAATATACATCAACGTAAGAATGGATGAGCTTTTTGAGCGAGAAAAAGGAAGGCACGGTTATTGCTTTTTTCATGTAAAACATGCTGTAACCTATAGATGCCGATTTATCGTGCACATACCGGCTTCAGCCGGAGGGGGCTACAAAACGTGCTTCTATACACAAATGTTCACCTGTCTTATTTGCATAAATTACATGTATCGCTCCTTTTGGCAATGGCAATGTGGAATATGGGCAAGTTTTTCGTGCTGGAAAGTCAAAGCGAACGTTTCATGTATAAGGAAGTTCCGTGGAACCCTCCGGCTGAAGCCGGTATGTGCACAATGAATTGGCACCAATTGCCATCAACTTAAGAATAGATGAGCTTATTGAGTGGGAAAAAGAAAAGTACGCATATCGCATTTTTCATGCAAAACACGACTAAACCTATAGGTGCCAATTTATTGTGCACATCCCGGCTTCAGCCGGAGGGTTCCACAAAACGTGCTTCTATACACAAAATTTCACCTATCTCTTTTGCTCAAATTACAGACATCGCCCCTTTTGATGCTAAAAATATAGAACACATGTGAATTATTCGGCTTGGAAAGGCAAAGCGAACGTTTCGTGTATTAGGAAGTTCCGTGGTGCTCTCCGGCTGAAGCCGGGATGTGCACAATAAATTGGCACCTATAGATTCCAGATGTTTCATGGGCAAAAGCGATGTCTGCGTCATGTTTCTCATCCGAAATAAGCTCATCTATTCTTAAGTTGATGGCACTGACGGTGCACAATGAATTGGCACCTATATATTATAGAGTTTATACGAGCAAAAACGATGTTTGCGTCATGTTTCTCATCCGAAATAAGCTCATCCATGCTTACGTTGATGGCACTGACGGTGCACGATAAATCGGCACCAATAGATTTCATATGTTTTACGAGCAAAAACGATGTTTGCGTCACATTTCTCATTTAGAAAAGCTCATCCATTCTTACGTTGATGTGTATTGTTGTCTCTACTCGGGACCTGTGCAATGAAGTTTGACAGAGCACTTACTGCTCTGACAAACTTCATTTAACGGCTGGCCGCGTAGCGACAACGGCTTGTCCTTGTCGTCGTGGAACCGCCTCACAGCTGGCTGGACGACGACAACCACAAGGGATTGTCGCTACGCGGGACCCGTGCAATGAAGTTTGTCAGAGCACTTACAGGATCAAGCAACGTGTTTGTATGATGTCACAAGAAGCGTAGAGGCAACGTATTAATAATTGACATTGTAGATATGTATAGCCAGGAGTGAAAAAATGGATAAAATAGATATTCAGAGCAAAAGAATAGTTTTCGATGATAAGTATAAAGTAGAGGAAGCCGTATTTCGTTTTCCGCGCTTTGATGGGCAGATGAGCAAGCCAGAGCGACGGTTAGTATTTGAGCGAGGAAACTCAGCAGCGGCCATCCTCTGGAACAGAGATACACAAAAGGTGCTACTCACCAACCAGTTCAGGTATCCGACCTATGAGCAGGGGCCTGGCTGGCTCTCTGAAGTTGTCGCGGGCGTAATAGATGGAAACGAAACGGCAGAAGAGACCATCCGTAGAGAAATAGAAGAAGAGATAGGCTATAAGGTAGCCGGTACGCCTGTGCATATAGCCACATTTTATGTTTCACCAGGAGCATCCTCTGAGCGCGTCACATTGTACTATGTCGAGGTTAGCAACGCAGATCATACTAGTAAAGGTGGTGGCCTGGCCTCTGAAAATGAAGATATCAAGCTCGAAGAATGGTCGCCATCAGCTTTGTGGCAGGCGTTAGAGGAAGGTACCATATGTGATGCGAAGACACTCATCGCAGTACAATGGCTACAAAAAAGATTGGCACAAGAAGCGCCATAATAGAGTTTTTAATAGACAACGCGCTTAGAAAAATACAGCGGTGTAGATGCTAATCTTGACGAAGTGGAGACAGTATGATAAAAGTAATAACATTCTATCGTTAACTGTAACAGGCTTGTAAGAAATTTATATTTAACATAGTGCTGCTCTTCTCATGAGAATAAGTATCAACAAGGTATAAAAAGGCTATAAGGAATATTGCGTAGTCAAAGATGTCTGGCTGAAAGAGCGCCTTGAGAAGACCTTGCAAGGGTATACTCTGTGTTTAATGAAAAATTTAAGGAGAAGTTTTTTTAATGGTCAATTATATCTGGGTTCCCGTTGTAGTGAGCCTCTTAGCTGTAGCGTTTGCAGTTGGCCTGATCTTTTCTGTCCTACGCAAAGATACGGGAACGCCTGCCATGCAAAAGATAGCGAACGCTATTTTTGCAGGTGCAACTGCCTTTCTACGTCGTCAATATCGTACAATTACCCTTCTAGCCATCCTGGCAGCCGTGGTGGTAGCCGTAGCTCTCGCACTGCTTGGGCAAGGCTCGCAGGCAGATAAAATCAACCTGGCCTGGCATACAGGCGTATCATTCCTGGTTGGGGCCTTCTGCTCCGGCCTATCGGGCTTTATAGGAATGTATGTAGCGGTGAAAGCGAACATTCGAACCGCGAGTGCCGCCACACGCAGCCTGGGAGAGGCACTGGTCGTAGCATTGAGAGGAGGAGCCGTCTCAGGCTTTCTCGTCGTAGCACTTTCACTGCTTGGAGTCTCAATCCTCTTTATGCTTTTTGGAGGCCTGACTCAGCCTGCACTTGCGCCATCGCTAATCATAGGTTTTAGTTTTGGAGCAAGTTTTGTTGCCCTCTTCGCACAGCTTGGCGGCGGCATCTACACGAAAGCAGCGGACGTTGGAGCCGACCTGGTAGGAAAGGTAGAGGCGAACATTCCCGAAGATGATGCACGCAACCCGGCAGTCATAGCGGACCTGGTGGGCGACAATGTAGGCGACTGTGCTGGTCGTGGAGCCGACCTCTTCGAATCGACCGCCGCCGAAAACATCGGTACGATGATTCTGGGCGCAACACTTTATCAGGCCACCGGCAATATTGGTTGGTTACTCTTTCCCCTGGTGCTAGGAGCATTTGGGATCATCGCATCCATGGCGGGCATCCTCTTTATCAGACCATCCTCAGTGATTGAACCAAACCAGAGCGATGGTCGTGATGCCAGCGATGTTGCAATGAAGCAGTTAAACCTGGGTTATTACATAACCTGCGCAATATCAGTTGTAGGTGTGTTTGTGGGTTGTTACCTGCTCCTCAATGGGGGAGGGAATGTAACGGGTAACTTTGGTATCGCGCCATGGCTGTGGTATAGCTTTGCAGGATGTGTTGGGATCGCACTCAGCATTGCCTTTGTATTTATCACCCAGTACTATACGGCAGGAACCTGGCGGCCGGTGCGTGAAATTGCACAATCCACCCTGACAGGATCGGCCACCGCAATTCTCAGCGGAATAACCATTGGTTTTGAATGTGTCGTGATGCCAGTTTTGTCTATCTGCGCCGCATTAGGGCTATCCTACTTTTTTGGTAGTCAGGTACATTTAGGGCAGGTAGTAAATGGTGGAGTGATTAATGTTAGTGGCATTTTCGGCACGGCAGTTGCTACAGTCGGCATGCTTATGAGCTGCGGCTATGTGCTAGCAATGGACACATTTGGCCCGATTACAGACAATGCAGGTGGGATAAGCGAGATGGGTGGTCAATCTGAAGCGGCACGTAGCGTGACCGATGCACTTGATAGCGTAGGTAATACCACCAAGGCATTAACAAAAGGGTATGGACTCGGATCGGCAGCGCTTGCAGCCTTCCTGCTTTTTAGTGCCTACCTGGATGTGCTGTATAGCTTTAAGCATGATCCATCAGTCTACAACATTAACCTGGCAGATATCACCATATTCGTAGCTGCCCTTATTGGCATCACGCTCATCTTCTTCTTCTGCTCGTTAGCAATTCGCGCGGTTGGCACAGCAGCCATGCGCATGATTGAAGAGGTGCGGCGTCAATTCCATGACATGCCAAATATTATGGCAGAAAATCCAGAGGATCGCGTAGATCCAGATTATGCACGCTGCGTCGATATAAGCACGGACGGTGCGCTGCGAGCGATGATTTTACCCGGCGCAATTGCCGTCTTCACGCCAATAGCCGTGGGCGTCATCCTGGGGCCGAAGGCGGCGGCAGGCATGCTCATGGTCAGCACTATGGGTGGCATCGTCGTGGCCCTCTTCCTCAACAACAGCGGAGGTGCCTGGGATAACGCGAAGAAATACATCGAAGCAGGCTTTTTACGCGTAAACGTAAAAGGCGAAGTCGTGGAGCATCATGATCCAGAGGGGATTATATTAGGCAAGAAGAGCGAGGCACATAAAGCAGGCGTCATTGGCGATACCGTTGGTGATCCTTTTAAAGATACCGCAGGCCCCTCGCTGCATGTGTTAATCAAACTGCTCAGCACAATTACCCTGGTACTGGCCCCACTGTATTACTTCTTGCATCCCTAATGCAGGAAAAATTGACGGTATCGGCTCTCCTATGCAGAAATTCTTAGATGCATGATTTGCCTGGCTGAGACGCAATGTCGATTCGTTTGGGGTACTGAAACTAAGAGCGTGTTTGATGTTTGTTGTGTCTATATGTTCGCCTACCGAGTGCATGCGTTTTCTGCGTGCTTCCAGTGATTCAGCACATAGGATGAGCACTTGTCTCTATTTTTCACGTGCGAAAAATAGAGACAAGTGCTCATCCTATGTGCTGAAAAGAAGAAAGTTTTGAGTGCCCCAGGCGTGGGCACATACGAAAAAAGAGCTGGTGACAGTAATTGACAGGTAGCGTATGTGTAGGCTACACTTACTTGATACAATACCATTGACAGCCTGGTAAGTAGCGGTTGTCGCTTTGAAATGGGGGCATCGATGGATAGTGTCAAAAATTATTTGATAGATATGGATGGGGTTCTTCTACGCGGGCGAACCCTTATTCCAGGCGCAGCAGATTTTATCCAGAAGTTGCGTACACAGGGAATTCCATTCCTGATTTTCACTAATAACTCGGAATATACACAACGGGATTTGCATGTCCGGCTGGCATATATGGGATTAGACGTGCCGCCAGAAGCGATCTTTACGTCTGCGCTGGCTACGGCACAGTTTCTTCATTCGCAACGACCCAATGGGCACGCATATGCGATTGGAGAATCGGGACTGACGACTGCGCTGCATGATATTGGCTATATTTTGACCGATAATGAGCCGGAATATGTCGTGCTGGGAGAGACAACGACATATAGCTTCGAGCGCATCACGCGTGCGATCCGCTTTATTAGTGCTGGTGCGCGTTTTATTGCGACCAATCCCGACGCAATGGGACCAGGCGAAGGAGGAGTAGTGCCAGCAACAGGAGCAGTAGCCGCATTAATCAGCGCGGCAACAGGCGTCAAGCCATATTTTGTGGGTAAGCCGAATCCGTTGATGATGCGTACCGCATTGCGAACGCTGAATGCCCACTCTGAAGATTCCGCAATTATAGGGGATCGCATGGATACAGATATCGTAGCTGGAACGGAAAGCGGGTTACGCACAATCCTGGTATTGACCGGAGTGACGGCACGCGACCAGATAGATCGCTTCCCCTATCGTCCGACCTGGGTGCGCGAATCGATAGCAGACATTGAAATATAAAAAATAGCGGATTGGCTAAGACGTGCTGGAAGCAAGAAGAACCACATAAAGATCGGACCACGGCCCAATAGGATTGTTTAATGTCGGTTGATCCGATGACCGATGAAAATGAGGGAGACATAAGCATGAAGCAAGGAGATACACTTGTCTACTGTCGTGTATCTGAACGCACAACGGTTCTGGATTTAGATACAGATATGCAAGAACATTTGCAAAAAGCCCTCAAATTGCAGTTGCGTCAGTGCGAGGAGTTTTCTGCCCAACTGGGTTATGAGCTGGCTGGTCATATAGAGGAAATAGCCGACGGCGCTGATATTGAGCGTGATGGTCTCTATGAGCTTTATGCCTATGGTGAGAGCGGAGTGATAAAACGAGTACTTGTGGCGGATTCTTCGCGTCTCTCATTTGTGGAAGAAATGCTTGTAACAATTCTCCATAAACTAGCTGCGCTAGATATTGAAGTTGTTTATGCAACGATGTAACAACTTGAAACGTTAAAAAGAAGAAGGGAAGCATGTCAAGGCGCATATGCATATCTGACCTGGGAGAAGCAAAGAAGCATTGTGCACAAAGAATGCTGAGAGACCAGTTTGATGCATTGATGACACCGGTCGAAAAGGCAGAGACTCTGTCACATTTCACCTGATAGTAAGAGGATATGTGGAGGTAGAAGTGTTTTTAAAGAGAGAAATCGTTATGCCTGACTCACAAACGGTCAGGCGTTGTATATTTGTTCTTTTGTTTTTTGCTGCAATTGCGCTCCGTGTAGCTGTTTATCATGTAGAGACCAGCGACTATACATTTTTTGTGAGCCAATGGTATGCTTTTATTAAAACTCACAATGGCTTTGCCGCATTTAAATATGACTTTTACAACTATAATCCTCCCTACCTTTATCTCCTGGCGCTAGCAACATATGTACCTGTACCACAGATTATAGCGATCAAATCTCTATCAGTGCTATTTGATGTCGTGCTAAGTATTTTTACGTATCTGGTGCTTAACCTGAAATATAAACGCTCTTATGTATCAATCATAGGTGCATTGGTTGTCTTGTTTGCCCCGACTATTTTTATAAATGGTGCCTTATGGGGCCAATGCGATGCAATTTATACGGCATTTTGCCTGGGGAGCCTCTACTTTCTGCTGAAAGAACGACCCGCATGGGCATGCGCATTTTTTGCTATTGCCATCTCATTCAAGTTACAGGCAATTTTCTTTTTGCCGGTGCTGCTTGTAATCTTGCTAAAAAGAAAATTGCCGGTGAGATATCTTGTCTTTATCCCCGTGATCTTCTTGCTATCGCTGGCACCAGCCTTTATTGCGGGTCGAGATGCTGTGAGCTTGTTGAGCATCTACGAAGGGCAAATCACAACTGGAGGGGTGGGAGGAGGAGGACAATTTAGCGGGGCCGCGAGGCCGTTTAGCGGCGGAGGGGGAGGAGTAGGGCAAGTGAATAGAGCGGGGAGAAGAGGAAATTTCAATGGTGGAGGAGCAAGACAGGCGAGCAGGGGAAATTTCAATGGCAGAGGAGCACAGGGTGGTAATTTGTCATCCTCATCACTAACGTTGAATGCTCCGACATTTTATCAGTGGCTGCCAGCGAGTGCGCCTGGATATTGGAAATGGATAGGAATTCTGTTGGCGGGCATGGTTGTGATCGTTGTTAGCATCCTGGTATTGGGGAGCAAAGAACAGCTTCTCCCTGCTATTCAGCTCAAGATTGCGCTCGTTTTTGTGCTGGCGATCCCATTTTTGTTACCGGAGATGCATGAAAGGTATTTTTACCTGGCAGATGTGATCTCTATCGCTTATGCATTCTACTTTCCACGCGCATTTTATATTGCTGTGATTATGCAATTGTGCTCACTATTAAGTTATGCGCCATACCTGCTAGGTAGACCGATTATCAGTCTCGGGCTTGTAGCGTTTGCCCTCCTTGTGATAACGGTGATCTCGTTGATTGACCTCGTGCTCACCCTTTATCCTCATATCCGAAAACGAGTGGGGAAGCTGGAGGCATTCGGCGCTAAGCCATCCCCGGAGACTGCCAATAGTATTGTATAAAGAGAAGAAGTTCGTAGAAAGACAGACAAGATATCATTGTTGTAGCTGGAAGGTTCCATTGATATTGTGAAAAAGAATTGATGATTGCTGAATATGGACAAGCATATCGGGATGGTGAGTATGATGGGGATCAATAAATTCTAATGTCACAGGAAGAAGATCGGCGTTGACGCCTGAGAGTTGTGGGCCAAGGAAGATACGGGCATGAGCGGCGTCGTTGCCGGGCAGTTCAATAATTTCGATGTGCCCTTGATTATTGATGGCGATAAAGTGGCTAGGCTGGCCGTTCTGCTCGTGACCGACATACACGTTGACCTGATAGGTGCGTGGACGTCCATAGCGCCAGTCATCCAGGGTAATATTTACCCAGCCAAAGACGGTTTGTCCGATGAGAATAAGCATGAGAACGATACCCATCCCGCTACCAACAAGGGTGGCAAGCGATAAGGATGAGTAAAGCCCGGCGTGCTGGTGGGCATGCACTTCTGATGTCTGCTGTGTGCGATTTTGTAAGTGTTGTGAGCGTGTAGATCGCTGTGCTACCTGTACCCACGGCGCGATATTGGGAGCATCCTGCGTCGTGATTGGGCGATGGCGCAGAATGCTGCGTGGAATGATACGATCACCTTCGATATGAGTTGACATAGCTGGTTCCCCTTTGTGTTGTGCAAAACGTTCATACCAGGATGAAATAGCTAGAATAGATAGAGCTGTGGGAAAAATACGCTTTGTCTTATGAAAAGTATACTTGGGATGGTATTGAATTTTCTAGTGGTTTATCCACAAAAATGGAAGCAAATATGTGGATAGCGTGTGCAGAACTCGGTAATGCTGTGGATAGCATGTGCAAAACTTTGCAATGTGGTGGATTAAGAAGAGGCAACTACCTTGTTGTTATGATGTCGAGAGGAGCAGTATGAGCCTTTTATGGCATTGAACTGCTCCGTCTCCATGTCAGATCTGCGAACCGTGAGTCGGGTTATCATCGGACTGGCACAATCCGACACAGATTGCACGTCTGTCTCTACAAACTGAGTTGTTGATGTGTAGGACGGGCATAAAGATAATTAGGATCTGGAAACGATGTTTGTGGAAGATTATAGTTTTTAGTGTAGCCCTGTATGTGGAGGTAAAGACTTACCTCCCGGCGTCAGGAAGTCTCGGAGAGTGGTAAATTGTACCATTCGATCCAGTGTGACGCGTTGCATAGGGAATGTGCTTGGTTTACAGATGCCGCTACTGTTGCCTGTACTAGATAGCTGTAGATGGTTTGCAATTTGCGCAAGGATAGAGGGTAGTGGGCTGGTATGTGTGGATGAAACGACAACACAATCGATAGTAACTCCAGCAATGTACGAGTTCGTAACCTGTTTTCCTGCATACAGGCTAAGGATATGGAGACGCATCTTATTGAATTCTTGTTCATTCTGAACTTTTGTGGTTGGTAGGTTAGCAAAATCGCTATATCTAGCATTTGTAACAGCTTGAATGAATTGCGCGAAGGGAACGGGATTGTTAGGATTACTCATTGTAAGTGAACTCCCGGTTGCTAAAGCACCTGAGCCATAGGCAATAATTATACAAAGCGCAACAACAGCAACGATAGTAGAGAGAAACCATTTTGAGTACTTCATGGTTGCATTTTATCCTTTTGCTATATAGAAAACTTCCTACTAAGAATTTATCTGTATAAAAACTAATTTTAGCGTGATTGTTTTCTCTAGCTTTTACATTTCCATGAGAGAAAGACGTTTAGAGGGAAAAAACAGTTCCGTGTATTTCCATTTCTCATACATTTTTGTGCATGCGCAAAAATGTATGAGAAATGGAAATACACGGAACTATTGTGGCAACTGTAGTAGAAATATGTAGACGCGCGATTTCCCCGCGCGTCATGCTTGCTTATGCCCCCAGTTTATAGGTTTGTTTTGCCAGGCGATAGGCCAGGTCGATGTTCATCTCGTGGGCGTCTTCCTCGTTCACAATGCCGCGTATGACCAGACCAGCGAGCCAATCGGCGCTTACACGTCGCCATAAATCGTGGCGCACAGGAATAGAAGGGTAGGCGCGTGTATCATCGTTGAAGCCGGCTAGATTATAGATCCCGGCAGTCTCTACCACTGCATCCAAGAAACGGCGCATACCCAGTTCGCTATCAAAGAACCACCAGGGCGGTCCCAGGCGTAGTGCTGGATAATGTCCTGCCAGCGGCGCAAGCTCACGGCTATAGCTCGTCTCATCAAGATTAAAGAGGATAATGGTCAAATTTTTCTCGCGTCCATAGAGATCAAGCAGTGGTTTCAGATTGTGCGTGAACTCGCTGGCCGTAGGAATATCAGCGCCCATATCGCGGCCAAACTTTGTTGCAATATCGGGATTATGATCGCGAGAGCTCCCAACGTGTATCTGCATCACCAGACCATCCTCAACGCTCATACGAGCCATCTCAATGAGCATATGGCCTGTGAAGCGCCGCGCATCCTCCTGGCTGGCCTCGCCCTTGAGTGCACGCTGGAAGATAGTTTCGGCACTATGGGCGCTGAGCCGTTCTGTGTATGGCGTAAGTGCGGCGTGATCGGTTGCAGTTGCGCCCAGTTGTTTAAAGAAGCGGCGGCGTTGTTCAAGTGCAGCTATATATGAGTCATAGTGTGTGATATCCACGCCAGAGACGCGGCTTAGAAGCTGAATCTGCTCAGAGAAACCAGATTGAATATTAATCACAGCATCGGGGCGAAAAGTTGGCACAACACGGCCAGGCCACCCGGAAGCACGGATCAGCACATGTTCTTCCAACGGGGAGGTAGCAGCATCGGTGGTTGCCAGGACCTCGATCTGGAAGCGCTCGAACAGGCGGCGCGGCTGAAATTCAGGGCTCTGCAAGTTTTCCGCGATAGCATCATAGATCAGCTGTGCATTGGCCGAGTTGATACTCTTATCAATGCCAAAGATGTCGCGTAACTCATCGCGCATCCACAGGCTAGTAGGCGTGCCTCGGAAGAGAAACCAGTGATCGCAGACCGTCTGCCAGATTTTGCGGTGGTCGCGCTCGACCGGGTGACCATCCTTGCGTGGAATGCCCAGGTCTTCCAGGGCGATACCTTGAGAATAAAGCATACGAAAGACATAGTGGTCAGGAATGATCAGCAAATCAACCGGAGAGCCCCATGCATAATGGTCGTTAGCCAGCAGACGTGGGTCCACATGCCCGTGAGGGCAAATGAGCGGTAGATCTTTACTCTGTGCATAGAGTGTAACTGCAATCTGGCGTTGCGCGGGATCGGCTGAAAAATAGCGTTCTGCTTGTGTAGATATCATACGATTTTCTCTCTTTGTTTTTCCTTCTCTGGCAGCAAGAAAAGGTCGTTAACGTGCACTAACGAGCCCCTTTGCATAGAAAGATTGGCCGAGATGCCAGTCAAGATAGAAGCCGCACCATCAATATGTGATGCAGCACGGTGGAACGGATCAGTAGGAGGATGGGGCGAGAAGAGCTGTTCGAGCAGGACAGGATCTCCACCGCCATGTCCCCCGACACCGACAGGAACATCAACATTATAGGGAGTGCCAAACATCGGGTACGCACGAATGTACGCCGTTTTGAAAGCGCCCTTGCTCGCATTGGGCATAGCTCTGCCATCGCCTTCAAGATGGTTAATGCTCTCCACAACATTCATCTCGATACGGCCCTTGGTGCCCGTAATTGCAACGCGCAGCCCTTCCCAGGGAGAGTAAGCAATCAGATTGTATGAAAGCAAAACTCCATTACGATAGCGGGCCGTTACACACATTGTATCTTCTATAGTAATAGGTTCGCCAAACACATTGCGGTCGCGCAGGTAGCCAGTCTCAGCCTCGGCGGCCAGATAGAGACCGCTCAACTCTTTATTACGATCCATGTGTAGCGCGAAGGGATCGTTTGCCGCTTCTGGCACGCCAGTATAGCGTTCGTAGTTATAGTGTTCGCCGCGCTCTTCAGCATTCTTGCGACCATAGAATTGCAGCGAACCCAGAGCAAAGACATCCTGTGGATAGGAATCGATCCACCAGTTTACCAGATCAAAGTGATGAGTTGATTTATGGACAAGCAAGCCACCGCTATTCTGTTTTTCGCGATGCCAGCGTCGGAAGTAGTCAGCGCCATGGCTGGTATCCAAAATCCAGGAGAAATCCACTGCCAGGGGTCGTCCAACCACGCCTTGCATAACCAGCTCGCGGAAGCGAGTATAAGCGGGAGTATAGCGATAGTTGAAAGTCACACGTAGCGACCGACCCGTCCGTTCAGTTGCAGCGATAATCGCATTCATCTTCTCCAGATCGGTCGTCATAGGCTTTTCAGTAATCACATCGCAGCCCAATTCCATAGCCCGCACGATATAGATGTGATGAGTAGCATCCATAGTCGTTACAATAATAGTATCGGGATGAGTTTCAGCGATCATCGTATCAAACTGTTCGGCATGATAGGTAGGTATAGGTGGCAAGCCTGCAAGTGTTTGTAGTCGCTGATTATACCAATCCATGCGAGCCTGGCTGAGATCGCAGAACGCGACCAGATCAGCAACATCGCAATAGGTAGAGGTCAACGCGTCAATGTACATGCGTGAGCGTGAACCGGTGCCAACCAGAGCATAACGTTTTTTGTGCATTAAAAGCTCCTTCAAATAATAAAAATTCATGCGTAAGCACGAAGTGGTAGAGTAACAGTATCTGGTGGAGAGCTCAAAAATCGCGCAAAAATGAGCTTAAATTAAGGAGCCCTCCACCATTTAACGTTGCTGTACCCACGAACGGTGCAGAAGAGCATAACATTTTTTGTGCATTGAATTAAAAATTCATTCTCACATTGCAATCTTCGCTCGTGTGACCGATCACATATATTATATGCATTATTCTACGTTGTAAAGCAAGACAATCCCTGGTTTTTGTTTAAAAATGGTACTATATTAACCATTGACAGCCTGAAATAAACTGGTTATACTGTGAACAGTCACAAGGAAGCGGTGAAATTCATACAGTAAAATACAAAGATTTGATCAACTCCTGTAGGTAAACTGAAAATGACAGCTAGAACATGATACTGAAAAAGAAGAAGATCACTATTCGCGACGTAGCAAAGCATGCAGGAGTCTCTTATCAGACTGTTTCACGCGTTATGAATGAGAATGAAAGCGTTGCGAAGGACACTCGTAAGCGCGTTCTGCAAGCGATGGAAGCATTAGATTTTGTACCAAACAAAATCGCTCAGATGCTGACGACGAATCGTTCTCATACATTGGAACTCATTGCGGTGAATTTGTATGGTGGCAGATTTGCGGACTCTATCAAAAATATGGCACAAACAGCCAAAGATGCAGGGTATGATCACGTTTTTACTATGGTGGACGTGAGTGAACTGGCTGGTACGTTGGAGAATGCGGCAGCGAGAATGATCGATGGTATTGTGCTGCACGCGCCATCTCTGCGTATAGGTGATGAGGAGCTTCTGGAGCTTTGCAATGGTCTCCCCCTGGTTCGTCGTGACTATGTCCCGGATTCCAGCCTTGCCTGGGTAGGTTTCAATCAGGTGTATGCAACACGCATGGTTGTGGAACATCTCATCGAACTAGGGCATCGACAAATTGCCGCCATTCCCCCTCCCTTAGACTATATTAATGGGCAGTGGCGCTATATGACCTGGAAAGAAACATTGGAAAAACATGGCCTGGAGCCCGGCCCAATGTGTCCATCGTTGTACACATTTCATGGCGGTTATGAGGCTATGCAGAAGATTCTGGCAAGCAATAAACCATTCACTGCTATCATGATGGGTTCGGATACGATGGCATTTGGAGCCATGCGTGCATTGCGTGAGCACAATATCCGTATTCCAGAGGATGTGTCAATACTCAGTTTTGATAATTCTGAGCTGGCACGATTTACCGAACCACCGCTTACAACCGTTGCCTTTGATTTTCGACAGCAAGATACAATTGCCGTCAAATATCTCATCGAATTGCTAAATGATCCAGACATGCAGCTTCACCAGCGCCTCTTATTATCAAAACTGGTGATACGCGAGAGCACGAAGAAGATAGAAAGACCCTAAATAAGCCTACATGGAAAAATCATCGAATTGGTTTCTCTTGTGTAAGTAATGGTATGCTAGTGTAGGGCTTAATAAGTTGTTGTTTTGCTGCTCATGCCAGAAGCTAGCGACTGAAACGAGCATAAGTAGTAACAACGATCCAGGTATTTATATATGTAATATCTATTATTTTTGTAATGCTTGCATTAGTCGCAAGTGTAGTAATAACGTTATTTGAACGCCTTAGCGGCGGGAAGTACGTTATAAATCTCACATTGATGAGGAGGTACAACGAGTATGAACTCTTACACACGACGACAAGTATGTCAATTAGGTTTGAGCGGGCTAGCGGGGCTAACATTATTTGATCTTGCTGCATGTGGTGGTAGTGGTGGTAGTGCCGGCAATGCATCGACAGGCGGGGGTAGCGAGACGCTACAGCTATCTTTCTGGGGCGATGCTTCGCGCAGTAAACTCACTAAGAACGCAATCAACGCATATCATCAACAGCATTCGAATGTAACTATTAACACCTGGTATGCGGACTTCAATTCTTATTTTAACAAGCTAAATACCCAGATAGCGGGTGGAAGCAGCCCGGACCTGATTCAGATGGATATAAGCTATGTGAGGCAGTATGTTGGGGACCACCAATTACTTGATCTAACATCGCTTATTAATGACAAAACGATTGATTTGAGCGATTTTGATCAGGGTGTGCTGGCAAATAGCATGGATGCCAAAGTGCTCTATGGTATTCCGCTGGGTGGTAACTATGAATGCCTGGTCTATGACACAGTGTTTGTGCAACAGGCAGGCGTTGGAGCTCCGCCAGCAACATGGACCTGGGACAACTTTGCAACATATACGAGTCAGCTATCCAAGGCACTGGCCTCGCAAAAAGTTTATGGAGCTGCAGACTCCAGTGGAGCAATTGACCTCTTTGAGATTTGGGTGAGGCAGCATGGCACAGAGCTCTATACTGCCGATGGCAAAATAGCTTTTACAGCGGATGTCGTTGCATCATGGCTTGATTACTGGGATAAATTGCGCAAAGCGGGAGGGTGTGCCCCTGCCGAGACGCAGGCCCTGGATACCAGTAATGGGCCAGCCTCTTCGCTCTTAACGCAGAAGAAAGCCGTTTTTACATCGGCCCACTCGAATCAATTCCATGGTTACCAGGTTCTCTCAACGCATAAGTATGCCCTACAAATAGTCCCCTCAGGTGATAAACCTGGATTGTACCTCAAGCCCTCGATGCTCATGAGCATTTCCGCTAAATCGAAGTATGCTAATGAGGCGGCCGCATTTATCAATTTCTTGATCGTTAAGCCTGAAGGTGCCAAGGCGATAGGCCTGGATCGGGGTATACCTGGAAGTGCCCGCGCACGTGCGGCCCTTTTGCCTTCGCTAAAGGCTGAAGATAAGGCTGTGCTGGCTTATGCGGATCAGGTTGCACAGAGTGGTCAGAGTAGTCCCCGCACTATCCTGGACCCGAAAGCTGCCGGGAAATTGTTGACGGAACTCCATATTGCAGCGCAGTCCGTTGGTTTTGGTAAGCAGTCTGCGATGGCGGCGGCAAATTCATTCTACCAGAACGCGGTGAAGATACTCTCATAGCCTGATATCAGTGCTTTTCGAAGGTTATTTCTTGGGAAGGTGACCCCAAGAGGGGCATACCCCCTGGGACACACAACTGCAACCACGAGGGATTGCTGCCGTGTGCCCCGTTAGGGGTATGCCCTCTCCCTCTGGTTCTGGGGATTACTATCGTAGTGCCGTGCCATGCCGGAGGTGTAGGGAGACTTTCGAAAAGCTTTGTTTCTGGTGCAATGCTACTAGAGTTGTTTACATTTCTTTTACGTATACTACCAATACCAATGGCCTGATGTGGTGGGAGCAAAAGATAATGACGATTTGCTGGTAGGATACTGTACTAGCTTTAGGAAATGGAGGTAGCCTGATGGCTTCCACCCCTACACGAGTCAAAACACGTTTTGGACGTGAAGAGTCTTCTCGTGCGACTTCTAATGGCAGCGGTAAGCGTGCGGCATGGGAAAAAGAAGAGAATATTGCCGGTTATGTTTTTCTGTTGCCCTGGTTTGTTGGTATACTCATTTTTGTGGCAGGTCCGATACTAGGTTCTTTATATCTATCATTTACCAACTATAACCTGATAGGTATACCCAAATTGATTGGTTGGCAAAACTATATAACGATGTTTCAGGACCCGGTATGGTGGGATGCGATGCGGGTAACGTTTATCTACGTTTTTGTTTCTGTGCCGGTCAAGCTGCTCTTTGCACTATTAGTTGCGCTTTTGTTGAAACAAGGTTTACATGGTGTGGGTATCTTTCGAGCCATCTACTATGTTCCATCGTTGCTGGGTAGTAGTGTTGCCATCGCATTGCTGTGGCGGCAAATATTTGATTCAGAGGGTATTGTCAATCAGGGGCTCAATCTGATAGGTATCCATGCTACGATAAGTTGGGTTTCGACTCCCAACACTGCTTTGGGTACGCTGATCATCCTCTCGGTCTGGCAATTTGGTACGCCAATGCTCATCTTTCTGGCCGGTCTCAAGCAGATACCGCAGGAGTACTATGAGGCAGCTTCGACGGATGGAGCGGGACCATTGAGAAAATTCTTCACAATTACTGTACCTATGATTACGCCACTACTGTTTTTTAATATGATTCTGCAAATTGTAGGCTCATTTCAGGCCTTTACCCCGGCTTATATCGTGAGTGGTGGGAGTGGTGGACCGCTGTACTCCACCCTTTTCTATACCTTGTATGTCTATCAACAAGGGTTTGGTTACTTACAGATGGGCTATGCCTCTGCAATGGCCTGGGTGTTACTGCTCATTATAGCTGCTTTCAGCGTGATTTCCTTTTTGACCTCACGTTACTGGGTTTTCTATCAAGATGGGGGGAAATAATCGATGCAGGCTGAACTGTTCGAGAGTGAGCGGGTTGCCAAACCGTCGTCTCCGAAATTTGGGCGCTTCATGATGTATGTGGTGGTCATCGTTGGTGCGCTGATTATGATCTATCCTCTGATCTGGATGGTAAGTGCGTCATTCAAGCCGCAGGATCTTATCTTCTCAAGTCCTGGTGTGCTCTCGCCAAGTTGGACGCTGGATAACTTTACGCAAGGCTGGAATGCCCTGGATTACCCGTTTACGCAGTTTTTTATGAACTCATTTCTTGTGTGTGCGGGTGCGGTCATTGGGAATGTGCTTTCATGTTCAATGGCAGCGTTTGCCTTTGCTCGCCTGCGCTTTAAGTACAAGACATTGTGGTTCGTATTGATGCAAGGCTCCATCTTGCTGCCAACCCACGTCTTGATCGTGCCACAATACATCCTCTTTAGAACTTTTGGATGGATCAATACGTTTCTACCTATGATCGTGCCAAAGTTTCTCGCAACTGATGCATTTTTCATCTTTCTGATGATCCAGTTTGTGCGCAATATACCGACTGAGCTGGATGATGCGGCAAAGATAGATGGTTGCAGCAAATATGGTCTCTACTGGCATGTGATTCTGCCTTTGTTGGTACCAGCCTTGGTAACGACGGCGATTTTCACTTTTATCTGGACCTGGAGCGACTTTTTCACGCAGTTGATTTTCCTGAATGATACTTCGTTATATACTGTTCCGCTCGCATTAGGCACATTTCTGGATAGTAGCGGAAACTCGGCCTATGGTCAGCTATTCGCAATGTCGGTTTTATCGCTGGTCCCGATCATTGCCTTCTTCCTGATCTTTCAACGTATGTTGATTGAAGGTGCCAGTACGAGTGGTTTGAAGGGATAAGAAGGATGGAGATTATAAGCGGGGGGTAATGGCAGAATGAAGATACAGCGAAAAATTGTGTATGCTGTTATGAGCAACATGGCGTGTATGGTGTTCGCATGCGGTTTCCTTCTGAGTTGCGGTACGGCGCAGAATACCGTAACTCAGACCTCGACAGGACAGGTTTGTAACGTCAAGAACTTTGGCGCGGTGGGCAATGGGACGCAGAAAGATACGGTTGCGTTACAGAATGCGATTGATACATGTGCCAAACAGGGTGGAGGAAAGGTTGAGCTGCCTGATGGGAATTATCTGAGCGCTCCTCTTTTCCTACGCAGTGGAATTACGCTGCAGGTTGATACTGGCGCAAAGTTGCAGGCATCACAAGATCCTGCCGATTATCGTGTGCCTGCTCATATAACTGTTGCAACACCAATTCTTGCGTTCATCAATGCCTATAATATCAAAAATATTGCGATTACAGGCGGGGGTGTAATTGATGGGAATGGCTCATCATGGTGGGGAGTGGCTGCCTACAAAGATGCCTCGAAGCGTCCGCGCTTAATAGAACTGGCTCTGGTGGATACTATCGCGGTCAGCAACATCACATTGCAGAACGCAGCAAGCATGCATTTATTTTTATCGGTAACCAACAATGTGACGGTGACGCAAGTGACTATCAAGGCACCTGCAAACTCACCCAATACCGATGGGATTGATCCTGCCACATCGCACAATGTTACGATTGACCATTGTATCATTGGAACGGGTGATGATAATATCGCCATCAAGTCCGGTCGTGTTGATCCCAAGTATCCTGACGGGGCTACCTCCAATATTACCATCAAAAATAGCCAGTTTCTAAGTGGGCATGGCGTCTCTATTGGCAGCGAAATGGAGGGTGGTGTCAAAAATGTGTCGGTAAGTGATAGCACATTTGAGGGCACGACGAATGGGTTGCGCATTAAAACTACCAGGATCATAGGTGGTAATGTTGAGGAGGTGACCTATCATCACCTTGTCATGAAGAACGTTGTGCATCCAATCATTTTCTCAGGCTATTATCCCAAGATTCCGCTTACCGATACGGCCCAGCCAGTTACGGTTACAACGCCTTATTATCACAATATTACTGTCGATGACCTTGTGGCTACTGGCGCTAAGGATGGCGGAGATATAGTAGGTGTCCCTGAGAAGCCGTTTACGGATATTGCGCTCAATCATGTGCATATTACTGCCGGGACGGGGCTGGTCGTGGGCAATACGACACTTACCACCAGCGATACGACGGTGACAGTATCGAAAGGGGATGCTTACGTTATGGTGGCTAATGCGCATATAAACAAGTAAGATGTTACGCTGTCGCTTTGGGATGCACAAAAGCTGATTATATATTTTGATTTATAGGTAGTTATGACTGCAGATTTTGCCGGTATAATGCTTTTGCGTTATGCCGGCAAAATCTGCTAAAATGGGAGGTATTGATTATTGATGCTGACAAGCCTTTCCTAATGCCTATAGAGGACGTTTTCGTTCTCAAGCGTGGAATCGTGGTGGTTGGGCGTATTGTACGAGGAGTCGTCGAGGTGGGTGATAGAGTCGAGATTGTGGGGATGCAAGACAAGGTCCATACCGGTGTGGTGATGGGCCTCGAAATGATGGAGAGGACGCTAAAACAAAGTAAGGCCGGCGACAATGTGGGGTGTTTTCTGAGAGGTATAGAGCGTGACGAAGTTGGGCGCGGTCGCGTACTGGCTCAGCCAGGATCGATCAAGTCGCATAAGACTTTCGAAGCGTTGATTTATGTTCTTAGCAAAGAAGAAGGTGGTCGTCACACTCCTTTCTTTGATGGTTATCGCCCGTGCATCTATGTGTACACTACGGATATTGTTGGGCAGATTACGTTGCCTGATGATATTGAGAGAGTGATGCCAGGTGATAGTGTTGAGATAACGGTAGAATTGCTCATGCCCGTAGCGATGGAAAAAGGCACTAGATTTGCCATTCGTGAAGGTGGGCGCGTTGTCTGTGTAGGCATCTGTACTAACGTTAGGTAAGGACAAAGGCAGTGGAAGAGACAATGTGTGCCGTCAAGGGACGAGAATTTGTTATGGAGTAAATAAGATAATGGTCGATTCTTTCATCGCTCCCCCGGTTCGGCGTGCCTCTGGTTGCTTGTTCGGTCTCGCTTTTGGTGATGCATTGGGGGCTGAGACAGAATTTCTCAGCATCGACGAGATTATACACCGTTTCCCGCCTGATGGGCCACTACAGCCTCCAGGTGATCCGGCACGCGTCACCGATGATACCCAGATGGCTCTTGCGGTTGGGAAGGCACTTCTGGGTGTTCGTCATCCCTATAGCGCCGCAGTCCTGGAAGGGCCACTCAAGCGGGCTTTTGTGGAGTGGAACGAGAGCCCTGAAAATGATCGTGCTCCTGGTATGACCTGTATGAGAGCCTGTGAACACCTGGCCCAGGGCCTTGCCTGGCAGCAAGCGACTATCATCAGCTCTAAAGGCTGCGGAGCCAATATGCGTGTCGCGCCAGTTGGCTTGCTTCCTGCTGGACAAGAAGGAGTTACAGCGGAGACACGAGCTGCGATTGCCCAGTTTCAAGCCGCGCTGACGCATGGACATCCAACCGCGCTGGCGGCGGCAGATTTGACGGCTGCTGCTGTTGCTGATCTTGTCGCGGGAGGCGATGTCGTTGGTCTGCCAGGGAGGTTGCGTGCATATGCTCTGGATCAGCGGACATACTATCATGAAGCCTGGCTTGGTGCCTTATGGGAGCGCAGCATAGTGTACTCTTCTCCGCAAGAGTATATTGCGCGTGGCTGGGATGAGTGCTTACCGGTGCTTGATCGGCTGGAACGGGCATTGCAGATTGGAGACCGCGCCTCCGACCCATGCCAATATACTGGCGCAGGATGGATAGCGGAAGAGGCTCTGGCTACGGGGTTATTGTGTTTTCTTTTGTATCCGCAAGATCCGGTGGCGGCCATCAGGCGTGCGGCAGTCTCATCGGGTGACTCAGATTCGATTGCCTGTTTGACTGGCGCGTTTGCCGGGGCCTATCATGGGTTGGCGGCATGGCCCGCTGAATGGGTCTCGCGCATCGAATATCGCGATCAACTGGCCGCGCTCGGTCGTGCCTGGGATATGCTATGATCAGATCCCGTGGATATGGCAGCAAGGCGCAGGATCGCCGATGGGGGTGGACCCTCTTCGAGACGCTGGCGGATCATGTCAGCACACTCCTGTGAGCTGAGTACAGAGGTATCGACCTCTAAGTCGTAGATCCCTGGTATGTGGACGGTCTGCTGCCATAAGCTCACTGGCTGTGGCACTGAGCCATCATCAGGGGTGCTACCAGGCCAGGTCTTGTGTCGTCGTTGCATGACTACCTCCAGTGGGCAACGCACCCCCACGAATAGTACTGGGAGGTCCACCAGAAGCCTCGCGCAGATGGGAAGAATCCCTCGTGGAACAGTATAGGCGTCATGGTGCCCGACATCCACCACGACATTAAGTCCCAGGCGGCTGTGCAGAGCAATGGACTCATACATGGCGCGATACAGGATCACAATGAGAGGTTCCAGGTCGGGGCGTTCACCACCAGGCCGTAGGCCGATCCCGGGCTGGTAACGCTCTGGAGTCATCTGCTTAAACCGATCTACCCCCAGATTCATCCATACCCCCTCAAACGTGTTCTGGATCACGCTGGCAATGCTGGACTTCCCTGATCGTGGAGTCCCGTTCAAAATCACGATCTGGCCGGGTGGACCTCCCTGCTTGTCTTGAAAGAGCCCCACGTTCTCGGACGCAAGGGATGGTGGTTTCTGGCTCATCAATCAACTCCTGGACCCTTGGTCCAATTTACTAGAACCTTCAGGTCATTTACCACAAAGTGTATCATAAGTGGTAAATGACCTGAAGGTTCGACAGAGTTCAAGTGGAACCTTCTTCACTGATGCGGATTACAGAAAAGATTTTGGATCTTCCGCTCATTAAGTGTGTCTGCTTGCTTCGACAAGGGCTCTTTGCCTTTTTTAGTCAGAACAGATATGATAGGGAAAATGACAAGATGGGAAACGAAGGGAAAGTTCCGATGACTGAGGGAATCGACTATTTTTCTCAACTCGATAGGCACCTGCTTCAAAATGGACCAATCACTCTGTATTTTAAGCGGCATACTCTTGAAGAGACCTCTGCATGGTTTGGCCAGAAGAATTATGAGGTGGTGACATTTGACTGCCGCGAATGGAAATCGCCGGAGGACTTCTTTACCGATGCGAGCCAGCGACTGCGCTTTCCCGATTATTTCGGACGAAACTTGGACGCATTCAACGATTGCCTCAGCGAGATAGCTCGCCCTGAGAAGCGAGGGACCGTTCTGGTCTTTCTTCGTTTTGAAACCTTTACGGCCCGCCACCCGCAGTTTGCCTGGACTGTGCTCGATATCATCGCGACCAATGCCTATCGTTTTTTACTTGACTCGTACCAATTGATGGCTCTGGTCCAATCTGACGACCCGAAGCTCTCCTTTCAGCCTGTAGGAGCTCACCCGGTTCTCTGGAATCCTCGTGAATGGCTCAACAAGAGCAGAGGGCTGTAAAGCGGCAATCCCTTTTTCATCTCAGCTCAAGCACGCTCTGGACCAGTGATTGTTACAAAGCGTGAAGCACCCTCTGGCGCAACAGAGCAAAACTAGCCCTGCCAAAGCCTATACGCTTGAGGAACTTCAACTTGTTGACACTTCCTTCAACGACGCCATTGCTGTGAGGCAGCGTCAGGCCGGCCAGGACAGCAGCTTTATCTCGTTCGATACTACGGACCATTTTCTGCAGTTCGCAAATCTGGTTCTTTCGCACGTTCTCCAGCCAGGTATCCAGACGCTCGCCTTCGCGACGACGAAGCATGCTCATGAAATCTTGAACGAACTCATAAACGGTATTGGCTGTTGAGCTGGCTTGGCGAATGGCGTTGAGTTCTTCTTGCTCAGCCTTCTCCAAATCAGAAAGGTCACGGACAAACCGTTTCGTACGTGTTGACCAGACGGTGAACAATACGAAATCCAGTACAGATGAGTTATAAGAGAAGAATCCCCCATCGGATTGAGATGGATCAGCGGCCAACTATCCAGGGATATGATTATCGCGGGATGTGTAGTATATAATACAAAGGACACAAGGCCGGAAGTAGGTAAGCGCTAAGGCGGGTGAACATCATGGATATACGGGTATCTGATGTATTTACTGATATCGATGAGCTGGAGATGTTCTCCTTCGACTTCTCAAAGGTGAAAGATGAAGATGGCACGTTGGTTGTTTTTGCCCATCAAGGATGGTGGAACTATGGGGCAGAAATCATATTTAACAAAGTACTCTTTATGGACTGTCCCGAAAGGCTCCATTGGAATATTCGCTGTCGCCTTGCCACGGAGGAAGAAGCGAGACGTCTCCGTCGCCAGCGTGATATCTCGGAAGAGGCCACTATCTATTGTTTTCATGATATCTCTGTCTGGTATATGCTAAAGGCTTCTGCCATCCCTCTCGACTTCATAGCACCAAAGCAATCTTTTGTTATCGCACACTCAGTAAAAATCGTGGCGTTTAAGACTGACAGCAATATTGTAAGCAAGCTGGGAGACCAGTGGCAAAAAGGCGATTTCTACGATCTCTCAGAACCGTTGCAACAGAGATTACTGTGCGGTCCATCCACAGCACAGCCGGCTATGGAAGCGAAAAGCGAGGCTGAGAAAGCACGAACAAATCATCCCGACACGGATACTGGCTAAATCGTAGCCCATCTTTTCTGTAATTTGCAATTGAAAGGAAATGATAGCATGACTGAGGATACATCGACGCTCGCGGTCTTTTACAAAGGCTGGCATGACTACCAAACGCTCCTCACAAGGGCGATTGCGCCACTGACTTCTGATCAACTCACGCTGAGCGTGGTGCCAGGACTACGCTCGATCAGCACCATTGTGCGCCACATCATCGGAGCACGCGCCCGCTGGTTTCACGACATGATGGGGGTGGGCGATCAGGAGTTTGCCAAACTGGGTCAATGGGACCGCTCAGGTGCGCCGGAGCGGGAGGCGGCAGAGCTGGTTTCCGGGCTGGAAATCAGCTGGCGTGTTATGCAAGAAGCGCTGGCAAGCTGGACACCCGCAGATATGCAACAGAGCTATAAAAACGATCCGGGCGACGAGCCTGAAACATTCACGCGCCAGTGGATCATCTGGCATCTTATCGAGCATGATCTGCATCATGGAGGCGAAGTCTCTCTGACGCTGGGCATGCACGGCTTGACGGCCCCGGATCTCTAAAAGGGCTTTAAGGATGAATGGACCTGATTTGTCCGAACCTTCGGTCTATTTACCACTTATAGCCATATGCTTCCCAGTTTTGTAAGACGCGCTGCTGAATTTCGGCAGGCCAGTTGGCCTTGAACGATGTGCGGTGGGGTTTGGTCTCCGGGGTCCAATCGTCGTGCGAAAGACAGTTGTAGATGGCTTTCGTGGTCAAATACTCCAACTTCTCCTTGGAAGTGAGAAAGACGGGCAAGTTATTGTAGGCTTCTTTGCCGAACAGCACTTCGCCACTGCCAGGATGACAGCGCGAGGCGAAAGCCCACAGGACCTCATTGGTGTTCGTCGCGTCCACGTCGTCTTCCATCAGCCAGATTTTGGGAATACCAAAGCCTGCCTTCGACCCCTCGAAGACCAGGTGGCCAATTTTCGCAATTAATTGCGCGCTATTGAAGCCTGTACGTTGTCGCCAATCCAGAGGTACTGTAATCACCCAGATGTGATTGGCCGATTCCATGAGCATCCAGCACGTGGTAATTGGCAACCCCTGTTCGCGCAATTCATAGAGAATCTGAGCTGCGTGGGGCAGACCCCAGGCGGTATGATCCTCTTCAACTGGCTCTCCTCCTGCAACCACCGTCATAATGGGATGATCGCGATGCGTGATCGCTGTAACATGAAAGACTGGCTTGGGATGGCTCTCCAATTCGAGGTAGCCGGTGTATTCGCCCATCGGTCCCTCCAGAGCAGTCTCGTCATGCGAAATGTACCCTTCAATCACTATCTCGGAGGTGGCCGGAACCAGCAGGTTGACGGTTTCACAGCGCACCACATCCACCGGTTCCCCAAAATAGGCTCCGATGTAGCCAGATTCGTCCACATTTGCGGGCAATGGCATCCCGCCAACAAACGGAAGAAATGGCTCAACTCCGATGGCCAGCGCGAACGGCGTTGGTTTGCCCAGCTTTTTCCACTCGGCATCGATGATGCCAAAATGTTGATTGGGCACAACCAGGCCAGTGAGACGATTCTTATCGACCACCATTTTGCGCGTAATCGACCAGTTTGTCCAGCGTTTGTCCGGCGTTTGCACAACCGTTATACCAAATGTGTCGATGTATCGTCCGCCGTCCCCTTCGTGAATGAATGGTGTGGGAAAACGCAGCAGATCAATGTCTTCTCCGAGAAGAATATGTTCTTTGCAGGGACCCGTTACTCCCTCCCGTGGAGGAATTGGCTGTCGATGGTGGGCCGCGACAAGCGCCTCTATGATTTCTGCTCCACTGGCCCGCGCATCCAGGCCCAGTGAGAGCGCGATGCGCGAATAGCTGAGTCCGGGCTGGCGGCTCAGGGCTGCGGGCGCGCCCAACACTCGGAAGCCCGGCTCAATGCCTTTGATGGTGTTGAAAAGCGGCGCGGGGGCACGCAGGTCATACGAGCGGCGAATGATTGCTCCAATCTCCAGATTCCAATCCACCTCTTTATCAATAGATTGCAGTTCGTCAATTTCTTGCAAAGCTGCAATATAGGCTCTCAGATCTTTCAGGTGTTTCATGGTTCTTCCTCTCTCAACTGGAAGCGGTCAGGAGACCGTTCCCGGTAATGGTGCCTTATTTGTCAAGGCCAGATCCATCTAATCTGTTTGATGTCGGGGTGTACTGACGAGAAGCGGGCAAGGGGTTGTGTACCTCCTCTTTCAGCGCAGGTGTTTCTCCCCAACGCTGCATACCATCCATTTCGATATCAAACAAATCCAGCACACGTCCGACCGCATGATCAACCAGATCGTCGATGGTCTGGGGCCGCATATAGAAGGCAGGCATTGGCGGGGCGATAATGCCACCGCTCTCTGTGACGGCAAGCATACTCTTGATATGTCCCGCCGTCAGCGGCGTTTCGCGCACCATTAACACGAGGCGGCGGCGTTCTTTCAGAACCACATCGGCGGCTCGGGTGAGCAGCGTGCTGGTGATGCCATACGCGATCTCGCTCATTGTGCGAATCGAACAGGGAGCGATAACCATGCCCATAGTTTTGAAGGAGCCACTGGAGATCGCTGCCCCCACATCGGTGATGGGGTACCAGACATCGGCCATGTCCCGCAACTGCTGCATTGAGAGATCGGTCTCATAGGCACGTGTCATCTCCCCGGCTTTGGTAACGATCAGATGGGTTTCAATACCTTGCTGCTTGAGCACCTGCAAAAGGCGCACCCCATAGATCACACCTGTCGCACCACTAATCCCAATAATAATACGTCGAGGTTGGGTCATAGCATTCTTTCTGTCTTAGGTGACCGGCAATTGGCTACTTCCCAGGCATATACTTGCCCGGAATATTGCAGAAACTGATGCTAATGGATTCTACACGTTGATGAAGGAGCAGATAGGCTTGAATGCTCTCTTCCTCACGAGCAGGTGGAGTCTTAATGCTGAGGGCTCTTCTCAGCATTAAGACTGGCACGCAGAACAGAGCGAAAAAGTTTCAGCGTGCAGCAGCATGCGGGAGAAGTAGCTACTGACAGTGAAGGTTCATTGAAGGGTATTACCTATCATCTGACTGTGCTTGCACCATAGCTTGATGTTATATATGTGGAGAGGAAGAGCCTCTTGAGAGAAGAGAAGCTGCGTGACCAGTTCTAGGCCGAACACCACCCTGCTGGCTCTTACTCTATTCAACTGGCAGTGGTTGAACTGGTTCAAGAATGATAATTTCCCCAGAAACATTCTTAGATGGGGTGTATGGCGTAGCAGCACGAGCTAGCGGTCGATGCTCGTGGTGGGTCCAGGAGCGCCGGCACGGAGACCGTCCATGAACAGGTCCAGCAGCCTATCAGAGCGTGAGCGCCAATCGTCGATGGGTTCGATCCGCCACAAGAAGCTCATGAGGACGAGGACATCGGCAGGGTCAAGACCGGCGCGGATAGAGCCTGCCTGCTCGTTCGCGTGCAGGAGCAAGGAGAGGGCACCAAGCACCAGTCCATAGGTTTCGGCGGCGAGGCCTTCGTGGGAGGTGGTCATAGTGCTAAACGCGCCCGCCAAGCCTGCCTTCGTCATCCCGTAGTGCGCCGCGCGATCCAGCCACGCTCGTAGCGCGTCGAGGGGCGGCATGGTCGCCAGCAGCACCGGCGCGGCTTCGACGAGCTGCTGCACCTCGTGGCGGTAGACCTCGAGCACGAGCACTTCGCGGGTGGAAAAGTGGCGGTAGAGCGTGCCAATCCCGACGCCAGCCTTCTTCGCGATTGAGTTCAGTGAGGCCGTGCTCGATTCTGTGAACGCCTCGACCGCCACCGCGAGAATGCGGGCACGGTTCTGCTGCGCGTCCGCTCGCAACGGTTCGTTCTGTCTATGCGCCATCATGCCTCCACCTGCTCAGTCATACACCGAGCTTGACAAACGGAGAGCTCTCCGTTATCATATATCTATGAGCGGAGAATTCTCCGTCCTCGTACAGTATACAATCTTACATGACGGAAGAGAACACTTATGTTCCCTTAGGAGATTTTCATGACAACACCCAATTCACTCATCACGACCCGATTCGACGCCACAAGCACTGCTGAGGACGTCGTAGCTGGTCTCGACCTCACCAGTGTCCGTGCCATCGTCACCGGGGCTTCGTCCGGTATCGGCCTTGAGACCGCTCGCGCACTCGCCAGTGCTGGCGCGGAAGTAACGCTCGCGGTCCGCAATACCGACGCTGGTGCGAAGGCCGCCGAGGACATTGCGAAGTCGATCAGGAATGAGCGTGTGCACGTCGCCGCCCTGGACCTCGCCAATCAAGCCTCGGTAGCCACCTTTGTCCAGAACTGGAATGGCCCACTACACCTGCTGATCAACAATGCGGGGGTCATTCCGAGCACACTGTCCCGAACTGCGGAAGGCTGGGAACTGCAGTTCGCCACCAATTACCTTGGCCACTTCGCCCTGAGCCTCGGATTGCATGACGCCCTCGCCGTTGGTGCCCGCGAACGGGGCGAGGCACGCATCGTCATGGTTAGCTCCACGGCGCATATGAGATCACCGGTCGTGTTCGACGACATCCACTTCGAACAGCGCGAGTACGACCCGCAGGCGGCCTACGCACAGTCGAAGACCGCCGACTCGTTATTCGCAGTCGAAGCCACGCGTCGCTGGGCCGCCGACGGCATTGTCGCCAACGCTGTCAACCCCGGCGGCGTCGCCACCGGGCTGCAAAGAGACTTCACACAGAAACAAAAAGATTACTTGGCCGAAGCCGAAGCCGCAGGAGTCTTCGTCTACAAGACAGTCGAGCAAGGGGCCGCCACCACCCTCGTCGCGGCCGTCGCCCCCGAATTCGCCCACACTGGCGGGCACTATCTTACTGACGGCCGAGAGGCCCACACCGTGCCCAACGACGCCGACTTGTTCGAAAATGGCGACGGCGTCAAGCAGTGGGCGATTGACCCGGACACCGCACAGAAACTGTGGACGGTCTCGCTTGAGCTCATCGGCCAACTTGCCATGCATGGCACGGACGCGCCGTAAGGACTTTGGTGCTGTCCGGGCCACCGCTGAACTGCGGCGACCTATGCTGCCGGGAGTGGCGAAAGGTGCTGAACACGCGCATCACTCACGTGGGCGGCGGAGCGTGGGGAAGCGCGTTTGTGCAGTTGGCGGAGGTTTCGGCATGCACGAACAGCTTGACAGCGCGGCGCAAGGCGTCGAGCGAACGAGAAAAGCGGCGTGAGCGATGGCCTTTACTCGTGTCTGCAATGAATTTTGAGCACGCAGTCAATACATTGTTCAAGATCCGAGCAGGTGCAGTGCAGGCCATTTTCCAGCATTCGTTTCATACTCTGCGCTCGCTGAATCAGTGCCTTTACTTCAAGCAATTTCTGCTGTGCCAGGCTTTGCCAGCGCGTGGAGAGCGGCTCGTTCCCCTCCAGCTCATGCAGTAGCGTCTGCATTTCAGCCACGCTAAAGCCGACCGTCTGGGCTGTTTGAATGAACGCCAATCTGCGCAGAATATCAGCATGGTAGCGCCGTTGTCCGCTGACACGCTGTGGTGGTGGCAGAAGTCCGACACTCTCATAGTAACGAATTGCTGATGCACGAATGCCCGCCTGTCGGGCTACTTCGCTGATGGTGAGTTCTGTCATATTTTTGGCCTTTTTTGCTCTTGACTTCAAGTTCACTTTAACATGTATAGTTCATTGTAGCCGATAAAGATGTGATTGGCCAGTGTATTGAAAAGCTTTGAAGAATGGAAAGAAGGCTATGACAGAAAATTATAGCAACCTGTTTGAAGTGAGTGACCAGGATTTTGAGCAGTCCGTACTCAACTCGACGCTCCCGGTGATCGTTGACTTCACCGCAGAGTGGTGTCCTCCCTGTCGCGTGTTGGCTCCATTGTATGCACGCTTGAGTGATACATATAAGGGAAAACTGCGTTTCGCAAAGATGGATACTGACCAGAATACTGTGATACCCGGTCGGCTGGGCATCCAGAGCGCTCCAACGCTTATTCTGTTTGTAGGTGGAAGGCAAGTGGGGCGTGTGGTTGGTCCACACCCGGGCCGATTACAACAGAATATTGAGCGCTTACTGGCGCAGGTGAGTGCCAAAGTGTAGCGAGGTGAGCGATATGGTATACGCCGGTGCTATCAGGGACAAGAGAGCATTATGAAGCCTTCCAGCTATATATTAGTCTGTTAATCTTCAATTGACCGATCCCGCGTAGCGACAATCCCTTGTGGTTGTCGTCGTGGAACCGCCTGTAGAGCCGGGCCACCACGACCCCACAGGGGCACGATAAGCCGTCAAATGAAGATTAACAGTCTAATATTGCTCTGGCACAGTTCATTTAACGGTTGGCCGCGTAGCGACGACCCTTGTGGTTGCCGTGCCCCTGTGGGGTCGTCGTTGCCCGGCTCTACAGGCGGTTCCACGGCAACAGGGACAAGCCGCTGTCGCTACGCGGCCAACCGCCAGTTGAAGTGTGCCAGAGCAGTAATACTGCTCTGACCCAGTTCATGTGACTGGTCGTCGCTATGCGGCGAGAGCCTTAACAGACTAGTATCGTGCCTATATGGCCCATTTTGTAGTTTGAATCTGAAATGGGCTTTCCCGGTGGCCGCGCCCGATAGAGCTTACACGTGCGCTAGAAATCGTTCGGCCATGAGCTGTAAGACCTCATCGCCGGGACGATCCCAGATGGCCTGATTGAAGATCTCGACCTCGATGGGCCCTGTATAGCCTGCGCGATCAACGGCGTGGCGCAGGCGGCGTAGCTCGATGATACCATCGCCCATCATGCCGCGCCCTAGCAATACATCGGGCAACGGCACAAGCCAATCGCTAACATGGAAGCCTAGAATGTGGCCCGCTGACTGCGCAATATGGGTGTAGATATCCGGGTCCCACCAGACATGATAGGCGTCGATAATGACACCTATATGCTCCGAATCAAATTTCGCCACCAGACGGTTAGCTTCGGCAAGCGTGACGATGACAGAACGGTCGCCGGCAAACATAGGGTGCAGCGGTTCGATACCCAGCTTGATATGATGTTGTGCCGCATATGGTAGAAGCTGGCTTATGGACTCTTCTACCATCGCGCGTGCGGCTGCAATGTCGCGGTCTGGTGCTGGTCCGCAGACAACCACAACAACCTCTGCGCCAAGTTCGGCCGCCTCTTCAATGGCGAGGCGATTATCGGCAAGACGTGACGAGCGCTCTTCTTTAGAAGAAGCAGTGAACCAGCCAGCCCGGCAGAGGCTTGAGATACGTAAACCGGCGTCACGTACGATACGCTTGCTCTCTAGCAGGCCTGTCGCAGCTACTTTGTCGCGCCACAGTCCTATATATGGGATTCCTGCCTGTACGCATCCTTCGACAGCCTGGCGCACTCCCAACTGCTCTGTGGTACGTTGGTTGAGGCTCAGGCGCGAAAGATCTGTAAATGGATGCATGTATCGTCTCCTATTGGCTGTAAATCGAAGCTTTTTATGTAATATATGATATAAGAAGCTATAGGTGCGAATTCATTGTGTACCCGTCAGTGCCATCAACCGAAGAATTGATGAACTTATTCTGGATCAGAAAAGTGACGCAATCATCGTTTTTGCTCGTGCAACTTCTGGAACCTATAGGTGCCAATTTATTGTGCACATCCCGGCTTCAGCCGGAGAGCACCACGGAACATGCTTATATACGAAACGTTCGCTTTGACTTTCCAGCCCGAAAAATCCACCTCGGCTCTACATTTTCACCGTCAAAAGTTGCGAGACGTGTGTTTTAGGCAAATGAGACAGGTGAAATTTTGTGTGTATAAGCACGTTTTGTAGAACTCTCCGGCTGAAGCCGGGATGTGCACGATAAATCGGCACCTATAAGTTCCGTTGTGTTTTACATGAAAAATACAATGTCCGTGCCTTTCTTTTCTCGCTCAATAAACTCATCAATTCTTACGTTGATGGCACTTACGGTGCACAATACATTGGCACGTATAGGTGCCCGTGTGTTTTACATGCAAAATACAATAACCATGCCTTTCTTTTTCTCGCTCAACAAGCTCATCAATTCTTAGGTTGATGGTACGTATGCTGCACAATAAATTGGCATTGGAGTAAATGGCACAAAAGCTTACTGTCACGTGGCCCGGTTACCTAATCAATCAAGCCCTGCGACGGCCAGGACGTTATGCATACGCGTGGTGGCCAGTTCCGGGTCTAGCAAAAGTCCGGCCTGGTCGGCTAACGTGAAGACCCCGGCTAAATGGACAATAGAACGTGCACTTTCCATACCCGCCAACATACGGAAGTGTTTTTGATGCCCATTGAGGTAGGCAAGAAATACAATGCCCGTTTTGTAAGAAAATGTTGGTGCCTGGAAAATGTGGCGCGACAATGGTAGCGTCGGGGCCATAACAGCTTCGTAGCGTGCGAAATCTTCGCTATCAAGCGCCTGAAGCGCGACAGCAGCGGCCGGAGCGATTGCATCAAAGATGCCAAGCAGAGCATGACTATAGCCGTGCTCGTCGCCCCGAATCAGCTCTGGATAGTGAAAATCGTCACCGGTATACATACGTACCCCTGCGGGCAGGCGACGGCGCATGACGACCTCTCGCTGCGGGTCAAGCAGAGAGATTTTGATGCCATCAATCTTTGTGGCATTACGCTCAATAATCTGGAGGCAGACTTCCATCGCAGCATCAATATCATGATGTCCCCAGTAGCCCGCAAGTGCAGGATCGAACATAGCACCAAGCCAGTGCAGGATTACAGGACGAGCGACCTGTGATAGGATGTTATGGTAGACTTGCATATAGTCATCGGGAGATTGGGCGCAGGCGGTCAGCGCCCTACTGGCCATCAAAATAATCTGGCCGCCGTGGCTCTCGATAAAGCTGCATTGTTCCGCGTAGGCATCCTGGACGTTGGAGAGCGTGAGGCGCGGGGATGGGGCAAGCTGATCGGTGCCGGCACCACAGGCAATGCCGCCCCCGCAGGCACGAGCCTCAGTGAGCGAGAGCTGAATCAACTTTTGGGCGCTCTGCCAATCCAGGCCCATCCCGCGTTGCGCTGTATCCATAGCTTCGGCGACCGAGAAGCCAAACGACCAGAGATAGCGCCGATATGCTAATGTCGCATCCCAATCGATTTGTGTAGAAGCTGGAGCATACGCATCAATGAATGGATTGCCAACCACGTGCGCCGCTGCAAAACTGCTGCGGCTACGAAATGGTCGCCCAGGATCTGGAGTCAGGGGACGTTGTTGACTGACGGTATAGGGCGAATAGGAACCATCAGAGTGTGGCAACTTGATCGTAATCGTCATAACATTACTCCAATGTGAGTGCTAAGTCAGGGACATCGATCCAGCGCCGCTCTTGCCACGATTGCAGCGCCAGCTCGGCCAACTGAACTCCTTTTGCACCTTCCAGAAGACTCCATGGGAATGGCTCATCATTGACCACATGTTTGAGAAACATCTCCCACTGTATTTTAAAGGCATTCTCAAAGATAGCATTGGTAGGAACATCCATCCAGTCAGCGCGAAAGTCGAGAGTCGTGGGAGTAGCAGGGTCCCAGACAGGTTTGGGAGTATTCACCCGGCTCTGTACTTTACACTCATGCAGGCCAGCGACAGCGCTGCCGAGCGTGCCATCGACCTGGAGCGTGAAAAGCTCGTCGCGATAGACACGTACGCACCACGAAGAATTGAAGTGGGCAATAATATTATTTTCCAGCTCGAAGGTAGAATACGAAGCATCATCGGCCGTGCTATGGTAAGGTTTGCCCTGCTCGTCCCAACGTTCGGGAATGTGAGTTGTGCCAAGGCAAGAGACCGATTTTACCGCACCAAAAAGATTTTGCAACACATACTGCCAGTGACAATGCATATCGGCAATAATGCCGCCACCCTCCTCTTTTTTATAATTCCAGGAAGGACGCTGGGCGGTTTGCCAATCCCCCTCAAAGATCCAATAGCCAAACTCGCCCCGGATGGCCAGGATGCGCCCCAGGAAGCCACTATCGATAACCCGTTTCAGCTTGCGTAGTCCAGGCAAGAAGAGTTTATCCTGCACGACACCATTTTTTACACCCGCCTCTTTAGCCAGTTGAGCGAGCTCTAGAGCTGTCTTAGAATCGATTGCCGTGGGTTTCTCGCAATAAATATGTTTGCCTGCTTTCATCGCAGCTCGTAGACCGTCTGCACGCAACGAAGTAGACTGTGCATCAAAATAGATCGTGTCATAGGGATTGGACAAGCTTTGCCTGAGATCGGTACTCCAGCGCTCGACCCCGTGTGCCTGAGCAAGCTTCATAAGTTTTTGCTCATTGCGGCCCACAAGGACCGGGTCTGGAACAAGAGTATCTCCGTTTGAGAGAGGGATGCCACCTTGTTTGCGGATAGCAAGCAGGGAACCAACGAGATGTTGATTTGTCCCCATGCGACCGGTCACACCGTTCATAATGATGCCTATTGTTCGTACTGCCAATGTATAACTCACTCCTCTTTAAGATAATAGAACAGACAATGTTACTCTCTAGAAAGAGTAGTCTTCTGTTTGCGTCTTTGTCAAGGACAAGATAGAGGCTTCCGCGCTTTTTCGTGTATGTTTGCACCTTCGGCACTCACAGCTCATTTTTGTTTTTACATAGAATGTGCACGTTTCCCTATCTTGTGCTAAACACAAAGCAGGGAAACGTGCACATTCTATGTAAAATGAATAAGGTACTAGCGGCTAGCAGAACGATTTGAAGTCGCTGCTCGTCGTGCTATAGGTGTTGTACGGGGTTTTCTCCCATTTGTACGTGGCTGTGGCTCCGCTGCTGCAAAAGGAGGCGTTCGACGCCGACCAGTGGTGCGCCCAGATGGTTTGCCTGTAACCCTCCGGCTGTCTCTTTCATTGCTAGTATAGGAGCGTTCTGGCAAAGCGAAATCCTCGGTTTGCACTGGAGGTATCCGTGCTGGAATGGCACGGGTCACCCTCTCTTTTTGTGGGCTCTCCACCCTGGGTGTCGGATAGCTATCACGACTGGATGGTGGGTAACGGTCATGGTTTGGCTGGGAAAATCTATTGCGCTCTCGGCCGCCCGCAGAACGTTTGCGATCATAGGTTGGTCGCTGCTCATTATTTTGAACATATGCTTGTGGGAGCGAGGCTTCAGGTCTCACGAACGGTTTGGTAGCCGTCGTTTCCTCGTCAATAACGAGCCGCTGTAAAGCGACGACCTGGCCTAAATTACGAGCCATGCGCCGCCATTTCGGTATATCCGAAGGAACCAGCAGCGTGATAGCTTTGCCCTGTCGCCCCATGCGCCCGGTACGACCGATGCGGTGAGTGAAAAGCTCGCTTGATTCTGGTAACTCATAATTGATAACCTGATAGATGCCAGTGATATCGAGCCCACGTGCTGCGACGTTGGTAGCAAGAAGTGTCTGTACATGTCCATGACGGAACGCCGTAAGCACCTCTTCACGAGCACGCTGGCTCTTGTCGCCATGTAGCGTTCCTACCGTAAAGCCAAGGCCACTGAGCTGCTTCCCAAGTTTCTCAACACCGAATTTCGTTTTCCCGAAGATGAGGCTGCTTTCTCCATCGGTAGAATTGAGAATAGTGCAGAGAGCCGCCATTTTTTGTTCTTGCGGAACCTGATAAGCAATTTGTTCAATAGTATTTTGAGCGCCCATGGCAGGCGTAATATCAATTTTGACAGGATCTTTAAGGAATTTCTCCTGTAGTTTCACAATCCAGTCTGGCATTGTCGCCGAGAAAAGCGCCATTTGTCGGGTATCGGGCGTAGTTGTTAATATTTCTTCGACAATGGGCGCAAAGCCAATGTCCAGCATCTGATCGGCCTCATCAAGTATGCAGATGCGCAATTGGCTCAACGTCAGACTACCCCGTTCGAGATGGTCCTTTACACGTCCTGGTGTGCCAACGACGATCTGAGATCCGTAGCGTAACGCAGAGATCTGATTGCCATAAGGCCGTCCCCCCACGAGCAGAGCCGTTGTGAGCCTGCGGCTAGCGGCCAGTCTGCTCAATACAGTATTGACCTGGACGGCCAGTTCGCGTGTAGGCACAAGCACCAGAGCTTGAACGACGCGTCTATCTTTGGATAATCTTTCGATCAGAGGGATACCATAGGCGAGCGTTTTACCCGAACCAGTTGGGGATTGCCCGACCAGATCGTTGCCGGCCAGTAAGGCAGGGATAGCCTCGGATTGAATAGGTGTAGGCTCCGTAATCTCCATAGATGCCAGAACCGCACGAGTAGCAGGTTGTAGTAAAAAGTCATTAAATGATGGCATGAAAATCCTTTTGGCCAATACGCCCCGTACGGGCGTGGTACAGATCCTTGAAGACACAATGTCATAAGGAGTACCAGGAGCAGACCGTAGGATACGGGAGCAATGATGCTGCTGGTGTTAATATCAGGTACGAACGTGAGTGCAGGAAGAGATTATTCTACAGAGGATTGCTCAGAGCTCTTTAGCATCTTTATCGGGAAACGAGATATCGTCGAAACCCGTTCCATGTCATGCAAACAGTCATAACCATTGCAATATACTGTTGCTAAAACCTACAACTGCCCACACATGCTTAAAGCATAAGAGGAGAGGAGTACATTTTCCTGCACCCAGGCAGGTAGCCTCGAAGGGCTAGCCGTGGCAACCGTAGCACGGCATCTCCACCTATAGAGGACGGAGATTTGTCGCCCGATAAGTCGGGCAATCGATACTATTATGTTAGCATCAAATGGTATAAGTACTATACCATACAGTAAGATTTTTGGCAACTGTTATTTATCCTTTCATGAACGAATCATCGAGGGGGTGGAGAGAAATTCATACATCACAGAAACAGTGATGTATTGTATAAAAAACAATACATCACAGGAATGTATTATATGAGCTAGGAACTACACACCCCTTAGCGTGAAAAATAGTTATAGCGCAAATAGACGTAGATGACGTATAAAGTGAGCCTCCAGATTAGCGGCGTAGGCTTCAGGGTACGAACGCAAGACGGCCATGAAACGGTCGTAGAAGAGCCAGTGACCGTCAGCAGAGCGTGTCGTTAAGACAGAGCCAAAGGTAACATGTAAGATCTCCCTGGCATCAAATTGTTCCAGTAGAGTCGGCAACGCAGCCTCATCCAGAGAGGAAGGGGCAGGGGCACGATCAAGGCTGGCAGAGACATGATAGGTAGCACGATCAGTTTCATAGTGTTCACGTGCGAACGTATAGATAGCACGGAACAGCTCAGGATCGAGCTCAGCAATCGTGCGTAGAGCCTCCAGATAGCTAGTACCAGCTGTTTTGAGATGTACCACGCCACGAGTCTGACGAACGGCAGCAGCATAGACACTGAACTTATCGGAGCCAGAGTGCAGGCTCAGTTTATATGGTCCAAGCGTACGAGCGATGGCGGCATGAACAGCTATGTCAGCTTCAAATGCATCTAGATCGCCGATATAGTCAACGCCCTTCTCAAAGCGACCAATATAGCGTGGTGCCAGGCTTACCCAATTGATGCCCAGGCGGCGTAACTCAGTTGCGATATAAACATGTTCGGCATGAGTGGTCGGTGTTTCAGTCTCGTCAACGGAGATCTCCACTTCCCACTCGCGGCCCGCACCCACTTGAGCGAGATGGTTGTACAGAAAAGCGACGTGGGCAATAGCACGGCCATATTTGACGGCGGCACCCATCAGAGCGGTTTCATCGAAAGAGATCGTATACGTTTCACATTGTACAGGTTTTTGCAGGTAGCGATCCATGAGCGATGCAGGAGTATCCTGTAGCCGTTCCCATGGGAGAGCATCCCACCTGGTACGTAGCTCTGTGGGTGAGAGAGTTTCGGTATTGCTATCAACATGCTCACCAGGATCAAAAGTATAGAAAGTATAACCAACGGCCATACAGCTATCGATATCAGCAGGAGTTTTGAGGTGATCGGCGTCGGCACCGAAGCCCGTTTGCCAGCCTTCACCAAAGACGCCCCACATAGCATCGTCCATAACCTGCTGCGGAGTGCGTCCTGTGCGGGTCATCTCGCGGATCGATTGCTGTGCCGGGAAGGGCACGATATGACCGCCAACCGCCTGTACAGCACGCAGATGTCCAGGTGTCGCCAGGCCCAGTCGATCACCGAGGCCCGCCCCCGTCTGTAATCCTTGCACAGTTGGTTTGAGCCACGGCAGTCGTTGGCGGAGAGCAGCAGCATTTTCCGAGTTTAATGGGCCAAGAAATAAGCTGTGATCATCGATCTTTTGCGTCGTACCAGTGAAGCCAGTAAAAAGGGCAGATTCTGCTGGAGCATAAATTGCTAACTGATTCTCGTTGTTGTCGGTTGAAGCGAGAAAATACTGTGCTCCTTCGTGACTCACCAGCGAGGATGAATGAACACGTAGTCCTGGTAGCTTTGTTATGACTGAATCAATAGAATAGTTTTGCATTGGGTTGCGGCAAAAGAGATTCCTCCCATATAGTTAGTACAGGGGATGAAATGCCGCACCTCCTTTCGTCTTGTGCTAATCGGGTTACAACATACAGCGTCTGATCATTGTGTGCATAAAATAAACGTTGAACACAATGATCAATGAAACAGCACTTAGAACGCAACTAATGCTTTAATGATACCACTGTTGCGGTCAAACCAACCTGGGAAAGCATCCACCACGGTATCAACCGACGCGCGGTGTGTGATCCAGGGGGCAAGATTGATCTTACCCGTTTCGAGAGCAGAGATGACCTGCTGAAAATCCTTAGCAGTTGCATTGCGGCTACTGAGCAGAGTAAGTTCCCGGCTATGAAAATCCGGGTCATGGAAAGTAACGTCACCAGGGAACAGGCCCACGAAGATCAAGCGTCCACCATAGGCAACGTAAGTAAATGCAGACATCATTGACTGCGGATTACCGGTAGCATCGAAGACAGCGGTGGGCAGATCGTCGGAGACCACAGCTTGTAGAGCGGCCAGAGGCTGGTTGCCCCCATTGATGCAGACGACCTCCGGCCATTGTTGTTGACAGAAATCAAGCCGGTGCTGACTGATATCCATCACAATGACGTGTGCACCGGCAAGGCGAGCGAAGCAGGTAACAGCCAGGCCAATGGGGCCAGCGCCCACCACCAGGACACGTTCACCCTCTGATATGCGAGCACGAGCGACGGCATGTGCACCAATAGAGAGAGGTTCGACCAATGCAAGTTGCTCGAAAGAAAGTGTGTGTGACGCGTGGAGTCGTGAAATGGGTACCGTAGCAAACTCACGCATGCCCCCATCAATATGTACACCAAAAACCCTAATATTGACACAACAGTTAGTAACACCTCGGCGGCATGGCGGACAATGGCCGCAGCTGAAATAGGGCTCTATGGCGCATTGCATCCCGGCAGAGAGGGCAGACTGGCCGGGCTCCTGCGATGAGCCAGTCTCAAGCACCTCGCCACTGAGTTCATGGCCCAGGATGCGTGGATACGTGAAAAAAGGTTGTTCACCGCGAAATGCGTGCAAATCCGTTCCACACACTCCCACCTGGCGTACACGGATGAGTGCCTCACCCGGTCCAGGCTTCTGCGGCTCCTCAACATGAATAGGTTGTAGCAGACCAGGCCTATCCAGAACAATTGCTTTCATATAGTCTTCCCTTTGTAAATAGAATGCAGTAAAAAGCCGGATGATAAATATGATCCCCCGGTCAAGACCTCCACATAGTGCCATCAGGGAAAGCAAAAGTGGGAAAGACTTCGGGTTTCATACTGATACTGAAACCAGGAGCAAGGGGTGGCATATAGTGTCCATTGCGAATCACAACAGGTGCGAGAAAATACTCGTGCAGGTGATCCACATATTCAAGCACGCGATTCTCAAGAGACGCACCGACACCGATATAGTCAAAGATCGATAGGTGTTGCATATATTCACATAAACCAACGCCACCAGCGTGCGGGCATATTGGAATGCCAAATTTGGCAGCCAGGAGCAACACCGCTAGAACCTCGTTTACACCGCCCAGGCGACAGGTATCGATCTGGCAAAAAGAAATCGCCTGAGCCTGCATCAATTGTTTGAAAATAATCCTGTTCTGCACATGTTCGCCCGTAGCGACTTTGATCGGTGCAATTGCCCTGGCAATAGCCGCGTGACCAAGAATATCGTCCGGGCTCGTCGGCTCCTCGATCCACCAGGGATTGCATGCAGCGAGCACGCGCATATGTGCGATAGCCTCATCCACCTCCCAGCGCTGATTAGCATCGAGCAGCAACTTACCAGCGGGACCAATTTCTGAGCGCATAATAAGTGCGCGCCGCAGATCATCGTCGAGATTAGCACCAACCTTGAGTTTGACATGATCCCAACCCTGCGCCATAGCCTCACGACAGAGCCGACGCAGCTTATCATCGTCGTAGCCGAGCCAGCCAGCAGAAGTAGTATAAGCTGGAAAGCCAGTGTTGTACATTTCGGCCTCACGCAGTTTTTTTGTAGAGGCATTGCGGCGCAGGATAGCCAGCGCCTCATCGGGCGTCAGGGCATCCGTAATATAGCTAAAGTCAACGCAGGCCACCAGTTGTTCTGGCGACATATCTGCTAGCAACTTCCAGAGAGGCTTCTGTTCAGCCTTTGCATAGAGATCCCATACCGCATTGACCACAGCAGCAGCCGCAAGATGAATTGCGCCCTTTTCCGGTCCGAGCCAGCGCAACTGGCTATCGCCCGTAATTAAGTGCCAGAACTGCGCCATGTTAGATGTTAAAGACTCCAACGTGCGCCCTACGATCAGAGGAGCAAGTGCACGAATAGCCGCCACACAGATCTCGGTTCCGCGACCGATAGTGAAGGTAAGACCATGACCAGACAGAGAATCAGGGCTATCAGTAGAAAAAATAACATAGGCAGCCGAGTAGTCTGGAGCAGGGTGCATCGCATCCGAACCGGCCAGCGAACGAGATGTAGGGAAACGAATGTCATAGACCTCGAAGCTGGTAAGAGTGATGGGCATGAAATTTCATCTCCTGTAACATGCTAATTTTCCAGGGCAACATGGCATAGACTTATATATCGTTATCGGTAAATATATCGGCCAGGACATAGTTTTTGGAACGAGTGATATGAGTAGCGAGAACTTCGGCAGCTTTATCGACATCGCCGTCGAGAAGAGCAAGCAAAATTTGCTCGTGATCATCAAGGGTAGGAACCAGGCGTTCAGGATTGCGTGTATCTTTAATCTGAAACATACTAAACTGACTGCGCAGTGTAGAGAGATAGTGAATCAGCCGACTATTGCCCGAAGCGCGGATGAGCATAGTATGGAGGCGAAAATCGCATTGGAGAAAGAGCGAGATCGGGTGCTGATCAACTTGTGCACGAATCTCGGCAATGAGAGCCAGCAGTGAGCGCAGATGAGCAGGATTGAGCCTGGGAGCAGCCAGGCGTAGGGCAAGCACTTCTAAAGCTGCACGCACATCATAGATTTCATGAATATCCTGCACCGTAAACTGGCGTATCCAGAAACCGCGACGTGGATCGGCCCGCACCAGTCCATCCTGAACCAGGCGTTCTAGGGCCTGGCGAACAGGCGTGCGACTCACGCCTAGCTTTTCAGCGAGAGCCACATCCGAAAGCCTTTGTTCTTTCTGATCATGTGTGAATACCAGTTGTTTCCAGATCTGCTCATAGGCATAGTCAACCGCCGTAGGAAGAACATTACGATTCTTGCCCCAGAGAATTTCAAACACCTCATCGCCCAAACTTTCATTAATTATCTGGACCTGGGAGTCATCATTGATGCCATCGGGGTCAGCTTGCGAATGTGCCATCATGAACCATCCGTGTATCTCTTGACTTTTTTTGCTACATACTGTATTCTGAATTTTGTATACAGTATATTATTTTTTGTAAAAACATGTCAAGAAGCAAAGAGCAAAAGAGCAAGAGAGCAAAAAGAGGAGCTTACGATGACACAGGATGGATCGCTGACGACACGTCCCCTTGGTAAGACCGGATTGCATGTATCGCCGCTCTGTATAGGTTGCGCTCCGCTTGGCAATATGCCAGAGACGTTCGCATACGGTGTGGCGGAAGAGCAGGCATTAGCAACGGTCCGCGCCATTTTCAATAGCAGTATCAATTTTCTTGACACGGCAGCGTCTTACGGCGATGGCGAGAGTGAGCGTCGGGTGGGCCTGGTGTTACGTGAACTTGGAGGCTTACCAGCAGGATTTGTGCTTGCCAGCAAAGCCGACCGCGATCTGCATACAGGGGAATTCAGCGGGGATCAGATGCGGCGCAGCGTCGAACGAAGCCTGAAATTATTGGGATTGGAGCAGATCCAGGTGCTCCATTTGCATGATCCCGAACACATCACGTTTGAGCAGGCAATGGCAAAGGGTGGCCCGGTCGAGGCTTTGCAAAAGTGTCAGCAAGAGGGGCTGATTGCACACCTTGGCGTGGCGGGTGGCCCCATTGATCTGATGAAGCGTTTTGTCGAGACAGATATTTTCGAGGTTGCAATCTCACATAATCGCTATACATTGCTCAATACAGAGGCAGATTCGCTCTGGGATGTTTGTCTGCGGCACAACGTTGCAGTCTTGAATGCAGCCCCATATGGTAGTGGCATCCTTGCCAAGGGTCCATCAGCCTATCCGCGCTATATGTATGAAGAGGCCCCGCAAGATATGTTGCAGCGAGCCCGACGCATCGAGGTCGTCTGTAAACAATATGAAGTACCAATGGCGGCGGCGGCTCTGCAATTTTCCTTACGCGATCCCCGTATCAGCTCGACGATAGTTGGTGTCACCCGTCCCGAACGCATTGCAGAGACAATCGAGCTGGCTCAGTTCCCGATTCCGCACGATCTATGGAGCGCACTTGCGACCATTGGACCACATGTATAGCATATTGCGGTTTATGAGGTAATATCGTCATTTCAGACAGAGATGTCAGAAGAGGAGATTGCGATGTCCATTATAGATACACATATGCATTTGTGGAATCCCGAACACTTTCGTATGTCGTGGACCGATGGAGATGTGTTGCTTAATCGAGCGTACACTATCGATGTGTATAGTGAGCAGACCGCGACCGTGCCGATAGAGGCGATGGTTTTTGTAGAGTGTGGTATTGAGCCGCAGTATGCATTTCTGGAAGCGCAGTGGGTTGCAGCATGTGCCGAGAAAGAGCCGCGCATTCAGGGGATTGTCGCGGCATGTCCAATTGAGCATGGGAAGCGTGCACGTGCTTATATCGAAGCACTGGTGGCGCTTGGTCCCCGTGTTAAGGGAGTGCGTCGCAATCTGCAAGATGAGCAAGACGCAAACTTCTGCCTGGAAGCAGATTTTGTACGTGGTGTACAGATGTTGTCTGAGTATCGGCTCTCGTTTGATCTTTGCATCCGCCACTGGCAGTTACCGGCGGTGACGGCTCTTGTGCGTCAGTGTCCAGATACGCAATTTATATTAGATCATCTGGGCAAACCGAATGTAAAAGAGCATATGCTTGAACCATGGCGCACTCAGATAGGGGAGCTAGCAGCCTTGCCAAATGTGGCTTGTAAGATAAGTGGCCTGGTGACCGAAGCAGATACTGCAAACTGGCAGGTTGATGACCTTGCCCCATATGTGGCGCATGTGCTGGAGGTCTTTGGCGAGGAGCGGGTTATGTTTGGTGGTGATTGGCCCGTTATGCTGGGTGCCTCGTCTTATACACGTTGGGTCGAGACGCTACAACTGTGCGCTGATAAGCTGACGGAGGCCGCGAAGAGTAAACTCTGGAGCGAGAATGCCCGTCAGCTTTACCGGCTTGGTGGTGCTTGATCTTCGCTCTACTTTGTGGGCAACGGGAATTTGCGTGCTTTCAAGCGCGTAATGAGAGCAGGGCGGTTCGTATAAGCGCGGACCCACGTATTGAAACGTGTTTGAAACTGCTGCGTTTCTTTAAATTGAGTGGCTGCATCGCGTAGCTCTGTCAAGAGTCGTACAGCCTCGTCATAGCGTGCACCCGCTGCAGTTGCAACGTTCTGGTCGATTTGACGCCAATAGGTTTCCTGGTGGTCGTGGACTTCTTGCATGCGGAGCTGACGGGCCCGTTCATCCTGTTCCTTTTGCTCGCGTGCCCGTTGGGCTTGTCTGGCTTGCTCTTCTCGTTCCTGCTGATCTAGTATTACTTTGCTTTCGCGGAGCAGGGTTGCGTAGGGGATTGACTCATTTTGTGATGGCGCTGCCTGTGTTTTAGCTGGACCCAATGCCCGCAACTCCTGGACGAGCTGACGGCTCAAACCTGGCTCGTTGTTTGCCAGGCGCAACAGATAGTCGTTGCGACGCTCCTGTGGTAGCCGCTCGATCCATGTAGCGAAATCATCAGCCTCCGCAGCGGATGGCGTTGCTTTACGGCTATGCCGGGCTGCTGCTGTGAGGAGTGTTGGTGTCACATCCAATAAGTCTGCCAGCGCCTGTTGTGCCTCTGTGAGCTTGCCTAATCCGGGGGGTATGGCTGGTACCATCCGATCTTCATCCCGCTCATCCTCTTCCAGATCGTCGGGATCGTAGCCTTGTCTCATGAGCTGTTCAGCCAACCAGGCGATGTAGAGTGCTCTGAGATCACCATTCATCAACTCATCGCGAATGGGCATAAGTGATCCCAGATCGTATTCAACCCATTCGATTTGGTGGTTCCATCTCAAGTAACGTGGATATCCAGGATATCGTAATCCGCGTGCTGTGTGAATGTGACGAGCTCACCGAAATCATAGCCATGGATGAGATCATCTGGCAAGATGCCATGGGGGAAGCGTAGTGCAAATCTAGGGTTGCCCCAGTTGGCCCAATACAGGAAGCCATCAAAGAATTCGTGCAGCACCTCAATGGGATCGTACTTGAAGTCGCCCCAGTGATATTCGATGACGGCATGGGTGGAAGATGCTTCTATATGACTGGAAAGTTGGTTGACTTTGTTTAGTTGTGTCTTTGTTAGAGGCTGGTCGCTAGTTATGAATTCGTAGCGTTGATATTCGCTCATCGCTTGTGTCCTCCGTGTAGTGTCAATGATAGCATATCATAATAGAGGAGCAAATGGTGTAGGGCTGCCATTTATAGCCCCTCTACTCATATGTTACCTTCGAAGCTAAGAGACATGCGCGACTTCGATGCCAAGCAGGCGGCCAACTTTCTCAATCTCTTTGCGGTGATGTCCGATGCCCAGGGCGCAGTGATGGGTGGGGCCGTGCGCACACCATTGATCCATAAACTCGGCGGGCGAAAGGGAGAATTTCAGGCGGGAGTTGGTGTTGCCGATGTGTAAGATAGGACCGGGCAGGGCCTGGCCTTCCGCCACAATGAATTTCAGACGTCCTGCGGCAGTCTGTGTCAGGGTCAGGATCGTGACTGGCCCGGTCTGGACGCGAGCTTCAACCGAGATGCCATGACCACGCTTGCCATGGTAGAGCCCTAAGCCACGCAGAAAGGGTTTGCTATCGGCGATGTGCAGATGGAAAGGGCCATCATGTCCCATTAAGAGAAAGTCATCCACAAAGTCCATCGCATAGAACTCAGTGTATGATCCCCCGGCTTTCAGCCGATCCATAATCAGCATCGCGATAGCATTTTTGAGGTCGCCCTCGCCAGAGCAAGGGATGCCTCGGGCCGTCAGAAGAGTATTGCCAAGGATCACGCCAGCAGCTAAGCGCTCGTTCTCATTGCCATGCAGGCCGCGATAATAATAGCTAATGGCATCGAGCGCGAAATCGTCGCGCAACGCATCAAGACCAACCGCAACGCGTGCAGCCCATGCAAGATCTTCGGCGTGCGGTGCTCGTGCGAGAGGATCGGAAGGACTGTCCTGGCTAATCTCGAAAAGATCAGAAGTCAGATCCAGGATAGCTTGTATCTTGACCGGATCGGCCTGCTCGATGCGTTGTTGCAGATCATCCATCTCCAGCACTTCGATATGCAGGCCCGTTTGCCCGGTCACCATCGTAAAGTCGGAATACATATCGAGCATACCGGGATAGGTATGGCCCAGAAAGCCAATACGTCCATTGTGAAGGGTACGCTGTATGTATGCGGCCGCGATCCAGGCATTGATCTCGGACCAGGCATGGACGCCCGCGCGACCAGCGTCTTGATGGAGAAGTCCACTGACCACCTGAAAAGGGATATCACAACGCGTGAAGGCACCAGAGATTTCTGGCACACAGCATGCGCAACAGTTTGCCAGCCATTCGCCAGTATCGGTGCGTTCATAATCCAGGGCCGCAACAGGCTGCAAGTTCAGGACCAGAACAGGTTTGTGCACATGTTGTACAGCGGGCACAACTTGTGACGACGTTGCATAGGTACCAACATAACAGAGCATGATGTCCACTTGTTCACGGCTGAAGAGATCGCCCGCCGCACGAGCGCCGGGAGCAGTATCGACCAGTCCAGCACTAATCACAGTATGACCCTGCGCAGTAATCTGTGCCTCAATCTCTCCTTGATAGCCCTCCAGGCGCTCTTTTAGTCCTGGAAATTGCGGCCAGTAGGCGGCCAGGCCAATACCAAAAACGCCGACGCGTGCGGACGACGTTGCGACATGAGGAAGGGAGAGAGACCAGGGCACATCCTGTTGTTGCGCATCAACATGCTCAAATGAATGTTTTTCCATGAGAAGCTTCAACTCCTAGTAGCAGGTCAGGAGGACCTGGGATAGAGGGTCCTCCTGTTGCTTGTGGGGACGACGAATAGTTGTTGACTGGATTGGGATTATGCGGCAGGCAGATTTGTACTCGTGATAAGGTTAACTGGGACAAAAATCTCACGAGTGGCTGCATTATCAAACGTTAAGGCCTGTTTGTTGATCAGCTTTGTAGCCAATTGTACAGTCATTTCACCCATTTTTTCAGGAACCTGCTGGATAGTGGCGCTCATCTGGCCGGCCTTGATAGCATCAAGAGCGATCTTATCGCCGTTGAAACCGATAACAAAGACATCCTTTGAACCACTTTTGTGAGAGTCTGCTAATGCCTGGGCAGATCCTACGGCCATAGGATCGTTACAAGAGAAGATGCCTGAGACATCGGGATGTGCGGCAAGAATGTCTTTAGTGACCGAGTAGCCCTCTTCCTGTTTGCTATGGCCAGAGATGCTAGCGACGACGGTATAGCCCAGAGATTTCATTTCCTTTTCGAAGCCGGCATTGCGACGTGCGGCATAGACAGCGCTTGGCTCACAGGTGATGGAGGCAACATTTTTGCTCGCTCCTGGTTTTGCTTTAATGAGCTTGTCCATCTGATCGGCAGCCAGCGTCCCACCCTTTTCATTGTCCGAAATCACGATAGCATCATAAGCGGAGCCACCCCCACCGATGTCGTCAACGATGACGGGGATACCCTTTTTATGTGCGGCGGTAACGATGGGACCCAGGGCGTCGGGCTTAAAAGGTGAAATGATGAGGGCACTAATACCCCGGTTCACCAGGTCGATGGTAGAAGAAACCATCGTTGATTCACTGCTCTTCTCATCAACTAACAAATATTTATCGCCAGCGGCCGTGGCGGCGGAGTGCGTGCCTCTTTCCATGTCTTGAAAGTAGCCATATTGCATATCATAGACAGAGAACCCGATGGTTTTTACTGCTGGCGTTGACGAACTGCCACTGGTAGTACCCGTACTGGAAGAACCGGTGCTAGAGCCACCGCAAGCAGCTACGAGCAGAGCCATGCCCGCAAATAGGATAACGTTAAACATCGAACTAAACTTTGACTGACGCATTGTCTTTTTCTCCTTCGATGGAATGTAAATCTGACATAATACCAAAGTGATGATCAAAAATGATGCACAAAAAGTAAGAAAAACGACACTCCTTTCTGAAAAAGATCGATCTATGAGTATGTGCGAGTTTAACTGCGACTTGCACGTTCAGCCAAACGAGCACGAATACCCTCAATGGAAAGAGCTAGCAGCAGAACCAGGCCAACAATCACACGTTGTACAAATGCATCAATGGAGAGCAGATTTAACAGATTGGCGATGGTCGTAAATAAGAGCGCAGCTGCGAACGTGCCGAGCATACTTCCTCGGCCCCCGGAGAGCCGTGTGCCACCAAGCACAACGGTAGCAATAACATTGAGTTCAAAATCGGGCTCCAGGCCAGGCCCGGCGGTAAAGAGTCGAGCGCCCAGCAATATAGCAGCCAGCGCAGTAAAGAGCCCGACAAGTGCAAAGGAAAAGAACTGTGTGAAACGAACGGGAACACCCGATATACGAGCGGCCAGGCTATTAGATCCGGTGGCATAGACATAGCGACCGAAGGAAGTATAGCGTAAGAGACCCGCAGCTAAGAGTGCGCAGGCAACAAAGAACAGAAAAGGTATCGGGATACCAAAGATATCACCGTTGCCAAGTTGCGTAAACTCGTCGCCAGTATAGAGAGCGGAATTACCACCTGTAATAATATAGGTATATCCGCTGATAATGAAGAGCATACTTAACGTGACGATGAAAGCAGGGATACGTAAAAAGGCAATGAGCGTTCCATTGAGGGCACCAATACCAAAGCCGATGAGCAGGGCCGCGACAATTGCCCAGAGCAATTGATGTCCACTCGCAAGCGTAATTGCCACCCATGCACAGAGGCCAAGGGTTGAGCCAACGGACAGGTCAAAGGCACCAAGAAGAATGACAATCGTCATACCCACCGCAGTGATACCAACAAACGACGATTGTCTGAGTATCTCTGTAAAGTTATCGATATTGCCAAAATCTGGTAGAGAAAGCAAGGCGACGAGCCAGATAATGAGCAAGAGTGCCGCGATACCGTAGCGTTCCCATAAAACATCCCAGCTTAAGCGTCCAAGGCGAGTTTTATGTCCCTGTTTACCCCCCGCATCTGCGATAGGAAGTGTAGAGTTATTTTTGTCTGAAGATAGCATGTTTTTTGTTTCACTCATCAGAAAAGTCCTTACGCATATTGGATTGCACTCCTTATAATATAATAGAGCAATGCTAAATACTATAATAGAGCAATGCTAATCCACTCCAATTTTCAGAATCTTTTGCCAGTTATATCCACGACTGACCTCCACCATGACTGCGAAGAGTAACAGGACCCCCACGGTGAGCGATTGATAGGAATCAGGGACGTTGAGCAAATTGAGCCCATTATTGATCATTGCGACCAGGACGCTACCCAATAAGGTGCCAATCAGCGTTGCTTGTCCACCTAAGAGCGAGGTACCGCCAATGACAACGACGGCGATGGCCTGCAACTCTAACCCGGTATCAAGTCTGCCATTGGCCGTCAATACCTGTGCACTGACGATCATGCCGGATAACGCGGCCGTAACACCCAGGAGAGCAAAGACGCCCCAGAGCACACTATTTACGCGGACACCAGTACGTTTTGCTGCAGCCGCATTGCTGCCAATGGCTAAAATACGCCGTCCAAAAGTCGTGTACTTCATGATAGCGGCGAAGAGCAGAGTAAGGACGAGCACGATCAGGATGGGAGATGGAATGCCGAGCACGGGGCTACCCGACAAGACCTTGAAATCTGTACGACCGAAGAGTGTAAGATCACGTCCATGAGTATAAATCAGAGCAAGGCCGCGCACGATAGTCATGGTGCCAAGAGTGGTGATGAATGCGGAGACACGTAATTCGGTAATAATAAGGCCATTACAGAGCCCAACGATAGCCCCAGTTATGAGTCCAGCGAGGATAGACAGAGGAATGCCCAGGCTCGGTATCAAGGAGAGCGTAATACAACTTGAGAACGCCGCAGTCGAGCCGACGGAGAGATCAAAGTTGCCACTGGCAATGGTCAAAGTCATACCAAGCCCGACAATCGCAACGAGGCTAGCATTAGTGAGCACATTGAGGATATTGTCAATGCGCAAAAAATGAGGCGTCAGTATAGTAAGCAAGATCCCAACAGCCAGGACAACCAGTGCCAGGCGTGAAGAGCGCTGAATGAGACGGAGAAAGCCGCCAGTAAGAAGAGAGAGACGCATAAGATCCTCCTGTAGAAAAGATGTAGTTGACGCGCTTACGAAATCAAATCTTCTGCAGGTGGTCCCTGCTCGACGGCAAGCCCGGTCGCAAGATGCATAATAGCGGATTGAGTGAGCTCGTTGCCGGAAAGTTCTCCTTGCGGGTAGCCAGCTGCGAAGACGATACAGCGGTCAGATAGACGTAAAATTTCAGGCAATTCAGAAGATTGCAGGAGGACAGCCATGCCAGCACGGACCAGCTCTTCGATCAATGTATAGATCTCGGCCTTTGCACCAACATCTACTCCCCGCGTGGGTTCTGATAGCAGGAGAACGCGACAATGCTGTGCCAATGAACGAGCAAGAATAACTTTTTGCTGATTGCCCCCGCTGAGATTATTGATAAACTGTGTTGGCGAACTATAGCGTATATGGAGATCTGCGCGATATTCCTCAAGGAGTCCACGCTCCTGTTTCCTGCTAATGAATCCCGCTTTACTGACACGTTGTTGGACCGCAATACTCAAGTTGTGGAGGACAGAGACGTCGGGCAAGATGCCAGCATGTTTACGATCCTCGGGGACAAAGCCAATGCCAGCATGAAGCGCACTACGAGGGCCAGTCAACTTGAGAGGTTTGCCTGCGAGTATGACGGTGCCAGTAGTGATGGGGCGGAGTCCAAATAAAGTCTCTAAGACCTGTGTAGAGCCGCAGCCCATCAAGCCGGCCAGCCCCAGGACTTCCCCGGCATGCAGCTTGAAGGAGACCTGCCGTGCGGCTGTCTCAGTGGATAGGTTCTGTACTTCCAGGACAACCTCACCAGGAGTATGAGCGGCCTGCTCAATATGCAATAGTTCGCGACCAACCATGTGCTCTATAACCTGCTGTTCTGTGAGTGCTGAGGTTGGAGCCGTTTTAATATGGCGGCCATCGCGCAAGATAGTGATGCGATGAGCAATGGAAAAAACCTCTGAAAGTCGATGTGAAACGTAGACAATCCCCACCCCTTGCGCACTCAAAGTACGGATCAGGGCCAGGAGCTGTTCAACTTCCCGTTCGCTCAGGGCGGCGGTCGGCTCATCCATCACAATCACCTTGGGTTTCATCGAGAGGGCACGGGCAATCTCCACGAGCTGCTGCTGTGCGACAGGAAGACTGTGCACCGGTGTGCGTGGGTCGAGCGTAATGTGGAGTTCCTGTATAGCGTCGGCTGCACTGCTATAGAGCTTGTCCCACTGGATAAAAGGGCCGTTGCGCGGCTCACGAGTCAGAAAGATATTCTCTGCGACGCTAAGATGTGGTAGCAGATTGAATTCTTGAAAGATAGTAGCGATGCCAGCATGCTGCGCCTGAATAGGATTGTGAAATACAGTGTGTTGTCCATCGATTTCAAGAGATCCGCTACTGGGCTGAATAATGCCAGCCAAAATATTGATAAGCGTGCTTTTACCAGCGCCATTTTCACCGACCAGAGCATGAACTTCGCCAGGGAGAACGTCAAAAGAAACGTTATCGAGAGCGAGAACACCAGGAAACTGACGACTCAGATTTTTAACAGATAAGAGAGGACGCGTTGTCTCTACACTATTCATTGTGTTTTTATTCTCCTTTGCGATGTAGTGGTGCGAGGAAATGGAATGGTATTATAAGCCAGCACAGAGACCGCCTCCTCAGGCAAGGCGGAAAGGTCAAGCGTATGAAGCGTTTCCTCTGAGAGGACCAGTATATGATGGGTATAAACTGCCGGCGGAACCTGTTTGCCTTGCAGCATCTGCAGGGCAGTATCGATAATAATCTTGCCATAATGTTCAGGGAAAGAAGTGACCGAACCGATGAGTCGGCTCCCCGTTCGTTGTAGTTCTTCTCGTGCCGATGATCCGGTCCCCTGTCCAACGGCAATTACACGTTTACTTGCCCCTGCATCTGCGAAGGCAGCCAGAGCGCCCAGTGTAACCTCATCGTTAATGCCAAATATAATGATATGGGATGCGGAAGGAATGGTGGGTAAAAGAGCAGTAACAGTTGTATACGCCTCGCTATATGTATTTTTACTATCCAGGTGGACAATGTGCTCGTCAGGCGCAGTGCAAGATTCGCGCAGGCCATCAATCCTTCCCTGCATGCGAGCGGCAGGGACCGGACCAGAAGAGGGTAGTTCCAGCGAAAGGACCTTATCGACCCGGCCTTGCCAGCATTGGTTAATATATGCTCCAGCGAGCCGGCCAGCCATTAAACCTGAGCGATAGTTGTCAACGCCGACAAAGGTTGCCCCCGGCATAGGGATATCGATAGCGATGACAGGGATATGGGCGGAGCGTATGCGTTCCATGATCATATTGTTATAGCTGATATCTGTATTGAATTCGACGATCAGGTCTACATGCTCATGAATAAAATAATCTGCATTTGCCAGAGCAGTCGGCCCGCTATTGAAGTTGTCAGCCAGGAGGAGTTCTATATTTGCAATGCGTGCAGCTTCAACCATGCCTTGCCGGACCAGAGCCGAAAATGGGCTAGTATCATCTTGATTCGCAAAACCGATGCGTATCAGCTTCTCCCCATTCCCGCCTTCCATCACACGGGTAGTATGTTCGCTACAAATAGTCACCGCGATACCCGCGTGCTTTAACTGAGACAGGCGGTCAGCGCCGACCTGGTCGTCGGTAATAACCATATTGACACGACTCATAGGAGCGAAAGCAGCCACCCCTTGTTTTTCGAATTTGCTAGAATCCATTAAGAGCACAATAGTTTCGGCGGCATCGACCATTTCCTTTTTCAATTGAGCCTCAAAGAGATCATCATCCATCAGTTCCATAGTAGGAGACCAGCCAGTACAAGAGAAGAAAGCCTTGTTGGCACGTACGCCACCGAGCATGGCAGAGCCAAACTGACCAGAGAGAGAAGCAGTTTCCGGTCGTAAGAGTCCGCCAGTCAGAACGACCTTGTTAGAACGGTTTTCGGCCAGACGGAAGGCCACCTCGATCCCATTCGTAAACACGGTCAGATCATGATGATTTTTGAGATAATTGGTCATATAAAAAGCGGTCGTGCTTGCATCGAGCAAAATGCTGTCATGATTGTCAACCAGAGCAGCGGCGCGGCGAGCGATCCAGAGTTTTCTGATCCTGATTGATGGAGACACGCTCTTCAAAATACTCCCCACGTGAGCGTTCTACAGCGAGTATAGCGCCACCGTGGATACGTGTGACCTTGCCGGTTTCCTCAAGCGCATTCAGGTCATTGCGGATCGTCACCTCGGAGACGCCAAGGAGCCTGGCAAGAGAGGTAACGTTGCAGAACCCCTCAGCTCGCAAGTTCTCTTCGATTTTTTTGCGTCGTAATTGAGTATTCATGCCTATGATATCTTTTCTGTATCTGTAAAGGTATGGTGCCAAAAATGGGATTGGACTGTATCTCTTCAAAATGCTCTTATGTTGCTAGTGTTTTAGGATCAAAAGAAGCGAGGGCAACAACCACAAGGGTCGTCGCTACGCGGCGTGGCCCCCGGCTCGCGTAGCGACGACCCTTGTGGTTGTTGCCGTTGCCCTGCGTGGCCCCCGGCTCGCGTAGCGACGACCCTTGTGGTTGTTGCCGTTGCCCTGCGCGGCCCCCGGCTCGCGTAGCGACGACCCTTGTGGTTGTTGCCGTTGCCCTGCGCGGCCCCCGGCTCGCGTAGCGACGACCCTTGTGGTTGTTGCCGTTGCCCTGCGCGGCCCCCGGCTCGCGTAGCGACGACCCTTGTGGTTGTTGCCGTCCACCCTATGGTTGTTGCCCTCGCCCTACAATGATGTGGATGCAATGAGATTGACAAAGCAGAAAAGATATCGGTATGGTATGTCTCACAGAGAGATGGGAAGGATGAGAAGAGCGTTAAGTTCCTGTCTGTGCATACTGTGCCAAGTTCCATCATGGAAAAATGTCCTTCCAGCTATAAAGGAAACACTGCATTGTGTAGAGCAAGGCAAACAATTTAGGAAAAGCGAAGTTTCAGCGTATTGGCCGCTAGAATAGGATGAGAAATACCAGCTATGGTATGTGTAAGAATCTCTCTTTCTAAATATAAATGATAGAGTGAGAAAAGTCAATATTTTTTTGCGAAATCGAAAGGAAATGTATCGTAAAAGAAGATAAGCGAAAAAACTTTTCCTATCCACTCGGCTCGTTCTGCTGCCGGGAACGCATTATTGGCAAGCCAGACCTGCTACAGATACCGGCTGGTCAGGGACTGTTTGGCGTTGAGCAGGTCGTGGGGGGTGCCTTCGAAGATGATGGTGCCGCCCTTGTGGCCACCTTCGGGTCCCATGTCGATGATCCAGTCGGCGTTGCGAATGATGTCGAGGTGGTGCTCGATAACGATGATGGTGTTGCCGCCATCAACCAGGCGGTTTATGATAGTGAGCAGGCGACCGATGTCCGAGAGGTGCAGGCCGGTGGTGGGCTCGTCCATGATGTAGATGCTGCTCCGCTTGTGGAGTTCGCTCGCGAGTTTGATGCGCTGGCACTCGCCGCCTGAGAGGGTGCTCAGGGGCTGGCCGAGGGTCAGGTAGTCCAGACCCACGTCGCTCAAAGCCTGGAGCTTTGGCTGCACTGCTTTGATCTTCAAAAACGCCAGTGCCTGGTGAATGGTCATATTTAAAACATCAGCAATGGATTTCCCGTTCAATGTGTAGGCCAATACCTCGTCCTTAAAGCGTTTCCCGCCGCACACTTCGCAAGGAAGCTTAACCCCCTCAAGGAAGCCGAGGTCAGTGTAGGTCACGCCAAGCCCCTGACAGTTAGGACAGGCACCTTTTGAGTTAAAACTAAACAGGCCGGCATCGGCATTGTTGGCTGCTGCAAAAGCCTTGCGCACGTCATCCATAATGCCAGTATAGGTCGCAGGATTGGAGCGACTGGAAGTGCTCAGGGATGATTGATCAATCACCACTGCTTCCTGGTGCTGACTGAGAAAGGCTTCATTGATTAACGAGCTTTTGCCTGAACCAGCCACGCCAGTGATGACTGTCAGCACGCCAGTGGGAATATTCACGCTGACATCCTGCAAATTATTCACCGTAGCGTGGACGATTGGCAGAACCCCGGTCGCCTGGCGAAAGCTCTCTTTAAGCGGCCTCTTACGCAGCAAATGGTTGCCGGTCAGTGTATCGGCTTGGAGCAGACCGGTGAAATCGCCTTCGTAGACAATTTTGCCTCCTTCGCTCCCGGCATATGGTCCCATATCGACGATGTAATCGGCCCTCTTAATCACCTCAGGATCGTGCTCTACTACAATGACCGTGTTCCCTTTGTCGCGCAACTTTTCCAGGAGTTCGTTCAGACGATGGACATCGCGCGGGTGAAGTCCGACGCTCGGTTCGTCAAAGATGTACATAACATCGACCAGGCTACCGTTAAGATGCTTGACCATTTTGACCCGCTGCGATTCACCACCAGACAATGTATCGGTGGATCGATCCAGGCTGAGATACTCTAGGCCAATCTCCACCAGATGTTGTAGCCGTTCGGTCAACGTGCGAACGATTGGTGCCGCCGCCGGTTCTGTGATACTCTTGACAACCTCTAAAAGCTCATCAACCTCCATCGCTGCCATGTCGGCAATATTGTACCCCTTGACCTTACAGCTTAAGGCGGCCTGGTTGAGCCGGGCACCCTTGCAGAGCGGACAGGGGCCGAGCTTCAAAAAAGGCTCGACCTTTTGCCGTATGCGAGACGAGAGCGTCTGGATGTCCCGCGCAACGAACTTGCGATTGAACTTGTATACCAGACCCTCATAGGTGTTGTACGCCAGACCCTTATATTTGCGCGGTTCGCTGTAGAGAAGCAGGTCCAGCTCCTCGGTTGTATAATCGGCTATCTTCTTGTCGTTGTCGAAGAAGCCTGAACGTACATAAAGTTCGCTTTCCCAGCCGGCCAGTCCTGGGGCGATGACAGCTCCCTCGTTCAGCGATTTTGTTATATCAATCAGCGCTTCCGGGGTAATGCTGATCTTACGGCCCAGGCCATTGCATTCCAGACACAGGCCCTGTGGATCGTTGAAGGAAAAGGCGTTGGCAAGACCTACATACGGTTTGCCGATGCGCGAAAAGAGCAGCCGCAGCACTGACGCGATGTCTGTCACGGTCCCCACAATGGAATGGGAGCCACCGCCCAGGCGCTTCTGATCAACAATTACTGCCATGCTCAGCTTCTCAATCGCATCGGCGTCTGGTTGGGGATAGCGTGGTAAGAAGTTGCGTACAAACATGCTAAAATTCTCAAACAGGAGCCGCTGTGCTTCATTGGCAATGGTATCAAAGACCAGAGAGGACTTGCCAGAGCCCGACACTCCCGTAAAAATAATTAGCTTGCGCTTGGGCAAGCGCAGCGAGACATCCTTCAAATTGTTCTCGCGTGCGCCCCGAATCTCAATATATTCCTGAACCATACTCATTGCTACTCCCTTTTATATCGCCAGCAACATGCCGCCAGCTAGATCAGCCATTCTCGTACTGAAATAGCTTACCAATTGTTGTTCTTTTTGTCTAGAGACCCAGGAGGGGTCACACCGTAGATCGAAGTAGTCGAGACGAGGGAGCGCACACAAGCGTATTTGTGAGCAGCAAACTCAGGATGCTCAGCTGATGTATGGGTGGCAAATGCGGCTGTGTGTTTTGCAAAAAGTTAGGTCGCAGGACCCCCATTGGCGGTAAAGTGTATCCAGCCGCGTACGATGCGGTTGCTTAACCCGCTTCTATCTTCTATTGTATAGCCGTTTGCAACCTTCGTAATAGGGAGCGCTAGAAAGAACTGTGTATCGCTATAGTTCTCTTGAGCGATATAGACGAAAGAATCGTTGATAGCGGTAATTACGGCAACATGTCCAGGGCTCCTGGTCATGCCGGATTTCCAGCCTTCACTGATGTTATTAACATCTTGAAAGATCACGAGATCGCCTGGCACTGGTCGAAATGCGCTCTTGCCCTGGCTGGCATCGTCCGAGAGTTGATAGGTATCTGTGGGAAAGTCGCGAATAGCGCCGGGGTGCAAGGTACCATCCTGGTAATAGTCATAATAACGGCCAGCACTATTATTCAGGCTGGGGAGCGCCCATTGTTCGTGAATGAAGCGGTTAGCCAGTTCTGTACACTGGAAAAGCATCGGATCGACCGAGGCGGTATTGCTACAGATGTAGGCTGCTTCAGGTAGCAGCGTGCGCCAGCCGGGAGAGCCGGGTGAGCTTAGCTGGTAGCCCCACGTCAGTGTGGGCGCGGTATAGCCGCGAGCTTTTTGCAGTTGCTGACAGGTCTGAGGATCGGGTGCCTGCACCGACGTGGCGACGAAGTCAGCGGAGGCTGGCTGATAGGTTGCGAGAACCTGCTCGAATTGCGAAATATGAGTGACAATTTGCTGGCTTGAGCACCAGTTTGCAGTAACAAAGTCATCTTTTGCCAGGAAGAAACGGATCAGGCAATGATATTTGGCACCGGGCCGCTCACGGTCTGCGGCAAAGGCGGGATATGAGCCAACCAGAGTATTCGGGTTGCCACGGCTAGCGAAGGCGGCGGGCATGTTCGCGGATTCTATTACGCTAAGCGAAATCTGTTCCTGAGGCGAGGTACGTGTGTCGAGTAGTGCTAGTGACGTGATACCATGAGGATTACGCAATCCTGGTTCCGGTTGTGTTGTCCAGCCATCGGGAACGCGTATCTGGAAGCCGAGTTTAGCGTCGTTATAGATGTGGCCCCAGGTGATAGGCGTGGGCGTGGGGCGTGGTGGCACCTGCGTTGATTTTTTTGTGGGAGCAGAGGTAGCTTGAGGTGTGCAGGCAGTGACTCCAACAATGACGAGAAGCACTATGATGGCGAGAAAGAGAGAAAAAGGTGCACGTTTCATGGGATTGCTCCATTCATCGTAGGCAGGATAGCTTGCACACTTTAGTTACGAGAAGCCCATACGCTGCCGCTCCAGATCTTTGAGGACACGCCGCAAGATTTTGCCAGAAGGGTTGCGGGGAATGGCGTCGATGAATTCGATCTCGCGCACATTTTTGTAAGTGGCGAGCTTGCCATTGGCCCACGCCATCAAGTCTTCGGCGCTCTGACTTTGCGAACCCGCTTTGAGAAGCACAAAGGCTTTGGGTACTTCGCCAGCTTCGGTATCTGGTTTAGCAATGACCGCTACATCAGCAACCGAGGGATGTTCCAGGAGCAACGCTTCAATCTGGGCAGGTGCTACACTGAAGCCTTTGAACTTGATCATTTCCTTTTTGCGATCAGTAATCGTCACATACCCTTCTACATCGCAGAAACCAATATCTCCCGTATAGAGCCAGCCATCGCGCAATGTCTCAGCCGTAGCCTGCGGAGCCTTCCAATATCCCTGCATGACCTGTGGACCCTGCACGATCAGCTCGCCCTCTTCACCTATACCCAGTTCGATCTGACCGGTTTCAATATCTACAATCTTCTGTCGTGTATCATGAATTGGCAGACCAATCGTCTCGACCTTGATACGGCGTTGATCGTAGACCGGATTAGAGTGCGTCCCCGGAGATGCCTCGGTCAAACCATAGGAAGTAACCACCGGGATATGAGTACGTTCCTGAAAGTGACGTACCACGACTGGCGGGATGGGAGCCGCACCACATTGGGCGAAGCGAACGGTGTGCAGATCATACTTCTCCAACTGCTCCCACTCGCTTAGAGCAAAAAGGACCTGTGGGACGGTATACAGGAGTGTGATGCGCTGCTCTTGAATGTGCTGTAAACACCGCTCTGTCTCGAAACGTTCCATGAGCACGAGTGTCGCACCGGCCATTACCGCACAGCCCATCAGCATAATACCGTAGATGTGGTAGAGCGGAAGGAAGACCAGCATGCGATCCTGGGATGTGATCCGGGCAGTTGCAATGGACTGACAGGCATTAGATACGAGATTCTTGTGGCTGAGCAGAACACCCTTTGGCAAGCCGGTTGTGCCACTACTATAAGGAAGCGCCACCACATCTTCCCATACGATCTCAGGTCGTTCGGACAGTAGTGGTGAATGGTCTTGAATCAACTGCTCGAAAGCCAGTATAGGTGTCGGACCAGCGCGTTTGGCGGAACCTACAGTAATCACCAGCTTTAAGCCAGGGAGTTCAGGCCATATAGCTTCGATACGTGGGAGCAACTCAGACTGCACTATGACTCCCACCGCCTCGCTATTGTCTAACTGGTACGCCACTTCACGCTCTTTGTACGAGGGATTCAAGGGGCTGGCGACGGCTCCGATGCGAGTGATGGCGAACCAACTGATAAGATATTCTGGTCGATTTGTCATGAGCAGGCACACTTTTTGGCCCTTGCTCACTCCCTGGTAAAGCAAAGCATTGGCAAAGCTATTTGTCAGCGCATCCAATTCGCGATATGTTAGATTCACATCTTTAGAGATCACCGCAACGTTTTCGGGAAAACGCTCAGCCGTGCGAACCAACATTTCGTCATAGGGATGGGTTGGATAATTGAGCGATGGACGGAATAATTCCATAGCACTACCATCACCTTCCGGTCTGAGATCGATACAAAGCAGGCAAGAATGCCGTAAAGGTGCGCATTTCTTTTTTACTGTGTTGATACAAGGCTTTGATAAATTCCTCTGGTGGTCCAGGAGGAAAATGAAAATGTGTTCGTAGTTGTGTACCAAAAGAGGTTATCTCATAATAGTATGATGAACTGTACCATGGAAACTGCGTCATTGTCAAGAGAAAATCTATTGTTTTTCCGTATCGTGGATTTTCGTGCCGCAATGTGGTATATTCTTGAGGAGAGGAATACAACTTTTTGAGCGGTTTTTAGTCAGAGAGATAGAGGAATCGAAGCATATGGTGCAGTCGGAAATCAGAGGAGAGCAGCATGACCATGGGGGTGTTCAAGTCATTGCACGCGCAGCGGATATCTTGCGTACCCTTAAAGGGCATTCACAAGGTTTGAGTCTTGCGCAGATCGCAAAGGAGGTTGGATTAGCACGCTCGACCGTCCATCGTATTGTGAGTGCCCTCGAAACCGAGCAATTTGTGACCTCCGCCTCTCCAAAGGGACGTATCCGTCTTGGCATGGGCCTGGCCCCCCTTGCGGCCTGGGTCAACAGCGAACTGCGTTACCAGCTTCATCCTTTTTTAGAGTTGCTTTCAAAGGAAGTGAACGAGACTGTTGACCTCGCTGTACTTGACCAGAATGTCGTCTTTTTCGTCGATCAGGTTGCCGTTCCGCATCGGCTTCAAGCTACCTCATCTGTCGGAGCAACATTTCCACTGCACTGTACTGCAAATGGCAAGGCACTTCTCGCTGAAATGCCAAACGAGCAAGTCGAACTGCTCGTTCCTGAATCTCTCCCGCTATTCACTGCGTTCACTGCGCGGACAATTACCAGGCGCGAACAACTGCTGGAGGAGCTAAAGTGCATTCGTATCGAACATCTTGCCTACGATAGGGAAGAGTATACCGATGGGATCTGTGCTGTTGGTGCGACGATACGCGACGTGACGGGTAGCCTTGCCGCTATTACAATACCAGTCCCCTCAATTCGCTTTTATGGCAACGAGCAACGGCTCTCATCCGCGCTCTTAGATACGTGTCAACGCATTAAACAGATGTTTGATGCGCTCTAGATACGAACTGGGATGTTGTCGGTAGTTAAAAGGTGCTGATAGCGGCTTTATCGGTCACGTGGAGCGAATTTATGCTCATTTCGACAATGGTGGAGATGATGTTGGACTTCCAGGTGCACGCTGGGGACGAAGATGTCGCCGTCGTGCCGCACTGCATGAAATGCAGCCCATCGGCGTGCAGTTCCAGGCTCGCGCACGCTGCGTTTCGTGCCAGCAGAAAAAAAAGACTTTCGGGAGACTTGACAGGGGTCGTTTTCTCTGATATTATTTGTTCAACGGACGTTGAATGAACATCCGTGATGGAAATGAGTGGTGGGTAGTATGCCTGAAGAAAAAGACCGCGTGACCAGTCGCGATATCAAGGCCCAGGAGCGGCGACAGCAAATCCTTGCGGTCGCGAAGAAGTTGTTTGCCGAGGATGGCTATCATGCCACCTCTATGCGCACGCTGAATAAAGCGCTGGGTGTAGCTGAGGCATTGACCTATCACTATTTTCCAGGAGGGAAATTGGAAATTTTGCAGACCATCATACGAGAAGGTCGGGCGGCAAGAGTTGCCGAGATCGAAGCTCTGGCCCCCCTGTTTCGTGATGACCTTTCATTGCGGGAGGCCCTCTTGCTTGCGGCCCGTGTCGGTACCAGTGTCTTTACTGCGGATAAAGAGTGGTTTCAGATCATAATGCGGGAGAGAAATTGGCTACGACGGGAGGAGTGGATAACTGCCCTGTCTGTAGGTGATACTCCAATGCAATTTTTGTATGATTTTTTCGCTCGTCGTATGGCACAGGGCGAGATACGCGAAATGGATCTGCGTTTTGCCTTCATGCAGTTTTTTGCGGGTAGTATCGTCCATTTTCTCTTTGCAGAGGATGATGGTACCGATGATAAGCACTACATCGAACGACTGGTGGATTTCACCGCCCGTTTATGGTCCAGGTGAGGCCGAAAATTTTTTTACCCGCAAAGTTCAACGAACGATCACTGAAAAAAAGAGGAAAATGATCATGGAGAAGAGATCGAGTACTGACGTATTGGTTATTGGTGCTGGACCGGTTGGTTTGACCCTGGCGAATAGTCTTGCCCGTTGCGGCGTTACCGTGCGTATTATCGAACAAGGTGCCGCTATGCAGCGCGAAGTGCGTGCGAAAGGGCTGAAGCCACGTACGGAGGAAATCTTCGAGGACCTGGGTGTGCTAGATCAGATTCATGTACGCGGTCAGCGTAACCCGCTGATGCATTTCTATAAGCGAGAGCAACTCGTGCGTGAGGTTGATTACGCGTCCGAGGCAGCCTATCAATCAACCCCTGACATGCCTTATCGTGGTAGCTTCTGGATCGGGCAAAACAATACACAAGCCGTGTTACAAGAGAGTTTGACTCAGAAGAACATACCGGTGGAGTTCGATAGTCATCTGTTAACGGTGACACAGCAGGCCGACTGCGTGCTGGCGCAGGTTATCCACGCAGGTGAGATGGAAACGATCCAGGCCCGTTATCTGGTGGGTTGCGATGGGGGACACAGTACTGTGCGTCACCTTGGTGGTTTCTCGTTCCTGGGCAAGACGCTAGAAGGGGAGTGGTATCTCAATGCCGGTGTCGAGGTGGAGGGATTGGACCCTCACTATGGGCACTATTGGATGGATGCACCAGAAGGATTGGTAGGTCTCTCGCACATGCGCTACGACCATCTATGGGTGTTTCAGGCTCGTTTGTCTTCGGATGCATACGATCTTTCAGCGGAAACCTGTCAACGCATCTTTGACGAACGAGCGGGTCTAGTGGGTGTACAGATAAGCGATCTGCACTGGGCCTCTTTCTGGCGACCGAATATTCGTATGGTTGAGCAGTATCGCCTTGGCCGTATCTTTCTTGCCGGGGATGCGGCCCATGTCCACTCTGGTGCGGGTGGGCAGGGCATGAATACTGGCATTGGCGATGCCTACAACCTTGGCTGGAAACTGGCTGCTGTGCTGCAAGGCGCTCCTGAGGATATACTGGATAGCTACCATGCCGAACGCTTTCCCGTGGGTCAGGGCGTTCTGGCTTCTACGACGACGTATCATGAGAAATTGTCTCGTCCCAATTCTGGGAATGCGCAAAATTATATCAATGTCTCGTTGAGCAAAAATGCTGATCTCTCGCAACTTGACATTACCTATCGAGGTGGTCCCCTGGCTTGCGATCTTGATGACGCGACCGACATCCGCGCAGGAGACCGCGCGCCCGATTCGCCCTTCATCTTTTCCTCTCATGGGCAGCGAGGCCGACTCTTCGAGCTGTTTCGTGGGACGCATTTCACGCTGCTTACGTTTGCCGATGGGCCTGTGTTACAACTACCGGATCGCTACAAAGATATCGTGCATGCGTATACCATCACGCGTGGAGGCAATATCCTGGTTCCCTCTGATCACGCGTTGCTTGACATCGATGGCTACGCCTCCCATTTCTATGGCATCCGGCGAGATGCTGTGATTCTGGTGCGTCCTGATGGGTACATCGGTCTGACCACCGGCGGCTTTGATGTGCAGCCGATCAACGATTATCTACACAGGGTAACCGGTCGATAAGAGTTGTCAATTCCAATAGCTATTTTTATATTTTTTGGTGATAAGTGCAAGAATATAAAAATAGCTATACATGCAATAGCATGAAGCAAGATAGAAGAGATGGCGACGGGAGCCTGACACTATTGCGCGAGTATAAGGATGCGTTGCCTTCCATTGAGCCGTACAGCGAAATCCCGATTTATGGCGGCGATGAGATCGTAGGTTTTCAGTTGCAACGTGCGCTTGAGCCAGATAAGCAATTTTTTAGGTAGCAGCCAGGGTTTTCCTTTTGCTTCCTTCCAATCGACCGGGGTAATCTCACATGGGCCATTGTAGTAATAGTCGAGCACCGTGTAGCCCGCATCTTGTACCATCTGGAGGGCGGTCTCTTTGGTAAAATAGTGAAGGTGCCCGTATGATTTATGGAACTCGCCGAAACTTGCACATAAAACGCTGAGCAGAGAGATATCCATGGGTAGCTGAATGATTTTATACTCGCTTTTGCTCTGCAGGTTGTGTAGGAAACTAAAGTAATCTTCGAGATGCTCAAGCACATCCATCATAAGGATCAGATCGAATTGCTGGTCGCTCAGCCCGGTTGTTATATCCGCTTGTGTGAAGTGAAGTTGTCTGTTTTCTTTAGGGCGGCATATTTCCATGGCTTGTGGGGAGATGTCATAGCCCCAGAACTCGCAATTGCGCGACAGCGTTTTTTGTAACAGGTGCAAGATTTCACCCGATCCACATCCAGCCTCACAGATTGTTTGGGGTTGCAGGTTGTGTTTTTTCAAAAGGTGAAGGATGCCCGCAACTTTCCACGGAGACTCATCTGCATGCCACATTGGATTTTCTTCGAGGTATTTCCCGCTCGTATAAAGTGTTTGTACCATGTTAACCCCTTTGTTGCTATTCGGACTTCATGTCCTATTTTGCTTACTACTGCCTCATCTCACCCATATAACCTGGAGAAAAAGATGAAGCTGGCCTTACCCCCGATGCATTTCGAGGAGAAGCTGTCCTGTGCATGCAACCTTGCAAGTCAGGATTTTTTAGTACGCGCTTTATGTTTGGCAAACATCATGTTCGCCTGATGTCTGGATAACAGAATATCCGCCGGAATTACTCTGTTTTAGCGTGCTAGATAGACGCTGGATATAGGAATTAACGATGAGAAAGGTGATCTTAGAGATTGATTTAGGCACAATATAAGTTTAGGTCATATAGTTTCAATACGCAAATTTTTAGTACAAAAGTAATACTTTTTTCTATTTCATTAAATTTAAACGTTAACCAGAAAGAATTTGGGGGAAAGCAGCAGTATGAGAAAGAAAGAGGTAGGGCTGGTCGAGCCCTACTTTACCTTTTTCACTGCTACCTCACTGCCGCGTGCCAGGGCAGTGAAGATGCCAAGCGCTGCGAAAAGTGCGCAGATCAACAAGGCAGCATGGAAGCTATTTACAAACGTGCTTTGTAGTGAGCCAATGTTTGTCGAGGAGGAAGTATGGGTATGTGACAGTAACAACTGTGTACCCGCTGTCGCGCCCCCGAGGGCCGCGAAGACAGTTCCAGTAAGTGCCACACTCAGGCTTTGTCCGATGACACGCCCAGTAGCGAGCAGTCCAGAGGCCTCCCCCTGGGCTTCACGAGAGGCGGCACCCATCATAGTACGGGTATTGGGTGACATAAAAAGACCCTGTCCCAGACCAATGATGGCAAGACGCCAGACAATATCCCAGGTGGTGCTGTGTGTATCGATCAGACTGAGCAGGAATAAGCCGAGACACGCGCATGCCAATCCCAGCGGGGATAGCCAGCGCGATCCGATGCGGTCCGCTAGCATGCCACTCAAAGGGGCCGAAATGGCAAGCATCAGCGGCAGTGGGGTCAACAACAACCCGGCCTGGATCGTAGAGAAGCCACGTAACTCCTCGAAGTAGAATGGCAAGAGAAAACCAGGTGCGAACAATGCCATCATGCAGAGTATAAAGCTAATATTTGCAAACAGGAATACGCGATTTGATAGTAAGCCTAGATTTAAAATGGGAGATTCAACATGAGACTCAACATACACAGCGATCCCTATCGTCACAATGCTCACGCTCAGAGAAACCAGAGTGCCGATGGAGAGCCATCCCCATTCCTGACCAAAAGAGAGGCCCAACGTGAATGTGGCTAACCCAACAGCCAACGTCAGCGCACCCCATGGATCAAAGCGTCCCTGTTGTCCCTGCTGAGGTCTCTGCTCGTGATACCAGTAAAACGCAGCCAGTAGAACCAACGTACAGATGGGCACATTCACATAAAAAATCCAGCGCCAGGTCAGGTACTGCGTAATAAGTCCACCAATGGTGGGGCCGGCAGCCACGCCGAGCGATACCACCACCGCATTTAAGCCGAGCGCCAGACCACGCTCACGATCTGGAAACGAGCTTGTGATCATCGCGACATTCACGCAAAAAATCAGCGAACCGCCGATGCCTTGAAAGAGGCGGGCAAGAATGAGGAGCCAGAGGGAGGGTGCGAGGCCACAGAGCATAGAGCCAAGCACAAAAATGAGCACCCCGGTCAGAAAGATCGGCTTTCGGCCCAGCATATCGGCGAGGCGTCCAAAAGTGAGGAGGGTTGCCGCAATCACAATCAGATACCCAATGATAATCCACTCCGATGCTCCACTGACGCTCACATGAAACGTGCTCGCGATACTTGGCATACCAATATTGACGATTGAGCCATCGAGCGTAGTCATAAAGCTAGCCGACGCAGCCAGAGCAAGTATAACCCACTTATTCATAGGAACGTTCTGACGTAGTGCAACGGGCATTTTCGTGTTCGTCACACGATGAATAGGGGCCGTCACGTTATGTGCTGCCGCTCCACTTACACTCATTATTTCAAACATCCTATATCTATTTTTTTCTTGTTTGTTATGCATGCTGTCCCTCTTAACGAAATCTGCATCCTTGTGTGAGAAGATATTCTCTCCCAAGGATGCAGATCTGTTTAACCATATGACTAACAGGTCAATTTCTTAGCGATTTCATCTTCGCCCCACGTTTAAAGTATAAAGCCTGCCTACTTGCATGTCCAATACATAATTAGTGAGAGATTAATAGGTACAGCCTATGAATGAAAGGAGTGATGGAAGGATGGAGCTACGCCATTTGCGTTATTTCGTTGCAGTCGCGGAGGAGCTACACTTTGGCAGAGCGGCGGCCAGGCTCTTCATTGTACAGCCCTCCCTAAGTCAGCAGATCCAGCAGCTGGAGGAAGAGCTGGGTTTTCCCCTTTTAAAGAGAACAAAACGGTCAGTGGAATTGACAGACGCAGGCAGCGTATTTCTAGCGGCGGCCCAGCGTATTCTTGCCCAGGTTCAGGAAGCGAAGCACGCAGCTCAGCGTGCTCATCGCGGAGAGATGGGACGGCTGGTCGTGGGTTATATTAGTTCGAGCACCTACGATCTGTTGCCAGTGATGTTGCGTGCCTATCGTGAGCGTTTTCCGCATGTCGAGGTGGCTTTGCGCGAACTGACAACCCCTGCACAGGTAAAAGCGTTAGAAGAGAATGAACTGCAGATCGGGCTACTGCGCCTGCCAATCAGCTCCCCACTCATGAACGTCGAGGTCGTACGCCGCGAACCAATTGTCTGTGTCCTGCCCGAGGAGCATCCGCTGGCTGTGCATGAGCGTATCTCCGTATCTTTGCTGGCCCATGAGCCATTTGTGCTTCAATCGCGCCTACAGGGAGGAGGTTACTACGTTCAGTTGATGAAATTGTGTCTTGCCTCCGGCTTCAGTCCCAATGTAGTACAAGAAGTAACGGAGATACATACGATAGTTGGCCTGGTCGCCGCTGGGATTGGTATCTCTCTGGTCCCCCAATCGATCCGTAACATAAGAAGCGAGGGGATAGTATATCGTGAACTGGAAGGAACGACCACAATGACGGAGATTGCACTGGCCTGGAGGCGTGATGCGCATTCAGCTATTGTAGAAAACTTCCTGATGGTAGCACGGGAAGCTGTCCTATGAAGAGCTGTTCTTAAATGCAGATGTGCATGCTGGGCTGGGAAAGCATATAGCTCCATTAACACAATTTTTGCCTCTTTGCTTATGGTGTTGTATACTCGCTAATATACAAGCCATTTGCAACGCAAAGAACTGCGGCACTGGGAGACCATTACAGATGAAACGAGAAAGCGTACGGTTGTATGAGTGATGCTTTAGATGATCTGGTAGGACAACAGCTTGGAAATTATCGGTTAATACGTCTGCTAGGACAAGGGGGTTTTGCCAGAGTCTACCTGGGAGAAAACATCTATATCGGCACACAGGCTGCTATCAAAGTCCTTCTTACACAGATAGAACTAAGCGAGATGGAGCGCTTTCGTGACGAAGCTCGTACCATTGCACGCCTCAGACATCCTCATATCGTTCAACTGATCGATTTTGGGATACATACCACAACCCCTTATCTTGTCATGAGTTATGCACCTCATGGTCACCTACGCACGCTGCATCCTTCCGGGCGAGCACTCCCCTTATCTACCGTGGTCTCATATGTCAAACAGATTGCCTCTGCTTTACAGTTTGCCCATGAGCATAAAGTTATTCATCGTGATGTGAAGCCCGAAAATATTTTGCTGGGCGAAAACGACGAACTATTATTGAGCGATTTTGGAATTGCTTTCACCGCCCGGACATCACAACGGCTCAGCCCCAGAGATATTACTGGAACTCTGGCCTATATGGCCCCTGAACAGTCGCAAGGCAGACCTGGTCCTGCTAGCGATCAGTATTCACTAGCCGTGATGACCTACGAGTTGTGCACCGGTACACGTCCTTTTAAAGGGAGTTTCGCGGAACTGCTAGCGCAACATTTCTCTACACCACCTGCGCCGTTGCGTGAGAAGATGCCATCTATTTCCTTGGAAGTAGAACAGGTTGTATTACGCGCACTCAAGAAAAATCCGCAGGAGCGTTTCCCTACTGTGCTTGATTTCGCGATGGCCCTGGAACAGGCAAGTGAGGGGCAAGATGAGCAGGATGCTCAAGCGATGGAAACCTTTTTATTACTTACACAGCCGCAGAAGCCAGCAACACCATCTAATGATGCTCCTGATCAGACAAGCTTGCTAGATGGTGTAGAAGCGCACACTTCAATCTTGACTCCACCGACCCGCTTGCAGCAGGCAGACATGCACACAATCATATCCCCAGATAGTAGTATAGATGCCACGGTGCAACAACCAGATGCTCAATTGGTAGGTCAGCATGTACAACCACCCCGCATGACCAGGGGCGTGGGCAGACGCAAATTCCCCAGAGCCAGAGTCTTTTTTATCTCCATCGCATTGCTTATAATCGTGCTGTCTGGTGTATTTGCTTTACCAGGGCCGAGAACTATACTTTCCTCTTTTCTCTTCCCTGATTCATATGTTCCCACACAAATACCAGCAGCCTTACCGATAGACCGCAGCACAATGTATAACGCAAATTGGTCACAAGATCTGAATAGCTGGACTGGCGGATCAGAGTGGAAATGGATTGAAAATGGGCTTGTGGGCAGCGATGGCAGTATGGGGGGCAGTGGCAATGCCCGTGATTATTATTTCATGGCTCCTTACCATCCTTCAGGGGCTGATTATGCAGTGGAGGCTCAGGTTCAATTCATTCGTTTCACTTCCACTTCTTCCGCCGACGCTGGCGTGCTCGTAAGAACAGGTTCAGGCGACGACGGATATTTTTGTGGTATAGATAGTTCAAAAAGAGTTATCATTGCCCTTGTAAATGGCGGCAACAATTCAAAGGTCGTCATTAGTAATACCCCCGGTCCCCCTTTTGAGCACTTATATATTACTATTCGTGTTGAGGTGAAAAAAAATGTCATCGCCTTTTTTATAAATGGGAGGCAGATGGCCCAGGCCATTGATAACACGTATCTGAATGCTGGCATGGTGGGCCTACGGGCTATGAACGCTGTCGTGGATGTGCATAGCTTCCAGGTGAAGAAAATATAGTACTCTGTTCTTTGAATGGAGTCTTTGTGCATTCATTCAGCGACCTCTTTGTTATATCCTCTTTTGAGTTCTGCAACTTCCATGATGTTGTATGCCTGGATAATCTTCTAAATTCTCTCATCTACAGGCTATGACAATTTTGCGACACTTATGTTACACTACCACAACATGCCTCTGATAAACTCAAAAAGTAATGAATCATATTCTATTTGATATGGAAGGAATGTATAAGGTATGACTGATAATCTTCTAACAGTGTCTCGTAGGGAAGATACCTCGTTGGTGCGTTCGGACCGGGTCGTTCTGCGTACCTACAATCTCTCTAAACAGTATGGTAAACGCCTGGCCGTCAATGATCTCAATCTAGAGGTGCGCAGTGGCGAAATCTTCGGTTTCTTAGGACCAAATGGAGCGGGCAAGACGACGACTATTCGTATGCTCTTTGGCTTAATCACTCCTACTGCTGGCAAAATAAATATCCTGGGTATGGATATGGCGACCCATCGCACGCAGGTTCTCCCTCGCGTGGGTGCACTGATTGAGACTCCAGCTCTCTACCTCTATATGTCGGGCCGCAACAATCTTCGTGCCTTTGCCTCGGTGCTTGGGGGCGTGTCTGAGAGGCGTATCGATACCATTGTAGAGCTGGTTGGCCTGTCTGGACGCGATAAGGACCGTGTGGGAACCTACTCACTAGGCATGAAGCAGCGTCTGGGCGTGGCAGTTGCGCTCCTGCAAGATCCCGACTTGTTGATCCTCGACGAGCCTGCTAATGGCCTGGACCCGGCCGGTATCGTGGAGATGCGTGACCTGCTGCATCAGCTCTCCTCGGAGAACAAGACGGTTCTTATCTCCAGTCATATGCTTTCGGAGGTCCAGCAAATTTGCACGCGGGTCGCGATTATCAATCATGGCAAACTTATCACCGAGACATCCGTAGATGAACTGTTGAGTGGGCAGGGCAATTATACGGTCAAGGTTGAGCGTGCAGCGGAAGCTCTGACGCTTATACAGCAGCAACCCTGGGGCAAGGATGCAAGGCTTGATGCTGGTGGTAGCCTGGTCACGCTCGCACCTGATAATCGTGGACGTGATCTCAATCTTTTTCTCGTGAATGCTGGCTTCGTTCCTGATAGTCTCGCCGCAGACCACTCAGGATCTTGAGCGCGTCTTCTTACAATTGACCAGTTCTAGTGCAGGAGAGAGTCTATGAGTACTATCACTACATCTGCCCATCCCGAAGCACAATTGCGCTCCTCGACTCCTAATTTCCTGGGCATCATGCGCGGCGAGCTCTTTAAAATTTTTCATATGTGGCTGACCTGGATTATGCTTGTGCTGCTCCTGGGCGCTACTACATTGCCCTATCTCTTCCTGGCGGCTACGCCGAGTCGGAGGGAAACGCTGGTTAAGACGCCTCTGATATTTCTGTATGATCAGATGAATGTCAGTCTTTCCATCTCGCGCATCTTTATTGGCTTTTTCTTAATTATCCTGACGGCTTACGTGATTGGCCAGGAGTTCCAGTTTGGTACTGTGCGTATTCTGCTTGCTCGTGGTCTGGGGCGTGTGCAACTGCTCCTGGCAAAGCTTTGTACTATTCTCCTGGTCGCTCTGGCTCTTATTGTCTTTTCTATTCTCCTGCATGTGCTCCTGGCCTATGGGGTCATAGCTTTTCTGGCGGGCAATCTCAATGCCCTTAATGCTCTGACTCCGATGTTCTGGTCGAATACCTGGCTCTATATCCTCACGGTACTGATTAGCATGGGCGTAACAATTTTGATGTCCACCGCTCTTAGTGTGCTGTGTCGCTCTCTGGCGCTTGGGCTGAGCTTGTCGGTGGCCTTCTTCGCCGTTGACAATATTGGTGTTGAGTTTCTCGGCCTGGGCTATCGTCTCACCCACAATCAGTTCTGGCTCGATGCGACAGCGTACGTCCTGGGGCCAAATCTCAATACCATGCCAGGAGTGCTGCTCCCGGCCAGCAGTCATCCTCACACCATCGGCATCCCTCCGCTTGTTCATGTGGATGGTTCACATACACTCTGGGTCGCTCTTATCTACTCATTGATCTTTGCAGTCGTGGCCCTTGTTCTGACCTGGAAACAGGATGTTAAAGAATAATCTCTTCACTAAATGCAAAACAGACGGCCCTGGATAGAGAGTCCAGGGCCGTTTCCGGTTTTGTTTACCGCTCTGAGAATACTGTATTGTAATCACTTGTTATTTGTAAACAATACGTACTGCAAGAAAAAGGAGCATCTCATGAAAGCTACTCTAACCGTCTCCCAGACCAACCGCAACGCGCTCACCCGTCGTTCTCTGATCCGCACATCGGCCCTGTGGAGCCTGCAAGTCCTGCTGGCCCTGCTCTTTCTGTTTGCTGGTAGTATGAAGTTGATCACCCCCATTGAGGTCATGGCTGCACAGATGACCGTGCCACTGCCAGGCTGGTTCATTCAGTTCATCGGGGTGGCCGAATGTGCCGGGGCACTTGGCTTAATCCTCCCTGGTCTTTTGCGCATCAAACGTGGTCTCACACCCCTTGCCGCCTGTGGGTTGATACTCATCATGATCGGGGCCACCGTCGTGACGATCCTTGGCGGTGATGCGCTCCTTGCCCTCTTCCCGCTCGTCGTCGCCTTGCTGTGTGCCACCGTCGCCTTCGCAAGGGCATCATGGGCGAAGACGGTCTAAGCACTGCCACCTTTTCCTCAGACGAAGATGAACCACAAAAATGGGTCAACATCAACATTGAGAAAGCGAGCATTGAGGAGACAACCGTCATCCTCCAAGCGGAAAGAGGGGAGAGTGGAAACTGGTACCTTTCCACTCTCTCCCTTCTATGAGGTAGCGACCAGGCTCCATTGCTGGTTCAAGCCTCCATTATCGGACCACTGTTGCACGATAGCCCCATCGCTGGTGGAATTGTTCGCCACTTCAAGCACCTTCCCACTGTTGCGATTCACAAACTTGGAATAGCCACTGCTAACAGAAACGATGCTCCATTGCTGACTCGTGCCTCCAGTGTCGGATTGCTGTTGCGCGACCGCTCCGGCACTGATGGAATTGTTTGCTATGCCAAGCACCTTCCCACTATTGCGATTCACAAACTTGGAATAGCCACTGCTAACAGAAACGATGCTCCATTGCTGACTCGTGCCTCCAGTGTCGGATTGCTGTACCACGGCAGCCCCCTCGCTGGTGGAATTGTTTGCTATGCCAAGCACTTTGCCACTATGATGGTTGACAATCTTGGAGTAGGTTTGGGATGCAACATCGAGATCCCAGACGACCGTGGTAAGCGGCGCTAGCGTCACCGCACTACCCGGTGTATAGGATTTCTGGCTCACCAGGTCTAGCGTTTTGTTCCCCGCTCCCTGCGGGACTGTGATGGTATGGGCCTGGCTCGATGACGTATTCATAGCAATGACATAGCGACCATAGGTGCATTGGTAGAAGGAAGCACGTCCAGCAAAAGGGGTTTCCGCACCAACCGCGGCCGGGACCACGTCTGATGGCGACGGTGCGACCGGGTAGGAAGTGCCTGCGAATGCCTGCTGGAGAGTCGGTCCTGGGGGAGCGATGCCGCCATTGCCAAAATCTTCGTTGATCCAGTCGGGCTGAAGGTAGGCCTTTCCAGTTGAGGTGAAGGCTGTCTGCTCCCAGACGGTGGCCGAGCGGTCGATGGTAGGAGTGATGTGGTGGATGCGTGCCAGGTTGTTGATGCCCCATCGGGCCCGCCAGTATAACGACGCATAGAGACGCTCCTGGCCGTTCTTCAGTGCAACCACCCCATTTACCTCGTCGGTGAAGACGAAATCCGGCTGTCCATCGGTCATAGGTAGTCGGGTGCTGCTCGTGGGTAGGGTTAGGAACGTGTTGTAATCACCTGGGATACTCAGAACGTTGAGGTTATTTCGAGAGCCAGTGTTGCTGGTCTGTCCCTGTGCCAGCACATAATACTGATTGTCAGCCATCATCTGCTGGGAGTAGCCGATGAGCGCCGGGTCCTGGAGGGTAACCGTTATACGCAGCGCGTCTCCATCAAACGATGACCGTTGTACATAGACAACTTCACCGGGATAGGTGGTGTCACGCCACCCGATGACCGTCTCCATACGCATCGCTCGGTTCCCATTGGCGTCAGGTTCTGGATAGCGGAAAATCGCTCGCGCTTTGATGATCTTGATGATCTGGTTCCGCAGGGTCTGATCCTTGACTCCGCCCGCTTCAGTGACGCTCTCCCACAAATAATAGAGCCCATCAATGATCTCGCCGTAGTCGCCGACATACCCAAGCTCGCGCGTGAGGCCCTTGGGGGTGATCTGGTAGTATGTGCTGCCGAGTGGTTTCTTAGGGGTCCCGTTCGCATCTTCGGGACCGAGCCACGGCGAAAGGCCGACTGCCTGGTAGATGTACGCGCGTGCTGTAGGCTCCGGTAGAGCCTTGCCTGGGGCAATCACGGATAACCCTCGGTTGGCCTGGTAGACGCCGAGGGCGCACATCATCATCTGGTTGCTGTACTGTGGGAAGTACTGACGCCAGTGGTCACGACTATCCACAAGCATCTTCGTATAGGCAGTGAGTCGTGTTGTGCCAGTCATACCAGTAACATTCTGGGAAAGTTGGCTGCTCAGTTGGCTAGCCAGGAGTACCATGATCTGGCCGACGCGACCAAAACCCTGCCACTGTTGAGGTGAACCCGTCATCACCGTGGAGCTGGCGAGGTAAGATATGTAGAGTGCATCCAGGCCGCCAAGGACCTGGCTCAAGACCTTGCTGTTGTTGTAGGCAGGGGTGGAAGACATGGAATATGCCTTGGCCAGTGTTACCATACCCCAGAGGTCCAGCGACGATGGACTGGCAGCAAGCAGGGAGTTGACGATGCTTGTTACGCGTGTAGAGATCGCAGCCATGACCTCTGCGCCTGGGGAAGTGCGAACCGGTGGGTTGGGAGCAGGCCCTTGCACATCGTCGGAGGCGGGTGTGAAGGACGGTGTGGTGTGTGAATAGACGCGGTAGACGCTACGCGTAGGCTGAGCAAGGGACTTGTAATACTGTGCGGCAGTCGTCCCGTACCCCCAGATACGCCCCATCGAGTTTATTCCGATAGTGACGGTTGTCTTCCCTAGCGTCATGGATTGGGGCAACGGCAAGGTGTGGTAAAAAAACCTGCCCACCGTTCTCGGCTCATCCCAGGCGATGTCCAACGGATCGACATCGCCGAGGTGGTAGTAGCCGACCTGCTTGCCCTCGCAGAACAACATCAATCGTCCAAGTGCTGATCCCGCATCTGAACCCCACAGTTTGATCGAAATGTAGGTCGGTTGCTGGGGATCGCATTTCATCGTGAAGCTCGCTGTACCACCCCAGGTGCTTGCTGGTGAAGATGGGTTGAAGACTCTTGCTGTTTGGCTCAAGCCACCAGTTACCGTGGATGATAAGGTAGTGGCGAGGCCGTGGACGCTCTCCGAGGTAGCATTACCGAATACAATTGTGTCGAGTGGGCCAGAGACTAGCGCATTGGCGGCCCTGGCCTGCAAAGGAGCACTGTCGGCTAACCACCTCCACTCTGATGTCCCTATCGCTCCCATAGCAATGGCAGCAGCTTGCAAAAGTGCACGGCGGCTTATACTCTTTTTCATCGATTACTTCCTTGCAATCATTTTACTATAATACAACCATCATAGTTGCATCAAAGAACAAGATGACGTGCTGGCGTTATGGGCTCAAGAGAAACTCCAGGCATGACAGGTCCTCTTTCTTGTTCTCTTGTCTTTCAACTCTAACATATTAACTTATTTCTTGCAACAC
>CAWKKX010000002.1:0-67041 GCA_963850365.1 uncultured Chloroflexia bacterium
ATACTGGCCTTCAATCGTTCCGCTAAAGTCTGGATATGATCGGTTCGACAGGTCTCGTGCGTGCCCGGAATAACGACAACCTCGATGTTCTTCTCGTGCAACGCCTGCCGTTTCCATACCCTGTCAAAAGGCTCTTCGCGGCATCGGAACAGCGTGACTTTGCCTCGATATGTCCTATAGTCATAATTGGCGATGGTCCATTCGAATATGGGGATGCCTTCCTGGCGCAGGACTTCTATGCTGGGGGTGAGCGTGTGGATGCTGGGGTCCAGCACGTTGAGTCCCTTGAAGTCCTGTGGCCTCCTCTGGTTGCGTATGTACTTATAGGTATGGCGTAGGCGGAGAAACCAGGCTAGCTGTTTTGCCGGGCTGGTACCTGTGAGTTTGCCGAAAAGATGGAGGACATTTCGCGTCAATTTGTGCAGCAGGGGGGGATACCCTGAGTCTATTAAGATCAGGAAATTCACCTGCTCGCCCTGTAGCCGTAGTTGTCGCGCAACCTCGTAGGCGGTCAAGCCTCCATCGCAGAAGCCGCCCAGCTGATAGGGACCCTCCGGCTGTACGCTGCGTATGAGCTTGATCTGGGCGTTGACGATGGTTCTAAATGAAGGTGTCGCCTCTTCTTTACTAAAATCATAGGGCTCCAGTGCGTAGAATGGTTGCTCTGACCCCAGGTATTGTGCCAGGGGATAGCAATAGAAGGCCCCATTTTGATAGTCTCCGTGCAGGAAGAAGAAGGGCGTCCGGCTTCCCTGCGTCTGGATGGGCGTGATGGGCGATCTGGGACCTGTGTCCTCTTGCCGTTCGAGCACCTGCGCCAGACGTGCGATAGTTGGGCCTTTAAACAGGTCTGAGAGCGTGACTTTCTTGTTGAACGTCAGCTCAATTTTGCTGATCAGGCGTGTGGCCAGGAGCGAGTGACCACCCAATAAGAAGAAGTTGTCCTCGATTCCGATTGGTCGTGTCTCCAGCAACGTTTCCCATATGATCAGGAGTTGATAGTGGAGCAGGGTCTTTGGTGCGACAAAGGTATTGGCCTGCACGCTTCTGATCATGTCGGGCGCTGGTAGGGCGCGACGATCAATCTTGCCGTTGGGTGTCAGTGGCAGCTCGGCGAGGAATACATAGGCCGCTGGCTGCATATAGTCTGGTACATGCTTTTGTAGCATTTCGCGCAGCTCGCTCTGCATGGGAACATCCTGGCCCTGCACCGTAGTAATATAAGCAACCAGACGCTTATTGCCCGGACTATCCTCGCGGGCAACTACAACCGCCTGGTGGATGGCCGGAAGCTGCTTGAGCACAGCTTCGATCTCGCCCAACTCGATGCGAAAGCCACGGATCTTTACCTGATGGTCGAGCCGTCCTTGAAACTCGATCTTGCCGTCGGGCAGGTAGCGTACAAGGTCGCCCGTGCGGTAGAGCCTGGTTCCTGGCTCGAATGGATTCTCTACAAACTTTTCGGCGGTCATGTCGGGCTGGTTGAGGTAGCCACGAGCCAGGCCCGCCCCGCCAATATAGAGCTCACCAGGTATCCCAATCGGCACCGGTTGCATGTGCGGATCGAGTACGTAGACCTGTGTATTCGCAATTGGCCGCCCGATAGAGATCGTGCTTTGCAAGGGGACAAGCTGACACATGGTTGACCAGATCGTCGTTTCCGTTGGGCCATAGAGATTCCATAGCGCCGCAGGCTCTCTGGCGCTTAGTTGCTCATAGAGATCGAGTGGCAGAGCTTCACCTCCACATAAGATTTGCAGGTGGTGTAGATCTGGTACATCTGTAATACCTGTATTACTAGAATCCAGTAGCATACGCCAGGTCGCAGGCGTTGCTTGCATGATCGTTGGCTGCATCGTCATCACTTGTTCAGCCAGACGTATACCATCAGATGTCACCTCGCGCCTCTCTAATAGCAGCCGAGCACCAGCAATCAACGGCAGAAAGAGTTCCAATCCTGCAATATCAAAGGAAAGGGTAGTTACCGCTAACAGCGTATCTTGCTCGGTCACGTGCAGATCGTGCTTCATCGAGAGCAGAAAGTTTGTCACGGCGCGATGCAGTATTTGTACACCTTTGGGATGGCCCGTAGAACCAGAAGTATAGATCACATACATCCTATTCTCAGCATTCACTTTACTCTTAACATTGTCAGTCTGCTCCTGGCTAATGCTGCCCCAATCTGTATCTATGCATAGTGTAGCCGGCCGTTCCTGTGGCAACTGTTCAAGCAGGTCGTGCTGAGTGAGTAGGAGCTCTGTCTGGCTCTCATGCAGCATGTAAGCCAGGCGCTCAGGCGGATAGCCAGGATCAATAGGGACATACGCTCCCCCGGCCTTGAGGACACCGAGTAGCGCAATCATCATCTCCAGAGAACGATCTATGCAGAGTCCGACGAGTACCTCAGGTCCCACTCCACGCCGTTGCAGGTAGCGTGCTAGCTGGTTTGCTCTGTTATTAAGCTCTCGATAGGTTAGTGCACCCTCTGCATAGATTACCGCTATCGCGTGTGGGGTGCGCTCAACCTGTGCTTCAAAGAGCTGGTGCATACACTGTTCAATCGGGTCGGACGTCTGCGTATCATTCCACTCGACCAGAAGTTGCTGCCGCTCGCCTGTCGTCAAGAGTTGTAGATCGGAAAGACGTTGGGCTGAATCGCCGACAATACTCATCAAAATGGTCTGCCAATGTTCTATCATACGTCTAATTGTAGGTGCATCATAGATATCGGTATTGTACTCGATCAATGCAGTAAAAACGTCCGGGCGATCATCGAGATTGAAGTAAAGATCGAACTTGGAGCTATGGACCACCACATCGGACAGTGTGATGGTCCAGCCAGAAGGCAGAACAGGCAAGGGTGGTTGAAGCGAGAAGAGCACCTGCACAAGAGGATTGCGTGCAAGATCACGTGCGACCTGCGTTTCCTTCACCACAAATTCGAATGGAACATGTTGATTGGCATGTGCCTCCAGCGTCACGTCTCGCACACGTTCTAAGAGCTCATGGAACGTAGGGTTACCGGAGAGATTACTACGCAGCACAAGCGTATTAAGGAAAAGGCCCATCAAAGCCTGCGTCTCGCTGCGATCACGTCCCGCTATAGGTGTTGCAACCAGGATATCATCTTGTCCTGTATAGCGATAAAGCAGGACATTGAATGAGGCCATCAACAGCATATAGAAGCTTACACCTTCACTGTTGCTTAAATGTTTGAGATCTTTGATTAAATCGCTAGAAAAATCAAATACCTCTTTTGATCCCTGGCCGCTCTGCACTGGTGGGCGCGGACGATCCGTCGGCAACGCTAATGCGTCCGGTGCATGAGCAAGCTGCTGCTTCCAGTAAGCGATCTGTTCTGAAAACATCTGCCCATCCGCTTGTTCGCGTTGCCAGCAAGCATAGTCCCTATACTCAATAGGCAGTGGCGGCAATGGTGATGGGTTATTGTGCAGATAAGCCTCATAGAGAATGCGTAATTCAGGCAGAAAGATCACATATATATAGCCATCAAAGATAATATGGTGCAAGGTCAGGAACAAACGGTGGTCCTTATCGGCCAGTTGTATGAGTATTGCACGTAACAGTGGAAGCTCGGTCATATCGAACAGCGGCGTGGCCTGGGCCGTTGCCAACCTTATCGCCTCGGCTTCCCGCTCAGATGCGGGTAGATGACGCAGATCGACAACCGGTATCTCCAACTCAAAATTGGTATGAACCTTTTGCACGGGTTGTCCGTTGACCAATGGAAAGCTCGTGCGCCAGGCCGCGTGCCGACGAATGAACGCGTTCAAAGCTTGTTTGAGCGCGTTCGCATCCAACTCACCCGGCATACGCACCGTTATTGGTTCATTATATAAAGGAACGTCAGGCATAAACTGTGAATGCAGCCATATTTGTTGTTGTGCAAACGAGAGTGGAAAAGGTCCTTCACCTTCGCGCCGGACAATAACGTCCGTAGATGCAACGACCTGTGAATGCTCGCCCCGGAGATACTTTTCGAGGAGAGCCTGTTTAGACTCTGAAAGTTGTCTGATGTCTAACATTTTCGACTTCCTTCTCTGTTTTTAGATATGGGACAAGCATTGAACATTGTTGCACCTCATATCAGGTAAAAAGTATATGAGGCTGAATATCAATCTATTCCTACAGGAACGTCATCATAGACACGACGAGCGTCAAAGGTCACCGGTAGCCTGGTTAAGCCGCGCAAGCCTAGATTTTCGCGCCAGGTGATGGGGCCGGGTTCAAGCGCCAGATCGGGCATGCGGCGTGCCAGCGTTTCGAAGACAACCTGCCCTTCTAAACGCGCTAATGGAGCTCCAAAGCAGAAGTGGCTGGCCCAGGCGAAGGCTACGTGACGGTTGTCCTGACGACCGATGTCAAGGCGGTCAGGATGAGTGAAGCGCTCAGGATCGCGATTGGCGGCTCCCATAACCGCGATGACGGCCTCGCGCTTGCGAATGATTTTTTCACCCAGCTGGGTATCTACGAAGGCCAGACGGGCCGTATGCTGGCTGGGGCTTTCGTAGCGCAAAAGTTCCTCAATTGTCGAAGGAATCAAAGAAAGGTCCGCTTTGAGTCGCTCAAACTGATCGCGGTGGCGCAATAACGTAAGGATGCCATTACCGATCAGGTTAGTCGTTGTCTCTTGTCCTCCAACCATCGTCACGATTGTATTAGCAATTACTTCCTCCTCGCTGAGGCGGTCGCCGTCTTGTTCGGCATTGAGCAGGGCGCTAATCAGATCATTGCGTGGATGTGCGCGGTGATCCTGGATGGCGGCGCGAAAATATGCCACCGTCTCTTCCAAACTGCGTATCACGCGGGCCGCATGTTCCGGGTTATGTTGGAAGTTGCCAAGCACCTGAGCGAAATCGGCGGACCAGATCGTCAATTGTTGCCAATCCGAGGACGGCACGCCCAGCATCTCTGCGGTCACAATCGCGGGTAGAGGGATGGCGAGGTCTGCCATCGCATCCATGCGCCCGGCAGCTTGCACTGCATCCAGGAGGTGATTGGTGATGTCCTGAATATGTGAGCGCAAAATCTCTATGCGGCGCGGTGTGAACGCTTTGGCGGCCAGCCCACGCACACGACCATGCGCGGGCGGATCTAAAAATAGCATCTGATGCGTCATAACCTGGGCCAGTGGCGTCAAATCCGTCAGGCCCAGCTTGATGAGTTGCTCTGGCGTCGGCGTACGGTTGGCCGAGAAATTTTGGAAGACTGTCAGGACATCTGCATGTCGTGTAACCACCCAGGCATGCAAGAAAGGGTCCCAATGAACCGGATCTTCGCTGCGTAGTCGTTGATATAAAGGATATGGATTGGCAAGTACCTCCGGGTCCAGTAAATGATAAAGGCTCAAGCTTGCATCTTGTGAAGCCGATGTTTTTGTGGGTGTCGCCATGCTTTTTGCTCCTTCCATCAAATAGTCATCTAACAGTTCGATAGTTATTTGATAAACATATGGTAACTGAAAGATAACTATTTGATGAGTATTGTATAATTGATCTTATGATTATTATACAACTTATTAGCAAGCATTGGATACTTACCTTTAATGTGCCAGAGAGATCTGAGCTTCGTCTTCGCTCATCGCCATAATTTTCGCGAGGATGTTTTTTTCAATGGCGGTCGAGAGCTGGCGCACGGTAGGGGCCTCAAACAAAGTACGCAACGTGAGATGAACACCGAAGGTTTCGGCGATGTAGGTGATGATCTGTGTTCCCAGCAACGAATGTCCACCAAGCATGAAGAAGTTGTCGTCGATTTCTACGTGTTCCAGGTTGAGCAGGTTTGCCATAATGCTCGCTAATTTCTCTTCAAATGGTGTCATGGATGTTGTGGGTGTTGTGGGTGTTGTGGGTGTGGTAGATGTCGTGGGTGTAGCAATAGTTGTATTTCGCATTCTATTCTCCTCGTTTGGTAATGGTAACGCTTTACTGTCCACTTTGCCGTTAGGCGTGAGTGGTAGGGCGGCAAGCGCGACGAACGTTGATGGAATCATATAGTCAGGTAGATGTGAGCGCAATGAGTGTTGTATATCGGTCATGGATCTCTGCTCTGTCACTATGTAGGCAACCAGGCGTTTATCGCCGGGAGTATCCTCGCGTGCAATGACGGCTGCCTGCTGCACGGCTGGGTGACGATTGAGCGCGGCCTCAATTTCTCCCGGTTCAATGCGGAAGCCTCGGATCTTGACCTGGTTATCGCTGCGTCCAATAAAGGCAATCTGACCATCGGGCAAGAAATGGGCGAGGTCGCCGGTTTTATAGAGGCGTATAGCTGGTTGATCAGGGAATGTATGGACAATAAATCTTTCGGCCGTAAGCTCTGGACGATTAAGGTAACCGCGTGCAAGATTTGTACCACCGATATAAAGCTCGCCAGCTTCGCCAGGGGAGACTTGCTGCAAGTGCTCATCTAGAATATAAATCTGTACATTGGCAATCGGGCGACCAATGGCGGGTGCCTGGTCTGTCTGTGGGGCGACTGGTACGCGTCCAGAAGTTACCAGCACGGTTGCCTCGCTTGGACCATAATTATTGATCAATGCAAATGGGAGTCTCGCATCTGGATAATGTTGTAGCCGATCTGCTCCGGTTAACATGATGCGTAGAGGCGTGGTCGTCGGCCATCGCAGGGTGATAAGGCTTTCGGCTAACACGGTCGGCAGGAATGTAATAGTGATGTGAGAGCTGAGTAGCCAGTCGCGCAACCGTGCTGGTGAGAAGCGCAGCTCCTCTTCTGCCAGGTGGATGCTTGCCCCGATGGTGAGGTAGGGCCAGAGTTCCCAGCCAGTTGCATCAAAGGCGGGGCTTGCAAGCTGCGTTGCGCGGTCGGCACCTGTCACGGCAAACGCATCCTGATGCCAGAACACAAGGTTGAGCATGTTCTCCTGCGTAATCTGTACGCCCTTCGGCTTACCCGTAGAGCCCGATGTATAGATCACGTACATGAGATTTTTAGCGCTAACCGCACTTTCCACATTAGATATATCCTCCTGGGCGATGCTGCTCCAGTCTGTGTCCAGGCATATGACTGTGCTTGCATGCGAAAATTGTGCGGCAAATTCGTGCTGAGTGATAAGTAGCGATGCCTGACTATCTGCGAGCATATAGGCGAGCCGTTCAGCAGGGTAGGCAGGATCAAAGGGGATGTAGGCTCCCCCGGCTTTGAGAATACCAAGCAAGCCAACGATCAGATCTAACGAGCGGTTTAAGCAGAGCCCAACCATTACTTCGGGGCCGACTCCACGCCGCCGCAGATAGTGTGCCAGCTGATTTGCCTTCTGATTCAACTCGTGATAAGTCAGCGTGCCCTCGTGCGAGCTGATGGCCAGCGCATCTGGAGTGCGTGCAGCCTGATCTTCGAAGAGCTGATGTACACAGCGCTGTGTAGGATAAGCAACCTGTGTCTTATTCCACTCTATTAAGAGTTGTTGTTCATCCTGTGCTGACTGTATCTGCTGGTCGATTAATGGTTGTATCTCATCTTGTCGTATCATCGTATTTCCCTCTGCCATTTTATCAGCTAATAGTCAAGGTTATATGCTAGTAATAGTGGAGTTCGGTTCGTCGATCCAGAACCATTCCTGCATGTGAGAAGTATAGCTCTTAATAACCTATCGCACATCGGAGAAACTTCTCATATTTTTGCGTCTTTTTTTGCAGTGTGAATAGACAATTTGGCGGGAGAATAGGTACTTGCGATTGAGACAAGCTCGACTTAAAGTGTTAAGGAAGGGCAATGTGATGGTACGCTCAGACATTTTGAAGCTGATGTGTGGGTATGGGAAGAAATACCTATATTTCAAGCCGGGAAGAAATACCCATATTCCAATGAGCCAGTGAGCCAGAATAATATGGTTTCATTGCTATCAACGTAAGAATTGATGAGCTTATTGAGCGAGAAAAAGCAAGGCACGGTTATTGCATTCCGACTTTATGCTATGATGCAAAGAAGTTCAATAGAGCGCGAAAACACCTATACTGCTCTGACACAGTTCAACAGGAATAGGAGAGCCAGATCGGAAAAAAAGATGTTGAAAGAATTAGTAGAATTAATGTATTCCACTCGTCACCTGGACGAAAGTAAAGCTGTTGCTACCGTTACGCTGGCGGACGGCCATACAACTATAGATATCAGGCATGCAGAATTTTCTGGCGTAGAGGAAAGCGTGGTAGCACTATCGCTGCGCGACTGTGGATTGAGCGTACTACCTGAAGCGCTGGGCAAGTTGAGCAAGTTGCAAGTATTAGATGTAACTGGCAATCGACTGACGGCTCTACCTGGCTCGCTAGCAAATCTACTTGAGCTAAAAAAAATATATTTAGACGACAATCAGTTCACCGTCTTTCCTGAAGTGCTAACTGATATGTCTGAGCTTGAAGAGCTTCACCTGGACAAGAATCAGCTCGCCACGCTACCGGCTAGCTTACCGACGCAGCTCAAAGTATTGAATCTCTATAACAACAAGCTCGCTGCCCTACCTGAAAGCATCAATGCATTAAGCAATTTACAGGTATTTAGCGTCGGAAAAAATCAACTGACATCCCTGCCTGAGTCGCTGTGGCAATTAACGGGCCTGGAAGTCTTGAATGTGGCGGAAAACCAGTTGACCTCGATCTCCGAGCTGCTTGGAAACTTGACGCGGCTGCATATGCTAGATCTGGCTCATAACCGACTGACCGCCCTTCCCACCTCGCTCGGCAAGCTCACAAACCTCACCCATTACCTCTATTTAAGCAATAATCTCTTGACCTCATTACCAGACTCGCTGACAAACCTTACCCGGCTCTCGTATCTCAACGTTACCGATAACCAATTGACGGCCCTACCCGAAAATATCGGGCATATGACTGGCCTGCTAGAATTTCGCCTGTACAATAATCGCTTGACCGCTCTCCCCACGAGCATCGGCAACATGGTAAACCTCATCGAATTGCACGCGCAAAATAACAGGCTAGCTGCACTGCCTGCATCGATGAGTAAGCTTGCAAAGCTCAAAAAGTTAGATCTGTCTGGCAACCGGTTAACATTTCTTCCTGAGCACATCGGCGTACGCCTCGCCTATCTGGATCTGCGCAACAACAAGCTATCCTCGCTGACCGAACATATCGGCAATCTGACAGATCTGACCTACCTGGACTTGAGGGCGAACCGGCTCACAACGCTGCCTGCTGCTATAGGTGAGTTGACAAGGCTCGAAAAATTAGATTTACGCTGGAATAAGTTATTTTCTGTTCCAGTATGTTTGCAACAAATTGAGCAACAGGGCTGCGTTATTTTCAGGTAGCTGGATACTTTGCTTGTTCATATTTTGCTGTGTATAAGTTTCCTGATCATTGGCTTCTTTGGTATTTGTTTTATTGTCTACGGACAGGGTCAAAAATTAACAAACAAAATAGTGGGGAAAAGCATTGGTACCAATACTTGTACAAATGTCTATAGCAGAGTATAATATATTATAGGAAGTGAGTGGATGGGCGCGGATATATCTATGCTCTAAGCTCCGTTCGAACTATCCCTTTCTTTTAGGTCCAGATAGGTCCAGAGACGTACATGCGGGGAAAGAACCCCGATCACTATGAGGTGGTCCTTTCACTTACGGCGTTAAGAGCTTCTCTGAGAAGGATTGCAGTTGTTCGTCAATGAATCTGTTTGAGGGTTTTTCATGAATTGTTACGATTGTGCCACCATACAGGTGACATCCGTCGCCACTGCCATTTGCTTACAATGTGGCGTGGCAGTCTGCCCGACTCATGTATATACACGCTATGTGCCGCCGCTGCCCAGCGGGATGGCCGGTGCTGGTAGACCCGAACGACGGGAGCGCTTCTGCCACACATGCTTCCAGGGATGTAATAACAAAGGCTTTGCACGTCATACCCAAATAAATACCAAATTACCCGACTCTCTCGCTTTCCTCATCCATCCAACCAATGACATGGCTCAATGGGGGCAGCGAAATACTGACGAGCCACTACCAACTTACTATAATCAAGATAATGAGCCTCTGGACGAGCTGGTTGCCGTAAAGATTGCCGATGCGCTGGTACGAAGCAAACCAGTGATATCTACCCCACGAAATAGCTGGAAACAAAAAGTTGACAATCTCTTCAATCAATTTCTTAAACCAAAGAAACCCTTGCTCGATTAAGAAAGATGTGATTTCCCTACATTCCATTTTTGCACTCTATGAAAAATGGAATGTAGGGAAAACTGGCCTGCTAGCGAAATGTCCCGGCAACAGTTTTAATGCCAATCTGGTTGCCATTTTTACCTGGCTGTACAGCTAAGATGACCAGGGCCTTATCAATAGGATCGCCGTGGCCGTCGAAGGCGATGCGCCCGCTAATGCCTTGATAATACGGGACTTTCCCCTTCCCTAATGAGATAAGTGCACCGCGTAGTGCATCCCCTGTGATAACGGGCCCCTTTAGAAGGCTTGCCGCCTGCACATAGACACCTATTGCATCATAAATCATCAATCCATTGTAATGGGGAGTCGGCGCATTATTGCCCATAGCGGAACTCTGATAGGTCGAGACCCAGTCGGCAAAGAAAGGAGGTTGCTTATCGTGCGGGATATTCTGAAAATTCCACTCACTGTAGTCAGCGAAAGTAGAGAAGAGCATCCGTTGCATATCATCTGGAAAATTGCGTGCAATTTCAGCATCCTGATTATCCCCGACCCCCAGCAGCAGTGCTGAGTCCAGAGCGTCACCGCCTACGACCCTGAAGTGAGCAAGTTGCTGATTCATTGGATTAGCGCGTGCAAGGTTGCCAACGGCGTGAGCCAGGCGAATACCGTCTGTATTGAAGCCTGCCAGAAAAACCGTATCGGCAGCAGGATCATTCTTCATAAAATCCTGCACTATTTGCTGGTATTGTTCGACTTTCGTCTGATTAATAGTAAACGTACCTTTTGTAAACATATTACTTGAGGATTGTAGGCGGCCCGCAACGGCATCAGCAAGCGAGACGCTATACGCATCGGTCGTATCGCGTAAGATAAGCATATGTTTCACATTCAAAGTATCGGTCAACAATTTTCCCAGCGCCTGCCCCTGGATCGCGTCTGAGGGACAGACACGGAAAAAGTAGGGGCTACTCCCACTCAGCTTTACGCTCGATGCCGTAGCGGCCACGATTGGCAAATGGGCACCGGCTATAATATCACGAGCATTAATTGTTTGAGTGCTATCGTACCAGCCAACAAGCCCAACCAGGTGATCCGGGTTGCCAGCTTTAACCACGCGATCAGCCAGAAATTGCGCGACGGTCGCAACATCCGCGTTATTTGAGCTTGAGTTTGCAATGATCACACGCAGTTTCAGGCCCATCGGCAACAAATTTTTGCTATTTGCCTCATGTTGTGCCAGGAAGGCTGTTTCTAACTCCTCGCGGTCATCTCCTAGATAAGCGGCACTACCATCGATAGGCATGCCCAGAGCGATAGTAATGTAGGGAGACTTATTCTGCAAAATATGGATGTCTTCATTATAAATCTGGGCCTCGCCATCGGTTGGGTCGTTGTTCACAGCCTGGTTGAGTGCGTTGACGGCTGAACTCATGTTATTTTGCTGTATCGCAGTTGCGGCAAGCTTCTTTAAAGCTATATCAGCGCGGCCAGGATAGATGTCGAAGACGAGGCGGCCTTCGCTCACGCCGATACCTTTTTGCGTATAGCTATGCAATTCTGTCGCCAATTGTTGGTTGAAGATAGCTTGCTCCGATGGACCAGTACTCTTCTGGCTAGAGAGTTGGGGCAATATAAGCAGAGCAATTAAGATCACGAAAAGGACGCTGGTGACTCCGATAACCAGGTTGCGCTGCCACTTTTGCATGACCGTTACAGGTGTGCTTGTGGACACAGAAGATGGACGTGCGATCTCAGGCGGCAGCGATTGAATCAGCTCGCTGAGTTCTTGCTGCATCTTGGAGGGAGGAAAAGTCCGCTGAGAGGCTGCAAGGCGTAGTCCATTGGCCAGAATGCTCTCCATGCTTTGCGAAATAGTTGGGTTGAGACGCCTGACTGGAGGGTAGAAGTTGGCCAGACGCTCACGAGGGTCAAGACCTGTGATGGCGTGGTGCATGGTCGCGGCCAGCGCATATATGTCTGAGGCGGGTTGGATAGTGCCGCGTACCTGCTCTGGTGCGACATAAGCCGATTGTGTCTCATTCTTTGCAAGGGCGCTGGGTGGGAAGAGCGGCATATAGAGCAAGGAGACCCGCTGACGTGTTTTATCGATGAAGATGGTATCCGGGCTGATCGCTCCGTGAATCATGGGGACGCGCCGATTCACAAGTAACTCTAGCATCGCACATACCTGACGACCATATTCAGCAATTTCGCGCTCTGGCAATGCGCCACCTTGCTGTTTCATCAGATTCGCCAGGCTTTCACCGGCATTATGCCGTAATATGATATAGTAGACTGAGTTTACTGAGAAGACCTCAATGACAGCCGGGAAGCCGGCATTCTGCTGCGCCAGACTTGCAAGATCCTGTGCCACCTTACGTACAAACTGTTCTGGGTTTTCCACACTCTTTGCATCAAACAACATTTCGCGCATGAGTACACGTTGTTTGGGCGCACGACCGTCAAATGCAATCCAGGCTCTTCCACGCCCCCGCTGATTCGCAGGCAAGATAACTTCTTCCACTAAATGATATCGTCCCTTTTTTGCACTACCACTCCCTGTTTGTGAGTCTTCACTACTTGTTTGCAACATAAATTCTGCCGACGTTTGAGTTGGCATAATATAATTCGTTGATGAGATCTTTGACTCTGCTACTTCTTCTTTCAGTGGTTGCAACGTTAAGGTATTTGAGAAAATAGTTGGATGAGCAGTTTTACAGTGAGGACAGCCGTCACCCTTCATTTCTCCAATAAAACCGCATCGCTGACAGCGCATGGTTTTTTCTCCTGATAAATAAAAACATGGTAAGGTGAGATTATATTTAACCATGTATATGTATAGAAAATAAGAGGCGAAAACACATAAAATCGAATAAAATTACAATACCAGCGTCAGCGCTGGTGCTGGCGTTAGGCGCAGCTCACCAGGATAGCTATCTGAGCGTATTACACTGCGAATCGTGATGGTGAATTCTCATTGCTAGATATAGGTAGTATAATTATACATGAATCAATGTACATATGTAAGACAATGGTACAAATATCTGTTTAGTTTTATGTATATCTATGCTATTTATCCTGTACTGTATGCCATCTCATATATGCTGTTTAAATATCTATATATATTCGAAATTTCTTATTGTATTTTCCATTTTGCTTGTACGCTCGTGCTTGTAGCGCTCATATAGATTTTAATTTTTTTTGTCTATTTTATCTTTTTGTCAGTTACTATATTGTGATATTATTAAAATAGTAAAATATATGAAATATCGTTTGCTATTTGTGCTCAAGGTCGATAGCTTGCCACTTGTCCGAAACATGGCTGTCTTTCGTATACATAAGTAGAGACCTGATCATTATAGCTGGCGATGGAGAAAAAAATACGTATGACGCAGACGCCTGACTCTGATCACAGAGCAGATAGAAGAGATACACTAGATGTAGAGGAGCGCATTCAGATGCCCCCTGCGCTCGCCGAAACAGAACTGGAACACCTGGGCATGCTGAGCCTGGAGATAAGTATTGCCCTGAGCGGGAAAGAAACGCTAGACGAGATGCTTATGGATTGTACGACAACCCTGGTTAGTCACCTGGACGTAGTGCTACTCGCTCGTATCTGGCTGCTGGCGGCTGCCGACAATGTACTGGAATTGCGCGCATGCTCAGGCCCTGCACAGTTAGAGGCCAGATACACACGTATCCCCACCCGGTCCTCAGATGCTTCTATTGCCCATATGACAGTTAAGACCGCGCATCACCACATGCCACGTGTCGTCAATATCCTGACGCGTGGCGCGGACGCGACAAGTAATGGCAAGAACAGCGACCTGCAAAGATGGGCACAGCGCGAGGGTATCACAACATGCGTAGGCTATCCTTTGCGCGTGAGAACACAGTTGGTCGGCGTGCTGGAACTGTTTACCCGGCAAGCGTTCTCCCCCACAGCCATACAAACATTGACAACGGTATCCAACGGTATTGCGATGGGCATCGAGCGCATCCAGATGTTGGAGGAGCGCACTCGCCTGCTTAAGAGTGAGCAGGCGGCCCATCGCGAGGCCGAAATCGCGTGTCAACGCTTGCAGGATCTTAATGCAACGCTGGAAGATCAGGTTGAACAACGGACTGAGGCTCTCAACAAAACGAATCTAGAGCTCTGGCGCAGCAACAATGAGCTACAGGAATTTGCCTACGTTGCCTCTCACGATCTGCAAGAGCCTCTGCGCAAAATTCAGGCCTTTGGTAACCTGCTGGAGGAGGAGTATGCTGATGTGGTTGGTGATGGGAAAATGTATATCGAGCGTATGCGCAATGCGGCGGCACGTATGCGTGTCCTGATTGATGACCTGCTCGCCTTTTCTAGAGTGACAAGTAAAGCACAGCCGTTTGTGCCGGTCGATCTTAACCTGATCGCGCAGCAGGTTGTGGATGATCTGAAGCCCCGTCTTGAGGTATCTCAGGGCACTATTGAGATAGCAGAACTCCCAACCATTGATTCTGATCCGCTACAGATGTATCAGATGTTACAGAATCTGCTCAGCAATGCCGTAAAGTTCCAGCATCCGGGCATTCCGCCGGTGGTTAAGGTCAGTGCTGAAATATTGCCTGCTTCAGCGGAATCCGCCACAGAGACCTCAGCGTGAGGAATATTGCCTGTTGCGCGTCGAGGATAACGGTATCGGTTTCGACGAGAAATACACGGACCGCATCTTTACTATCTTCCAGCGCTTGCACGGGAAAGATGCATACGAAGGCACTGGCATAGGTCTGGCTGTCGTACGCAAAATTGTCGAACGGCACGATGGCACTATTGTCGCACATAGTAGTCCAGGCCGAGGCGCTACATTCCTTGTAACGTTACCAATGCACCAACCAACGAGAGAGATGGAGATTTGAAAGTATGATACAAACCCAACCTATTGTAATTTTGATGGCCGATGATGATGAAGATGATATTCTACTTACTAAAAAAGCGCTGGTAAAAGGAAAATTGCTCAACCCACTGCATACAGTGCAAGATGGCGAAGAACTCTTAGACTACTTACTTCATCGCGGACAGTATGTAGATGCTAACGATGCTCCGCGACCTGGCCTCATCTTGCTAGATCTGAATATGCCCAGGAAAGACGGGCGTGAGGCGTTGCGCGAGATTAAATCGCATGATGAGCTCAAAGACATCCCTATTGTGGTGTTCACTACATCGAAAGCTGAGGAAGACATCTATCGCTCTTATAAGTTAGGCGTCAATTCTTTTATTACGAAACCGGTCACCCTCGATTCGTTAATAGATGTCATGCAAACGCTGGGTAAATATTGGTTCGAGATTGTGACACTACCGACTGATACAAAGTAGAGTAAGGATATACATGGAGAAGCCACAAATAAAAATTTTACTCATTGAAGATGACGAAGAGGATTACTTCCTTCTGCGCAAACTACTAGTACGGGTATCCACGGTCTCCTACGAGATAGAGTGGGAAAATTCTCCAACCGCTGGCCTGACCACAATGCTCAAGTCCTTGCATGATCTCTGCCTGATCGACTATCGCCTGGGGGTTTACAACGGCATTGAGATGCTTAAAGAGGCTCGCGGCCAGGGCTACGATAACCCCATTATCTTGCTGACTGGCGCGGATAGTAATAATATTGACATCCAGGCCTTGCAAGCGGGTGCCGACGACTATATCACCAAAAGCCAGTTGCAGAGCGAGCTTCTGCACCGCATCATCCGTTATGCCATCGAGCGCAAGAAAGCTGCACATGAGCGCGAGAAATTGCTCCGCGAACAGATTGAGCAGCGCGAGCTTGATAAGCGCAGAAACGAGTTTATCAGCATGGTGGTGCATGAGATCAAAACGCCGCTTACCAGCTTAAAAGCGTCCGCACAACTCCTCCACCGTCGCTCCGCACGAATTGGAGACGAAAACACAATACGCCTGACCGCACGCATGGATACACAGATTAACAAACTTACGCAACTGATCGACGACTTCCGCGATGTCACGCGTATCGAGGGCGACCGGTTGCAATTTCGCGAGAGCTACTTCTCGTTCGATGAGCTTGTACAAGAGATGATAGAAGAGTTGCAACCAATGACGGAGCAGCAAACAATTATTCGCGAGGGCGCGACCAATAAGACGATATGGGGTGATCGCACGCGCATCGGGCAGGTGATCACAAACTTTCTAACAAACTCTATTAAGTACGCCCCCGACTCCGACCACATTCTCGTGTGCTCTAGCGCCGATGATACCAATGTGAAACTTTGTGTACAGGATTTCGGCCCCGGTATCCCTGAAGATGAGCAAGCAAGAATTTTCAACCCTTACTATCAGATCGACGGACCCGAACGAAAGACTGTAGCCGGCCTGGGACTTGGCCTGTATATCGCAGCCGAGATGATCAAGCGTCAGCAAGGCCAGATCTGGGTGGAAAGCGTAGAGGGCGAGGGCGCAACCTTCTGCTTCACCCTTCCTATTGATCGCACACAACATCCATCACCCGCGTAGCGACGAACCCCGGAAATTGCATCTCTCAATATCTATGGAACTCTCAATTGAGAGATGTACCGACAATCATGATTAGAAAACCTGCGAGCACGAGGCCAGACCCTACCCCAAATCCGGTGAAAGACTAATGCTATAAAGGACGTAGGTGAGACTCGCTAGCAGACCTTGAATAATCAACCCTTCTATAGCGGCTATACGTCTCCATTTGACCATTTCAGGCGAGAGTGCCCGAAAAGAGATGCTCGTGCCCAGAATGAGCAGCGCGGACAGCAAGGGAAGAGCGAATAACATGGCAATCGCGTCTAACAGAAACAAGTGTGAGCCAAAGAACATATGCACTATTACAGACCATTCAGTGTCAGGGTAGGGTATGTTGTCCGGGTTCCCAATGCCTCCACTAACGATGAGCATTGGAAGAAAGAAGACGCCGTAGAGGACCAGCGCACTCCCCAGGAGGCCAAGGATCACGCTAACGCGAGCACGCTGGAACGGTGGCGAGGCAGGCTGCTGCTGAGGAGGTATGGAATGGGGTGCCTTGCTGAGAAATACTCCGATCACGCTGATAAGAAATCCCAGTAACGAGAGGATGAGACCTGGACCAATGGTTTTAGCCGGATTAGAATTGCTGAGAACGATGATGGACAGGATAGCTTGAATGAACAATCCATTGATCGCTGCGATACGCCTCAGTGTGAGATGGTGAAATGAGAGGATGTTGAAACAGGCTGAGACGCTTGCCGCCAGGATAACCAGTGCAAACAACATTACAAGGGCGAGAATCAGCACGGCTAGCCCATCAAAAACAAAAAACAGCGGCCCATTTGGGAAAGCGAGTAGCTGCCATCGCAAGACAAGCAATTGCCATTCAGATGAAGTGAATAGACCATCTGGCCCGGCGAGGGGAAGAAAGAAGCCGAGCAATGCACATCCAGCTCCTATGAGACTGAGAATTGCCCCTGTGCAAGGCGATGATTTTTGTAACGGCATAATCAACCTTCTTTTGTATGTGCAAGATGTTAAAAAGATTTTGGATAAGAATACATGAGAGATATGATAGCGTCTCTGTTCTGAAACTAGAGAGTGTTTCTTGAGAAAGTATAGCGCTAAACCGAGCAATGGTACAAATGTCATTTGTCCTATTGTTTATTCTATTTGTTGAGGCGGTTTAAAGCGTCGTGATGCTGGGAGGGGAGGGTATTGTGCATTTACGTATCTTGCTGTATTATAAGCAATTGTTGCTTTACTATAAAGCATTCTACTATTTAGTATTGTTAGCGAGAGTATTTCATGCAGATAATGTATACTTTTATATGCTTGCAACGTAAGCATATAAAAGTATACATTATCTGCATGAAATAAGAAAAGAGGAATACCCTTGGGAACAGACAGAGTGTTAGTCTATTCTAAGCCGTTCTTCGAGCTTCAACTGGCGTTTGCCCGCAAAATTGCCGACCTGCTTCAACAGCCTCTGGATCAGGCCGTGTTACAGCGCACGGCCTTCTATCGCATCTTTGGTTTAGATTGGAGCCTTGATCCGACAAATCCCATCTGGCAATCCTATAGTGAGGGATTGCAGCGGGCAGTTGACGATGTTGATTATACCTACCAGCATTACTTACAGCGCTATGATAGTATTCCAAAATTTGTGGATGAAGAGCATTGGGGCTGTTTCGCTTATGACTATAATCCTCAAACACATAACATAAAGATCCATTTCGGGAATGCAGATACGTCGCCCTATGGTCCGCTTAGCCATCAGCGCGTCGATACGCGTAAGGGTGAGCTCAAGGCGATGTTTACCGTCATCCAACAAAGACATCCTGACGCGGACCTTGAGCGCGTGGGCAGGCGTGGGGGACTCTTCGTCAAGCGGACAGGCGACTTCTACGGCTTCTTCCATCGCACCTTCGAAGAGTATTTTGCCGCCCTCCACATTCTCAAGCGCATAGAAAGTGAGCGCGATACAGAGATAAAAGCATTCATTGCCCTGGTACGCCAGAGAGATGACTTATGGCGCGAACCCTACCTCCTCGCCGTCGCCCTCAAAAGCAGAGAAGACAGCACGGTTGCCACTCAACTGATTCGAGAACTTTTTCAGACGCCTCAAAATGCAAAAGACCCATTACATGACCTCTTGCTCGCTACAACTGCCATCATAGAGTCAGAAACTGAGGCAAATGATCGCACCTCACAACAAGAGATCGCCGCGAAGCTCATACAAACCTACGAACAGGCACAGCGTGGTAAACGTTTTTAAAGAGTGTGATGAAATTGAAAAAGTAATGAGTGGTTGGTTGCTTAGTCTCTCAAAGGAAGCATACAAGCCACCAGTGCTGCAAGCCCTGGAAGCTGCTATCCGAGATGTCGCACAGCCCGCGCTTCAGTGTGCCGTTCTCACCTCGCTCATAATGATAGGTCAACAACTTACCAAAGGCTCGTCCGCCATTTCTAGCCAGCTTGTGCCGCCAATGCTCGCCCTTGCCGGCCTTCCTGCTGTCGGCCAATTTCAACCCGCTTCTGGCCTGTCTGTATCGGCCAATTTCAATGTCGTAGATCTGGCTTTCACTGCACTCTCATTTATGAACGAGCGTGGCCCTGCTGGAGCGCTGCTGGTGGAAGTTCGCCAGCACTTTAAAGATCATCCAGAGCAACTTGAGCTTTTAGCCCGCTATTCATTAGAGAATGGCACTTTGATTACACCTGTTGTCCCCCCATTATCTGACCATGACTACCAACGCTATGAGTCCGCGATAAGACGATGGATACCGCTGCGCGACCGCTATAAAAAAGCACACCCTGTGGCAGAACGAGATATAGATGCTTGTCTTGAGATCCATAATACATTACTGGATTGTGCTAGAGAAGCACGCTATCCAACAGCTACACTACTATTGGACCTGCTCGCTATAGGCGTGAACGCGTCCACACCGTGGCAACAAGCCTGGCAGACACATCTCCTCGCACAATTAGATACCGGTCATTATCTTAACTATCAGCAGATTGCCCTCTTCTGGACCATGCTCTTTCCCGAAAAGCAAGAGATGCAGATTCTTACGAACCACATCCTAATGCACTATAGCGGCACTGAGATAACGGTAAGACGTAATGCTGAATGTTTTATATCCTCTTTGAGCATGAATTTGGTAGATTTGAAATATTTGGGATATTTGGGATATTTGGTAGATTTGAAATATTTGGTGGAAAATCTACTAACGAGAGAGGTGGCAGAGCAGGCCAGGAAATCCATTCTCTCCAGTGACTTAGTACGAGCTGTAAATATGCTAAAAATACTTTTGGGGCGTATAATTCAGATAAAAGACTCTGGAGCTACTGATAGTAATACTAAGAAAGAAGTGCAAGACATTATTGCAAGCGCGAAAGATGGACACGCTATGCAAGGCGATGATGAGGTGAAGGAGGCTGCATTGGATATCCTGCGTTATCTCCCTGTTCGCTCCGCAGATGAAATTAGAGATGTGATACAGTTGGCTGAAAGTGCAACAGACGGAGATCTACGACAGGCATATGCAAGTTCTCTGAGACGTGCAAGGCCAGGGAAAGATGATGCTGACGCATGGAAAGAGTTAGAGGTGGGGAGAAAGTCGCATGTGGATGAGGTGCGGGAGGCGGCGGAGTCTGTGTTTGAGCAAGCAAAGAGAAATTAAGATAATGTATCCCTCGCTAAGGGTGGAGATTTCGCAGCTCGAAATACAGTGCGTGCGAGGTGTCCCACCGGCTTTCTCCAGACCATCGAGCATGCAGTCGTTGAACTTGCAGATAGACGGCCACTTCGGCCCCTTTGTGGCTGCCAAAGGTGACCGCCTGACGAAACTTGCATCGCAACTCCCGATTGGTGCGCTCTAACAAAGACGTGGTGCGTATCCATTGGAGAGCCAAGCCGGAGAGCGCATAAAACACGAGCGTTTGCTCAAAATCACGCCCAAGCGTTGCGACCGATTGAGGCGCTGCTCTCGCCATTGCTTGCCCCATTGGACTAGGAGAGTACGGGCCTCGCTAGCAGTTTCGGCTTGATAGATACCAGCAGCCTGCTCCATCAATTGCTTGCGGAGATCGCGTTTCTCTTTGCCTTTGAGCTCACTACGGCATTTGGTGGCGACGTTGTGCAGCTTGTGAAAGATACAGCGCTGCTCCAGCACCGTCGAGCCATAGACCAAGGCCAGAGCCTCTCCTAACCCTCCACTGCCATCGCGTACGACCAATTGCAGTCCCTGTTCCGGGCGGCAGCCACGCTCCCATACCCGATGTACCAGCACTTCCCACTCTTGGTGGTCTTCACTCTTGGCAATCTGCCAGTCCAAAACCTCTCGTCTACCATCGCTCCAGAAGCCAAGTGCCACCAATACTACCGCTGCGTTTTTTCCGTTGTCTGTGACTCTTATCCGGCTTGACCTTCTCTTGCTGGCTTTGGATCGTGACCCAGATGCCATCTAATTGCATCACAGGGGGAATATCCGTGATGGGCTCGTGATGCGCCTGGTTGACCAACGGCTCGATCTGATTGATCCGCTCGTTGATGGTGCGCAGTCCCACACTGCCTACTGAAGCGGGACTCTGTTGAAGAAATTACGGCTTTTTGTGTAATTGGGATGACCACACTTGCCCCACAACCTGGTAGATCATCGTGATCATCCTCCTACAACGGCAACTCAGCAGAGGCGAGCTCCACCATCACAGTCGATGATGCTGCCAGTCACGAACGTGTTTTGGATGAGGAACATGATGGACAGCGCGACATCTTCGGGCTGACCGACACGCCCAGCCGGTGCGCTTGCTGCCGATTGCGCGAAGAAGTCATTGCGGAAGTCATCCGGTACGCGATCCCACCACGGTGTGGCGATGATACCTGGCGAAACGGCGTTGACGCGATGGGGACGCAATTCCACAGCCAGCGTTGGGATCATCGCATCCAGGGCACCGTTAATCGCCGCCAGGCCAACTGTTCCAGGAAGAGCCTTACGCGATGAACCAGCAGTAATGAACGTGATCGATCCATCACGCTGTAACGTTTCCAGACTGATCTGAGCAACGGCGACCTGCGGCCAGAACTTTGCCTCGAAACCGTGACGGAGATCCTGCAAATCAAGGGAACGAAATGCTCCACCGCCTGCAGCACCACTCACGGCAATTACCAAGTGTTCAAAGGCCCCGTATTCGCGAAAGAAGGTTTGCAGTTGCGGAATTGACGTAGCATCCACGACCGAGCCACGAGCGTGCTTTCCCAGTTGTGTGACAGCAGTATTGATTTTGTCGGGGTTCCGTCCTGTAATCGTGACTTCCGCCCCAGCCTCTACAAGCATGCGTGCAGTAGCAAGACCGATTCCTGAGCTTCCCCCCATGATGACGATGCGTTGACCTGTAAGTTCCATGTATGTGCCCCTCTCAATGGCATTGTATCTCGAGCCCATGAAGAATGACGATGGCATATTCCTGCAAGAGTGTTCTTTCCCTGTCCGGGAATGTGCAGCGTCACTTTCACACTCGTGTGTAAAAACGTTACGCTTCGTAACATAATATAAAATATAAAACGTTACGTAACGTTTTGTCAAATGATATACTAGAGGAAAAGAGGAGGTAATGAGCCATGCCTACTGACACTTCGGCAGGTGGCCGCAGTGCTGGCCGTCCACGCAGTACGAGAGCACGTCAGGCTATTCTTGCTACTGCTCTTCGCCTCGTGAAGCAGGAGGGTTTTTCCGCGCTGACGATTGAAGGGATCGCACGCGAGGCAGGAGTGGGGAAACCCACTATTTATCGCTGGTGGCCCTCAAAGGGGGCCATCGTCTTTGACGCGCTGCAACAACACGCACAACAAGCGCTGCCCACACCTCCTGATGGTCCGCTGGCAGAGCAATTGGAAGTATGGCTGAAAACATTGTTCAAAACGCTCAATGAGGACATAGGGGAGATTGTCAGAGGTTTGATGGCAGAAGCACAACGCGATCCAGTATTCGCGGCCTTCTTTCGCACCGAGTTCATTCTCGTGCGACGCCAACCGCTCCTCACTATTCTGCACGAGGGGATCAAGCGTGGCGAACTGCCGACCGATGCTGATAGTGAGGTTATGGCCGATCTGATCTATGGCGCTATGTGGTACCGCCTGCTCGCGCAACATGCGCCACTCGACGAAAAGTGCGCCCATGATATCGTGCGCACGCTGCTGTGTAACTACGCATAGCATACGCTTTGTAAGTGGAGGCACTACTCGTTGCCCAATTCGTGGGGAGATTGGTTTGGCGAACCTGCTTTATCACTTGGTTGGTTTTCAATTCCTTTCTTCACTCTTTGCTTCCTACTTCCTTACCCTTAGCGAGGGATACATTATCGAAATTAAGGGGAGCTTGCCAACGGGATTGTGAGCTTTCCACGGAGGAAAGAGATCGTGCAACTGCAAAAAGGACTGGAGGTGCTTCTCAGGCATATCTGCAAGGATGATCTCGACCTCATCCATCAGAACGACGGAGCATTTCGTTTGGTCTGTTACCAGGCTTGCCATTGATGACCTGGAAAGATGGGAGGACAAGACAGATTTTCCCCTATCACATCCCTACCTGACGACTATTGTCTGTTTTGCCTGAACTGTACGCACAACAAATTAATTGGAGTCAATGGTGGCGAACATGTCGCACGTATGTTCGCCCGCTGCTGGCCATGTTGAGTGGCGCATCACCTATCTTCACGTATGCAGGAAATCAATCACGATGCGTGTCGGACTGGTTAGCTTGAGGACGCGGATCTCTGCTTTACGCGAGACGCCGATACCGTAGGAGACTGTGCCTTCAAAATCGCCACTACTCACAACTTCTTTTACTAGTGGCAGGTTGTAACTCTGCCGGGCTGCTACCGTGGGCTTGCCTGAATTCGTATGTGCGGATGCAGGCGAGAAAACGACATGTAAAATGCTGTTGCCTTTGACTGCGATCACTCGCCCTGAGCCGTCAGCGATAAGTTTCGAAACGTATTCTATGGTGATGTTGCTCGGCTGGCTACCACTTAGTTCGAACACCACTCTGTCGTATTGCGGAGTTCCCTCTGAATGGGATGCCGCACGAATGGCTATCAGTGTTGTTGCGCTTTGCTGCAAACTTGTGGCCGCAGAAGCCGAACTTGCTCCGAAAAGCAAAACAAGTGTAGCTGTACTTATTACTAACATCATAAACCAACGAAGCCGCATATTCTTAGCCATAGCCTTACCTACCTCCTGACTTGAGATCTACGCGGAGGTAAATTCTTCGCCGGTAGCGATTGTGATATAGTATATCTCCGCTTTCAAGTACAGCAGAAATATAACATACTATGGCTGCGAAAAGAAGGTAATTTCTCACTAGTTCATCATAAATGCTGTATATATTACATAAACTATGGATAATAATAATGTTTTATATAACCAAAAAATTATTTATAATGCTGTGAATCTTTTGTGCTCGGTGGAATTATATATCAAATAATCATTAAATATATTTCTTACAAAGCTTTGTGTGAAGCGCAAAAGCTTTGTAAGAAATATACTTACTCTGAAAAAGAGCGGTGAAGCTACGCAAACTCATCTGGTGCTCGGCGCAGGCGACGGGAGCCTGGCACGCTCTTAGCGATCTCTATAAGAAGGGACCGCCAGGGGGTTGCGCTCGGCGAAGGGGCGTTGATGCCAGTAAGGGTATATCCTGGGCATCTCGCTGGCCTGGTCGAGCCTTGTGACCTGTTCGGCTGTAAGATTCCAGCCCACTGCGCCGAGATTGCTTTTGAGCTGCTCCTCGTTGCGTGCGCCTACTATGACGCTTGCTACTGTAGGACGTTGCAAGAGCCAGTTCAGGGCGATCTGAGATAGCGACTTGCCCGTCTCCTGGGCTATGGCATCGAGGGCATCCACGATCTCGTACACCTTCTCGTCGGGTATGCGCGCTCCCTCTGAGCCTATCTGCTGCACCCGGCTACCCTCCGGCACTGGCTGGTTGCGGCGGATCTTGCCTGAAAGCACGCCCGAAGCCAGAGGACTCCAGACAACTGTGCTGACCTTCTGATCGAGGGCGAGCGGCATGAGTTCCCATTCGTACTCGCGCCCGACCAGGGAATAAAATGCCTGGTGGGCTACGTAGCGCGTCCAGCCATAAGTCTGCGCTATCGCAAGAGACTTCATCAGGTGCCAGCCGGAGAAGTTGGAGCAGGCGATATAGCGTACCTTGCCGCTTTGTACCAGGGTATCGAGTGTGCGCAGCGTCTCCTCGACGGGAGTGAGCGCGTCGAAGCCATGCATTGTGTAGATATCGATATGGTCCGTATTCAATCTGCGCAGACTGTCCTCGCAGGCGCGGATCAGATGATAGCGTGAGGTGCCCTGTTCGTTTGGCCCATCGCCCATGCGGAATGCTGCTTTTGTTGAAATAAGGAGCTGGTCCCGCCGTCCTGCGATTGCCTTGCCGAGAACCTCTTCCGCCTTGCCGCCAGAGTAGACATCCGCCGAATCGAACAGCGTCACGCCCGCCTCCAGGCAGATATCCACCAGGCGACTTGCCTCGGCCACATCCGTATTCCCCCAGGCGCTAAAGAAACCACCATCGCCGCCAAAGGTTGCCGTCCCTAAGCTCAGCGCAGAAACTTTCAGACCACCAATTTGCCTGTATTCCATTGTGTTGCTTGCTCCTCTCTCTTCTACTGATTACAACAATGTATTTGAGCTTTAAAATGAAGGCTCGCCATCCTTCCGTGTTGGGAGACCAAAAAGCGGAAAATAGCCCATCGTCGTCTCTCAACTCTCAATGGGTAACTGCTTATGAATATATTGCTTTGTCAAACTTCATTACGTCCTTGTTACAAGGGGTGTGATGCTGGGTGAGGGCAACCACAAGGGATTGTCGCTACGCGAGCCGGGACCACGCCGCAGGGCACAACCACAAGGGATTGTCGCTACGCGAGCCGGGACCACGCCGCAGGGCAACAACCACAAGGGATTGTCGCTACGCGAGCCGGGACCACGCCGCAGGGCAACAACCACAAGGGATTGTCGCTACGCGAGCCGGGACCACGCCGCAGGGCACAACCACAAGGGATTGTCGCTACGCGAGCCGGGACCACGCCGCAGGGCAACAACCACAAGGGATTGTCGCTACGCGAGCCGGGACCACGCCGCGTAGCGACAATCCCTTGTGGTTGTTGCCCTCGCCCTTAGTGAAAAGGGTGCAATCAAGTTTGGCAGAGCAATATTGTCGGATATGCAGAGGATGGGTCTCCCTCAAGGCTTTTATATTACAATAAAATGGAGATCAATTGCTTGCTTATATTACACACACACTTTTCTCGTGAGGGCAAACGTCGAAGGGGTGAGCACCCGTTTCTTTGTTCTGCCAGGCTTCCATTTTTTATAATTTTTTGTGCAATGCGCAAAAAGCTATGAAAAGTGTCAATAGTGGAAAAATAGTCTGAAGCGCGACAAATCTGACTAAACAGGCATAGGCGTTACTTTTATCTTGCAGGCTCATAGGTAAGCACGACGACGCCTGAACTGAATGTCTTTGTTTCTACCAGCTTCAGAACCTTCTTTTCCCCGTCCGCGAAGAGGCGCTTTCCGCTCCCTACGACGATGGGAAAGACCATGAGCCGGTATTCATCGATGAGGTCACGTGCTATTAATGTCTGGACAAATGTGCAACTGCCGAAAATCAGAACGTCCTGACCGGGTTGTTGTTTTAGCTTGTTCACTTCTTCCGTGATATCGCCCTTGATCAGGCTAGCATTCCACTCAGTTGTTTGCAGGGTGGTGGAGGCGACGTACTTGGGGAGGCTATTCATTCTCTCGCCATATATGCCCGTGCCAGTCATAGTGGGCCAGGCTGATGCAAAGCCTTGATAGGTCACTCGTCCCAGGAGAAGGGCGTCGCATGCAAAGAGTTCGTCGAGTTTATATTTCTCTTGCTCTCCACTCCCGAATTGGAAAGTCCATTGTGGGGCTTCCATAACGCCATCTAGCGCCACAAAATTCTGATAGAATTACTTTTCTCATGTTGTTCCCCTTATTTGGCAGCTAAGATTTTGATTGCTCTGTGTAGTGACAGGGTTTGCCGCCTGTGCCCACCCAGTCTCAAATTAGCCCCTATTTGCGCTAGTGTGAAAGAACGCAGAATTCATCCCGTTCTTCTATGATTTTCTTGTTCTCATCGAGCAAGTAGAGACTAGCTCTTGCCAGGGTCACCATTGTCCCATCTGGACCCAGACCGATCCTCAGAGTTTCCAGAACGAGTGCGTTCCTTTCATCACCAATTGCTGAGATCACCTGAACACTTCCGGGTTCGATGAATTGCACAGTTTTTATCAATCGTTCCATGTAGTTGTCGATGCCTGAAGCTTCTCCGCTAGGTAGCATGGACTGCGTAGATGTTGCCGCAACGTGTACATTTGGGGCGACGAGCTCTCTTGTCTTCTCCCAATCCTGATGACTCCAAGCGTTGATATGGGCGTGTGCTATGGTAACGGCTGTCGAGTCTTGCTGGTTCATCATTTTTCCTCCAAATGAATTCTTTTTTGAACAAATGCTTTCTAAAAGATACTAAAGCAGCATTCTCACAGAGGAAAGGAAAAGCGGAAATGTGGAAATAGTTTTGCTTCAAGGCCCGATTTCGGTCCGGGGGCGTCCTAAACTGGTCCTCGTGGATCACTGCCGTTCGAGATGGACACATTACTTGATCTAATCAGACACCTCCTCCAGGAGAGCGAACGCGAACCTTTCTTTCTCTCCCTCCAATTAACAAGATATTGATGGAAGAAGCCAGGTGAGGAGCGGTTTTCTAGGAAATTTTGTCTCACTGTTCAAGATTGAGGGCAATGTTTCATGTTTGTAGGCTCGATCTGCTCACATCGTGGGGCATTTACCAGTTCGCGCCTCTTTTCATGTTTATGCCATAAACAAACATACCTGAAGGGATCGTTACGGTTGCGGCCTGGTTTGTAGGGTGCAGCTGCCGCCTGTCTGGTTGGCTAATGTAAAGCTCAGATCCTCGCCGTCTTGTACGTGTGAGTAGTGCAAGTCGCCAGGTTTGGCTGAGCTGCACGTGCCGGATGCGGGTGTAATCGTGACATCTAGATTGGGCATCGTGCTAGATTGGCGCTGGATGAGCAGGCTATAGGGCTCGTGGCCGGTGGGCGGCACGTACCATGAGAGCGAGAGGTTCATTGTACAATTCTTAGGCACCACGACCCAGCTGGCAAACATATTACGGCCAGTCATGTCGCTGGTCATATTGAGAGGTGCGCCGATCTTATCGATGGGGCGCAGACGGGCACCATAGGGATCATCGTTGAGGGCTGGTATCAGGCCGATCTGCGTGCCGATTGGACACATCATCTCGCCCGTTCCAAACAGGTCCTCGCGTTGTGGGCAGGCAATATAGTAGCCGCCGCAATAAGGATCGCCGAAATGCGAGAAGCCGGAGCCGGAGATAAACTGGCTATTGGGGGGAGTATACACACGTACATAGTCGCGATACGTATCCAGGCCATAGACATCGCCTAGCTTATTATAGACGAGGCGCATCTTCATCACATGCGTTGCCCCGCCCTTTGCGTCCAGTGTCACCGCATCGCTGATACTCGTCGTCACATACTGCGATGCCTTGCTCACACTCAGGTTCGCCTGCACCACAAAGAGTCCATCATGCGCAGTTGAGAGATCCATCTGAGCCGTCGAGCCATATTGTCCGATGAGTTGCTCCAGCTTATCGTTCGTGAAGTAGACTTGTAGATCCCTGGTCTTCATCGCATAGAGCATCTCTTTGCCCAGGCCGATCATTTGATCGGTTGGCAGAGCTTGCACTTTTGCCAGCAGCAGACCGGAGAGGCGTTTGGTAAAGAGCTTACGCGCTATCTGTGGATCTTCCTGCTTCTCAACAATCTCTTCTTGACGAATGCCTACGTTATCTAGTTGATAGTAGTGCAGGCGTGCCTCCAGGTTGTCAGCCGTGATCTTCTCGTTATATTCAGGGACCGAGATTGGGCCGGTAACTTGCAGTACATGTGAGATCAAGAAGGGCGAGAACAGGATCAGGCCCTCTGGCTGCTTGCCAAACTCGTATTTGTACTGGTTCATAATGATTTTCGCGGAAGTCGGGAAGTCGGCTGATAGGTTAGCGTCGCGCAGACCGAAGTTCGGGATGGGCCACCAGGTGAACGGGGCGGGCGCAGCCTGGCCCGCGACTTTGTTAAAGACCGGATCGAGCGGACTGCCATGGGCGCGATTATCCTCCTCGAACTGCCCTATGTTTTTCAGGCTGAGAGGTGCCATGCGTCCGCCATTAAACTCCAGCTCACCGAATTGGCCGGTAAAACCGCCGGTTGCACGCAGTTCAGTGCGATCCATCGTCTCGACCAGGAACATACGTGGCTGATCTACGCCCAGCAGCCAGCCGATCACGTCAAGATTGCTGCGTACCTGCGTCAAGATTGTTTCCCCTACAGGCAGCAGTGGCAGCGCCGTTGTGATCGTCTTGCGCTGGCTAGCGCTCAACGGTAGCGATGTGAGATCCAATCCGCTTGAATATTTTTGCATATCATGCAGGCGTGGCAGAATAAAATCGATATCGCTCGTGAGCTCGTTCATCACAGGCTGAGTTACAATGGGTTGAGTCGAGGTGCCACCGCCCAGAGGATGGCTCAAGGCGGGCGTGAGCGTTGGTGAGAGCGTAATGGCCGACTTGATGCCCTGTTGCGCAATCTCTGTGGTGTCGGCTCCAATATGTGCCAGCGAGCGAGCCGTGTTGATCTGTTTGGGGAGCATCGAGCCGAGCAGGTTGAGGGAGCCGTCGTGATCGAGTTTATCGCTCAACTGATGAAAATCGTTGTTTGCGGCGTCCACTTCGATCTGTGCCTGGTGCAATTTATTGATATCCAGGTATTTCGCCGTATTGCCCTTGGGACCCCCGCTGAAGAGCGCCTGCACATTTTGCAGGTGTTGCATGCCGCTGCGTGCCTGGCTGTACATCGTATAGCCATTAATGCCCTCGAATATGATGAGTAGCGAGGGGATGAGGATTGCGACGATGAGGACGATGAGCATGATTTTCTTCGAGGTCGGCAGGCCAGCGTATTTTGCGCCCAATCCGCGCTTCTTCGGAGGCGTGGCCGCCTGATTCCAGGGCATATTTTGTCCCGCCATGCCCATTGGTTGCTGATTGGCTGGCGTTGGCCAGGGGTTATTTGGGTTGTTGGGCATCGTGCCGGGATAATGTGCTTGCTGGCCCCAGCCATTGTTCATATCAGGGGGTGCGGCATTTGGATACGCCGGGGCCTGATTCCAGTTCTGAGGGTTAGGATTATTGAAGTTGCTGGGAGCGGCGTTAGGTTGAGCGGGTGATTGCCCGTTAAAGTTGCTGGGAGCGGCGTCAGGTTGAGCAGGTGGCTGCCCCCAGCTATTGTTTGGCCCACTATTGGGATAAGTAGCGTTCTGGTTCCAACTGTTGACGGGACTACTCTGCGGTCCCGCCCAACCGTTGTTCTGGCTGTTATTGGGATCTCCGTTTTGACTCCAGCCATTGTTCTGTTGGGCAGGAGGGGCAGCGTTAGGGTTCCATGCGGTACTGGAGATGTTGGGTGCGGCGTTTTGAGGCGTAGGAGGCATGGCGTTAGGGTTCCATGTGGCACTGGAATCGTGGGGCGCAGCACTTTGCGGCATAGGAGATATGGCGTTAGGGTTCCATGCATTGGGAGCCGCGTTTGGCTGCATAGGAGATTGGGGCGTGCCCTGGTTCCAGTTCTGATTAGGATTATATGCTGGAGTAGTAGGATAAGCGGTAGCAGGAACAGATGCATAGTTGGAGAGCGAGGAGCTGGGTGTGCGCAGTCCATTGGCTGGTGCTATCCCCATTGTCGTTGGTGCGACATTGTGATTGTTGCCCTGAGCCTCATTGTTTCCCGCAACACCCGCTGTTGCGCCAGGGAGAGCATTACCGTTTTCTGTCCCGCTCTGGAATTGTGTTGGTGGGCGGAAAAGTCCTTTATTTTGAGGCGATTCAGGCATAAAATATATATCTCCAGACAGATAAAATATCAATAGAAAAATGATTTTAGCTACGACGACGCAAGTTAGCTCCTGCATCAGTATAACCGGTGCCGCTTGCTTACTTATTCAAAGCGAGCGAACAAAATCAAAAGACGAGTGAAAATTAGAGCATAAAAGCATAAATTAGAGATAATATTGTTCTTGTTTGTCTTTGTGCACTAATTACGACCTTACTATTTCAACGTTTGAATGCGCCTTTAGTTTCTCTACGGCATATTCTATGACCAATCTGTCTTAATTACGGCTGGGCGAAAAAAACTTTTTCGTTGCCAGGTAGTCTGGCATTGAAATATTTAAAACACCTTATTATTAGTATACGGTAGAATGCAAATAAATGATGTTCGATATATGGGCTTCTCTGCTTTCCCATGCGTGTTCGCGCCTTAGGCGCTCACCCTTCTTTCTTTCTTACATTTATTTTATATTTTTATCTATTTTTGCATTGCAAAAATAGATAAAAATATAAAATAAATGTAAGAAAGAAGTTGAAGCATGGCATGCTTCATATGCGTCGAATTTATCTGAACGTGTCGGTCAGGGTATCAGCCAGACCTCTGGTATGTAGTTATCGATGCCCTGTTGTTCGTGTTGCCCGACGTCTCGGTGCCAGAGGAATGCACCATCGGTTGGGCGCAAGGTTGCGAGCTGGTCGGATCTTAACCCTGCGTAGATGATACCATTGTACACAGCACCTATGTATGCGTTGATAGACCGGCTCCAGCGTTTAGTACCGGTGGCGAGGTTGAGGGCGAGCAACGCAGGCTGTATTGAGGATGGTTCTCCAGGGATAAATCCAGATTCTTGTTCGTACACCACGCCATCGGTCACATAGGGTGCAGCGAAGAGTTCCTGTCCCACGGGATAGCGCCATTGCTCATGCCCATTGCTGGCCTTGAGCGCATAAACGTCGCTTGCCGCAAAGACGACAAAGCCATTGGCTATCGTCGGATCGCCCGGCCCTGGATTACTCACGGGATGAGTCCAGTCCTGCTTGCCGCTTTTGGCGTCATAGGCATAGATAGAGCCGGACTGCGGCCCCACCCCAAAGTTGTTCTGCGAGCGAGATGAAAGATAGACAATACTGCTTACTACTTGTGGAGAGCCATACAGGTAATTACTGCCAGTTTGCCTGGACCAGCGCAGCATGCCCGTCTTGTCATCGACCGCGAAGAGTGTATTCAGAATCGTGTCATATACCATGCCATTCGCCACAGCTATATTGCCGGGGCGAAGAAGCCCACCACCGATATCAGGTACATGTTTTGTATTGTAGATCCAATTGAGCTTGCCATCTCTGCTATCCAACGCATAGATTTTTCCCGACCATTGCATAACGTAGACAGCCCCATCGCCCACGGCGGGCGTAGTCAGAAAGTAATCGGGCCCAATGGCGGTTTGCCAGCGTACGGAGCCATCTTTCGCGTTGAGCACGTAGATATAGCCATGCTCGGTTGCTTGATCATAGACACTCATATAGAGCGCATCCCCCACGATAACCAGAGAATCAAATCCACTCACCCCGCGCCGCCATAAGATAACATGGCTGGTCTTATCCATCCGATTAATCGTGGTCATGCCAGGTTCGTCCTGTGAGGTAGTGAAATAGATACCTGCGATTGCCGTATTTCCTGCTACTTGCGTTATATTGCTTCTTCCTTTTGCAGCGGCCAGATTAAGCACAGTTGCCATACTGGCAATCAATACTGTTAGCAGGCAGGCGACGGCCCATATATCCAACGTATCCAGTTTTGCATCCTCTGTTGGCAGGAGAGGATTTTCAGGAGGAAGCGGCGGTTGGCGAGGAGCTTTGAACAGGCGTTGCCAGCGGGGTGTGGGTTGCGAACCTTCCTGGATGTGTGGCGCGAGGCGTGTCCAGAAGTGCGTAACGTCATGTGGATAATAATAGGTTTGCTCATAATGATTGCGGATCTGCTCTTCTAGTAAAGTGTTAGCGTAATTGTAGTCGTTCATCGCTTCTGCTCCATCATACGTATTTGGGACGTTTATTGATTGATGCACGTCGTACGTATTTGGGACGCTTGTTGATTGGTGCGCATCGTGTGGAGTCCCCGATGTAAACGTGACTTAACAGTGCCAAGAGGTATGCCAGTCACCAGAGCGATTTCAGCTAGCTCCAGGTCGGCAAAGAACCGTAGCTCTAGTACGCGTTGCTGCTCGGCGGGGAGGAGCGCGAGGGCGGCCCGTAGCTCAGCGTTCTGCTCTTGTAGGAGTAAATGTTTAAGCATGTCGTCGGTAAGAAGTAGATCGGTATCAACGTCATCAAGCGTGATGGTTGGTAGTCGGGCGCGGCGAGCGGCCATGCGGCAGCGATTGGTCACCAAAGCCAGGAGCCATGGTCGAAAGGGGCGATGATTCTGGAAGCGCGGCAGGCCCCGCCATGCGTCGATCCAGCTCTCCTGAAGGATATCCTCGATGCTGGCGATATCCGGCTGTAAGACGCGTGCCGTACGCCAGGCGACCGTATAATAAGTCTCGACCAGTTGCTGGAAGGCCGCGATATCCCCCATCTGAGCTCGGTGGATGATACTCTGCATTGAACTTCCCCTCACATTCTTTTTAGAAACACATCCTCTACATGTAACCTAATATGCAGGAAACGCGAAAAAGGTTCCCTCTTATTTCCTTTTTGCTGTATTAGCGTGGCAGCGAAAAGCCATTAGCCATGATGAGAGGGCGCACCAGCAGCACCGGGCAGGGGGCGTGATCCAACACAAAGCGTGCTACGTGCCCGATGGACCGGGGGTCGAGCGACGGCCCGCCCGATGCAGGGGAACGCGGACAAATAATGATCAAATCAGCTCGCCACTCGGCGGCCTGCAGGACGATCTCGCGCTCCGGCCTTCCTTCGCGCCGCAACGTTTCAGCCCCTGGTACATAACCCAGCCCTTCGCTCAGGATCTCCTGGGTCGCAGCTGTCTCCGCCTGCCGCATACGCTCATCCAGCGGCCCACTGGGGCGACGTGGACGCATCAGCCCTTCACGTTTCCGCTCCATCTCTCTATGCGGGCTGCTATCGATGACGTACAATAAAGCAACTGTTTGCTCATCACTGCCCACCAGCGCAGAGAGCGCCTTGCTTATTTGTTCGCTATTTGAACCGTCCAAACAACAAAGGATGCGCATATTTTCCTCCTGAGCTATTATACGAGCAGCCAGATAGCCAGAGCGCCCGCCACCAGCATCAACGGCGTAACGATAACCCCTATTTTGAAATAATCCAGCCCGGACACATCCAGGTTGCGCTGGCGTAGGATGAGTAGCCAGAGGACAGTTGCCAGCGAGCCGACCGTGGTGAGATTGGGTCCCAGGTCGCAACCAAAGATTGTTGCCGCGATAAAACCATGTTGGACGGCCAGCGGAGCATGTTGAATGCTACGCAACGAAGATGTTAGTACAACACTCATCGGCACATTATTAATAAGGTTAGTCCCGATTGCAGAGCCTAGCGTGCCGACCATCACCGCGCCAAACGTCGTGCCGCCGGAGAGGTGCAACAGGAGTTGGCCGAACTGCGTCGTGAGACCCGTACCCTCTACTGCCTGCACAACGATGAACATGCCCGCAATAAAACCAAAAATGGACCAGGAGATCTGCTTGCCCGTACTCAAAAGCGTCGTTTGCTTCCAGTGGAGAGCACCTATGAGCAGCAAAAAGGCTCCCCCTAGCGCGACCAGCGAGAGCGGAATTTGGATGGCGGAAGCTGTCACATACGCAACCGAGACAAGTACCAGCACGATGCAGGTATAGTGAAAGTACGTTTTATGCTTCACCGACTCCTCCAATGAAGGCAGACGTTTCATATCGAAGCGGCCACGCAACTGCTTGCGATATAGCAGATAAAAGACGCCGACGTTGATACAGATGACCAGGAGACACGGCAAGAAGAGGACGCGTATGAATGTCGGCAGGTCAAGCGGAAACTGATTGGTCACAATGATGTTGATCGGATTATGCAAATAGAACACGGTCGTGCCCGAAATGCTCAACCCGCCAGATATTTTGCCACCAGAGTCAGCAACTCTTCCATCTCAAAAGGTTTCGCGAGAAAATCATCGGCACCAGCATTTCTAACCATATCCAGGCTCTCTTTAAGGGCAGAGAGGAGGATGATCGGAATGTGTTGTGTGCTTGCCTGGTGTTTAAGTTGCCAGCAGATCGCCTGCCCATCGATGCCAGAGAGCCGAATATCCAATAGTAGCAGGTCAGGGAATGGTTCTTGTAAGTACTGAACTACGTGTCCATCCATCTCAATTTCTGCCTCATACCCGGCATCCTCCAGGATCAATTGCAGGACCTCCCCGATTGTAGCATCGTCATCGACGATGAGTATTTTTTTACGCATGTAGCCCTTCTCCATCTTTCCGTTGCGTACTGGCTTCTTGCGGCGCACGCAACGGGATGGTGAAGGAAAAAGTAGAGCCGGTGCCTACAAGACTTTCAACCCCCATCAGTCCTCCGTGCCGTTTGACAATTTGTGCCGAAATAAAGAGGCCAAGCCCAAGACCTGGAAAGGTCTCGTGTTCTGAATTGCTCACACGAAAGAAACGTTCGAAGACGTGTGTGAGTTTCTCGGGGGCGATACCAATGCCAAAATCTTGTACGCTCACGGTCGCGCTTTCAGTGCCATTAGAGAGCTGCACTTGAACGGTAGTGGCCTTAGGCGAATATTTAATCGCGTTGGTCAGCAGATTTGTGAGCACCTGGCCGATGCGTTCACGGTTGCCCTGGACGATAATAGGGAGGGCTTCCTCAATGCGGATCTGGTGCCGTTTTGTGGTATAGCCTACCTCTTCGACGATGTCTTGCACGAGGGTATGCAGATCAAACTCCTCGTTCTGCCAGGCGAGTTGGCCCGCTTCTATCTTCGTCACATCGAGCAACTCATTAATCAGAGCCGTGAGCTTGTCCAACTGCATATTCATCTTTGCCAGAAAAGCCGCCGATTGTTCGTCGCCCGCTTTGGTAAAGCGAGCGAGCAGGATCTGTGTATAGCCTTTCAAACTTGTGACGGGCGTCTTGAGTTCATGGCTGGCAATTGCCATAAATTCCGTACGTTGTTCCAGTGCCTGTTGTTTTACCTGCTCGACCTGCCTGCGTGCGGTAATGTCTTCCATCGCGAGCAAGATACGTGGGACGCTGTCGATGTGATGGGCATTGAGTAGTAGAGTCCTGTGCCCAATTTGGGGAAAGGTGTGGTTGACCTCGTAATCCTCGAATGAGCGATTGTTGGGAAGCAGTTCCTCCAGTAGCGTGCGCAATTCCGGGTTGTTCCATTGGCCCTCTCCCAGTTCGAAGATCCGGCAGTGTTCCGTGTCTGCAGGATCGACCTGGAAATGTTGGTAGAAGGCCTGATTCGCGCTTTGTATGTACAGGTTCTCATCGAGGACAAGCAGTGGTTCGCGGGTCGTCTCCACAATCGCATCGGCGAAGTCACGCGCTTCCTGAAGTTCCGTACTACGCTGCTGAAGTTCTGAATTGATGATGAGCAATTCTTCATTGCTGGCCTGTATCTCTTCTTTGGACGTTTCCAGTTCTTCATTGAGGCTTTGTAACTCTTCATTACTGGAGAGACTCTCTTCATTGGCCGAGTGCAGTTCCTCATTGGCGGCCTCGAATTCTTCAATAATGGAGCGCATCTCCTGGCGCGTGGACTCTAACTCCCGTTCTACATCCCGAATGCGCTGATCTTTGAGTTCAGCGGCACTCCCTTGTGGCTCATCTGATGCGGTAGTGGTGGTTGGCGAGGAGGAAACGTTTTCAAAGAGGATCAAAAAGTAGCTCTCTGTGGCCGACGCCTTCACCGGGATGACTTGCACCGTGATGTTGCTGAACACGCCATTCTTGTTCACCCGAACCCCTTCTCTCTTCACGGGCAAGCCGCTCTTTTTGGCCTTGGAAATGGCGGTTCGCAGTTCCAGATCCAGACCTGCTCGTGCCATCTTGAAGAGATTGAGGCTTGCACGGCCAGGTGCAGGTCCCAGGTAGGGGTCCGTGTCGCCACGGAAATGCAGGATCTCCATCTCCTCATCAACTACGACACTGGCCGGGGCAAAACTGGCCAGCAAGCGGTCCGTCTCTTTTTGTAGATCAAACTTCTTTTCTCTCGTTTCATGAACCATATCGTTTTTCTCCTCATCTGGGTTTTCTGATGGTGTGCTTATGATTGTTCTGCCAATGCCCCTGATGAGTGATCTGTTCGCTTTTCTGATATACAACTGCCGTTTGTATTCCCTGGAAGGCGCAAAGAGATCAGATGCAGTTCCGATGGTTTCTGAAGGTCCAAGCAGGAGTATGCCGTGGGGCGAGAGTGCGTAGTGGAAGGTGGTCCAGACCTTCTTTTGTGCTGCCTGTCCCAAATAAATCAGTACATTCTGGCACGAGATCAGATCAATCCGTGAGAATGGTGGGTCTTTGAGTAGATTATGTTGGGCGAAGACACAGAGCGTGCGGACGGCCTTGTTAATCTGGTAGCCCCCAGTGATGGGTAGAAAGAAGCGCTCAAGGCGTGCTGGGGAGAGCATACTGACGACGCCTGGAGGGTAGGTGCCCATCCTGGCATATTCAATCGCCTTCGCATTGAGATCGGTGCCAAAGATCTGGATAGAGGGGGACTCGTATGAGTCTTCAGCCAGAAATTCCAGCAAGCAGATTGCCAGGGAGTAGACTTCCTCTCCAGTGGAGCAGCCTGGCACCCATATCCGAATGGGGGAACCTGCGGCTTTTGTCGCCATCAGGTTCGGGAAGATCCCATGCTCAAGAGCCTCAAAGGTGGCGACGTCCCGAAAAAAACTGGTCACGCCGATCAGCATATCCTGGTGCAAGGCTTCCACTTCGGCCAGATGATCGCGGAGATAGGCCAGGTAATGGGCAAGGCTGTCGATCTGCAAGAGCACCATGCGACGTTGGATGCGGCGTTTGATCGTTGTGGGCTTATAAGCCGTGAAATCCGTGTTCGTTCTTCGGTGTATCATACGCAGTATCTGCTGGAAACTCGAACTCCCGTTTGGAATCCTCTTGCCCACGAGGGGCTGCTTCCTCCTCTATCTCTGTTCCGGGTAACTGGTGAACATATGGATGGTGGCTGATTCTGGTCAGTTCCCTGGCAATCTCTTCGGGTGACCCGACAAAATCCACGCACCCGGCGGCAATGGCACTGCGCGGCATCCCATTAAACTGTGCTGACGTGGGGTCTTGAGCAAATGTCATGCCGCCTGCCGCCTTAATTGCCTGGAGCCCCAGTGTCCCATCGGCGGCTGTACCCGATAAAATCACTCCCATGGCTCCAGAGGTTCGACTTTCAGCGAGCGAACGGAAAAAAGTATCAATGGAGAGGTGTTGCCCGCTGGTCTTCGTGCGAGGAAGCAGGCTGAGAGTATTCTGGAAGAGCGTCATATCTGTATTGGGGGCAATGACGTAGACATGGTTTGCTTCGATGACCATATCCTCCATGGCCTCGCAGACGGCCATGTGCGTAACCTGTGCCAGTAAGGCGGACAACAAACTTTCATGTTTGGGGTCGAGGTGTTGCACCAAAACGTACGCCATGCCTGTATCATCGGGCAAGAAGCGTAATACCTCTCTAAACGCCTCTAATCCACCGGCAGAAGCGCCAATTCCCACAATTGGAAATGGTCTTTGTTCCGAGGCCATTTGAAGTGTCCTTTCCCATGTCGCCGTTAGAGGTCTCTCTTGTCAAGCAAGAAAGTTGGGTATAACAGGACGAAGCCTCTTTTTTAAGACGGAGACCGACCACGTTTCAGGTATGTAGTTTCTCCTACAAGTCCTGGCAAGCTCTAGTTTTCAAGGCTAGCATTAACTATAATCGCGCTTTGTCAAACCTGGTTGCACCCTTTTTTCGCTAAGAGAGAGGACAACAGGCCCTGCGAGATGGTCCCGGCTCGCGTAGCGACGACCCTTGTGGTTGTCGTCGTGTGCCTCCTCTGAGGGTTGCCGTCAGAGCGGGCTGAGGACGAAAACCACAAGGGTCGTCGCAACGCGGCCTCATCAGCGGGCTGGAGGACGACAACCACAAGGGTCGTCGCTACGCGGCCTCTCAGCGGGCTGGAGGACGACAACCACAAGGGTCGTCGCTACGCGGCCTCTCAGCAGGCTGGAGGACGACAACCACAAGGGTCGTCGCTAGAGCCTCTCAGCAGGTTGTAGTCGTGATGCCAACCACTGAGGGTCGTCGCTACGCGGCCTCTCAGCGGGCTGGAGGACGACAACCACAAGGGTCGTCGCTACGCGGACCCCTCGCCATTTAAAATTTGACAAAGCAATAGCCTGACGATACTACTGAATAGTATATCAAAATTGTAAGTAGCCCGTCAACGACCAGTCAAAAGGCTCGCTAGCGATAGTTTGTCAAGCCATCTTGAAGATGAGCGCTATATTGGGAGCAATATAGACTCGATCACCATTGTTGACCGCTGTACGCGAGACACGCTGGCCGTTAAACACGATACCATTGACGCTGCCAGCATCTTCAACATGCCAGATGCCGTTCTCGAAGAGAATTTTAGCATGTGTGCGTGAGACGCTCTGGTGCTTGATCTGGATGTCACGTGCATCCTGGCGGCCAACGGTGAGGGCTGGTTTGTCGAGCCGGCATTCCTGGATGATTTTTCCATCGATCTCTACGAATATATGGGCCATCGGTACGCCTGGTCCAGCGGTAGCGGATTGCCCATTTGTTGGTGCTTTAGGCAGGCCCGTTGCAGGCTGCGGGTTGGCTATGGGAGGAGTATGTTGTGGCTGTGCAGGCGGATACTGCGGGTTGGCGATAGGCTGTGATAGAGCTGGAGTATGTGGCAGCTCAGGCGAATATTGTGGAGTGGGCGCAAATCTCTGATTAGGGATGAGCGGCTGGGAAGGGATATTACCTTGAGGCGGTGGCGTGCCTCGCCCTTGTTGCATCGGGACGCTGTTATTGTAGGGTAAAGGCGTTGATGGCCTTTGTATCTGTGGTGGTGGCTGCCGCTGAGGGTTAGCCGGCCTCTGCTGATTGTTGTATGCAGGTGGTGCGGGTTGTTGTGGCATATGAGGAGGATGAGGAGCTCCAACTGCCTCCTGAGGCCCTCCCTGCCACGGTTGATTATTGCCTTGTGGAAAAGCTTGTGGGGACGCATTAGGGTCCCCACGCCACTGCCCACTCGATTGCATGGGTATAACCGGTGATGACTGCATAGGTGAAGGTGCAGGCATCATTGCCCCAGGTCCACCCGGTTGCATGCCCTGTGGTGGTCTGGGACCAGCGATATTAGGTTGCATGCCTTGTGGTGGAATGCCCGGCTGCATGCCCTGTGGTGGCATAGGGCCAGCGATATTAGGTTGCATGCCCTGCGGTGGGATGCCAGGCTGCATCTGACCGGGTTGCATGCCTTGTGGTGGCATAGGGCCAGCGATATTAGGTTGCATGCCCTGCGGTGGGATGCCAGGCTGCATCTGACCGGGTTGCATGCCTCTGTGGTGGCATAGGACCAGAGACATTGGGTTGCATGCCCGGCTGTTCCAATGGATATGGATTAGGTTGGACCAAAATGCGAACTTTCTCTTCAGTCCTCCTCCTACCCTTTCTCACAATGCCAGGAATATTCTTCGACATGACTCAATCTCTCTTTCTTCCCATTATTTTCGCCGATCCTAATTAGATACTGCCGCACCCCGTGGACGCCTGGAATTTGCAAGGAAACAATTGGTATAAATTGCTTACCTGTACAGTATATACTATTTTAAATGATAAAAAAATGTTTCATAACTAGACTATGCAACATGTGTATCCGCCTCGATTAATATATCTTCTGGATAAAGCATAGCAGACCCTTATCTGTAAGTATAGCTTTTATATCATAATTCCCACCTTATTACCATAAAATTCTTACTATTGGGTAAAAAAATGCTGTTAAAATGAATACTGATCTGATGTAGCGTGAGAAGTATAGCAGAGAAGTGGTAGATAAGGGATGTGTCATTTGACCTGTTTATGGTCAGTCGAGGGGTCTGGCTGATGTTTGCCGAAGAGTGGCGCAGTTGTGGCAGCCAGGATAATGCCACCACCCAGCAGGGTACGTGCAGATGGAACCTCTCCCAGCAAGAACAAGGCGAAGATGATGCCCCAGACGGGTTCGAGGCTGCCGAAGAGGCTGGCCAGTTGCGCGGTAATGTCGCGCATGCCCATGATGAAGAGCGTATGCGCGATAGCGGTACAGCCAATGCCGAGTAGCAGCAGGATGCCAAGCTCGTGTAGGGTGAAGAGTGTGGTCGTTGGCAGGAAGAGCAGGGTGGGTAGGAGCACTAACGTTGCGATACCATCCTGGTACAGGCTGATGGTCAGGCTCGCGTAAGATGCGCTCAGCCCGCGATTGACGACCGAGAGCAGAGCGAATGTTGCCCCAGCAAGCAAGCCCAGAATCACACCCAGGGTCGCCGTATTGGTTAACGAGAGCTCTGGTACCAGAAGGTAGATACCGGGCAGCACGAACAGGGCTGCAACAGCCTGGAGCCGGTTGGCGCGTTGGTGCAACAATAATGGCTCCAGGATAGCTGTGAAGAGCGGGAAGCTGGAGAAGGCCAGTAAGCCAATTGCCACATTAGAGATGGCGATAGATGCAAAAAAAGCCGTCCAGTGCACTGCTAGCAATATCCCTTGCCCCACGAGTAGTGCCAGGTCGCGACGGCTGTGTGCTTGCATATCCACGCGTCGTGCCAGCACCACTCCACCTAACACAATGCCCGCGAAAAAGACGCGCCCCAGCACAATCAGAGGTGCAGGCAACATACTCAACTTTCCCAGCACGCCTGCCAGCCCAAAGAACAGCACAGCTATATTGCTGAATAGCAGGCCGCGTACTGGCCTCGGTTTAATCATAGTTCCATCTACCTACCATTGTAGCGAAGGGCGACAGTCATGAGGGACATTGACTACTAGTTTGTAATTGAGTAGCAATACATTTGTCTTTTATGCTAAAGATGCAAATACCAATATATTGTGCACAATGCGCATAAACCTAAGAATATAGGATCTTATCGAACGAGAAAAAGTAAGGCACGATCATTGCATTTTTCATGCAAAACACGACGAAACCTATAGCTTCTAGATTCATTACAGGTAAAAGTGATTATTCAGTCACCATGCCTTGCTTTTTCTCACACAAAAAAGCCCAGCAATTCTTAGGTTGATGGCACTTACTGTGCACAATAAATTGGCAACCTTTCGGTGGTTCTGCAAGGAAAACAAATGTATTGCCACTTATTGCGAATAAATTGGAATTAATGCCATAAGTGCATTCAAGCTCCAATCGCGGAATGAATTGTGAGTAATCAAGCTGAAACTGTGCCAAAGTATTCCGCATTTCATGCTTGAATGCACTTACTGCTCTGTCAAACTTCATTCGGTCCTTTTCTACGATCATTGAAACCGCCCTCGAAGGGAGATGAGGCCATTTTAAAAGCGTGCAATGAACTTTGTCAGAGCAATACGGGACGTTGCTACGCAGGCGTTTTAACGGGCGAGATGCGAAACGCGAAAGCATGTTCACAGGGTTTAAGCGCTGGCACGTTGATCGTCAAGCCGTTTGCATCATGTTTCCATTGTAGCTGCTCCTGCTCCTGGTAGCCCAAAAGCTCGACCTTCTCGATCTGACGTTGGAAGAGACCGGAAGCAGTAGAAAGCGACTTGATAGTAACAGTACCATGCTCCGGCCAGGCCAGGACGAGCGCATAAAGCGTCTCTCCACGCGTCGTAAAGCGAATATCCTGGCTTGTAAAGGGAGCTCGTTCCGTATCGTTGAAGCTGCCACTGGCTATCTGAGTTGGGCCTTCACCAAAGATCTGCCACGGGCGCGTACCATAGATTGCCTCGCCATTGATTATAAGCCAGCGACCGATACTTAAAAGCAGCTCTTCCTCTGGCTCAGGAATCGTGCCATCGGGCCGTGGGCCGACATTGAGCAGGAATGCACCGTTTTTGCTCACAACATCCACAAGGTCACCTATAAGGTCAGTCGCAGTTTTGTATTCTTGATTTTCTATATAGCCCCAGGAGTTTTTCGCCACAGCGGTATCCGTCTGCCAGAAATATGGGGGAATAGAAGCCAGTTGTCCACGTTCAACGTCGAAGATAGCGCACCCTTCAGGGAAAGCATCATCCTTGAAATTAATGGCTACCCCGCGATCCCATTGCGCTCCACTATTATAGTAGTAGGCAGCGAATTTCTGTAAACGGGAGCGAAAGGCCGGTTCCACAATCCCACGGTCGAACCAGAGCAATTGTGGCTGATACTTATCAACCAGCTCGCAGCAGCGTACAAGCCAGTCGTCAAGAAATTCCTCGTTTGGCTGTAGCGTTTGAGGCTGCGCGGGTCCATAGAGGCCAGCATAGCGGGTATCCTGTACATCCGAGTCAAAGGCCATACCGCCGTTAAAGAACCACCAGTGCTCGGCGCGATGGCTGGAGAGACCGAAGATCAGCCATTGTCTGCGCACCGCCTCGGCCAACTCCGCGATAAGGTCACGTTTCGGCCCCATTTTTGCGGCGGTCCAGTCAGAAAAGTTACTATCGTACATCGCGAAGCCGTCGTGATGCTCCGCCACGGGCACTACAAACTGCGCACCCGCCCTGCGGAAGAGATTTGCCCAGTGGTCGGGATCGAACTTTTCCGCCGTGAGCAGAGGAATAAAATCTTTATAACCGAATTTTGACTGCGGCCCATAGGTTGCCACATGATGTTTAAACGCCTCAGAGCCCTGGATATACATGTTGCGTGTATACCATTCATTCTCGAATGCAGGCACAGAGTAGAGGCCCCAGTGAATGAAGATCCCAAACTTCGCGTCCTCGTACCACGAAGGGACCTGATATGCTTGAAGCGATGTCCAGTTCGGTTGGAAGGGGCCAGATGCAATTGCCTGTGTAATCGCTCTCTTCGCTTCTAAAATACTCATAAGTTTATTGCCTTTTCTTATTTTCTTTCTGTGTGAGCGTCGCAGGCACTCACACTTTTTTTCTACAAGTTTTCATTTTTACAATAATTATTTTGCAATACAATAATTATGTAAGAATGAAAAATTTATAGAAATTTTATACGTGCGGCCAGGCTACACTTCAAACCTTGTAACATAAATACTTTAGCCTTGTCAAGCTCTTGCTATTCAACGGAAAGCTCGTATAATGTTCTTGAGTGAAGAGGGGGCCTATGCTCTAGGAACATCTGTTATACTTGTGCCGAGACATGTGAAAGCGTTCTCTAAATTCTATTTCACCATCTTATTATTTGGCGAGGAGTACCTTATGGCAAAGTCGGATTCCGCCGGTAGGGTTCCTGAGCGGAAAGTGATAACTATACGTGACGTAGCTCAGCTGGCAGGCGTATCAATGGCTACCGTCTCGCGAGTGCTTAATGGGTCCGATAAAGTTGACCCTCAGTTAGCAAAGAAAGTGCAGTCTGCGGCTGCGAGCCTCAAATACCAGCCGAACAGGGCTGCACGCACGCTTGCGGGCAGCCGTTCGATGTTGCTAGGCCTGCTCGTCACCGACATCCAGAATACATTTTTCACCGAGCTCATGCGTGGTGTTGAAGATGTATCGCAACAAAATGGATATCTCCTCATCATTTGCAATACTGCCGAGGATGCCCGCAAAGAGCAGCAGTATATTGAGATTCTTGCGGCAGAAAACGTGGCAGGCGCAATTATCGTCCCGACGCAAGAAGACCCGCAAGCGTTGGAGCTGCTTGTAGAGCGGAACATCCCTATTGTGGTATTAGATAGACGTGTACGTAACCGTTTAATTGATGCAGTGCTCATCGATAATGTTACGGCTGCAAAAGAAGCTGTTGAGCATTTAATTGCTAATGGATACAGACGAATCGGCATCATTACGGGTCCACGCTCTACGACGACGGGTAACGAACGCTTACGTGGATATCAGCAGGCTTTACATGAGGCCGGTATTGCGTTTGACCCGGAGCTTGAGCTACGCGGGCCCTTCTCTATCGATACAGGTAAGAGCCTTACTGAAAAACTGTTAGGGCTCGATCAACCTGTAGATGCGATTTTTACTGCGAACAACAGGTTGACCATTGGGGCGCTCCAAGCTCTCTATGCCCATGGGATGCGCGTGCCAGACAACATTGCACTCGTCGGATTTGATGATGTACAATGGGCCATTCCTGATCTCGTTTCGATAACCACTGTCACTCAGCCGACCTACGAGCTTGGTCGTGCCGCTGCGTTCAGACTTCTCCAACGCTTGCAGCAACCCGATGTCCCACGACAAGAGATTATATTGCAACATCAACTTTTGATACGCGAATCGTCAAGGCCCCGTACGCATGTGAATTTGAAGAGCGTCTGATGAGGTACGTTTTAGCGATTTTAGCTTTTCTGTATTGCGCAAAAAGCTAAAATTGCTAAAGCTTATTGTAGAGCCTTTTGTAGCTCGTGCCAGCTATCAATGGTCGTGCGTATCCACACGAGGCCGAGCAGGGGTAACACGATTATAACTCGTTTGTTGTGCTGCCATGCCTTGCGTACATGCCCGTGTAGAGCGCACGCGAGCGCACGTGTGATGCCACAGCCCGGACAGGTACGCTTGAAGAGAAGCTGCGAGAGACAGAGAGAAGGCTGTTTTTCTAGCCAGCTTGGAGACACAAGAAAAAACGCGCACAGCAGCAGGAGGCAACCTCCAACCTTCCCTGCTGCTTTGATGATAGTTCTACTCAACCTATAACCACGTACTTATTATCTCTTGCTTTTTACCTTTTAACAAGTGGCATGCCGTTGCTGTCTGTAAAGCTGCCAGTTGCAATAAGAATGATATCGATGATCCACCATATTCCACACCCACCACCCGTACACAACATGATTATGCCTGTGGCGATCTTGCCGGTGTAGAAGCGGTGAACGCCAAGCCCACCTACAAATACGCAGAGTAGAAGGGCGATCAACCAGTCCTTACTTTCCTGGTAGCCAGGCTGCTGGAAAGGTGGCTGTGGGTAGCCAGGTTGCTGGAAAGGCGGCTGCTGATAGCCAGATTGTTGGAAAGGCTGTTGCTGATAGCCAGATTGTTGGTAGGTGTGTTGAGGTTGATAGGGGGGCTGTCCCTGATATCCTTGTTGGTGAGGATTTGGCTGATCAGGTTGAAACGGCGGCTGGCCCGGCTGATATCCCATTTTCCCGGAACTCCTTATTATTCTTCATTGATAATTTTCAAATAATTGCAGAAATATACCTACCGAATTATACGAAGCTAAGCGTCAGAAAGCAAATAAATCATTCTGGTATAGCCTTTTTGTTCTCTGTTTGGATGCACGGTTGTACTTTGTTGAGTTTGCGTAGCTGAGCTGCTCTTCAAGCGGTAAGTTAATATATAATCATGTATTCTATTTACTTATAATAAAAACGTATATACAATTTAATTTGTTTGTATAGTTAATACAAAGGGAAATATATCATGTTTAGAAGATGCGTGCGTCTATTAACTGTATGCTTACTACTTGTCACTTCTTTCGTATGGGTAAGCTCCTCTTATGTATTTCAAATAGCGCAGGCCGCACCTGCACCCGCCCCAATGGACTCGCCATTTCCAGGCTTTCCAGATTTCCCCAGTTTTCCGAGCTTCCCCACATTCCCAACATTTCCTACGTTCCCAGGAGATACCACCCCAACACCAAATCCAACGCCAATCCCCACACCAACGCCAAGGCCAAATCCCACACCAACGCCAACACCCACACCAAGGCCAAATCCCACACCAACGCCGACTGCAACGCCAGCTTCTAATCCAACACCAACGCCAGCTTCTAATCCAACACCAACGCCAGCTTCTAATCCAACACCAACGCCAACACCGACTGTTGGCGGGCGTGTGCAAATTGCAACACCTGGACAGAGTGTTGTCTCGCTGCCAGGTATGACGGTCTTCACGATTGCGCCCGTTACTAGCAATGATATCTGGATTGCAGGCACCTATACGAATACTGCAAACCAGCTCCAGGCTTTCTATGAGCACTTTGATGGCTCACAATGGACAGTCGTTGCAGGTCCATCTATTGGGAAATCGAGCGCCATTTATAGTATGTCCGTCGTCTCAACAAATGATATCTGGGCCGTTGGTGGCTACCAGACGAGTTCGAACACGGGTGCACTGGATACCTCGCTGATCGAGCATTGGGATGGCTCACACTGGTCGTTCATCAACCATAATGGCACTACCAGCGACCTGCTTTCTGTGTCCGCGCTCTCTTCAACGAACGTCTGGGCGGTCGGATCTTATTACTATTATGATAAAAATTACAGTGCGACAAAGCCAGTGCTGGCAACACTCATAGAACACTTTGATGGCTCACTGTGGAACGTCGTTAGCAGTCCAAGTCCCGATCAAAACAGCGTGCTGGATGCTATTAGTCCTATTTCCGCCACTGACATCTGGGCTGTGGGCTTCTCTTCCAAAAATGCAATTGCGGAGCATTATGATGGTTCGCGTTGGGTGGAGAAATCACCGGCACCGGGCAATGGTACGACACTCTTTTCGTCGGTTGCAAGTGTGAGTTCAAATGATGTATGGGCCGTTGGTAGTGCTCCAAGCGCGGTGCTCTTAGATCACTGGAATGGGGCGAGCTGGACAAATGCCACTCATCCGGCCTTATCCGGTAGTAACAATTCGCTCTTTTCCGTGCTGGCACTGCAAGCACAAAATGTATGGGTCCTGGGCGTGTACAGTACCGATACGGCCTCCAATCTCCCAAGAGTCTTGCACCTTGATAGTAGTGGCTGGAATATTGTCTCGTTGCCCGATGCGCTGACCAGGTTGTATGTCTGGCAACGTCTTGGCAGTAGTAACACTCTCGTCGCGCTTGGTACCTACAACAATCAGATGCGACTCATCACACTCACCCAAAACTAGAGCAGATTATCAAGTGCGCACGCCACAATACGCGGCGTGGTCTCGGTTCGCGTAGCGACGACCCTTGTGGTTGTTGCCGTCCACCCGCCTCTCACCTGGCTGGATCACGACAACCACAAGGGTCGTCGCTACGCGGCCTCCCGTCACATGAAGTGAGTCAGAGCAATTTTCTCTTATTTGCATATGTTCTCATGTTTTGCAATGCTCCGATGAGCACCAAAACGAAGCCAAAGAAGCGTAACCAATCATTTATCATCGCTCCACGCAAAACGAACGAGACAAGCACGAGCAGAAGACCTATAACAATGACAGTGACCGGAAATAAGTAAATTTTAAAATTCTGCATTATTTGCAATAGCATAGGATTCTTCTCCATCGGGACAAAATAATTCATACCAGGGGTCAAGTTTATTTGCACTAGGAATTATTGTCGATAGGCCTATGCCAGAGCACGGCCCCGGAAATCAGGGCGTACGACCCGCTTATAGAATCATTTACAAAAACAACACCATTCTGCACAACTGGCGGGTTGAACAGATGTCCTCCCATATGTTTCATCAATGTCCCATCGCCGGGATATTGCCATTTGATGCGTCCGTTGACTGCATCCAAGGCGATGATGCCTACCGACTGATAGGACAAAGTCGGGTCATTAGCAAGCATATATATAGTATCTGTATCTACCAGTGGGGCTATATTACCACTAAAACTTATTCCGCTTATAGTTGTGCTCCAAAGTGTCCCCCCGGTCTTCATATCATAAGCAGAGACCGAGCCATTCGTCGAGCCATCATATATAATTCCATTATTGATGCTGATATCTGTTACGCTACCTTTTATAGGTGTCGATTGCCAGAGCAAATTGCCACTGCCCGCTTCAAATGCCTCGATATGGCTCGTACTTGCAGGGTCGGCATAGGGCCAATTTACATCGCTTGATGCAATAGTATAGAATGTGCCATTCACAACATGTGGAACGCCAAGTACCTGCGACTGATCCAGATTTTGTTGGTGCCAGAGTTGCTTGCCATCCGATAGACGCAAAGCGCACATATCGAAGCGGCCAAAGACATAGAGGGCATCGTTCTCAACTGCAATGGAGACAATATTTGTGTTCAGGCGTGGCCTGTAGGTTTGCAGCAACTTCCCATTGGTCGCATCCAGTTTGTCCACTTCCATAAATACAACCGGGACATAAATAGCATTTTTAGCAAGGACAAGCCTGGACTTGGTGGTCTGGTAAGGAGAGAGTTGCGACGGAAAAGTATGTAACCAGCGCGATGCACCCGTCATTGCATTAATGGCATACACGCTATCCTGCGATTCGGTATACACTGTATTGTTATCCACAATCGGGTTAGCCGGTAAACCAAGAGCATAATTAGGGATAGTATAGGTCCAACGCCCATGCCCATTGGTGGTGTTAACACCCATTACACCCTGCTCGTTACTCAGATATACGCTATGGGAGATAATGTCTTGCTGCGTCTGGTGGACCTGATTGGGCGAGGCCGCATGCTGGTAGCCCATCCATGTTGGTACGAAGAGCAAGCTACCAATAATTAAAACTGCAACAAGTTGAGAAAGGAAAAGGCTCAACCGTCGCAGGGTGTTCTTCTTCTGCGCTGGTTTTCCTGGCGAGGGATCGTCATTGGCCTTTCGTTCGTGCCGTTGGTCGTCGTAGGCAGGCACATCCATAAGAAAATGCTCATGAGTTGGGGTACCGCTTTGCAACTGATCCTGCAATTTCCGTTGCTGATAGTATTGTATATCGACTGGCAGTTTGGTGATTTCTTGTTCTTGTTGCTGCGCTTGTGCTGCGAGACGCGCCCAAATATGCTGTAATCTGCTTTCATCTGACTGGCAAAGGGCACGTAACTCTTGCAGCATTTGTGCATCGGGTGAGGGGGAAGTTGGAAGATATGAATCACGACAAAGCCGATCAATCTCCTCATCTACGGCTTCGGGAGTAAAATATGTATCCTCGTGACCCATAGTCAGATCCCTTCCTATTGATTATAAACGCGCCGCAAAGCATTGAGCGCTCGTGAGAGCATTACGCGTACAACACCATCGCTTGTATTCACGATCTGAGCAATTTCTTTTGTTCGCAGATTGTAAGCAAAGCGCAAACGCACTATCTCCTGTTGGAGCTGCACTAAGATTATTGAGGTGTGCATGCAGCTGCACATGGTCTTCATTACGCAACGCCGTTTGCTCCGGTGAACGATATTCGTCTTCAATTAGCAGGTCCAGCGCATCATCCAGAACAACGCTTGGACGGCGCGAAATACGCCGCAAATGGTCTACCATCTTGTTGTGTGCAATGCGCCGTAGCCATGCTAATTGCTCTTGCTCGTCCCAGCTCACCCAGGCCTTATTGCTGAGAGCAACCATGAAAACTTCTAACACCAGATCATCGGCATCTTCCTTTAAATGTATATGCCGATTAACGTAGCGCAATATTGTATGCGCATGACGTTGATAGAGGACTGCAACGGGCGAATCATCGACGCCTTCCTCGCGCTGCTTTTGATACATCATTGTCCGTCCCCACTTGTTTTAAGGTTCCGCTTTATACTCCTTGCAAGTTGTTTTGCATGAATAGAGATTAGAATGCTATCCTCGTCTCTCTTACTCTTTTACCTGGTAGTACACTAAAAAATAGTTATATGATTACAAAACTTTCTGGTTGATAGGTTTGCACTATTTTCTAATTATAGTGTTAAGCAATAAAAATTGCAATAAAGGTGAGCTTGCTATCGCGCCGGATGAGTTTACGTGGCGAAGTCGAGATAAGAGAAGGTAAGTTTTTATTTGCTAATGCGCAACAACCAGTTCTTTATTGGAGCTACCTTCAAAGCGGGTCTGATTTTTCAGGTAGAGGCCGACATTCTCCTTCGTGACAAAATGCAGGCCTGTATTTGTCGAGGATGGCTGTAGCAGGCCCCCGGACAACCTGTACAAAAAAAGCTGAGTGACCGCTAGAAAACCTTGTAGATAGGGCTGTTGATCGACGGTGAAGTCCAGGTTGCCTTTGTCAATCTGTGCGAGCGTTATGGGTGTCAAATCATAGCCACCACTATGGACGCTTTTCGATGTTGGCTGGTACTTCTCAATGACCTGGCCGATACATTGCGTGCTACCGCCGTCAACGGCAAACATGCCTTTGATTTTTGGATGGGACTGGTAATATGTGTCGATGGCCGCAAGTTCATCACTTACCGCAACGCCGGTCGCGATCTCAACAAAGTTTATTGGTTTCCCAGAATTTTTGATGGCATCGTGAATTCCGTCGATGCGCGGCTGCAAATTGAGAGAGCCAGGCGTGGCAATGAAACCCACGACATCACCAGCGCCTACCAGATCGATAAGATGAGCACCTACTTGCAGGCCCGACTGATAGAGATCCTGACCAATATAGGCCAGGCGCTTATTCGGGTTGCCAGGCGGCACATCCCCATTATAACTAAGGACAGGAATACCTGCATGCAAGGCTGCATCCGTTACGGTATTAAAAGCCGTGGGGTCAACCAGCGACACTGCAATCCCATCTACCCTGGTAGCAATGGCGGCCTTCATTGCATCCACCATCTCGGATACTTTGTTGGTCTCCGACCCCACCCATTGGTAGGAGCAACCTAAAAGGGTGCAGGCATCCTCGATTCCGTATTTCGTTGGCGTAAAAAACGGATTTGTCATTGCATGATTCACAAAAATAAATTTCCAGTTTGGATGTGGAGGAAGCTTGCCATCTGCACCGCCAGGATTTGCAGTTGGTGTGGAGCTACTACAACCTGTAACGAGAGCGGCAAGGCCAGTAGTACTTAGCGCCATATGCGCGAGCATTGTACGTCGCGTGGGCTTTTGTAGGGATGAGGCTGGTATCTTATACATGGTTATTACCTTTCGACGCCGTAAAATAACCCTATGAAACTCACCGAAATAATAATACATAGTACGCTCAAATTAGCCCTTGCGCAACCACTTTTTTCAACCTCTCGGCTTGATGACGCTTGCCAGTTATGCCCCATCAACCTTCCATACTATCACTTTATGATCGAGTGAGGCGGTAGCAAGGTAACGACCATCGGGCGACCACTGGACGTCTATGATTGTGTTCGTGTGGCGCAATGGGCCCTGTTGGGCAAAGGAGAGCGTTGGTGGCTGCGCATCGATTGTACCGGTTTTGGACGACGTTTTTTTCATGAGCGTGACAGTATCCCAGATATGAATGTATGGATTGGGGGTAACAGCGGCATTATTATCGCCCAGCGGCCCATAAGAACTTGCGATATAGCGTCCATTTGGTGACCAGCTTAAGCCGTTGATGACGGGGGTGGCGGTATTGTGGAGGATGCCCAGAGCCAGCGCGAGCACTTGATTTTTAAGGTCCGCAATGACGGCTATATCTGCGTTGGAGAACAGGATCAGGTGCGGATCAACGGGTGACCAGGCAACGGTATCGACGAGCCTGAATAATGTATAGTGAGTATTGCGTACAGGTAGGTTCACGGTGTGAGCGGCAAGTTCTCCGTTGCGCCAGAAGGCGGCACGCAGAAAATCGTTGGAGAAGCTACCGGCAATGGCTGCGAGAATAGAGCCATCGGGCGACCAGTTCATCTGGGCCAGGTTGGCTTGTAGCTTTTTATCGCAATACAACGTTTTTTCGGCTGCGTTCGTCTGGCCGAAGCGCCAGATGTGCGCAAAGTTTCCGCTGGCAACCGTGAAATGGTTAGCCAGGGGACCGGGACAGACTCCGTTATAGATCGGATCGGTACCTGTATTTATGCCTGGCAAATCGCTATAGACGGTCGGTATGCTTGTTTTGGCGGCGATATCCAGTACATAGATTTTGTCACCAAACATCTGCGCCACAATCAGTTTATGACCATCGGGGGACCAGCACACGCTGTTATTGACATTCTCAAATTTGACGCCGGCTACGTTCCAGGTGCGAGCTGGTTGTGCGAGCGTCTGCTCTCGATGCTGATTGCGCAGGGCGGCGGCGATATCCCAGAGCATCAAGTTTTCGTCCTTGCCAGCCGTCGCAAGGTAACGTCCACTGGGGTCCCATTTGACCAACCAGACCTCGTCCTTGTGTCCATTGAGGCTGAGTAGCGGTACGCCTGCGATCAGCTTGTGCGGTCCCGGAACGGGCGTACTTGCTGGTGCGGATGGCTTGCGCAAAAACTCGAAGGTTGCTAAGCCGCTAGCTGCTAGTGCCGTGGCTCCAGCACCTGCGATAAGTACCTGGCGACGGCTTATCTTTGGCCGCACGTTACCTGGCGGAAGCGAGGGCATATCGCTCGTACTTCTATCGATCTTTGCTTGCCTGCTATTATCATCTGGGGGCCCGTTCTCACGATCAACTGGCTGGCTAACTCTGTTCGCTAGCGGCCCGTTCTCACGATCAGGCTCTCGGATCTCTTTGATCGCGGGCTGTCCATTCTCATGATTGGATTGCTGGTCCTCTTTGATCGTGGGCAAAACGGGTGTATTCAGTGCTGTGGGAGGGGGAGAAAAGTCAACCTGGGGAAACTCGAACGCGTTCGAGGAGGACGGCATTAAATGTGTGGAGAATGAAGTATCAAAGGCGGCTGAGGATGGTATGTGAGATGGCTGCTGCCAGCGTTTGCTGCGGGGACCTAGCAGGGTGACATCAGGATTATATTGAGGTGGTGCCACACTTTCCCAGCTTTTTTGTAGCGCTTCAATAAACGCGTTGCACGATGTGGGCCGCTCCTGGGGTTCTTTTGCCAGCCCCTGCAAGAGGACACGGGCCGCTTCTTCAGGGATGCTGGCGTTTAGCTGGCGTGGGTCTGGTGGTGCGACCTGTATGTGCTGGATGAATATCTGGTAAGCGTTGTGACCCTGAAAGGGTTGCTGATCGGTGAAGAGTTCGTAGGCGATGACGGCCAGGCTATATAGATCGCTGGCGGGTTCGACCTTACCACGCAGACGCTCCGGTGCCATATAGGCTGGCGTGCCAGATTGCGCGTGCGTTTTCTCGTGTACGCTGTTGCTACTCATGATCTTTGCTAGCCCGAAGTCGGCTAATAGCAACCAATCTTGTTGCAACAACATGTTCTCGGGTTTAATATCGCGGTGCATTACTTGTTTGCTATGTGCGTAATCGATAGCAAGTGCGGCTTGCTTGAGGAAATACAGGCTGCGCTGTACAGCTAGCATCCCTTTGGCGCTCTGCATGCGTTTGCGTAGCGTGCCGCCGGGCACGTATGGCATCACCAGATAGGGGATGACGAGGCCATTGTTCGTGTGCTGCTCGCCGAAATCGTGTAGCGCGAGAATATGGGGATGCTCCAGCATTGCGGCTGCACGCATCTCGGTCACGAAGTTATCCAGGTAGCCGCGCTTCTCGGCGGGCAGTGCCGGGAGCAGCTTGAGGGCGACCTGTCGGCCCAGGTGGATATCGGTTGCTTGCCAGACCTCGCCCATACCGCCATGCCCGATCAGCTGTGTTAGCCGATAACGCCCGATCATTCTGTTTTGCTGATTCTGCACAACACCATCCATAATTTATCCCAATCTCCAGATTAAAATACTATCGAGATTGTCATCATAACTTGCGGCCAACCGCTGGCCGTCATGTGACCAGCTAAGCGCCGTCACGTTGCCGGCTATACCGGGTAGGGTACGTACGAGCGAGGCTCCACTTGCTCCCAGGTTCCATAGATAGACCTTGCCCGACGAACTGCCGGCGGCGAGCTGGAACTGCCTGGTAGGCGACCAGGCGATGCAGCTCAGACTTTCGGCGCTATTGGTCAGGCTCAATGCGAGTTTGAGTGGTTGGTAATGTTGCGTCGCATCCCATACATGCAAGATCTGCCTGATATCCTGTGGCAGGATGCCTGCTAAATAGTGGCCGCCGGGCGACCACGCGATATTTGTCACTTCATGGTTAGTTGGGAGAAGCGGATCAGGCTGCCACTGTACCTGCGTGCCGGTCACGCTAACCTTACCAACCAGCACGCCCTGAGTCTGGTCTGCCGTGCCTATGCTTAGAGCCAGCGTTGAGCCATCGGGCGCGAGCGCTGTGGGCAGTGTCTCTATGGTAAAACTTGCCGGCATACCATTGATAAGCGCAGGTTGCAATGTCTGCGCTGGTTGAGCAGGGTCGTAGACGCTCAGACTGGTCTGATACAGGTTGTTGCTCACCGAGTTCAGAACGATGAGGACGCGGCCTGGTGACCAGCTCAGACCTCTATTCTGCTGTTGTGAGGTGATGGTCGAGTTCGAGAAGCCAGACGCCAGGTTGCTAAGGTCGCTTTTATAAACTAGAACGGCGTAAGGATTAGTGCTGCCTGCATCGGCGTTACTCACTGCCAGCATGCTGCCGTCGGGCGACCAGGCCATGCTGAGTGGATTAGATCCGTTGGTGCTGAGCGTATGTCGTGCCAGCAGCGGCACATCGGCCTGGTCGGTCTGGAGATCCCAGAGCACACACTGCCCATCCTGTCCACAGGCGGCCAATATATTTTTTGTGGGGGACCAGGCGAGCTGTATAACTGGCTTACTCAGGATCGCCTGAATCTGTACAGGAATGGGGTTAGCCGATTTTTGTATGGCTGCGGGGGCTGGATGTTTGTCGCTTTTCGTTCCTGCTGGTGCGAATAGTGTGTGACCAAAGGTGCTGAGGACCAGGGCGGTGATGCCTGCTCCTCCAATCAGGGCGCTGCCGGCCAGTATAAATGTCCGGCGTGGTAGCGTTCTGGGCTGATCTGGCGTTGGTACTGTTGATACCGGGTCCGTTTCTTCTGTGGGCGCAAGGTCTTTTGTTGTGGCAGGGGTATGTACAGCCAGTCCCTGTCGCAGCTGCCAGATAAACTCTCGTGCGGTGGATGGACGTTGAGCAGGATCTTTTGCCAGGCCGCGCAAGAGTGCCTCCTCAAAGGTCGGGGAGAGTGCGGAATTAAACTGGTGTGGCGCGGGCGGCTGTGCCGTGACCTGCTGTATAATCAATGCATAGGTAGTATCGGCGTTGAAAGGGTGGTGGCCGGTGAAGCAGCGATAGGCCAGGATGGCCAGGCTATAGATATCGCTGGCCGCTATCGCCTCGCCTCGCGCCTGTTCCGGGGCCATATAGCGTGGCGTACCGATGGGCATCCCGGTCTGTGTCAGCTTGTTATCCTCGTCGTCGGCCAGGCGTGCCAGACCGAAATCGGCTAATAGTAGCGTACGATCCTCGCGCAAGAGCATATTTCCCGGCTTGATATCGCGGTGCAGGACGCCTTGCTCATGGGCATAATCAATCGCCTGGGCCGCCTGGGTGAGATAGGCAAGAGCCTCCTCGCTCGGCAATAAATGTCCCTCGTCCTCAACGCTGGCGAGGCGCTCTTCAAGCGAGCCATTGGCAACATAGGACATTACGATATATGCTGCCAGGCGTCCATCCGAGAGGCGCTGTTGACCATAGTCGTGTAGCGGCAAGATGTGGGGATGGTGTAGAGCTGCGGCTGCACGGGCCTCACGCTCAAAGCGCTGTATGTATTGCTGATCATCACTATGATGTGGCACCAGACGCTTGATTGCTACCTGGCGGCGCAACAACGGGTCTTCCGCTAGCCATACCTCACCCATGCCACCTTTGCCAAGCATGGACAACAGGTAGTAACGGCCAAGCATGTTTTCAGCACTGATCTCGTCCATAACGCATAAATACCCTATCTCTCGCAACAGGATTTTGTCCCTTATCTGATTTTTTAGTATAAGGGTATGCTTGCATACATGTCAATCTATTTGGTCATATGGAGCTACTCATGCTTTATGGTCGTTATCTCGGTAGTGTAAATGGAAGGGTGGGGAGCAGAGCTTTGAAGCACAATTTGTTATAGTACAACCAAAATATACTCACTCTTTGTACAACTTTACTCATCACTTGCTTTTTGCAAAATCATAGGTTATTATTGTCTAAGTGGAAGTTACATAGGTAACAGTAACCTATAAGTTTAAGAGGGTATATGTATTCAGACATATTGATTCTGGTCATGCTATCTCACGGATCGAAGCATGGTTATGAGATCAAGAAGCATGTAGAGCAGATTGTTGGCACTTCGGTTTCGCTTAATAACAAGGTGCTTTACTCGGCATTAAAGCGTTTTGAGGAGATGCACGCTGTACAACGTGAGGTTGTGCGCCAGGAAGGGAAACCTGATCGCCACACCTATAGCATTACCGATCATGGCCTGGAGTTGATGCAAATGCTCTTACAGGATGCTTCAGCGGAGATTCTACAAAACGATTCAGAGTTTCTTATCCGTGTATCACTGTTTCATCTGCTCGAACCGGAGGCACGCCTGGAAATTTTGCGTACGAGGGATGGAATCGTGCGCAAGAAGCTCGTGCATATTCAAGAAATGAGAGCGCTTGCTACTGAGGCCGCTGATGACTATATAAAAGCGGTCATCACCTTCAACGAGCAGCAGCATGAGCAAGAACTTGCCTGGATTCAGTCGTTGTTACAAAAACTTGAATAGCACAGGAGAGGAGAAAGCGACAATGAACGAGCGGGAAAGTCAGATCTGGACAACGAACATAACAGACGTCCCCCTACCACCGTTGGCGAATCTACAGGATGTGCAGAATGACGCACGTCCGTCTCTGAAGTACTATCAAATGCTGGGACCTGTCTACCGCTTGCCCAGAGAAGATAACAAGCCACTAGTGATACTCGTGGGTCCCGAAGCAAATATGTTCACCAGCCGCTACGGCGACGAGTTTTTCATGAGCGCGGAGCTGTGGAAGGATTTCAATAACGCGATGGGTGGCATGGCCGGAGGCATGACGACGATGCGCGATGGCGAGGCAAACCGCAAACGCAGAGCATCTACCAGCCATGAGTATGCACGCACTCAGGTACTCGATCAACTTCCCCATATGATTGAGATTACGCACCAGCATGCACAATGGCAGCCGGGACAGAGCATCGAGGTATTACCATCCATGCAACGTATCGTAGCCGAGCAACTGGGTCAGCTCCTGGTAAACTATAGTGTTGGAGACTACCTGGAAGATCTCGTCATTTACCTCTCGACCTCTATCGTTAGCTCATTTGGCTCAAAGAAGCGCGATATACTCGCATCTCCACGCTTTCAGCGGGCCAGAGAGCGCGTTTTTGAGCTGGGCCGCTTGATCCTTGAGGCGCACAGAACTACTCCTGCGCACGAGCGAAAACCTGATATAGTAGATGCCAGGTTGACAAAAGCGGCCGAGCATCCTGAGATGTATCCTGATGAACGATTGGTCTATGTCGGGCTGGGACCGCTATTAGCAGGGTTGGAGACGGTTGCACGCACAAATACGTTCTTGTTCTACGCTGTGCTCAAAAATCCGGCAGCGCTCAGACGCGTGACCGATGAAGCTGATCGAGCCTTCGCGCAGGGTCCGCTTAGCTGGGAAACGTTGAAATCAATGCATGATGTGCAGGGGGCCGCGATGGAGACGTTGCGCATGTATACGGATGGCGGATTTAGCGCAGTGGTGGCGAAACCATTCACTTTCGCGGGCTATCGCTTGATGCCGGGCGATGAAGTGCTTGTCGAGATGACCATTCCACATCACTTGCCGAACTGGTTTCCCCAGCCCGAGACCTTTGACATTGATCGCTATCGCGATCCACGCAACGAGCACCGGCAACGTGGCGCGTATGCTCCCTTTGGGCTGGGCGAGCATAGCTGCCTGGGGGCTGGTATCGCGGAGGTCCAATTAATGGTTATTACGGCCACCTTGCTACACACCTATCAATTCGAGCTAGACCCGCCAGATTACCAGTTACCAGCAAATCAGCCGTTGAGCATTGATGATGATGCCAATAGCCGAGCAGACACACAATTCTGCCTCAAGGTTGTTGGCAGGCGATCATAGCATTTGTGGGCGGGTGTCTTTGCGTGCTACTGCTGATCATTTGACTATAGTACTTCGACGGGCAGCTACGCATGCTTGCGGGAGGCAGTCCTGATCATTCAATCATTGCGACTAATATCGCAAGCATCTTCCACAGTGCGCAGCCAGCAACCATTCACCTAACGCGCAACTTTGCCATCCTGCGTGCGGCAATCTATGACGCCGTTGTCTCGATCACCCACACTCAGGATGCCCCTCCCTGCCTCTTCTCCGTACTAGCTTCTCGTAAAAAAGAGGGAAAAATGGATACTAAACTCATCTCGGCACTACTTTTTTACATCCATGCGTGCTGGCACACTGGTTGGTGAAAGAGGGATCTGCCAGGGGAGAATTCCCTTCATACTCCCGACCTCAACGCCCTTCCTGACAGCATGCAAGAGGTCGCGATGCACCTGATCAATATCCTGGTCGCCGTCTACTACGACCAGTTTCTGCTGATCTTTGTAATAATCGAGCAGGCGAATGGTCTCGTTAAAGAAGATATCCAGGCGTTTCTGCACAGCCGCGCCAGTATCGTCGGAGCGCTGATATAGCTTGCTACCATCAATATCACACACGCCAGAGACTCTGGGGGGGCGTGTGACGAGGTTATAGACATGCTGGTGGGCCTGACAAATATATCGACCGGAGAGCCGTTTGAGGAGTTCCTGGCGTGGTACCTCCAGATACACAACTTTGTCGATGCTGCGCTTGAAACGTTGCAAGTTGCTATCCAATGTCCGCGCCTGTGCAATAGTACGAGGGAAACCGTCCAGTAACACGCCATGCATACAATCTGGCTGCGCTATACGTTCCAATATCATCGCAACCGTCAATTCATCGGGAACCAGCTCGCCACTCTCCAGATACGCCTTTACCTTCAACCCCAACGCTGTTTGTTCCTTTTGGGCCTTACGGAACAGGTCACCACTAGCTACATGACATCCTTCTAGAGCCAGGGCAAGCTTCTCTGCCTGCGTGCCTTTTCCCGATCCCTGTGCGCCAATGAGAATAATGTTCACGTCTCTCCTCCTTTGAAGGTTCGCTCCCTTGAGCCAGATCCCACTGTATAAAATGTATAGCTAACTATATATAAAACTCACACCTCCCCATTGTACCTAGTCTTGTACCAACATATCAATGATATACTATAAGAGAATTCTTATGAATACATCACCAATAGGTTATATATGCTCTCCCTCCACTGTCTCTCCTTACCAGCTTCACCCTCCACTTGAGCACATATGATTTATTATGTAATTAAGTATATTCAATGTAGAAAATATGCCGGATTGACAAAGCTAGCTATTCAGGGTATTCTCTCTATAGTACTGAGAAATCGTTTTCCTGGTTTATATTTTTGAGGAGGATCTTATGGCATCAGGGAAGAACCATAGGGCCGCTTATCCAGGCATCAACCAGTTTTTCACTGATGCTCAATGCAGGGATGAAAGTCCGCCCCCGGCACAATACCACAAATACTGTTTTTGTATCCACTATCTTTGTGCAAGCTAGTTTAGTTTGTCGCAAGCAAATCAATCCAGCAACCAATATCATGTGTGGACATAATGTTTTGGCACGGAGGCCTATCATGAGCTGTCCTGTCCTGTTTGTGCTCAACTTAGATTTAGAAGCACATTACTCCATATTTACACGTATCAACGCCACTCGTAGACAATTCTCACGCCGTGCCGTTGTGTGGAGAACAGCCTGACCCTTTTAGATATACTGAACCAGGTAGAGCATCTCAGTCTGGTCGGTCGTACTGCTAACATATGTTCATCCGATCAAGATGTCAGCTTTATGAGAAAGAGAGCAACAATGCAACGGAGCTTATTACGTTTCTGCTACATCATTGTGATGAGCAGCATAACACTCTTCGGGTTGGCGGCACCAGCCCTGGTCAGCACCAATGCGCTGGCCCAAACTCCAGATGCGCGGGCGCGAGCAATCGTAGCGCAGATGACCCTGGATGAGAAGATATTAGAATTGCATGGGGTCGGAGGCGCATCTCCTACTTTACGCTTTGTGCCGGGGGTGGCACGTCTGGGCATTCCGAGTTTTACGGTTACAAATGGCCCGGCGGGCGTCTCTTATGGTACCATCTCGCCGCGTAAGTTTGCCACCGCGCTGCCAGCTCCACTCGCGCTGGCCGCAAGCTGGGACACCAGCATGGCGACATCCTATGGCGATGTTATCGGTACCGAAGCCAAAACGCTCGGCAACGATCTGCTGGAAGGTCCAGACATGAATCTGGCTCGTGTCCCACAAAATGGTCGTACGTTCGAGAATCTGGGCGAAGATCCATATTTAGCCGGCCAGATCGCGGCAAACGAGATCCAGGGTATTCAGAGCCAGGGCGAAATTGCTGAGGCCAAGCACTATGCGGGTAATGAGCAGGAGACGAACCGCAACACGAGCAATAGCGTTATCGACGAACGCACATTGCGTGAACTCTATCTGGCCCCCTTCGAGACATCCGTCAAACAAGGAAATGTCGGCGCAGTCATGTGTGCTTATCCAAAGGTTAATGGACAGTATAGCTGCGAAAATTCGGTCCTTCTGCACCAGGTCCTGAAGGGGGATTGGAACTTCCAGGGCTTTGTTACCACGGACTTCGGCGCTTCACATAGTACGGTTGCGTCTGCAGTGAATGGGCTGGATCTGGAGATGCCCAAGGAGAATTTCTTTGGTGCCGCACTCAAGGCCGCCGTCCAGGCTGGCACTGTGTCGGTCTCGGTCATCGACGATAAACTCATCCGCCGCTTCCGCGAAATGATGCAGTTGGGTCTATGGGATAATCCTCCCGTCCTGACAGATATCTCGTCCGCGATGACCACTGCAGACGGCATCACTGCCCGTAAGGTCGGTCAGGCCAGCACTGTATTGCTGAAGAATAGCGCCAATCTCCTGCCACTAAGTGCAAGCAAAGTGCACTCGGTCGCGCTGATCGGCTTGTCTGCCTGGGCAAGTGTTGCCAAATCGGGCGGCGGCGGTACCGCAGGTGTCCACCCACTTTATACCGTTGATCCTCTGACCGGCCTGAAGAACCAGGCTCCCAATGTCACCTTCACCTATAACGATGGCACCAACCTTACCACCGCAGCCGCAGCCGCCAAAGCCGCTGATGTCGCAATTGTCATGGTCGGAGACGCTCGCAAAGAGGGCTCGGACTATGATATCGCATTGACAGATGGTCAAGACTTGATTGTCTCCACGGTTGCAGCGGCCAACAAGAATACTATCGTTGTCGTAAAGAGTGGCTCCGTCGTCCTCATGCCCTGGGTGAATCAGGTCTCGTCTATCCTGGAAGCCTGGTATCCTGGTGAAGAGGATGGCAATGTCGTTGGATCGATCATCTTTGGCGGCATCAATCCTTCTGGCAAGCTGCCGATTACGTTCCCGAAAGCGGTTGCTGACCTGCCCGCTAACACAACCGCTCAGTATCCAGGCATCAATAATCAGGTCAACTACTCTGAGGGGCTCAAGATGGGCTATCGTTCCTATGATGCGCGTAAGGTCGCGCCGCTCTTCCCATTTGGCTTTGGCCTCTCCTACACGACCTACGCCTACAAGAATCTCGTGGTTACTAGTGGCTCAGGCAATACGGCTACGGTCACGTTTGATGTCACCAACACGGGTAGTCGTGCAGGATCGGAAGTCGCCGAGTTGTATGTGAGCATGCCAGCGGCTGCCGGTGAGCCACCGAGAGTACTAAAGGGTTTCCAGAAATTAGCGTTGTCGCCAGGAGCAACGGGCCATGCCTCGATTGCGCTCGATGCACGCGCCTTCCAGCACTGGGATACCACGACGCATAAATGGGCCATTACCTCTGGCAGCTACCAGATCGAAGTTGGATCATCTTCACGCAGTATCCAACTCCAGAGCTCGATTACAGAATAGGATAGGAGGAAAACGAAGTTGACGATACCACGAAGGATAGGTCGTGCCTCGTATTGCGGCCATCCTTCGTGGTGCTCTATTAGACTGTTGATCTTCATTTGACGGAAGGCCGCGGTCCATAGCATGGCCCGACAGGGGCTTCTAGGTCATAGAATGATCCGTCAAATGAAGTGCAACGGTCTACTATTGCTCTGACAAACTTCATTTAACGGCTGGCCGCGTAGCGACAACGGCTTGTGGTTGCCGTCGTGGAACCGCCTGTAGAGCCGGGCCAGGACGACCCCACAGGGGCACGGCGGACAAGCCGCTGTCGCTACGCGGCGAGCCGTCAAATGACCCGCAACAGTCTACTATTGCTTTGTCAAACTTGATTCGAACCATCTCGCGGGTCGTGTGATGCTGGGCGAGGGCAACAACCACAAGGGATTGCCGCTACGCGGGGTGGCCCCGTTCGCGTAGCGACCCCACAGGGGCACGGCAACCACAAGGGATTGCCGTGCCCCTGTGGGGTCTCTGTCGTCGTGGCTCGGCTCGACATGCGGGTGCACGGCAACCCCCAGAGGGTGCACGGCAACCACAAGGGTCGTCGCTACGCGGCCTCCCGTCAATTGAGCCTTAACAGACCAGGTAGTTTTAAGAAGAGAGAAAAGGGGCAGGTGCGATATTATAGTTTTGGCGAAACACATTGGTTGGGTCATAGTATGTTTTCAATGCAACTAGCCGTTGATAGTTCTCGCCATAGGCGCATGCAACGTTTGCTTGAGCATCGTTGCCCAGAAAATTGACGTAGCCGCTGCCCGTTGCAAATGGCATCATGTGTTGCCAGAACGTTTGCGCCCATTCTCTATGCACATCGTCCTCGTGTGCGTTAGTCCAGGTCGCAACGATGAGCAGATTGTAGTGGTTGCCGCGTAGCTCAGAGGTCGCCATCGCAGTAGGGCTCACCCGGCTGGCCGCCCCATGAATGTGTTGAATCAGGATCTGGGTAAGCGGCGAAGTACGAGCGTGGGCATACCGAAGAATAACCTCGATTGCATCATCGGACAGGTTAATATTGCCACCTTTTTGATAGTATCGCCAACCATCCGGCGCACCGGCATCCAACATTGTACTGACATTGACGTACGGTTGTGGGCGAATAGTGTCGAGCAATGCTTGCCCACATGTACGTAGCGGAAGAATCAGGCGTGCACCTGCATTGAGATCCTCTCCGCAATAACAGAGCGCCATGCCAACGGCCGGCGAGCCGTCAGTATGGCAGACGAAGGCCGCATAGACGGTCAGTTCATCCGGTGCCACCTGCGTAACTTTGCGATAGAGCGCTAAGATCTCGCTTGCCTGCTCCAAAGGATAAAGGACAAGACCGGCAAGGACCTCTCCCAGCGGAAAGAGCTGGAAAGTAAAAGAGGTCACAACCCCAAAATTTCCACCGCCGCCGCGTATGGCCCAGAAGAGATCGGGATTGTCAGTAGCATTGGTCGTCAGGAGCCTGCCATCGGCGGTGACAATCTGAGCTGCAAGCAGATGATCCACCGTTAATCCGTGTTTGCCCATGAGCCATCCGATCCCCCCGCCGAGCGTCAGCCCCGCGATGCCTGTGCCTGAGACCGTACCAATCGTCAGGCCCAGACCATGTTCTTGAGCTGCACGGATAAGCCGACCAATCGTCACGCCCGCCTCCACGTATGCAATGTGGGCAAGGGGATCGATGCGTATCGTTTGCATCTGCGAGAGATCGATCACGATCCCCTGGTCGCATATGCTGCTGCCAGACGCGCTGTGGCCCCCGCTGCGTACAGCAATAGGGAGTTGACGCAGACGTGCAAAGAGTAGCGTAGCTTGCACGTCTGCTATACAGGAGCAGCGAACGATGAGGAGAGGGTATTTGTCGATCATCCCATTCCATACCCGACGTGCCGCATGGTAGTTGTCGTCATCAGGCAAGATAATTGTTCCACGTAAAGCCTCAAATTCAAATGAAGCATGAGTCGCTTCGGTTTCCATATGAGCATGCACCTTACTTTTCTTGTCTTAAAACATTTACTGCTGGCGCTTGGAAGGGGGCGAATCAAGTGGAGGGGCTGATGGCTTTGAGGCAGGAGGGTTTACTGACTGCACCATCATCAGAGCTCGCAAGACATTGATCAGTTTCATTGTTGGGCCTGACTGTGGAGGAAATGGTAAAATAGGTGGGCGTCGTGTGATGAGCGACTTTTGTAACACGCTGGTCAACTGCTCAAGAAACGTATTGATCTGTTCTTCATCCTTGCGTGCCCTTTGTATGCGTGCTAATAAAGTATTGATCGAATTCGCGACTCGCCAGAGGATATTTTCTTGTGACAATGGGATCTGCACCGAAAAACCTCCATTGGCCGCTTGCACGAGTGCGTTTTGTATGCTCTCAATGCCAGTCTGTAGCTGCTCTTTTTCTCGCATACGTTCCTTCTGTAGTGCCGCCAGATCTTCAGCCAGGTCTGCACGCATCATCTCGCGTTGGTTGTTAAGTATCCAGAAATATAGCACCGCCGTAACGATCCCATGGAGCATAATGGGTCGCGCAATGACTGCAACGCGATCAACACTCATCATTGCTTGAAAGCTCGCCGACCCTGGCTGAAGTAAGAGATCACCAACGATAAACGCAATGTTGAGAATAAGAGAGAGAAAGACCCAGTTGAGCGGCAGAAGGGTGATAAAGCATATTTCTGAAATGAGCAGCATATCATATAAGCCAAGGATACCTGGTGTCAACCCACCTGGATATGTCAGGATCACAGAAGAGACGGCCGCGTCATAACCGAGCGAAAGAAGGAGTCCCGCGATATTCATATGACCAGTGCGATTGCTGATAATTGCAGCCAGAACAAGTATAAGCATGATCGAAACGGCAGAAATAATGTGATAGTTAGAGCCAACAATGCCGATCAGCAAAACGACGCAGAGAGTAAGAATCAGAAAGAACATAATCGTACTGGCAAGTTGTCCACGGCGCACGGCTTCTCTCTGTTTGAAAGGGGCGCTACGTGGAAGCTCCGTAGGACCTGTAAGCCTTATCCACCAGCGAAAGAAACCGCGCTCTGATTGCTCAACGACAATAGTATCTTCTTCAGGCTGCTTTATCTCTGAATTCAATGATTGATACGATGATGGTTTCATAACACCTCTTCTTCTACCCACACAACAAGATCTTCAGGCGTAACCAGAAGTAATAGAGAGTACAATAGTAGTTAAGCCTATTTTCTAAATATGCGAACAACCTATTTGTATATTAAAAGGTTCTGATACAATAACGCAACTATATTGAGAAGAAAGTACTAGGGCAAACGGTAACTATTTAGTAACGTCAGCATAGTAAGTGCTAGATAGGAGGAGTAACTGAATTATTACTGTTTTTTTCCCTCTATGATGCTGAACGGTGAAGAGGTCTGTATAATATTTGTTATGCGCAAGCCGGCCTGACGATACAAGGCCTCAAATTCTATAGCGGCTCATAGAAAGGCCAATTTTGCAGGTAGATAGCATGAGTAAAATGCAACAATATATATATAATAAAGCTATTTATACGCTGGCATTGATATGCTCATCATCAAGCGTTGCCGCCTCAGTTTGCCGATAATCGTGGTTACGTAGAGGGAGCCAGAAGGCGAGCATCGCGATCACCAGTAAGAGTGTAAAGGGCCAGAGCGTCCAGAGGCCAATATCCTGCGCGAGAATGCCCGCGATCCACGGAAATACCGCAATGCCGGGAATACTCAAACTGATCAGGAAACTAATCGCGCTCGATACCATACGAGCTGGTACGAGGTTGGGCATCAGAGCCACAATAGTCGGGTAGATTGGCCCCAGCCCATAGCCGGTGAGCAATAATCCTAATGCCGCCACAATGCCAGAAGGGACCAGCCAGGTGAGTAGTATACCAATAACCGCCTCCAGCATACAAAGTTGCAGCAAAGCAATATTGCCTAGCCCGAAGTGTTCGAGAATGCGTGGTTGCGTAAAGCGTCCAAGCGTCAGTCCCAGCCAGTAGCCGCTCACAACCCAGCCTGCGAACAACGTCCCCTCGTGCCGCCATGCCGTTAGAAAGCTATAGCTCCAATTGCCCGAATTTGTCTCAACCCCAACATAAAAAAGCAGAAAGAGCGTTGCCATCCAGATAATGCGCATCCTCAATGAAGTGCTCAGCATCTTCCCAATGCTCTGCCCCTGATTTTCTTGTATTTGAGCGACCGTCAGCCGTTCTTTGCGTGGAAAAAATAGCGCCAGCCCGACAAGCAGTAATCCACTCAGGACGGTTAGCACAAAATACACCCAGTTCCAACCCAGACTAAGTGCCAGGACCCGTTGCCAGCAAAGGACCAACCAATGCACCCACACCGAAGAATGCATGTAAATTGTTTAAGATCGATGTTCGCCGTGGCAGCGTCGTGACATATGCATTGAGGGCCGTTTCAAGTATACCCGCGCCCACCCCCATGAGCAGACGCATCACCAGCAAGATCGCAAACGGTGGTTCCAGACCGAATGCAAAGCTACCAATGAGTGAGATTGCAGCCCCTAGAATCAGAGTCCAGCGGTACCCCAGCATTTCTAT
>CAWKKX010000003.1:0-12076 GCA_963850365.1 uncultured Chloroflexia bacterium
TGGTCGGCCAGCGAAAAAAGCGCGATCAGAATCCCCGTCGGCCCCAGATCGACAAAATAGCGTCTCACGGCGCGTGGCGTCACATCACCATGCAAACCCAACTGGCCTGGCCGCATATGGTGAGAGGTCAAAACACCCACCAGGCGGCAATCATGCGTGCTCGCCCGCAACCGTTTCATCACCTGTAGCGCCAGGGGCATGCCCGTCTGGGGATGCCCGTAAAAATGGATTGCTCCCTTATCATCAATAGAAAACGTAACAGGTTTGCCCACATCGTGCAAAAGCGCCGCCAGCTTCATCCCTGGAGCCGTCAGCGCAGTAAAAGAAAAAATACCCTGTCCCTCAGCCTCGCGCAGCAACCTCTGTATCTCGACGAGATTGCTCTCTTCCTCGCCCTCGTGCTCCGACTCGCTTTCACTGCTCTCGTCCTCTGTTTGTCGCCGATGTCGCTGATGTCGCAGTTGTTCCGATTGTTCCAGGGGACTCTCGCGAATTACTTCCTCGGGCTGTTGTAGCAGTCGCGCCAGCCGTTCTAACATCCCCACTGTCTGCAACGAGTGCTGCAATACATCCCAGTAGTGTGGATTGGGCTGGCTCATCTCGCGTGCCGGGATAAATTCTGGTATCAATACCGTCAGCAGCCCCAGATCATCCATAAACTGCAGCCGATCCGTCGCGCCGTCACTTGCCAGGATCGTGTATAACTCATCATGCACCCGTTCCGGCGCTACCTGCGGCAATAGCCCGGCATCGCGCATCATCAACCCCTGCGTCCAACCATCCACCTCCAACCTATAGTGCGCCATCAACCGCACCGCCCGCAATAATCGCAGCGGATCATGCCTGAACACCTCGCCATCAACCGCCCGCAGCCGCCGCGCCATCGTATCGGCCACCCCATGCAACGGATCAATAAAGTGCAGCAGCGCCCCCCGTCTATACTCACTCTTCCCCTGCACGCTCAACCCACCCAACTCGATATGCCGCACGACCTCATCCAGCGGGGCCGCAATCGCATTCACCGTAAAATCCCGCTGCCGCAAATCAAACTCCACAGTATTCCCCCTCAGTGGAGAAATATCAAAAAGAACCTCTCGCCCCTCTCCCTCCACTTGCCGCCGCACATGAGCCGCGTCCCCTGCAACCCCACCAGTGCCTACTGTTCCACTGACCGAGCCATCCTCTTGTCGCAACTCTTGAGCCGCGTCCCCTGCAATCCCAGTGTGAGCCTCCCCTGCAACTTGCTTCGCTAGCACCGCTGGCACAACCACGCGACTCGCCCGTTCGTGCATACGCGCGTAAAACCCACCCAACCTATCGGCCAGACCACGCGCCAGCGACGGCGCATCCCCCGGCGTCACAATATCCCAATCGTTACAAGGCTCCCCCAACAGAATATTGCGCAGCGACCCCCCCACCAGGAACGCCTGCTGCCTCTGCTCCCTAAAATACTCCGCCGTAAATTGTAAAAGCTGTAACGTCCGACTGTCCAAACAAACTACCTACTAGTGCTATGCTCCAACGCCAATCCAAACAAGCTGCCTGCTATGCTCCAATGCCAATCAAAAACCCCTTACTCTTCATTATACATAATCAATGGGAAAATAGAGCAACCCTTCACTATTATAATATCATCTCAATCTACTTCTCGCCTTTTCTTGTAGTGGCAGAAGAGAGCGGGTAGATGAGGAAGGACGCTTTCAGGAGGTAGGTCTCGTGTGAAGGAGGATCGGAAGAGGATGTATACGTGTTAGGGTGGGGTAGAGCGGGAGGACTCAGGGATGAACAGGACGCTTGCGTCGCCCGCGTCCAGTGCGCCTGAGCAGCAGCCTCGCACCCGTAGGGGCGGGAGAGGCGTGGCGGGAAGGGGGAGGACGCTTGCGTCGCCCCCGTCCAGTTCGCCTGAGCAACAGCCTCGCACCCGTAGGATGACCAAGGCCGCCTCGCCCCCATCCATCTCACACATGCACCCACCCTCTACAAAAGCAACACAGTCACAACACAAACACAAAACCGCACCCGAAAGAAATCTCCCCCAATAAACCTGTTGAAGAATTTTATGATAGCAGCGGTCTCCTGACACTGACCACTGTGAAAAAATCGTGAAGAGGGAAATAATATTGGAACCTGCTACCTGAGTTTGCGTATTATAAAGTAAGAGGAACTTTTTAGAGGACTGAGCGAACGCATAACTCTCCCTATACACCTCACATGTTATTTCAACCTGGTTGAGACGCCTCCGAGAGAGGTGAACCACTTAAAGAACCTATCCTGCTCAATTATTTCGTTGCGAAAGCAAAGAAGCTTGACCTGTTGATCTTGCTCTCTTTACTTTGCAAACATCGATTACAATCCGTTGTTGTTGTGTTTTTATCGCTAAAACCAGCACTGATGGAAATTGCTGGAGCGTAGATAGGAACTTTAAAGCCTTATGCGTCAGGATGAAGAGTATAGTTCTCGGCAAAATTCTCTAAGTCAGGGAAGTAGGCGCAAGTCGGGATATGGTTGCTTACCATTAATTCTTCTGCTAGTGGTAGGCGTAGCTCTTTGCGTGTTCGTAGTCTTTCAAACCCTAACGCAGAGATATGCAAACCTCAATGCGGGGATGAAGGTTGCTAGAGTGTGCGCTAAATCAACAGCGGCAGCATTGCCTCACATCTATGTGCAACTGGCGCTCTATGGAAACGATGGGAAAGAAACTTCCACTCAATCGTATCAGGTGCAGGGCAATCAAGTGTACTTGCAAGGAGACATCATTACCTACCTGCCTGTGTTGAATTCTCCTTTGCAGCCATTTTATAAGTTAACCCGCCTGGAAGGACAGTATAATGATTTAAAATTGAGCAACGTTACAGACCCGCCCCTATTCTTCTCAATGGTGGTGACGACGACTTTTATACGAAAGTGCATGCATTACCGTCGGTTACACCAGTCGTGGCAGCAAATCACGACACCCCTTTTCCGCTAAAGATTGATGGCAATACGTATGACATTTTTGCCTCACCAGGTGGACTCTTTGCGACAAAAGTTCTAGTTCACTGCCATGTGGCCTCCATCAACCAACGCCGTAACGAGACCTGAACCTATAAACATGATGTGAACATGTTCCACGTGAGTGTATTTCCTGGCTCTGAAGTCAGGAAATACACTTCATTTTATATATGGGAACAAATCACGTCATTCTCTTCAGGGATTGTCTGTGAGCTTTTCAAGAAAACGACCAGGTTGATAATGGAAGAGCATTGGGTTATCAGATTTAAACCTATTATTCCCATTGTACGTGTGTTATACTATTTGTACTCATTATTAATCTCTCAATGTATTCCTTGCTATTGCAACATCAACGTGGCTACTTCAGAAACAACAGGGTAAAAACGATGCAATTAGAAGGACAGCAATGTGGTCAATACCGCTTCCTGCGTTTACTGAGGACAGGAGGTATGGGTGAAGTCTACCTTGCTGACGATGAACGTCTGCAGAGGCGTGTAGCAATGAAAGTTATTTGGACAGATACGTCCCGTTACGCGGATCCTGATGAGGCGAAAGAAGCTGCGCGGCTCTTTCTACGAGAGGCCCAGGCGATTGCTCAGCTTGACCATAGGCATATTTTGCCTGTATATGACTCAGGAGAGGAAAACATTCATGGCGCATCTTTCATGTATATGGTCATGCCGTATCGTCAGCAAGGCTCTTTTACTGATTGGCTACGCAAGCGAGATAAGTCGCGCTTGCTTTCACTCTGGGATATCGAGCGTATTGTAAAGCAGGCGGCCAGTGCTCTTCAACATGCGCACAACCACCAGATTATCCATCAGGATATCAAACCCTCTAATTTTCTCATACATGGTGATGCGCAGTACCCCAATCAATTAAATTTGCAACTGTCAGATTTTGGTGTCGCTAAATTTATGACAACGACGAGTGAGAGTCAAACAATACGTGGCACACCGATCTACATGGCCCCCGAACAGTGGAACGGTCATCCTAGCGCTGAAACTGATCAATATGCTCTTGCTGTAATGGCTTACGAGCTTCTCACAGGGCGTCCACCGTTTGTGGGTCATAATCAACATCAATTGTGGTATCAACACTGTCACACAAGTCCACCTTTACCAAGTACCCTTAATTCGAGCATACCTGAAGACCTTGATGCTGTACTACTCCGCGCCCTTGCGAAAGATCCTCAGGATCGTTTCCCATCGATTTTGGAATTCGCACACGCTTTCAAAGACGCCTTACTCAGCAACAGCACTATTCATCAAACGCTAACTATTAGCCCAGCAGAAGCGCGTGCAGGTACACATCGACTTGTTATGCTTCCAGATGGACGGAAATTGCCAGTAAACATACCGGCTGGCGTCTATGAAAATCAGGTTCTTCGCTTTGAAATACAAGAGGCCAACTCAAGCTTTGTGAAAATCTTAACCATTACCATAGCTTTCAGTAAAATAGAAGAACTTGTGACGTTTCCCAATATCACTACTGTTGAGAGAACACTCCCGGCGATGACTACTACCGATAGAGCCATACCGATGGAGTATCAAGACCGCCCCTCGAAGCGCAATCTAGTGCTACCGACTATTCTGGCGCTACTCCTTGTGATAGGAGGAGGATTCAGTGTCATGTACTATACATGGACGAACTGGCAAAAAAGCATCAGCGTAACTACTACAGCTACCGCCAGTGCCGCAACTGTTATAAGCAACAATACTACTACGGCCAGGAACAACCTGACGAAAATTGCGCAAGCTAATGCGACCTCAACTGCTCAGACGAATGCTACCGCCACACGAAGCGCCAATCTCACAGCAACAGCTCAGGCTAATGTCAAAGCAACAGCACAAGCCAATGCGACAGCGACGCAAATTGCCAATTTCACTGCTACAGCTACACGCCAGACGGAAATTTTGGCGTATACTAAAGCAATTGATGGACCATCTGCAATTGACGATTCCTTGAAAGATAATAGCAATAACAATGACTGGGATACAGCATATATCCCAAATTATGGGGGATGTACCTTCAGCGCAAATGCCTATCACTCAATTGTGCAGAAGGGCAGTTTTTCAGCGTGCTTTGCTAAAGCTACAAATTTCAGCAATTTCGCCTATGAAATCCACATGATGATCGTTAAGGGTGATCGGGGAGGTATCATCTTTCGCGCCAATAAAGATAGCGGGCTATTTTATTACTTTCATATCAGCGTCAATGGGTCATTTGCTCTTGATATTTATAGTAATAACTTTTTCATGCAGACGATTGCTACTGGCTCTAGTTCCGCAATCAATACCGGTCTAAATCAAGTCAATGTGATTACCGTTATAGCGATCGATAATACGCTCAGCTTGTATGTGAATATGAGGAAGGTTGCAACTGTATCCGATGCTACGTATAGTAGCGGTCAAATTGGCGTTGTTGCGGAAAATACTGGTGATCCAACTGATGTCGTGTTTAGCGACGCGAAGGTGTGGACGAAGTGATGAGTACATCACAGCAATCAACCAACAAGCCATTCCAGGGCGCATCAGCTCAACTCACACCCCGTTTGGCATGACCAGCCTTGCTACCTTGTACAAAAGTGCACCATACCATACTACGTTGTGTAGACCAGCGCCACAACCAATCCGAAAATAATGTGATTCAGCAAGATAGCGATAATGACTCGTAATCCACCAGGAATTCGGACAGTGAAGGATACTTGCGCATCACCAGCAGCAGCAGCACTAAGACCATCATGCCATGAATAGCCCCAAAGATGATCCCCCACCACCAAGTGGCGCTGCCTATCCCCACACTCCATAGAGCAGCATAGATAATAGCAAAGAAGACGCCCACGGTGAAATGGATAGCGCCACCCAGCGTCACAGCGTCCTGCTTGTTTGGAGCGGCCAGCGAGCCTAACGTACTCACGACATCGATGCGTGGTAATCCTACTATGGGGCCGCCATAGATGAGGAGGAGCATCGCCATTCTGCCAGTCGAGCCAGCAATAATAGCGTCACGAAGGTGGACGAACACTTGTGTATGAAACAAAGTCCAAACTCCTTTCATACAGGAGACCAGATGCTCCAAGCCTGCTCACAACCCAGCTATGTGAGAGAGCAGGCATTGCCTCAATGATGGCACGCCAAACAGTACAAACATAGACAACTGAAAGTAGCCATGCGCGATGGTATGTGGAACCCCCACGTGAAGAAGCATGGTGCTGAGCAGTACAGGAAGTACACCTACGAGACGAGATAAGACAAAAGTTACTTGTGTAAATTATAGCATATGCTATGACCTCCGCAAGCGTGCTTCGTCACGAATCGTTTGGAGGTTGAGCAGTTCGGCTACTTCTATGGTGGCAGGAGTGAAAAATGCTTCGATTTGCGCTCTTTGCTCGTTTGTAAAAGGGTGGGTGAGTTGTAGGACGATTTTTATACAATCTCTATCCCGACCATGCAATTCTTCCCCTGGTTCTGCCTTGGCGAGTTTCAATGCTAAATACACCTCTTGAAGAGTTTTTCCGAAACCTATTGAGCAAGTTAAACCTGAGGTTATCTTCTGGTATATTTGTTGTAAATCCTGGAGAGCTGTTTCATTAAAAGTACCTTTGAATAACATTCCGTCTCCTGTCGCAAATATGATTGCGCTCTTTGAAACGTTTTTGTTAATATACTTTTCATCTCATCAATGGCTTTAGTAACAGAATTACTTAACTTTCTTAGTGATGCCTCATCGTGTGAGGATAAAAATAGATTCTTCTAAGTATGATCCCGTGTTATCTTTCCATCCAAGCCAAAGTAAAATATGTCGTTCGAATTAATTGATGAGCTTGATAACTTCATCAATTGTTTCAGTGAGCCATTATGGTTATCGTCTACTAAAACTGGGTAAACAATATCCGTATAGAATTCTATGAAAGGAAATAACATTTTAACAGCTAGCTCTGCCTTAAATTTCTCTATTTGCATTAATGATGCTTGTTTATGAGTGCTGCTATTACGTAAATATAAAATAAAATCATTGAATATTTTGAAAAATTCAAAATCAAAATTAGATGGAGGGTCTCTCAAGGTTAGCTTCAATTATCTTTAGCTTGTCACCAAACGTTTTTTTTTCTTTTTGATGTCCTTTTAAGGCAAACTTCTCAATCAAAATATTAACTAGATCTTCGACACTGGCAGATATAGAACTCGCTGCTATTCGATATAGAGCATTATCTTTCTTTCGATCACCTTGCAATTTCAAATGGATAGAATGTTCAAGATTACCCTCAAAAAAGGTTCTGTCTGATGCACTCGTATCTATTTGAACGTATTGGTCTGCATGTTGTTTAATAAGTCTTTTGTAACGCACTATCTCTGCAAGATTGAGATAAGCAATACTATCTAACTGTATGGTACTTGGTACTTCTACATAACTAGCTTAAAGTCTAAAGACAGCGGTAGAAATCTTATATCTCCCACTTTGATTGGAACTAATTCTCTTTTGTTTATTATTGCCAAAACTTTAATGATGTTCGATTATATATTGATGACCTAAATCCAATATATAAGCTGCAGTTGATAACAAATTTTTGTGCAAAGAAGTGCCATTGGTCAGATCTACAATAAGAAAAGGGTTATTTGTTAAAACGCCATTTAGTATGATTTCAATATAGTGAACAAATCGCTCAACAAGTTCTTGGTAAAATGGATTCGATTTTTCTGGTGGGTTATTATTTCCTGACTGATGCCATTACTCTCTAGATGAGCTATCCAGTCAACTTCACTGCTTAATGTGGCTTGTGAATCAGTGGAGTGGATCACAAAGATATCTGTCAATGCTTCGTCGAATTTTTCGATTGCTTTGCCGTTGGCTGCTACAATTGAATTTGCAAAGGTGAAGCGATTAGTATTTCCTAGAATTATTAACGTGCTCAAAAGGAGCCTCCTTACAGATTGCACTATATGGGTTTTAGAGAGTATCAAAGGTAGTCATGGCTTCTATCAAGAATAGTATAGCTGGCCGAGCTCTTGCTCTACAAGGATAACATAAAACTACGGAAGGGATAGGTAGTCATTCTGAAGTATCAACCATTAGAGTTAATTTTTTGGGATGGTAATTTCAAATTCTTTCCCTCGTTATAATTATTGATCTACTAATATGCATATTCCTATTGATACTACTATTAAAAATGCCATAGTCACAACATTACCATTTAGTAATGTTTTACTCAAAGTATTTCAATCGTGGTGATTATGTAGTAAACTAGCAATGCATATAGAAAAGCATCAGAAGAATGCAAGAACTGAAGGAATATTCTATGTCAACAGGCTCCTTGGAAATCAAATTGGTAACAGTTACGCCTCTATGGACTGGTGGTGCGGATGGCAGAGCAGATCGATTGCACTCTACTGGAATTGTAGGCAGTTTACGCTGGTGGTATGAAGTGATGGTACGCGGGCTAGGCGGAGACGCCTGTGATCCTAGCAAGCATACTTGTCTATATGATCCCGATAAGCCACCTGATTATGGTTTGTGTGATGTGTGCCGTGTATTTGGTGCTACAGGCTGGGCACGCCGCTTTCGGCTGCTTATAAGTGATGAGGCGAGTCTTCGATCCAAGAGTCCTTGGGATGCGGAGCGTAGAATTACAGCATCACGAAGCTATAAAGACCGTTCTGGAAAAGAAGAAAAAATTCCAACATGGTTTTTCGATAATCCTCCTCTTGATGGAAATACAAGCATTGAGATTATATCAACTAATAAACAGTTCCAAGCCGAAATCATTGGTGGATTCGTACAATTTTTGGCAAGTTGGGCAAGTATAGGTGCACGTCCTCAAATGGGATTTGGTATCATTAATTGCATATCTCATCAAGACACACAGTATCTATTAGCTAAACTCCTATCTAGCACGGGGTCAAAAATATATGGGGATTTACCTTCATTGCAAAATATCTTCTTTACCGGCATAAGTGAGAGTAGATTTCCTAGTAATGAGTCTTTTAATCTTAAATATGATGTACGTCGCCTATTTGCTGCTAATACCGACTTACGGCATTTTGTGATGGGTACTGTGCAAAAAGAGCGCCAAGGAGCCAAAATCATGCTGTCTCGTCCTTATGAAAACAAGGCTACTGGGAAGAGTACTATACGCATATGGGGGTGGATACCAGAGGAGGTGACAAAATTCAATACATCCCGTGACCAGATTATTAAGCAGATACATGATCATTTGCGTGCACGTTATAACGTTGACCATTGGCGCGCTAGTTTGACTCCGTACGCGATACTGAAAGGCAGTATACCAATCCTCAGGAGTTTCTGAAGAGCCTTTTAGGTTAGATTTGGAGAGACGAATATGACTCGTGACTATATCAACCACGAACTTCAAGAGATGCAATCCCAAATACAGAGCAAGTGGCATATCCAGGAGCAGGTTATAGAAGAGGCAAAGCAGCTAAGGGATAGACAAAAGCAACGAGATGCAGAAAAGGATGCTGCGCGAGCAAGAGATGTACTCAACTTAAGGCAACTCGATCTCCATCAGCAGTATATCAATTTCTTGCTGCCACTCAAAGAGCTGACGAAACTGCTTTCCGTACGGAGTGGCAGAAAAGAAACCTGAGAGTTGAGAGTTTACAGGAGGCTATAAAAATCTATTACCGGGAAAACTTCGAAGCTCCAAAATACCGACGAGATTCTGTCCTAACTGCATTACCACGATACTCCTCGCATTGCAGTTCACTTTCACATTGGCTCAGCCCTTTATCTCTCGTGATGAGCAGGATTTTTACATAATTGATAACCCTATTCGTAAGGATAAAGTTTTGGTCTCCCTTACATAGCCTCAACCTCATGGAAAGGGAGCTTTCAGCAGCAATTTGGCATTTAAAAGATGATTCTAAAGATAAATTCATTACTCATCTTTTCGGCAATGAGAAAGGGGTCGAAGATCAAGAGCTTCTTCGTGCTGGCCGCCTTTATTTTTTTTCAACCTTTTTCACACAAAAGAGCCTGGAAATTATTAATCCGCAGGACCGCAAATTGCGTGCAGGTGAAAAACCCATTACTTTTGAGAGTGTCCCCGGTGGGATTAGGGGGGCGACAGGAACCTTTACCCTCCTTTACATACCTTTCGATCTCATTGGTGAGGATGGAAGAGGAACTAAAAGCAAGTTGCTGAGGAACTAAATCTTGTAGTAAAAGGACTTCAGACAATGTTCAAAACCTATGGTTTCGGCGCTAAAACTAGTAGCGGCTTTGGTCTTGCTCAGGAAAGTGTTTCTGAAGGGACATTGAAACTGCGCGTCATGGGATTAGAAAAAAACCGTCAGGGCAAAAGAGCCGACTGAGCAGCAGCCTCCCAGCGCGTCTCAAGCGAGGTAAGAAAGGTCGCACGCTTCCGGCGAAAGCGAAAGCGTTTGAGTTGCTCACTCTGCGCTCCTGTGGTCTCTTTGCGTAAACGCCGCCAGCGCTCTGGCGTCACCTGCTTGAGATGCTGCTCCAGTCGCTGTGGCCGGTCGGGTTCTTGTTGCCACCAGTCGTAGAAGGCCACGCAGCGGCCATAGCGCAGAATATAGCTGTTCCAGTTTTTTCGTCCACTGATACGCCGGTAGCGCGTTTTGAGTCCGCGAATCGCTCGTTCGGTGTCATTGTTGGTGCGAGGAAACTCCTGGCGATCGTAACACTGGATCAAATAGGGTCGCACGTTGGAAAAGAGCTGGAGAAACTGTTCGAGGCACTCCTGTTCGATGGGACTCAGCGTGCCATCGGTGAGATGGTCAGCCAAGGTCATACGCCACTGATCGAAACGCTGACCAACCTGCTCATTGCTCACCGCTTCTCCTTCGGCAGCCCACCTGCCATCCAGAATGTGTTCCGCATCCAGCACCCATTGGCGCATACGTTTCACTTGCTCAAGCTCATCCGTCCAGTTCTTGCGTTCCGCCACCAGCGCCTGCAGACGCAGCAGTTTTTGCTTGCAGACCGGGCTCAACGGCCCCCCTTTTTTTGCAGGTGCTCCAGACTGCTTGCTACGTCATCCAGTGCCTCCGCCGCTGCCACGGCTGGGTAGTCAAAGGGCAAGGTGCCGTCGAAATGCAGTGCCGTCTGGAGTCCCAGCGCGTAATCACTCAGAACCGCTAACTGCTCGGCTTCGGCTGGTGAAGCCTGCTTGCTCCGCCGCTCGATCTGCTGACGCACGTCCTTGAGCCTGGGTTGCAGGCGCTTGCGCATCGCCGTCTTGAGCTTGCGATCCACTTCATAGGCTGGGCGTGATGCATCCTGTAACGCATGGAACTGGCACATTTGATGCGGCACCTCTGGCCACAGTTGCTCCAGCGCTTGGAGCAAAGATTCTTGGGCGTCGCTGATCGTCCCAAGCACGGGAACCTCCAAGAGCTTGATCGGAGCTAGAATCGCTTTCATCACGGCTGTCTCTGAAGCTGTCACGTTCTCGGCTGCCAGCACGCGACCCGTGAGCGCATCGCGTACCAGATACACGGTTTCGTTGCCCTTGTCAGGCTGGATGCCGTCAATCGATACGATGATCCCCTTGTTCTGCTTTACCTGCTCCAACCATTGGTGATCTTCTTTGGCTTCGGTTCCCGCTCGCAAGAGCGTACAATACGCATCAAAGAGATAGAGAATTTCTCGTCGCGAAATCGTCACGCCCAATGGCTCAAGTCGCTTGAGCACTTCTCGATGCGTTTCGTCTAGGGTCTGATGCAACCCCAAACGGAGCTGACCGATGAGCAAGACGATATCGAGTCCAAAGGTAAAGCCAACCAATGCGAGCCGATCGGCCTGTGCACTACGATAGGTGCGCACACGAGCAGCGCACTCAGGGTTTGGGCAACGATAGCCCGCATGAATCACCTTGATCACCCCTTGTAACGTGATGACCGTTCGCTCAGACAAGGTCACGGCGCGACACAGGCGTTTCTGACACTCGGAGCACAGAGACTGTTCGGGACGATAAAAGTGTTTGGTGACGGTGGAGAACTTCCTGGCTTTTTTCATGGCCTTCCTCCTGATGGTGCCAGCAATGGAACATGTTTCTCTCAGTATATCACTCCTGCTCAGTCGGCTCTTTTGCCCTGAC
>CAWKKX010000004.1:0-637355 GCA_963850365.1 uncultured Chloroflexia bacterium
TAGAGGTTGGGGTTTCCAGTCAAGAACAGTAAGAGTGTGGTAACAAGAAAGAGGGCCAGGCCAGTCAACAACACATGCTGCCAACTCCATGAACCCTGTGGCCTCTTTTGAATTGACTGCGTCAAAACTTTCTCTTGCATGCTTTTTTCCTCTTCATTCTATGACTGAATTTTCCGACGTATCGGTGTTTTGAGAAACAATTTGGCGTCTCGTAGACTTGTGTGAGAAAAGCCATATGGCACCAATCAGCGCAAGATAGAGGCCGATATATGCGCTCGGTACCATAGTCGGTACGAAAGCAGCAATGATCGTAAGCACCAGAAAAATGATCGGATTGGCAATGATCATCGTACCAAAGTGTTTGATCTGTTCATCTGATGTCTCTGGTGCCAGGAGGCGTTTTTTGCGACTGTGCCGCCACATGATGGCCAGCACGAGAGAGGTGAGTATTTGCCAAAAGCCGAAGAAGTAGTATGCACCCATTTCGGGCTTGTCATAATAGTTCACCAACCAGTTAATGGGTACAAGCATCAGGGTGATGCCCAGCAAAAACACACAATTGAGCCAGACGAGCCTGTCATCATGACGCTCGATTAAACGAAATAGCTGATAGTGAAAGAACCAGTAGACACCCATAATGACGATACCCACCAGGAACGCATGCAACAGCGGCCATTGGTGATCAATGGCCTCTAATGCACCCTTGCTATTTTCAGCAAGCGAGGGAAACTCGATCTGGGCTACAGCGAGCGTAATCGCAATACCGATGACCGCATCACTAAATAACTGAATACGCCCGGTATCATTAGCCCCGACTGTGAGATCCAGACCCCGTCCATAAGAGCGGAAGTAGATGGGGCGCGCAATCAAGATCGCTATGAAGATGACCAGGAAGATGAGCAAAATTGGTGGGAAGAATACACCTACGCCAATGAACATGATTGCCAGGATATAGAGCAACGGCTTAGAAAGCAAGCGCCTTGCCATATAAGAGATGAAACGCGGTTCAATCTGAGTATTTACCAGGCGTGACCGTTTGTTGGCATATTTCCACATCCAGAACAGCGCTAGACCGGCAATAATCTGTGAACCCAGAAAGATTCCCACGCCTAATTCAGCTTGAGAAGCGCCAATCTTCGCGTCCACTGATCCAAATTCTACCCCAAACTCCAGGAAAAAGAGACCGATAGGAAAGAGGACGATGGCAATAAGATAGATAAAATTCAATGCAATAAGCACAATATCATTGCGCTTGATATGGTGAAAGATCGCGTGATGGTCAGCCCACGCGTCTGCCACGATGGCAAAGGCGATGATATACATAAAACTACGTATGAAAATCGAGAGTTGGTTGGCCTGCAACTGCAACTGCTCAACACTTGTCGGAATCTTGATCGTAATGGCGGCAACTGTGAGGGCAAAAGCAATAATAGCATCACTGAAAACCAGGAGGCGCTCGTTCTCTTCTTCCTTCTCGCGCTCCGCATGTTCTTGCTCTTTTCGCTCTTCTTGCTCTTTTCGTTCGGCTAGTAAGACACTGGTTGCGCGTTCCAGATATACAGGAGTGGACATTTTACCAGTGGGCGAGAAAGGGGCATTTTGCGGTTGCACTCGCACTGTTTCATCGGGACTTGCCGATGAAGGTAGAAATGGAAGCTGGGTGAGCTGGTCAGCCACTCGTAGATTGGTGGTCTGTGATGAACCACAACGCGCACAAAAGGTTGCACCTTGTGGAAGAGTCGTCAGGCAGTTCTGGCAATTCATATATATATATATCTTCCTCTTAATCAATTGAAGCATCAAAAGATGGTATATGGGAACTCCTCACGTGCTCTCTTGCGCCAATACATTAGCATCTACGCAGGAGAGGACATGAGGAGTTCCGATGAAGATCTCTTACTCGTTTGGATTGTTGTGTTCTATCTCGATATTTGGATCTTGTTCGCGTACCAGTCGATCAACTTCCTCCAAAATCGTATGGATAAGGTGGCGTTCGTCCAAGGTACCGACTAAAGCAGGAGCCATTGCTATTGGTCCTAGTACCACGAGAGAGAGATCCAGGGCCACAAATTTCGAAAGCTTGTCCTCTCGTTTAACCTGCACCAGTAGCCCTGCTTCCTCTTGCTGCATACGTATTTGCAATACTTTCCCCCAACCAGCCATGGCTCGCAAAACCCCTGTTTTCTTGATCTCCACCATTGCCGCAGCCTGATCAAGTATATGTTGAACCTCAAAATCTTTCTTTTTATAGTAGTCTACCAGAGACTCGGAGATTCGACGAATATCCAGATTGGTATTTTTATAGAAGTGGATGTCGTGTATAAACAGAGCTTCCATTGTACTGTTACCTTTCCCTAAAATTCATACAATATGAAGGACTACGTCCTTCGTTAGCCTTTGTGAATAGAGTCCCAATCAGCAAACGCTGGCAGCGTATCTACCCCGGAGACATTTTGTCTTGCGTAACGCTCTCACTTCTCATCAGAGAAAAAGAGGGCGTTTGGAGTAAGTGGTTCTGGATCTCATCCTTAGCCACCGTAAGCATAGCAGTTACTAACCGCAAAAAACAGATCACGCATCTATCACTTTTCTGTCATCTGGACCTTTGTATCCTCTCCAATGCATCCCTCGTTTTAGGTAGATAGTTCGTTTCCTCTATGAGGATGTGTTTCGCTGCATAACCTCTTTGATGGAGAAATTGTGCATGGCTTTATCATGCTCGAAAAGGAAGCTGATTATGCAGAAGAGCTCGTTCAGAAAGAACACCTTTGACCTTGCGCCAGAAATCCATTCCATGGCGAAGAAGGAAGAGCTTGGCGAATTGTGCAAAGTCTATCCTGTTTCGAAGCAAAAAACCACTCTCTATACATTAGGTGCGATGTGTATATTCTTGGGTCCCCTTGAGGCATTGCAAAAATGACAGCAAAAGGGTAAACTGGGAGAAGAGGCTACAAAGACATGCAAGCAATAAGAAAAGCTGATGGATTCGAAGATCAAAAACTCATTGTATTTCCCGATGCATTCCTCGAAGTTGTTTCCCGTCATCCGCTTGCGAAATCCGTGTATGTAACGGATATCGGCTTTTTCCCCCATGCTCAATATCATTATCGAGAACGACCGAATGGTTGTAACACCGCTATTTTCATCTATTGCATTGAAGGTAAAGGATGGGTCGTGCTTGACAATAAGAAAGAAATAATCATCAGCGAAAACACCCTTCTGGTCATTCCCCCCCACACTCCTCATATTTATGGAGCGGCAGAGGGAAATCCTTGGAGTATTTATTGGTTTCACTTGAGTGGGGAGTCCATTAGCGAGTTTATCAAGATCTTCAATATGCATAATTCTTCTCTCCATATACCGGCGAGTCAGGCAGTAAGAATCATTGAGCTATTCGAGCAATGTTACGAGACCTTACTATATAAGGGATATGTCCTTAAACAATATATTTATGTTTCACAGACAATGGGACATCTATTGGGAATATTTACCCTATTTCAGGGAGAAAACTACCAGGACGAGATGAAAAATATTTATGTTGAGCGCGCTATTCAATACATGGTTGAACACATACAATCCCCTCTTACCCTCGACGATCTGGCTCACCACCTTGGTTTGTCCAAACCTCATTTTGTCCATCTCTTTAAGCAAATGACACGCTATTCACCCATCGATTACTTCCTGCGTTTAAAGATTCAACGTTCCTGCCAATACCTTGATTTAACTGATTACAGCATTAAAGAGATCAGCAAGAGCGTAGGTATACAAGATTCATATTATTTTTCACGCCTGTTTCACAAGGTTATGGAACAGTCGCCTTCAGAGTATCGAAAGATCAAAAGAGGATAAGCTCCGAGATAGAAAAAACATCAGATAGTCCATCACCACCACCAGATTGTCAATTGTCAGAACATTCGCTCCACAGTTATGCTAGTGGTAGATCAGATCACTTGCCGGTTATGGTTTTGCGCGGTTCCAACAGGCTCCGAGCCACCGCTGGCTCTTTACCTTTATTCTGGGAGTGTAGAGGATGGAAGAGACAGGAGGAAACCCCTTGACGGAAGCTCAGATTCGTGTCTGGGAAGAGGAGGTCGATATTCCGACCTATGGTGTTGGCGAACCAGATAAAAATCCGATGTTTTTGGAGCAACGGGTGTATCAGGGAAGCTCTGGAAAAGTCTACCCCTACCCTGTTATAGATAAGATCCAGAGCGATAGAAAACTGCACTCGTATCATCTCGTTTTTCTTGAAAACGAGTATCTTCACATCGAGATCATGCCGGATATTGGCGGACGCATCTACCGTGCGCTCGATAAAACCAATGGCTATGACTTTGTCTATTACAACCGTGTGATCAAGCCTGCGTTGGTTGGCCTGGCTGGCCCCTGGATCTCCGGCGGCATCGAGTTCAACTGGCCGCAGCATCATCGCCCCAATACATTCGGCCCCGTTGAATATGCCATCAAACACAACAGTAACGGCAGCAAAACGGTTTGGGTCAGCGAAATCGACCGTATATATGGGACGAAGATGATCGCAGGCTTCACGCTGTACCCAGGAAAAGCCTATCTGGAAATTCATGTGCAGCTTTATAACCGGACGCCAGAACCACAGACTTTTCTGTGGTGGGCCAATCCAGCGGTTTTCGTCAATGATGCTACACAGTCGGTTTTCCCTCCTGATGTGCATGCCGTTTTCGATCATGGAAAAAGGGACACCTCCCGGTTTCCCATCGCGACAGGAACTTATTATAAGGTGAATTATTCCGCCGGAGTAGACATCTCATGGTACAAAAACATTCCTGTGCCCACCTCCTACATGGCATATCACTCGGATTACGACTTTGTTGGAGGATACAACCATGCTTTACAATCCGGCATTCTGCATGTCGCTAATCATCATATCTCTCCGGGGAAAAAACAGTGGACGTGGGGTAGTGGGGAGTTCGGAAAGGCCTGGGATCGTAATCTGACCGATGAGGATGGACCTTACGTCGAACTGATGACTGGCGTGTATACAGATAATCAACCAGATTTCTCCTGGCTACAGCCCTACGAGGAAAAATCATTCGAGCAGTACTTTATGCCCTATAAAAATATAGGGGTTGTGAAGAATGCATCGATTGACGCCGCTGTAAATCTTGACATCGATCTTGCAAAACATACGGCAAATCTACAGATCTATGCTACATCTATCTTTACCGATGCGGGAATCGAACTCAAAAGCAAGCGCCGAAGCTATATCGACGAAAGAGCGACAATTTCTCCAACTCAAACCTTCTCTCGAGTGATACCGTTAGATGCTGAGGCTCTGGCTCATGATCTAACCGTCACAGTGAGGGATGCACATGGCACAATCCTGGTCGCCTACAGGCCCGAGCCACCGGAGGTTGTAAGGATGCCCGAGGCTGCCAGGCCTCTGCCCGCTCCAGAAGAAATGACAAACAACGAGGCGCTCTATCTGGCTGGATTGCACCTGGAACAGTATCGCCACGCAACATTTGCGCCCGATCTTTACTATCTCGAAGGGTTAAAACGTGATCCGGACGATAGCCGCATCAATCTTGCCTATGGAACGCTCCTGTTGCGGAGAGGATTGTTCCGAGAAAGTGAAGCCCATTTCCGCGTGGCGATTGCATCCTTAACGCGGTACAACCCCAACCCGTATGATACTGAAGCCTATTATCAACTCGGCGTGACATTGAAACTGCAAGAGCGGCTCGATGAGGCTTTCACCGCCTTCTATAAAGCAGTCTGGTCGTCTGTATGGCAGGACAGTGGATATTTCTCACTCGCTCAGATTGCATGCGCAAAGAACAAGTATGCAGAAGCTTTAGGGCTGGTAGAGCGGTCACTTCTACGCAATACTCACAATTACAAAGCTCGCCATCTCAAGGTGGCTCTCCTGCGGAAACTGGGGCGAGTGGAAGAGGCTATGCAGGTTGCAGTAGAAACCATCCAGCTCGATATCGCCGATTTTGGCGCATATAATGAGCAATATCTGCTTCACCTCGCCAGAGGGGAAGAGCATCAAGCTGATATGGCTCGGAAGGAATTAAGCCGCTTGATGAGAAACAATGTACATAACTTTATTGCTCTGGCAACCGACTACTCTCACTGTGGGCTATACGAGGAAGGCGTCGATGTCCTCCAGCGACTGACTGAAGGTACGAGCCAGAACGTGTATTCAATGGTGCATTACTATCTGGGTTATCTTTACGAGCAGCTAGAGCGTCTAGACCTTGCACACTTCCATCGACAAGCGGGGAGTGCAGCCAACGCGGACTACTGTTTCCCAAACAGCCTGGATGATCTAATCGTGCTGGAAAGGGCCATTGCTGCTTATCCGGGCGATGCCAGGGCTCATTATTATCTCGGTAACTTGCTCTATGACAAAAAACGCAGCATTGATGCTATCTGGCAGTGGGAGGCATCGCGAGAAATCGATAACACATTCGCGACCACCCATCGCAATCTGGGGCTTGCCTATTACAACGTATTGGGCAAACCAGTGCAAGCGCTAATCTCACTCGAAAAAGCGTTTGCCTGCAATCCGAGAGATGCGCGAGTACTGTATGAACTGGATCAACTCTATAAGCGAGAAGGATATGCTCCAGAGAGAAGACTGGCGAACCTGGAAAGTCATTGGGAGTTGGTTGTGGTGCGAGATGACTTGTATCTAGAATATGTCACATTGATCAATATGCTCAAACAGTACGAAAAAGCGATGGCGCTCCTTGCGGAACGCATTTTCCATCCCTGGGAAGGTGGAGAAGGCAAAGTAACGGATCAATACAGCTTCGCGCATGTAGAGTTGGGAAAACAGTATCTCTCTGCCAGACAAGGCAAAGAGACCGTCGAAACGCTTCAGAAAGCGCTGATCTATCCGGAAAATCTGGGTGAAGGCAAGCTAGCAGGAGCACAGGAGAACAACATTCATTACTACTTGGGTTGTGCATATGAATGTCTAGGCCTAGCCGAAAAGGCGCAAGAGCATTTTCAGGCGGCATCGTATGGACTTGAAGAGCCGGCCAGCGCAATGTTTTACAATGACCAGCCTCCAGATATGATCTTCTATCAAGGGCTGGCATGGCTCAAGCTTAATGACGAGAAGAAGGCTAGAGGTCGCTTCAACAAGCTGATTGATTATGGAGAGCGGCACCTATTTGACAAAATGAAGATAGATTATTTTGCCGTTTCACTCCCCGACTTCCTGACCTTCAAAGGTGATTTGAACAAACGAAATGAGGTGCATTGTCACTACATGATGGGACTTGGACGACTTGGACTTGGAGATATTGAGCAAGCTCAGACAGAATTTTCTCAGGTCCTAAAACTGGCCCCCAATCATCAAGGAGCAAGGGTCCACCTCGAAATGTGCAAGTGAGCAACGCATCGCACGGCAATTTAGTTCTTTTCCAGTGTTACTTTCGTCCGTTCGACGGGGCAGTGGCCTCCAAATCAAAGAAGAGAGAGGAGTAATAGCTATGACATCCATCGAAAAGGGCAACATTTTCCAGGGATATCTTGAGGGTAAGGTTGGCCGACGTGATTTAATCACGCGTGCTCTGGTGCTCGGCATGACCGCAGGTGGGCTTGAATCGTTGCTGGCAGCCTGCGGAGGCGGCAATCAGAGTAGCAGCAATACCAAGACCGTCAAGTACGCGAATTGGGCGTCAGCCGAATCTGCGACCAAAAACCGGATCAATCAGGCGCTGAAGGAGTTTGAGACGCAGTATAAAGCCACAGTCGATAACATCGCCATTCCATTCGATAGTATGCTCACGCAACTACAAACGATGACCTCTGGTGGCAACCCTCCTGACGTTATGGAACTTAGCGGTAACTGGCCTTATGCTCTTGGTGGTGGTGGCTCACTACAAGCGCTCAACTCCTATATTGGAAGTTGGCGCAATGATGGCTTCACCAATAGTTTCGAAGTTGGAACCTACAAAGACCAGGTTTATGCTGTTCCGTTCAGTATCTCTCCGCATGGTTTCTGGTATAATAAGGTAGTAATGCAGAAGTACGGCTTGGACCCGACTAAGCCACCCACGACGATGGACGAGCTAAACAATATGATGGAGGAATTACGCGCCAAACTTCCATCCAACGTACATCCCATCGGTATTGACATTTCCAAAACCGAGTATGCTCTTGTTGGCTTTTGGCCGTGGATCTGGACCTTCGGTGGTAATCCTATGCAGGAGGACAATCAAGGCAAAATGGCTATTAACTGGGCCGACGATGGCACCGTCAAGGCATTCCAGTGGTTGCAGGATATGGTCAAGAAGAATTGGACACCGCCTGACCAGGCTATTAAATCTGAACGCCAGTTAATGTCAACTGATCAGATTGTCTTCAAGTTGGATGGCCCCTACCTGACAGGCATTTTGCAGAGTGATAACCCATCTGCGTACAAATCGGTTGCCGATGTGAGCGCGCACTGGGGCGTGACAACCACGCCAGTAGGACCAGGGCAGAGCAACCCCATCACTTGCGCGGATATTCACAACCTGGGTATGTCATCTCAGTCACAGGATAAGGATTTGTCCTGGAAACTGATCGACTATCTGACATCCAACAAACAAGTGCTCACCAACTACTTAGTCACGGAAGGCATTTTTCCACACAAGAGCCAGGTCACTTCCGGTGGCCCTTTTGCCAACCTCTTCTCTGATCCCATTAGCCAGGCCTTCATTAATAAGGTTATTCCTACGATGCGCCCGCCTGCTTATCATCCGAAATATAGCCAGGCAGCTACCTACGTTGTGACCGCATTGCAGAATGTTGCCGGTGGGGCTAATGTCGTGCAACAACTCAAGCAACTTAACAACGATGTGAAAACAGTTTTCGGGTCTTAGCACCTTAGGAATAGTGAAGCGCAAGCAGAGCGAGTTTGTCGCTCTGCTGTCTGCGTTTTCGGTATGTAATTAGTCGAACTCAATAAAAGGGAGGCAGCAGCGTGTCTCTACTCAATGTTTGGGCGCAGAAGTCACCTGTCATGGATGATCAGCCATATTATGGGCGTGGATTGAACGGACCGCTATTGTTCTGGATCTTGCTCACTCCGTCGCTGCTGCTGTTCATCGGCATCATCTTCTATCCCCTTTTCAACACATTTCTACTCTCGTTCCAATCGCTTAATCTGGCCGATCCAATAGACAATAACTGGGTTGGACTGAAGAATTATATCTTGGTACTCACCGACCCGACCTTCGATTTCTGGGGCTCCGCTGGCTTTAGCGTATTGTTCAGCGTCGCCACTACGGGTATCTCGTTCGTGATAGGCTTTCTGTTCGCTCTCATTCTTAATCAGCGTTTGCGCTTCCAGACACTCTGGCGTGGTTTATCCTTGATTCCCTGGGTCATTCCCTACGTTGTCGTCGCATACCTCTTCTTCTACATGTTTAACTCACAGTACGGCATCATCAATCATCTGCTCAATACCTTCCATCTCTTCGGTTGGTACCCTTTCCCTCAACCGTTGGCCTGGTTTGGCGGTAGAGGGACCCTTGCGGTTGTAGCAGTGATCTTTGCCAGTATCTGGAACAAATTCCCATTCTTTACACTTATGCTGCTTGCCGGATTGCAAACAGTGCAACAGGATCTGCTCGATGCTGCTACCGTTGATGGAGCAAACACCTGGGGACGTTTCTGGCACATCATCGTTCCCCAATTGCGCGGTATCATTGTGGTTGTGACGACGCTACAGTTTATCTGGAGCCTGAATGAGTTCACCATCATTTATTCGATGACGCAGGGCGGACCGGGTAACGCAACTAATAATATCATTATCAATATCTACCGCACAGGCTTCATGAATCAGAATATTAGCATCGCCGCCACCATTGGCATCATCTGGTTGATTATGTTGTTACTCTTTAGCAATTTCTATATTCGCATCATGGAAGGGAAGACCGGAGCACGATGAGTAAAGAATTTTCGAATGAGCGCGTATTGATTACTACTCCCGCCAAGGAAGGCGAAATTGATGTACAGGCAGCCAGAGCGGCGGAGGCGGAAAAACAACATGCAGGGCGAGCAGAGGCTCAGCGCCATCGTACGAAGCACCTTAGATTACGTATAGCAACCTACCTCATACTCATCGTACTGCTCTTGTACGCTTTCTTCCCAACTTTGTGGATGCTCTCAACGTCTTTCAAGTCTCAGGCAGAGGCTTTTTTCTATCCGCCAACCTGGTGGCCGCATCAATTCACGTTCCATAGCTACCAAATTTTGTCTGCTGATCAGGAAGGCTTCGTGCGCTACTTCGCGAACAGCCTGATTGTCAGTATCTTTACAACACTGCTCACCTTACTGGCTGCTGCACCTGGAGGCTATGTGCTGTCGCGCTTCCAGTTCCGAGGAGTTCGCGCGGTACTGATGGTTATTCTGGCAACGCAGATGTTTCCTTATGCTGTCATATTGATTTCGTTGTACACACTGTTTCGCCAGTTACATATACTCAATACCTACCCGGCTCTGGTCCTTGCTTTTACAACTTTTTCATTGCCTTTCAGCATGTGGATGATTAAGGGGTTCTGTGATACGCTTCCTGCTGATCTAGAAGAGGCCGGGCGCATCGATGGTTTGAGTCGCGTCGGAGTCTTGAGACACATCGTTCTTCCGCTTATCATTCCTGGCATTATCGCAGTCGGTTTCTTTGCCTTTCTCAATTCCTGGAATGAGTTGCTCTACGCGGTGACGCTTACTACCAGCCCCGATATGAGGACGATACCAGCAGGTTTCATTGGAACTTATGTCGGGGAGTTCCAGGATCGCTGGCCTGACATGATGGCTGCAAGCGTGATAGTCTCACTTCCTATCGTCGCTCTCTTCACTATCTTTCAGCGTCAGCTTGTAAGTGGCCTGACCGCAGGAGCGATCAAAGGATAGAGTTTCTGGTTGCATCTCATCCACGCCTCGATCAGAGCGAAGCGTTTCGTCAGTGGTGCTTGGCGCAGTAATGCGATCTGTACCTGTTCTATTTCGGAGTTGGTATCGCTCGATTGTGTACGCATCCCCAATTTCCTCCCAGGTGTAGATATAAGGAAAGTGTAGGGTAGACACCCGGCGAGGTGCATTGCTGCCCTTTTCCGAATGTCCCCCTCCAAACCTGGCATGCGCCTTTCAGCGCACCAGGCTTTCCAGCATCATCGGTGTGCTTCCGTCCGAGAACGCGATATCTTTTTCCTGAATGGTCGCCCTGCGTGGAGTTCTCTGTGACATATTTGACAGAGAACCAGCGTTTTACGCCGCCGGGCGGCCATGATTTTCACCCACGCAGGTTTTTCTCTCCCGTCGTATCTTTCCAAATCTTTGAGCGCGCGAATATGATGTACCTCAAGTTTATCGGTGATGGAGGTTGCCCCACAGGCTTCACAGGTTTGGGCTAAAAGACGCTTTTCTAGCTCCGTTAAGTAAGTTAGCAAAATATGAAGACTATTCAGCAGGGTTATATGGGCTTCCACATATGGGAGAGGTCATAGCCGATCATCGTCTAAAAGATGGTTGGACTTCACAAGAAGCTTTTGCTATCGTTTGCGGAGTTGATAAACAGACTGTCACGTATTGGGAAAATCAAAGGTACCTAGCAGACATGGATAGACGTATTTTTCTTAGCAAATTACTCAAAATTTCACCTGGATTACTTGGCCTTACATGGCGCAGCATGCTTAGTGACGACCAAATACCTCGTTACATCAAGGATACCGAATATCAGGCAGAACTCTTAAAGGAGAACTCTTACGGTTTATATGAGGATATTCTTTCGTTTGCTAAAACCAGCCCATATAAATATAATGAAGAAACCGCTTACAGGTTTTACAAACATCAGCAGGATCTTGAAAGAGCGATAGAATGTACATCAACTTTTGCGCAAGATAGTTGGAAAGATCTTTTAAGCCGCTACTATCAACATTCTGCTTTCATAGCACAAAATCATAAAAAAGATGACAAAGCTCTTTTCTACGCAGATAAAGCAATAAAGACCGCAACTTCATTGGATAATGAGGACGCTGAAATTACATGCTCTGCCTATTACAAACGTGCAAGAATACGTGTAACGCAAGGCGATTATTCATTAGCAAAAGAAGATATTCAAGAAGCATTGAAGAAAATAGAAAATGTGCGTTCATCTCTTAAAGGCAGCACCTATCTCCTCGCAGCAGAAATCAATGCATTTTACGCATCCCAGGACGGAAAGCTAAGAAGCCAATGCCGCCAATGGCAAGACGATGCGGCCAACCTGCTGTACAAGAAAAAAGTCGAAAGCGGCACTCCATTTGTTGTCGTCTTCAATCTATACGCTGTTCATCATGAGAGAGCAAAAACGTTAACGCGATTTGCCTTGTTCCACACATCAGATAATGAACTCGTTGAACGCCTGAAAAACAGACACATAAGGGCAGATGCAGAACTGCTGAAAGATGCACGTAGCTCCTTGACCGCAGCAAGAAAGCATTTAGGTTCAGTACAGACGACTAGCCTGATGGACTTTGCAATCACAGAAGCGAGGCTATTACTGCCTGAAAAACAGACACATAAGGGCAGATGCAGAACTGCTGAAAGATGCACGTAGCTCCTTGACCGCAGCAAGAAAGCATTTAGGTTCAGTACAGACGACTAGCCTGATGGACTTTGCAATCACAGAAGCGAGGCTATTACTTGCAGAGAGAGAATATGAGCAAAGTGCGAGAATCGCAAAAAATGCACTAATTTCTGCACATTCATCACATTCTCTTAAAGGGGCCAGGGAAGTTGGCAATATACATAGCATTCTGAATGAGCTTGCACCGCAGAATCCATATGTGTGTAATTTAGGTGTAGAGCTGGGAAGATTTTAACCAAGTATGTGAGCGACTTACACGTTTGCCTGTACAACCGCTCGTATCTTTGTTACATTACGTAATGATGGAAACTTTCTGCATATTTCATCTTGTGTGGCACGCCTGCTATCGCCCCTCTATTAGCAATCCATGCATACAAGTCCTTGTGTTTCGTCTGGCTTTCATGACAGCGTAGCGCAGCCGCTTTCAGTTCCACAACACTGCTAATATCAACCCAATGGTTCGCCTGGTCTGTAGGAAAAAAATATATCTGTCTGGCATTATGAGGAGTAATGCCATCTCGCAGTTGTTCACGATAATACATACCACCACGCGCACACGCCAGGGCATCCACAGTACAAATACCTACTGCTCGATGGTCAGGGTGCACCTCGTTCCTGCGCCAGGGATCAAGGGTAAACACAACATCAGGTTTCCATCGACGTACAACGAGTGCGATTTCCTTACGAAGCGCTATTGTGGGTTCAACCTCACCATCATAATAGCCCTCTAAAAATGTAACTGTTTGTACACCGAGTGTCTCAGCGGCCCGCCGTTGTTCCTGTTCTCGAATAGAAGAAAGACGTTCGACTGTCATATCGGGATCATCACTCCCTTTATCACCTCGCGTCACGAAGAGGTAGTGGATATCCTTTCCCTCAGCAGCCAGTAATGCCATTGTACCACCACAAAGATGTTCCGCATCGTCAGGGTGGGCCTGTACAACAAGAATACGCTGACCCCCCGGAGGGAGCAGGACGGAGGAAGATACTGTCATAGGTAGCCTCTTCTTTCTCGTGATGATAGAATCCATCTTATACAAATATATCACTTCAGAGCGATATATTGTCTCTCCACCTGCATTTTCCCAATTATAAAGTGATTTCCTATTTTGTATTCGGTACTTAATAAACGTTATATATAAGATAAACCTATATTCCCCAAAAGCATAATTTATTTTTCTCGTGGTTGGTTATAACGCTTTTCCCGTCTGTTTATAAAATCATTAAGAGCTTCCTTTGATATTTTGTAATGTCCAAATATATCTTTGGTTGCTTCTAATTCTCCATTCGATATCCAACGTCTAACCGTTTTTTCGCTTACCCCTAGTTCATCCATTACGCCACGTATAGTTAAGGGTTGCTCACTCATAATTGCTGACTCCTAGAGTTTTGTACCATTATACGTCTATGTTAGGGATATGGTCAACTTTGGCTAGACAAAGGTGGTCATTGCGGGTTATAATAAGAAAGGAGCATACATTTGTAGTATTAAGCAACATGTATTGGAAAGGGATGGACAAAAAGCTAGCCTCGTGTATCAGACGAGACTAGCCAAACAGGACTAACTCACCCTTTAGTAAAGCGATCAGTCCCTATGCTCTATGTAGCATGCGGGACCTTGAGAAGTCAAGGAGTAATTTCAATGGGAGAACGAATTGTACCAGGAAATACCCATGAGGTAAGATCATGATTGTACGATTGCAAGAACCACAACAACAGCCATTTCCCTACCCTTACATGCTCTACGTCGATAATGCAGTCATCACCACCCAGGATACGCAATTCTTTGCAGGATTGCAAAACGGATATGCTGACTTCCTGATGGCATATCAAGGCAAAATCTTAAGTGAGCAAGACATCTATCTGCTCCTTATGAAAATTGTCGATGTGCGACACACCAGCACCTACCAGGCAGGCTTTATCACTGGATGGATGACCGCTCTGCTTGAACCTGTTGCAGGTCGTACCACATGCGAACTGATCGAGATGCCACAAAACGAAGCAAGCAACTGTCTGTGCCAAAAACAAAGAAAGGTGCCCAAAGGAACTATCCATCATTCAAACTGCTCCTTTCCTGGGAGGAGCTTGAGCAATTTTGAACAGGAGAAACTGAGCTGAAAGATATGGCTAAAAATACATACGCGTTATGTATCCTACTCATCACCCAGCCTCAGAAGCGCAACTTTGATACATAACGACTATGTATAGAATTTGAATCATTCAGTAGAAGACCAAATGCACTCATGCTATACTCCTGATAACGAGTTGATCAGTTCTTTCTAGCAAGGAGTGCAACCCATGGCAGATACACACAAAGAGGCTATTAAGCAACAAGAAAACTTGTCATCAGATGTTGTAGCACTTTGTACATTACTTGCTCGCATTATGATGCGTTGTTTAAGAGAAAAGAACCCGCAGGTGATGGAGATACTCGCTTTATCATCCCAGGCTGAAAAGTTAAAAACAGGAGAAACACACGATGCCGTCTAAACAACCCGAACCTACTACTCTCTATCGTCGTTGGCTACGTACGCCGTTCCAGCGAGATGCAGAAAGATAACTACAGCATTGATGCTCAAAGACGAGCTATCAAAGATACAGCAAAGTTACGTGGTTTACCGGAGCCAACCTTTTTTGAGGACGACGAGCGCAGCGCACGCGGAGAGCAAATCGCCAATCGTCCTGAGTTCAAAAAGCTCATCGATTATATCCAGGCCAATCCAGGGAAAGTGATCGTCTTCGTCCATACACTTGATCGCTGGTCACGCAACGTCATGGTCACGTTGCAAAGCTTCCGTATTCTCGCGCAGTCCCATACAGCATTCATCTCGTTATCCGAACATATCGACTACTCGACACCTGAAGGGATGTTACAGCTTACTATTCTCGCAGCGTTCGCAGCATACTTCTCTGATATGCTCTCAAAGCATACCAGCAAAGGAAAAAGCGAACGCGTAGCGCAAGGACTCTACAACGGCGATATTCCTTTTGGATATCGCTCAACAGGGCCCAAACAACCCCCAGAATATCACCCCGACAAATTTCCTGGTTTGCGCATGATCGGTGAGCTACGCATGAAAGGCTTTTCGGCAAATGAAATAGCTGATCAGGTCAATGCAGCTGGCTATCGTACGGGGAGCAAGCGGTTTGGTGAAAGACTGTTCAGTAGCGATACCATAACGGCCGTCCTCCGAACCGAATTTTATGCAGCCTACGAGCCGGGGGATGATCGAGGCACTGTAAAATACAAAGAGCAGCGGTACCGTGGTCTTCATCCCGCTGCTTTCACCTATGAGGAATGGCAGAAGATACGGTCTATTACCGAGTCTATGTATCGCGCTCCAAAGCGAGCTGAAAGAGGCAGAAATACCTACGAGTTTGCAGGATACATTGCCTGTATCCATTGCGGCCTGCCACTCCGTTGTCAGGGGCATTCAATCACAAAGCATTTGTACTATCGGGATACCGCCAAGTCACGCAGGCTTCCCTGTTCCAACGGAGGCGAATTAACGATCCGTGGTGATCTTGCGACATTGCAGTTCGGGGAACTCTTAAAAAGCCTCAAGCTTTCTGATAATTGGCGTGAGGTAATCCGACAACAAATGTTCACAGAAGCGCAGGCAGCAGGAACAACACCCGATACCGCAGAAAGAGAGAAGGAACGCTTAAAGCTAAAGAAGACACGTATCCTCAAGCAACATCGAGAAGGCTACATTGATGATGAAGAGTTATATGGAGAACTAGCAGCGGTCGAGCTTGCCCTCAAACAGCTCGCTGCACCAGAAGTCGATGGATTGAGATACGAGGAGGTGATTGATGCAGGGGAACATCTTCCAGGTATGGCTGCTTTGTGGGATGTTGCAACCATTGAGGAAAGAAGGGAAATGGTCATGCTTCTTTTGCAACCAAGCGGATTGTACTACGATCTAGAAAACAAGATTGTAGCCGCAATAAAACCCCAACCAGCATTCTTACCTATCTTACGAATGCTAACTGGGGTTGAAATTGACCCGCTTTTGGAGGGTGACCAAACGTGGAAGTTTGAGTCACGGAGGAGGTGGAAAAACGTAAAACGTATCGTTTTCCTGTATCGAGTTCAGAAAATAGAGATGTAAACGTTTCGTACGTAACGTATATATTATACCAGAAGAAAACGCATTTGTCAAGTATTATCATCCCTCCTTTCTCTCACTTGTTTTTCATACAAATCTGGACTAAGATATCCTAGAAAAGAATGTTTTCTTTTTCGATTGTAAAATATCTCGATGTAATCAAATACCGCTGTTTTTGCCTCTTTTCTCGTTCGATAGACGTTTCTACCCAGGCATTCTTCTTTGAGTGTTCCCCAGAAACTCTCGATCACCGCGTTATCATAGCAATCACCCTTTTTACTCATACTTACCTGAATACCATGTTCTTGCAGCATCTTTTGATAACTTTTGCTCGTATATTCGCTTCCTCGATCAGAGTGATGCACCAGGTCAGCAGCTGGTTGCCGCTGGATCAGCGCCATCTGTAATGCTCGTTTTACCAGCTCTGCATCATGATTTTGGCCCATAGCCCAGCCAACCACTTTGCGTGAATACGCATCGATCACTCCTGCAAGATATAGCCACCCTTCCTGTGTTTCAATGAATGTCATGTCTGTCATCCACTTTTTGTTCGGTGCATCCGCAGTAAAATCCTGCTCAAGCAGATTTGGAGCGAAAGGATCTTTCTGATTCCTATCCGTCTTATGCGCTTTCTTTCTTTTTCTACTCGCACATATATTGAGTGCCTGCATCAGGCGAACAATTCTTTTTCTTCCACAACACACTCCCTGCTCTTTGAGTTCTACATGGAGACGTGGGCTCCCGTAAACGCCCCTGTTCTTTTTAAAAGCATCTTCAATCCGTTCTGCAAGCTGTTCATCATCCCGTTTTCGCTGAGATATGCCTCTTTTACGCCAATTGTAATATCCATTTTCTGAGACTTCCAGTATAGAGCACATGCGAATAACCGGAAAGCAGTGACGATGAGCGTCAATAAATGCGAACTTCACGGATGGGGCTGCGTGAAGATGCTCATGGCTTTTTTTAATATTTCTCTCTCTTGCCTGAGAACTTCTACTTCTCTCCTCAGCCGCTTATTTTCTTCTTCGATTGTTGTTTGATGGCCTTTACCTGGAAATGCTTCTTCTCCTTGCTCAATAAACTCTTTGCACCATTTACTCAAAGAACTATCAGAAATACCAAGATCCCTTGCTATCTGTGTTTTGGTTTTTCCACTTGCCTCAAACAATTGTACCGCTTGTTGCTTGAATTCTTTTGTGTAGTTTGGTTGTGATTTACTCATTGAACCCTCCCGCTTTCTATTGTATCAGATTTCTCTTCTCCGACTCCCTAAAAGCGGGTCAAGGTCAAGGTCTTTTTTTGTGCCGTGTTGACCAAGCATCAGCACGCACAGAAAGGAGTGTTTCTATGAACACGCCATCTTTCAACCAGCATCACAATCTATCGGCTCCTGTCAATCATCCGCAAGAGATGCAATTGGTCTCTGGAAAGGTCATCCCCTTTGGGTACGCCTGCGATTCTAGTATGTTCAAGCTGATACGGCTCATGCAGGACGAAAAAGCCTATCTTGTGGACATCCGCTGCATACCTCAATCACAATGGCATCCTGGCTTCAACAAAAGTGCGCTTGCGAAGCGGTTTCCCAAAAGATATGTCCATATGCCAGAGCTGGGAAATGTGCATTATCGTTTGCAAGATCGCAAGAAGGGCATCAAAATTGCCAACGCTGAGCGAGGGATCGCCCGGCTTCTCAAAGGGTTATCGCAGGGATGGACTGTGATTCTGTTGTGCGCCTGCAAAGAGAAGGATTGTCACAGATGGACAGTGATCACGTTGCTGGAAGAGGCTCTGCCAGAGATGCCAATTGAGCACCTGGTGGAGATGAAGTAGCAAGCCGCAAGGTGGGATGGTGGCAACACGATCCCACCTTGTTCTATGAGCAAAGCATCGTCTTTCTACGTTTTTTGATTCCATTACGTAATAAGGAGCTAAAAGATGGGATACCAAACAAAATCAGTGTATGGTCGCGTGCCCGTTGTCAATCTACGTGTCTCTATAATCCGTAGGACTGATCATGAGCATGGTCTGGATCACATCAGCGCACTCTGCCATGAGCCCTTTGGGGTGACGGTTTCACCTGCTCGCTCTGTGGAGGCTCAATATATGCCTGGCGAGCATGAGGGGGAGGGGTTTTATGTGCTGGACATTGAGGTTCCGGTGGGTACTGTGATTCATACGTTCCGCATTTAATTGTACTGGTCTGGCAGTTGTGAGATACAACTGTCAGACTAGTATAGGAGAAAACGCAAAGAGCCGAAATATGCTGTATTAACCCAGCTTATCTGATTTTAATCTCCTGTTAATACGCTATGGAGGTCATTTCGGAGCTTAGATCTCTTTTCTATTCCACTGTAAATAGACCATCTGTGATCTCTCATGTCATACCTGTAGTATCCTCTACCAGATCGTTGCCCCTGCGACGTTCTGTTGACCAGGCAGAGCTCTCTGCTGCTGGATCTTGCAGTATCCTCTACCGGATCGTTGCCTCTGAGGCAGGAGATTGAGATGATTGCGCCAGATGGCAGCTTCCTTGCAGTATCCTCTACCGGATCGTTGCCTCTGAGACGACCTTGCTATTGTCGTCGGTTATCTTACCAAGATCTTGCAGTATCCTCTACCGGATCGTTGCCTCTGAGACTTTCATCACACTCGATCAATTGCTTGAGCCAGCCGAAACTTGCAGTATCCTCTACCGGATCGTTGCCTCTGAGACGCTATGGCCTCGCGTATGGCCTCCGTGTTCGTGTCCACTTGCAGTATCCTCTACCGGATCGTTGCCTCTGAGACCAAAATTACGAGGCATACCGTACAACGAGATGACAACTTGCAGTATCCTCTACCGGATCGTTGCCTCTGAGACAGCGTTCATTAAGATACCCCCACATCTAAGCATGTCTTGCAGTATCCTCTACCGGATCGTTGCCTCTGAGACCTGCCATCCACAACGAGAGCGGGTTTTGCTACTGTGTCTTGCAGTATCCTCTACCGGATCGTTGCCTCTGAGACTCGAGTCAACAATTTCATCGGTTACGATAGGGGAACTTGCAGTATCCTCTACCGGATCGTTGCCTCTGAGACACGAGTCAACAATTTCATCGGTTACGATAGGGGAACTTGCAGTATCCTCTACCGGATCGTTGCCTCTGAGACACGTTGCAATCATTCCTGAAAGCCTTAAAGAGATATCTTGCAGTATCCTCTACCGGATCGTTGCCTCTGAGACTTGACCTCCTTGTCTGTTGCCCATAACAGCCAGTTTGAACTTGCAGTATCCTCTACCGGATCGTTGCCTCTGAGACCATAGCACAGGAGAACAGAAATGGCACGTATCGACTCTTGCAGTATCCTCTACCGGATCGTTGCCTCTGAGACGATGATAGCACCTGTTGCATAGTCGGACTTACGCTCACTTGCAGTATCCTCTACCGGATCGTTGCCTCTGAGACACTGGCATCTACCTATGCCTAAGAGATACCGTAAAGACTTGCAGTATCCTCTACCGGATCGTTGCCTCTGAGACGGAACAAGAAAAATAATGATATTCATAGCATTTTCCCTTGCAGTATCCTCTACCGGATCGTTGCCTCTGAGACCAGCGCATCTTGAGGAGGAGTATAGCAGAAAATAAGCTTGCAGTATCCTCTACCGGATCGTTGCCTCTGAGACACCGACACTGGTACCTCCACGCAGCAACTTACCCACTTGCAGTATCCTCTACCGGATCGTTGCCTCTGAGACTCAATCATGCGTATTTATCAATCCATCTTTTGAAGGCTTGCAGTATCCTCTACCGGATCGTTGCCTCTGAGACTTCCGAGCTTGTACTCTCTTGTCTCAATTGATACGCTTGCAGTATCCTCTACCGGATCGTTGCCTCTGAGACGCTATAATTGTCTCAGCAAGCTTGCTGTTATCACGTCTTGCAGTATCCTCTACCGGATCGTTGCCTCTGAGACGTCCGATATGACGAACAGCAATGGCGGCATGATACCCTTGCAGTATCCTCTACCGGATCGTTGCCTCTGAGACAACTGGCTGCACGATTCGTCTGCGGACGGACTGATACACTTGCAGTATCCTCTACCGGATCGTTGCCTCTGAGACTTCCTGTTGTACTTCAATCCACTCATCATCGCCCTGGTCTTGCAGTATCCTCTACCGGATCGTTGCCTCTGAGACACCAAGTAGACAATGCTAGCATGGCATGTGAAGAACTCTTGCAGTATCCTCTACCGGATCGTTGCCTCTGAGACTCTCCCTTGCCGCTCTCGGCGCTTGGCCCACACCTCTTGCAGTATCCTCTACCGGATCGTTGCCTCTGAGACTTCGTGGTGATTCTTGGTTGTTCTGTGGTATGTCGCACTTGCAGTATCCTCTACCGGATCGTTGCCTCTGAGACGCTAGGCAGACATAGCTCATCCATTGGCCTATAATCTTGCAGTATCCTCTACCGGATCGTTGCCTCTGAGACGTCCCCCTTACAGGTTTAGGCGAAGACCTTTCTCTCTCTTGCAGTATCCTCTACCGGATCGTTGCCTCTGAGACCTAGCTTTAATGTGTGATTAAGCATTTTATGGCCTCCTAACTTGCAGTATCCTCTACCGGATCGTTGCCTCTGAGACGTGGAAGAGAAGCAAGAAAGCCAACAAGAAGAGCAAACTTGCAGTATCCTCTACCGGATCGTTGCCTCTGAGACCATCCCACAGGAAGACCCATCAGCGTCTCTACCCAATCCTTGCAGTATCCTCTACCGGATCGTTGCCTCTGAGACTCACACACACAAGGATATTGGTAACAGTACCCGCACTTGCAGTATCCTCTACCGGATCGTTGCCTCTGAGACTCACACACACAAGGATATTGGTAACAGTACCCGCACTTGCAGTATCCTCTACCGGATCGTTGCCTCTGAGACGGATATGCGAATAACTCCTGTGTGGATGAGCCACTCTTGCAGTATCCTCTACCGGATCGTTGCCTCTGAGACTATCCACCCCGATGAGTATATCCGTGTAGGGCGTATGTCTTGCAGTATCCTCTACCGGATCGTTGCCTCTGAGACACCTTCTGCCACTTCTCGCGCCACTGGCCATCATTACTTGCAGTATCCTCTACCGGATCGTTGCCTCTGAGACTTCGCTCCTTGATACGCCGTCGTGGTGATTCTGATGATCTTGCAGTATCCTCTACCGGATCGTTGCCTCTGAGACCATGCGGTGACATAGTGTATACACCGGTGTATATATCTTGCAGTATCCTCTACCGGATCGTTGCCTCTGAGACAAATTATTTTCGTTGAAACCTTTGTTGACGAGACACGACTTGCAGTATCCTCTACCGGATCGTTGCCTCTGAGACTAAATCATCTCAAGCGTGAACCCAAGAGTTGGTTTCTTCTTGCAGTATCCTCTACCGGATCGTTGCCTCTGAGACTCCACTTGTCCTCATTGCAGTGGGTATTGTCAAGCACCACTTGCAGTATCCTCTACCGGATCGTTGCCTCTGAGACTCCGGTCGCTATCATCCACCACATAGCCGCCACTAAGCCTTGCAGTATCCTCTACCGGATCGTTGCCTCTGAGACATCGAGGAAAAGCATCTCTGTCTCAATGGTTCCATTTCTTGCAGTATCCTCTACCGGATCGTTGCCTCTGAGACGTTGCCAGAAATGTTCTATCTGCAGATGCAATAGATCTTGCAGTATCCTCTACCGGATCGTTGCCTCTGAGACATTATCTACAAATATTGTAACCCTGATGATAATGAACTTGCAGTATCCTCTACCGGATCGTTGCCTCTGAGACTTCTACTAGGTTTTGATAACGCGCATAATGCCGTATGCTTGCAGTATCCTCTACCGGATCGTTGCCTCTGAGACGTTCACCGCACCACTGCGTTACGATCTCAGTTTCTCCTTGCAGTATCCTCTACCGGATCGTTGCCTCTGAGACCCAGCGTTGAACGCGATGTCCAGAACGACGGTTCTGCTTGCAGTATCCTCTACCGGATCGTTGCCTCTGAGACACGCATTGCTTAAAATCGAGTACAGAGAAGCAGCAAACTTGCAGTATCCTCTACCGGATCGTTGCCTCTGAGACGTACTGTTGTTCCTGCTTCCTATCGCCAACTTTCTTCTTGCAGTATCCTCTACCGGATCGTTGCCTCTGAGACTATTGAGAAGAGCAATAGAGATGAGGTACAGTGATCTTGCAGTATCCTCTACCGGATCGTTGCCTCTGAGACCGCCCGTGTCTGGCAGAAAGAAAAGGGCACATTGGATGTTATAGGATGGGTAAGGCCCTTTCTCGTGGCTCTCAACGCGACACTTTTGGCGCATCTATCCCCTACAGTATACCAAGATTCTCGGTTTTTCGCAAATCACTTTTTGTCCAAAAATAGGGGGGGATTTGCGAGAAGTTTTACTTATGATCTTCGATGTTAAAAGGTACTACGAGCGAGTTTTTTTGATTTTTCGGACGAATTACGTCTCCTTCCCGTCGATTTGCGAAAATAGGCCGGAAAGAGCACTTTCTGGCGCTCTCTTGCACTTTTCATATCAATTGGATTACGAAGATTCCTACTGATTGCTTTGTTCCCATTCTCACGATGCTTTTCTATCCATCTTGAACTACATGGATTGGTGTCTATCAGGCAAGAATGGTATGCATAGCATTACGAGAAAGAGCGTCTATCATTACAGTATTTTCATATTGATTCTTTTCGATCTTTAAACACTGCGGCTCTCCGTTAGTATGAGTGTGCGCTTTTTCATCTTGATTTTATCTCCTTGTGTTGAGTGGTAGAGAAGGGGTGATTATGCATTCTATTTTATTTCCACCGGTTTGTTATTTTTGTCAATTTCGTGGAAAAATCATTCCCCCCTGGGAAAATTCCGTCAATGCCTGCAGCTTTTTTGCCTATACTGGTCTATTAGGAGGTACAAAATATGCCACAATCTGATGCATATAACAAAACTGACCGTCTATTAGAACTGCAGATGTTGTTCTGGAAAAATCCAGGACAGCAACTGCGCACACCTGAGATTGCTCAGATGCTTGGAGTAAGCGATTCCACTGCTCTGCGCTATCTTACCGATCTTAGTACTACAGGCCGCTTGCCGATCACAAAAGATGGACAACTATGGGTGATGGCGGAAAATGCGACGCTGGAATTGCCTTCGATTCATTTCACGGTGGCGGAGGCCGCTGCATTGTTTGTCTCAGCACGCCTGCTCTCGCAAATTTATGACGAGCGCAACACTCATGTTTTGCACGCACTTATGAAACTTGTAGGAGCGATGCCGCCTTCACTGATTAAACATCAGCAGCGTCTGGTCGAGATGACACGCGAACGTCAACAACAGCAAACGGATATCTCGAACATTTTTGAAGCTATTGCAATGGGTTGGGCTACGCAACTCCAGGTGCGCCTGATCTATGCGCCCCCTCACGGCAACACATTCGAGAGTGTCTTCGAGCCGTACTTGCTTGAGCCTTCTGGTATTGGGCACACCATCTACATCCTGGGCCGTAGTACCCCTCCTGGTAAACTGCGCACATTCAAGCTGGAGCGTATCGAATATGCTGAGTTGCTCAAGAAAAATCCTTTTACTATCCCCGCCGACTTTGATGGTCCGGCTCTGCTCAAACGTGCATGGGGGGTGATGTATGGCGACGAAGCATGTGTTGAGGTGCGGCTCCGTTTCACGACCTGCGTTGAGAAACGGCTCAAAGAAACACTATGGCATCCATCACAGAACATTACCGATACGCCAAATGGTTGTGAAATGACAGTGCAGATCGGCGATATGTTAGAGATTGAGAACTGGATTCGTGGTTGGGGCGATGATTGTGAAGTCCTGGAGCCACCCGAACTGCGCGAAAAGATTGCACAGCAGGTGCGTCGTCTCGCGCACACCTATGGTGTACTCAATCCCGCCACTCCAAAACCACCCGATGAACCTGATACGGACCTGTTTACCAATCTGTTTGGAGGAAATTAAGTATGGAAATGCGACCATTTCAAAAACGTGTATCGAAATGTATCCTCAGTAGACAGAGTGTCATCTTGCAAGCTCCAACAGGTTCGGGGAAGACGAGGGCCGCGTTGCTGCCTTTTCTCCAAAACCTCGCCCAGCAAGGTGAACGTCTCCCTCTGACATGCCGTTATGCGGTTCCAATGCGTGTACTCGCCAATCAATTCCATCGTGAATTTCGGGATGTCATGATGAAAATTGATAGCCAGGCACCCACACGCTTACACACAAAATATCAAGCAATTGGATGTAAGGACGTTGCAGTACAGACTGGCGAACTACCAGATGATCCAAAATTTGAAGCAGCTCTGACTTTTTGTACTATTGATCAACTCCTGGCTAGCTTCCTGGCGGTTCCCTATGGTGTTGGAGGAAGTAGCGCGAATTTAAACGTTGCAGGTGTGGCTGGCTCTTACCTCATTCTTGATGAGTTTCATCTTTACCCACTCTTACGTGGAGAGAAAAGTGTTTATGGCGCACGTACAACAACATTACAGATGCTGCGCCTGCTATCATCCATCAAGACTCCCTTTATCCTTATGACCGCCACGTTCTCATCAACATTGCTGAAACGTCTGGCGGAACTATTAGGAGCAAAGGTTATCACCATTGATGATGAACAGGAACTACTCGACATTGCACAGGGACGCACCCGCACCTTTCGGCGTTCACCTGATCCAATGGACGCTGAGCGTATTCTGCTTGAACATCACCAATCCCATGTTGATGGCAAGGCTAGCACACTGGTTGTATGCAATACGGTGCTACGTGCGCAGAAACTCTTCCTGCAGTTGAAACATGCTGAGGAGCAGGGGACACGTGTCCTCCTGCTACACAGCCGCTTCAGCGTCGCAGACCGGCAGAGGCTATCACAAGAGATTGAAAAAGAACTTGGGCCAAAACACTGGTCCAATGGGATATACAGTGGACACGATATCATTGTTATTGCAACCCAGGTCATTGAAGTGGGGCTCGACATCTCCTCGCATCGACTCCATACCGAGAATGTACCTGCGAACAGTTTAATCCAACGTGCAGGCCGCTGCGCACGTTTCGCGCACCAGCAAGGAAACGTGATCATCTACCCTTTGCCCGCTAAAGAAGGCAAGGAGGCAAGCACAATGCCCTATGACAAAAATCTTTGTACAGCCACCTGGAACGCGTTGGAACAATTTGATGGGCAACAGGTCGGTTTTCGTGAAGAGCAGGCGCTCATTGATAGTGTTCACACACAACAAGATCAGGAGCTTTTGCAAAAGTACGAAAGAGACGAAGGGATCATTCTGAAGCAGATCTTCGAGGGTTGGAATTGCAATGACCGCAGCATCTCCTCCCAGCTTATTCGCGATGTCCAGCAAGTTCAGATCATCATTCATGACGAACCAGATGAAGCTATTACCGAAACACCCTGGCTCTGGCAAAGCTTTAGCATGCATCCAGGCTCGCTTCGTAGCCCAAAACGTTGGGAGGCCCTGCAAGAGCGTGGCAAAGATCTCGATTGGGTCTGTAAAGAAGCAATCCCTTTGCCAGAGAAGGAACTTGAGCCAGATGGTATAGACGGCATTGATCAACGTCGCAAGACCCCCTATCAATGGCAACCGCTCACGAACGGTGCCGCCATTGCCAAAGCCGTCATGATCGCGTTACCCAGCCAGTTGGCTCGCTATGATAGCGAGCTAGGATTCATCTTGCTCGATGGTCAATTGGATGTTGAAGCCAATGGGTATCAGAGCGTGAAGTTGGAGGGATTAGTACCGGACTATACAAAGATGGGTTCCAGGATGACCAGCTATGAGGGTCATATTACCGGACTCGTACGCGCCTATAAAGCTGGTATCAAAGAAGATCTCCGTTTTATGACTTGTCAGTTAGAACTGGCAATGGGACTTACTGCGGGTATTATTGATCAGGCTATACGTCTTGCGATTGCCTGCCATGACCTGGGCAAATTAGACCAGCAATGGCAACAATGGTCCATCACCTGGCAAACCCTTCTCTATGAGAAGCAATCACGACCTGCATTTACATTGCCTCACCCCGCGTACTGCTTCGCCAAGACCGACAATGTCTACACTAACCAATATCGCAAATGGCAAAGGGAAGTGAAGCTGACACGCCCTCATCACGCCTGTGAAAGTGTTGAGATTGGCTATCAGCTGATTGGTAGAAGTCTCGGCATCACGAAAAACGATGGGCGGGAAAATGTTCCCGTACGGCGGGCGATTTGTGGTGCAATCGCCCATCACCATACCTCACAAGCAAAGGAGTACGGCGAGGCGACCTTGAGCCCACAAGCACTGGAAGCAGCCGCCAATGCATTGAGTATTGCGCACCAGGGGAGCGCCTGGAGCTATGATTGCAATGCTCTCTCCCCACAAATTAAACAGGCAGGCAACCTGGCTCCTGAGACTGGAAGCATCCCAAAGATTACCAGGCCAGAGTTAGATAGTGGTCTTGCAGGCGAATTGGAAACCCTGCTCTACTTCTTGATCGTGCGAGCGTTACGGCTGGCAGATCAGCGGGCAGACGGGCTTTCGTCGAAGTGAATTGAGGAATTGGAGAGACATGAAAGGAAAGAGATATACTTGAAAGATTACTACATCGACAAAACAAGCAATACCTCGGCAGATACACAACTCGCAATTGGCTTTGCATCGTTGTTGCGCACAGTATTGCTAAATCTCAGAAAACCAGCGAAGCCTATTGTCATTCGTGATGTCGGTTCGGCTTATGAGGTAAAAATTCCCGTTGCGATCACGGATGCTGATTTACAAAATCTCAAACCTTTTACGCTGGTAAAACCAATCGTGACCGATACCCAGACAAAAAACCAGCAGAAGCAGGGCAAAGAGTTAGATGGCTTTGATTATCAACGCTTTCAGGAGGAGGCACGAACGTACTACGAAAAAGTTAAGAAGCTACCAGGTAAATATCGTACCCCAGAAGCACGTCTGAGTCCAGAATTTCGACAATTGCCAGATATCGTGCCACCTGTAGCCGAGCTAGCACATTACCAGGCAATCAACCAGATGAAAATCGCCAGTTCGTTTAACAAGTTGGCCCTGCGTTGGCAAGCATTAGAGGAATTGCAACGTGATCATATCCATATCCTGCTGACACTCTTTCAAGAACGCGGGAACGATATTCCGGCAGCAATCACGTCATGGCAGAAACTGGTGAGTGAGCACAAGGACAAGCTAAAAGGCAAGGAGAGCACAACGCAGCTTCAGATTGTCAATCCGACCACTGGGAAGGGATCGAACCGTGCGAAATCAGCAACGCTCTCAGAAGGCAACCCCGATAACTTCTGGCTACTAGAACTGCTCAAGTTTGTCGGCTTTATGGATGCAGCCGCTCCTTTTGTGCTGCAAGGAAGCAAGGATCGCAAGACCTATGTGTTGCAACCCAAAGTCATTGAGTTAAGTACGCTGCGGGGTATGATGCAGGCATTTCGGGCAGTGTGTTGGTCCTCATCGGCTATCAAGATGGATGTGATGGCCTCGCTACGCTTTGCCCAGGTGTTTATTCGCCTGCGTGAGCAATCATTGCAAGGCGAGATCGAAGACGAGGACGAATTTGTGGCTGAGGAACAACTTTATAGTATTGCAGAAGGTTTTGAGGTTGCGTTCTACAAAGATATGGGCAGTGCCTATGCCACGATGAACGTCTCCTCGATCAATCTTCCACAATGGATTCCGCGTATATCGACAGTGGACGAGGCCAGGGATGCACAAGCACTTTTGCAAGAACACCTGGTCATTATTCAACAGCTTCGCAATAGTAAGGGAGAAGAGGGATCAGAGGAATATGAGTTATTGCGCTTCTATCGCGATTTTGTATCTGGCCGCGACCTCAAACCATTCTGGCACTTCACCACAGCCTATAGCGGCTATCTGATGAGTCAGCGTGAACACGAAAAAGATCCCCACAGACATATTCGACAATTTACACAACATGGATTGGAGAAACTTTTGACGATGAGTACACAGGGACAAAAACTTACCCAGATTACCAGCAATCCTGGCTTCAAGCGGATCGCTTACGCCATTCGCCAATCAACCGTCCGAGCACAATATAGACGTTCGCAGCAAAAAGATCGCACCTACGAGGTTCGCTATGGCCTGGGACAGGAACTGATGCGCGAGGCACGTTATAAGATGAAGTTTATTGCAGCACTCTCGACTTTCTTCCAGCAATATAACGCTGAGACTGCACGTGAGGAAGAGAAGGCCGCAAATCGAAAGGACGGGCACTGACATCCGCTGACCGGCACCGGTACAACTTACGCGGAGCATCTCTTTGCTGATATCGATCAGATTGTTGAACTCACCGATACCTATGGTTCGGAGACTGTCTGTTCTTTACTAGTTGCATATGGCTATGCAAGCGAACCACGCAAAGAAAAGAGTGAACCGATGCATTGCCTCCACTACATCTGGCGATGATGGAGAACAATCCAGCCTGAAGGAGAACCAAACACATCGTACTCAATGTAGCTATTATCAATGTAGCTTTTATTAAGAAGGGAATACTAGAATTATGAAAAAGACAATTGCGTCACTCTCTATCGCCGCTCGTGCCACGTTAGATATGCATAGCCTCAACAACGAAGGGGGCGAGGGAAATCAGATTCAGACACGTATGGTTGACATCGTTGATCATAAGGGCGAACTTCACAATGTGAATGCGATCTCTGGTGATATGCTCAAGCATGTCCTGATGGAACATTTTTATCGACAGGCACGCGATCAGCATGTAAGCTTATGCCAAAGTTGTCAACGCTTCAATGTCAACCGTATCAATGCGGACAAAGAGTTTCTCAAGCGTGACGGAAAGCAGAAAGAAGACAAGCGATGCAGATTTTATCGACCGCATGCTCCAGACCTGCGCGATTGATGATGTGGCTGGTATTCTCGTCACAGAGAAGCGTTCATTCCCGCGCAAATCGATCTCCGAATTTGGCTGGGTGCTTGGCCTGCCCAATAAGGTCAACACTAATAGCTACTTCCATGCCAAATATGTCGTCAGAGCGGAGCGTGGAGAAACGTGCGGAAGATGCTGATCAGCAGAAGACCGGCGCAAACCTGGGCCAGAGCATCTTTCATCGTCCGGCGTCCAGCGGCATCTATGCCATTGTCTGCCATCTGGAACTCTCGCGCATCGGCTATAACGACATCACACAAAAATATGCCATTAGCGATGATGAGCGTCAGCAACGTGCCTCACTCTTATTGGAGAGCCTGCTCTATACCTTCATCGAACTCAATGGTGCGATGCGTTCCAACCAGTTACCACACCTTGTCGCTCTCGAAGGCGTTCTCACCATGAGTTCCAGTACAATTCCTGCCCCATTGATCAGCCCGCTCATAGGTGGCGATGAGGATTCAAATGCATACCGTGCACAGGTGAAAGAGATTGTGACCGCGTTAAATGGTGAAAAGGGCGAGAGCGTTTCTATGGATACATTTGATTCTATCGGGGGTTTTGCTTCACAGATGCGTACAACAATTGACGCGATTGCCCCTTTGAAGCTCACTGTCGGCCAGTAATGCAGGGGAGAGAGTGACATCATGTGGATCGTTGCACGTTACCTACCTGTCGCACCTTTTTCACTGAAGCCCGCATCGGCGACAGCTTCAGGTGGAATGACGTTATTGGTGCCCACACCTTATGCCATCAAAATGGCGCTCCTGGATGCGGCTATCCGCTTGTTTGGTCTGAAAGAGGGGGAACGTTTGTTCCCTCTCCTACGAGACTGCACGATTGCGTTAGCGCCTCCCCATGATCTTGTTGTGATGAAAGGTTTTAGCAAGATACGTCGCCCACTCAAGGATAAGTCGGACGAGAAGGCCCAGGAAGCACACGAGCGAAAACATTGGCCCATGCAACCAACCATCGCCTATCGTGAATATGTCTCTTACCAGGGTGATTTCCAACTTGCAATTGCAGCTCCGTCGCATACTGCATTGCCAGCGATCTTCCCACAATTGTTATGCGCTATTAATTACTTTGGGAAGCGGGGTGGTTTTGTACAACTCACCTCGCTTCCCTACCAGACTGAAACATTACCCGACACGCGTTTTATCAACCTCACCTCTGCCGATTTGGTCGCATTTCATCAAGCGGGGACCTTACAGATGTTGGATGACTGTGGGCAGATGTTGACCTTTCAGCGGGCAAACATTTATAGCGCTGAGCGGATTACGCTGGGGAAAGAGCGTATTCTGCGTCATGTTGTGCTACCATACCGCTTACAAAGTTCAAGTCGTGGGTATAGCTGGTATCGATATATTCAGGAGGAGGGATAGCCTCTATGGGAGAACCAGTAAGCCTGATCACGCATCACTTGCTCTTCACAACAGAAGTGGTAACACCATTACTGCTTGACGAGCAGTGTGGTTCGGCATTACGTGGCAATCTGTTTCAAGGTGTTTGGGAGCGTTTCTGCACTAATAAAGTTTCGCCCACCTGTGCTGAATGTGTCCTTCACGCGACTTGTCCAGTGAGCGCCCTGGTGGCACCATTACGCGAAGAAAATAATCGTGGTCGTGATATTCCACGTCCATATATTATGCTCCCACCACTGGGCGAGCTGAGACGGTATGAGCCAGGAGAGACGTTGCAGTTTGGTATTACTCTTTTCGGCTCTATTATCCAACTACTCCCGTACCTTATGCTTTCTATCAACATGTTGGAGTCAGCGGGATTGGGGCGCAAGCTTGCTGAGAATCACGGACAACGTGGTCGTTTTCGCATCATTACTGTTGAGTCTTACAATCCCCTCAGTGGTGAGCGTCATACCATTTATGCACGGAAGCAAGCACTCGTCCATATCCCAACGTTACAGGTGAGCCAACAGGACATACAAGCACGCGCAGCTCAGCTCTCTACGAATCGGATCACGCTCACCTTTCTGACCCCAACCCGCATTGTTGAAAAGGAGCACTTGATGTACCAGATCGCCTTCGCGCCTCTTATACATCGTCTGCTTGAGCGCCTGGTTGCGTTAGAGGGGGCATATAGCGAAAGCGTCAGTATCACGACCGAAGAATTGTGGGATCTCGTGACCCTGGCGGAGCAGATTGAATGTGTCGATGATGCGACCCATTGGCTTGATGTGAAAAGTTACTCCCAACGTCTTAAGCGTTCTACACCCATCGGAGGCTTCATCGGGCAGGCAACATTTGTGGGTGATCTCACTCCCTTTCGCGAGTTCTTACTTTGGGGAGAACTCATCCACATCGGAAAAAGTTGTGTGAAAGGCAATGGATGGTATAAAGTCGAGTCATAAAGATGCGTTCCCTTTCAATACCCACACCTATCAATATCATCGCAATTTGTTAAAAAATCCTGCACTAGTTGCAGGATTTTTTTCTATACTGGCATTAGATGTGTTATTAATGGCACATCGAAAGCATATAAAATGGCAGCAAGGCTATTGGAAAAGGAATATAGAAAATATATGGAACTCATTGTCGAAGGGAAAGGCGCATTTATTGGCAAGCACCAGGGGCGTTTCCGTATCACACATCCACAGCAGTCAACACGAGAGGTGCCAGTGCTTCACCTCAAACATATTCTTATCATTGATAGAGGGGTCAGTATCTCCAGTGATGTTATTCAGGTGTGTAGTGATGAAGGTATCCCCATCCATTTCTTGGATCGGAGAGGTTCTGCGATTGCGACCTTATACTCTGCCGGTCTTACAGGTACCGTGCTTACTCGCCGAGCACAATTGCTGGCGTATGAAACCGCTTCAGGCGTTGCTATCGCGAAAGCGTTCGTGGCAGGCAAATTAGCGAATCAGGGCAATCTGTTGCGGTACATGGCAAAATACCGCAAAGAGACTGACGTGGCACTGTATACAGAACTCATGCGTGTTGCGACGGAAATGCAAGACCACATCTACGAACTGGAACAACTGCAAGCTGAGAAAATTGAAATGATTCGCGAGCAAATTCTTTCCGTTGAGGGAAGAGCTGCCCAGCGCTATTGGGCGGCAATTGCGAGCATCATCCCAGCTGAATTACAGTGGCCTGGTCGCGAGACAAGGGGCGCGACGGATAAGCTCAATTCCGCATTGAACTATGGCTATGGAGTCCTCTATTGTCAGGTTGAACAAGCGCTGACACTTGCAGGACTTGATCCTTATGGCGGCTATCTCCACGCCGACCGCCCTGGAAAACCTAGTTTAGTGCTCGATCTCATTGAAGAGTTTCGACAGACGGTGGTGGATCGTACAATTATTGCTCTGGTCAACAAACATGTCGCAATCGAGCAAGATGACGACCAGCTTTTGACAGAAAGTACACGTCAGAAAATTGCAGAAAAAGTGCTGGAACGCATGGAGAGTAGTGAGCTGTACGAAAAGAAGCGACAGGCACTACGCTTTATTCTTCAGAGCCAGGCCAGGCATCTCGCCTTGTTTGTTCGTGGAGAGCGGGAACAGTACGAAGCTTTCGTCACTGGTTGGTAAACTAATGCGTTACCTTCTTATCTATGATATCACGCATGACGGAACGCGCACAAAAGTAGCAGATGTCTGTCTTGATTATGGCCTGATGCGCGTCCAATACAGTGCATTCCTGGGTGAACTAAGCAAAGTGCATCAGCGTGAACTCATTTTGAAAATCAAGCGTCGCCTTGGTGACCATGGCGCAAATATCCAACTGTTTCCTCTGGATGAAAAGTGCTGGTCTGCTCGTTGCGTTATTGAGCGGGAAGAAAAAGGAGTCTAAATATGTCACAGTGGTTGCTAGAAGTTACCGATCTCAAACAATACACCTGTTGTCCTCGCATCATCTTTTATAGATACTGTATGCCAAAAGTGAGGCCAATCACCTATCTCATGGAAGAAGGCATTCTCAGTCACGAAGAAGAGGATAGCCGTGAAGAGCGTAGGAGTTTGCGTGTCTACGGACTCACCCAGGGGGAGCGCTATAATCACCTCTCGCTCCAGTCAACTGCGTTGGGCCTCAGTGGACGCCTGGATCTGGCAATTGCCCTGCCAGAACGCAATGCGCCTGGGGCAGAAGGTGCTGTTGTAGAATACAAACTAACCGAGCAAAAGGCAGGAGCACACTTCAAACTCCAATTGGCGGCCTATGCCCTGCTTTTAGAGGAAGCCTGGCAACTCCCCGTCAAACAGGGCTTCTTGTATTCCATCCCACTCAGAAAAGCAGAGAAAGTGGCAATTACCGTTTCATTGAGGAGAAAGGTGACACAAGTCATCGAACAGATCAGACAGATAGTCGATGAAGAAATCATGCCACCGCCACCAGTGACACAACATCGCTGTGTCACCTGTGAATTCCGTCGTTTCTGCAACGATGTCATCTAAGCAAATCGGCCCGAAGAATGCCTGCTAGCGGGCATTCTTCGCAAATCGACCAGGAGGAGACACCATTGTATCAAAAAAGCCCCAAATTTCGCTCGTATTACATCTCATTACTAAAGATAGAAGCTAAAACTTCTCGCAAATCCCCCCTGTTTTTGGACAAAAAGCGATTTGCGAAAAAACGAGAATGTTGGTATACTGAGGGGACAAGATGCGCCAAAAGTGTCGCGTTGAGAGCCACGAGAAAGGGCTTTACCTGTCCCATAGCATCAATGATGCCCCTTTCTTTCTGCCAGGCACGGGCGGTCTCAGAGGCTACGATCCGATTTAGGATACTGCAAGTCTGATATACTCTTTGTTTGGAGGCAGAACAGGCAGGTCTCAGAGGCTACGATCCGATTTAGGATACTGCAAGGTCAAGCAACTTGCTCATTGTCTGGTAGTTAGCATTGTGTCTCAGAGGCTACGATCCGATTTAGGATACTGCAAGTTTTGACGAACTGCTCTCTGAATTGAGTGGAGCCGAGTGTCTCAGAGGCTACGATCCGATTTAGGATACTGCAAGTAATTAGTTGGAGCGTCTTTATACCACTCATGATGGGTCTCAGAGGCTACGATCCGATTTAGGATACTGCAAGTACATCAGGTAGCACGCTCGTCATGGGTTATCTATGTCTCAGAGGCTACGATCCGATTTAGGATACTGCAAGGTACTCTATGGAGGCTCAAAGCTCGTTGAGTTTGGACGTCTCAGAGGCTACGATCCGATTTAGGATACTGCAAGACTATTTCTATTCTTGCCGACTCTTGGGCAATATCGTCTCAGAGGCTACGATCCGATTTAGGATACTGCAAGTATTGTCGTTTTAACGTTATTGGTTTCATATTCAAGCAGTCTCAGAGGCTACGATCCGATTTAGGATACTGCAAGTACACAGAGACGCCGAAAAGCCGCTATGGAAACACAACGTCTCAGAGGCTACGATCCGATTTAGGATACTGCAAGTGAAATAACAGATCACAAGCTAGACTATGAAACATAGTCTCAGAGGCTACGATCCGATTTAGGATACTGCAAGAGTTTCGATTTATTGAAGTTCCTTGCAAATCTCCATTGTCTCAGAGGCTACGATCCGATTTAGGATACTGCAAGACACGCTGTAACCACATTGGCTTGTGTTTGTCGCAAGTCTCAGAGGCTACGATCCGATTTAGGATACTGCAAGATTTTCTAGGATGGTACCGTAACTGTATGTGTCAGGTGTGTCTCAGAGGCTACGATCCGATTTAGGATACTGCAAGGTCTAAAATTGCGCTCATCGTCTGGTACCCCGCATTGTCTCAGAGGCTACGATCCGATTTAGGATACTGCAAGACTCTACTACATCTATTATTCGGATATCATAGATGGTCTCAGAGGCTACGATCCGATTTAGGATACTGCAAGTTGCTAGACACGTCGTACGTGTCTCTCATACTCAGTGTCTCAGAGGCTACGATCCGATTTAGGATACTGCAAGATAGATGAATCTAGGGGCTTCTCAGGCTCCGGCCTGATGTCTCAGAGGCTACGATCCGATTTAGGATACTGCAAGAGTACCACCAAGACGATGACCGCATAGAGTGCCACAAAGTCTCAGAGGCTACGATCCGATTTAGGATACTGCAAGAAAACCGGTAAGCGTTTATTAGCACTGGAAATTCAAGTCTCAGAGGCTACGATCCGATTTAGGATACTGCAAGGATAGCTCCAGTCTCAGCTTTCTCAATAAAATCGGGGTCTCAGAGGCTACGATCCGATTTAGGATACTGCAAGTGTAGCTCTTCTCTACGACGATGGAGGTCGTCAGGGTCTCAGAGGCTACGATCCGATTTAGGATACTGCAAGTTCTTTGCTTATCTCGTGTACCACTGTGGTACCTATAGTCTCAGAGGCTACGATCCGATTTAGGATACTGCAAGTGGATGCCATACGCATACTATGACCTTGAACAAGTAGGTCTCAGAGGCTACGATCCGATTTAGGATACTGTAAGACGCCTGGTGTGTGTTGGAAAAGTAGTGGATATGGTGTCTCAGAGGCTACGATCCGATTTAGGATACTGCAAGCTGGGCCGCAGTAGCAATAAATCCTTTGCCGATCAAAGTCTCAGAGGCTACGATCCGATTTAGGATACTGCAAGTTCACCATCGTGGTCGCTCAATTCGTGAGTGGATTGCATGGTCTCAGAGGCTACGATCCGATTTAGGATACTGCAAGAACGCCGCGCTACGCGGTTTACGCGCTGGTATGTTGTCTCAGAGGCTACGATCCGATTTAGGATACTGCAAGTTGCTATGTGCGTTTTTACCATCGTATAGATGGTTAATGTCTCAGAGGCTACGATCCGATTTAGGATACTGCAAGGGTAACGTCATAGAAGCGGTCTTGACACTCTATCGCTGTCTCAGAGGCTACGATCCGATTTAGGATACTGCAAGGGTCCTCTCACAGAAGAGTGGTACGCGCTCTATGGTTGGTCTCAGAGGCTACGATCCGATTTAGGATACTGCAAGAATTCTACACCAGGGGAGTGAGTGCATTTACACTCAGTCTCAGAGGCTACGATCCGATTTAGGATACTGCAAGCGGCGTGGCTTGGCAGTCATGACGTACGTCCTCAATGTCTCAGAGGCTACGATCCGATTTAGGATACTGCAAGTCTGGAAGAAGGCCAGTAAGTGTATAGGTGACGAAGTCTCAGAGGCTACGATCCGATTTAGGATACTGCAAGTTTCTTGCAGAATCGTATACATGATTTACCACAATAATAGGTCTCAGAGGCTACGATCCGATTTAGGATACTGCAAGTTTCTTGCGCCTTGATCTGGTTTGGAGTTAGCATTGTTGTCTCAGAGGCTACGATCCGATTTAGGATACTGCAAGATAAACGGGAATTGAAACGCAAAAAGACAGCAAAAGCGTCTCAGAGGCTACGATCCGATTTAGGATACTGCAAGTTGGCAATGTTCAGCTTCAGAAATTGACGCAAGCGGTCTCAGAGGCTACGATCCGATTTAGGATACTGCAAGAACAATAACGGAGTGTAAGTTTTCCTTCTGCCACTCTGTCTCAGAGGCTACGATCCGATTTAGGATACTGCAAGTTGCTACGCCGCTTCAGTACGGGCATAGTAGCGGGGGGTCTCAGAGGCTACGATCCGATTTAGGATACTGCAAGAGGAAATAACGCAACTGGCTATTTCCTCAATATCTACGTCTCAGAGGCTACGATCCGATTTAGGATACTGCAAGTCCTGTGTGTGGCAGGGGGGTCTCCTGGGAAGAGGAAGTCTCAGAGGCTACGATCCGATTTAGGATACTGCAAGGCTCAATTTGAGCAGTTGCTAGACTTCGCACAACGAGTCTCAGAGGCTACGATCCGATTTAGGATACTGCAAGGCTCAATTTGAGCAGTTGCTAGACTTCGCACAACGAGTCTCAGAGGCTACGATCCGATTTAGGATACTGCAAGTGTAAATCGCCTAAGATGTCCTGGTAATTACCCCTGGAGTCTCAGAGGCTACGATCCGATTTAGAATACTGCAAGAATGGGTTGCGTGGCTGGCTGCTATTATGCGTGAATGGTCTCAGAGGCTACGATCCGGTTTAGGATACTGCAAGATTTGACGATACGTTTCACCGGTGAGCCGAAACGTTCCGTCTCAGAGGCTACGATCCGGTTTAGGATACTGCAAGTGCTCCGATGTCACCGGGTCCGTGAGCTGTTGTGTGTCTCAGAGGCTACGATCCGGTTTAGGATACTGCAAGGAAAACTTCCCAACGCGCGGGGGCAGGACTGGGATGTCTCAGAGGCTACGATCCGATTAGGATACTGCAAGGTTTTGATAACGCTTCAACGTTGTTTCAATAACACGTTTGCGACACCGTGTTGATGAACAATCATCCTGGTGAGCAAGCAATCTAAAAACTACTTGATGAGACAATCAAAACCTCATAGAAGCCCTTTCTATCTCCGTTTACAGAGCAATCACAAAGTTCATCTCATAATCAGTGGAATACTTTTGATCATCACAACAGTACAGATTTCACCCTCGAAATTCCAAATTTTACATTTTATAGATCACATGACGTTTCAGAAAATCTATGCTACTATGCTTCATTGGCATGTATTGTAACAAAAAGAAATAGAGTTACTACTCAGGTCTGCGCAACCTAGCACATTGATTCTAGCGCTATAGAGAACAGACATCTCACAAAATTGCGATGTTTGTCGCTGTAACAGCTTCAGATTCCATCACTTTTCTCTCTCTGCATGGATAACAATTTACTAAGGGAATGCAATTGATTCTATAGGGTACCGGAGCCCTTACGAAGTGTATTTATAAAACAGACATATGAAAGGTCAATAGATGATTGCAAAAGGAAGTAGATCTCTCCATGAAAGCCCAGATGCGTCAAGAATGCAGCTTGTATCTCACTTTAAGTATATCGAACATCGTCGCCGTGTGCTTTCCCAGGAACATCGCATCTTCTCGAAAGATCAAGATGTGGTCAAACGTCGCGATGCGGTACATGATGTGATGGGACATACCAGCACCGGCGTCAACTTTCACAAAATTGTTCTCTCACCTGGTGAGGATGAACCAGTCAGTGATTGGCGCGAATGGACACGCCAGGTCATGCACGATCTTGAAGCGGCCCAGGGAAAACAGCTCCACTGGTATGCGGTCTCTCACGACAATACTGAGCATCCCCATGTTCATGTCGTTGTCGCGAGTACTGGCTACAACCAGGAGAAAGGCCGCGAGGAATCCGTCAAACTCTCTACAAAAGATTATGACTTGATACGCCAGTCCGGTCGTCAACATAGTGATTATGATTTCCATCGTTTGATCGAGGCACAATTTCAAGAACTCAATATGTTTGATCATATGTTAGACCGCGATTTTGAAGGACCGCAACCTGAACGTGAGCCTATCAGCTTCTCTTCGGAGGATAGTGAACGATGAACCTGATGACCAATAGACGCCTTGTGTGGCTTATTATCTTCCTCATTGTTGTTATAGCAATCATACAATTTTTTCCTGCGTTCTTCCCACTTTCTACGTTCTTCTCACCTTTTACTGATGATGGTCTCAATATCGTTGGTCTTGAGATCGATGGAGGGATCGTTCTCGTTCTCTTGTTTGCTGTTATGCTCCTCACGTCTTCTGGAAAGACTATCACGACTGCTCACGGTTCTGCCCATTTTGCCACCCGCCAGGAGCTTAAAACCTATGACACTCTTGTCACCACACAAAAGAAAGAACAGCAGGCAATACACGATGCTCTGGCAAGTGGGAACACACCACCCTCAAAGATGCATCTCGGTCTCTATCACACCAAACTTCTTGTCCTCGACGAACGCATGCAGGAATCACATGTTTTAGTGCTTGCTCCAACTGGTGTCGGGAAAACATCTCGTGTTATTCTCCCTTCCTTGCTGCAAGAATTCGGCAATCGGAGCCTTTTCATCAATGATACCAAGGGAGAGCTTTGTGAGTTGACCTTTGGTCATCTTTCACAATTTCACCGTTGTTTTGTCTTTGCACCCACCGAGCCAGAGAAGAGCCATCATTATAACCCGTTGGCCCACGTCCACAGCATGGATGACGCCGAGGCCCTTGCCAGTTGCCTCATTGACAATACGGGCAGAAGCCGCGAGGAATTTTGGAATTCTGCACCCAAATTACTGGTTGCTTCTACAATCTTACATCTGCGTGCTGCTGAACCCGATGCACCTTTTAGTCGTCTCATCGATATTTTGTGTGGCATGAAGCTTGAGGATATCAAAACACTCTTCCAGAGCAGCCCTTCATCCATTGCGCAGGATGTGGCACACGCCTTTTTTGAGAATCTACAAAAGAATGATCGACTTGCCGGAAGTATAATGGTCGATATGGTCACGCGCTTTTTTCGCTTCAAAAACCCCTTGTTGCGCCAGGTCACCAGTTCCAATGATCTCGACTTTCTTCGTATGACCAACGAACCAACGGCGCTCTTCTTATCCATACCAGAAGGTGAATCCGAGCGTCTTGAACCTCTTTCCGCTTGTCTGATTATGCAGGCGATGAATGCGATGCTGCGCGGCGGAAAGGTTCATATTGCCTTTTATCTCGATGAGTTTTGCAATGCTGGTGTCATTCCGAAGTTTACCAGATATATTAGTACCGTGCGTAGCCGTGGCATTGCCTTTATTCTCGCGGTACAAAATTTTGGACAATTGCGCGATACCTACGGCGAAAATGGACGCGATACCATTCTTGCCAACTGTATTACACATATTGTCTTCCCTGGATGCGGTTTGCAGGAGACACGCTATTATAGTGAGAAGCTAGGCAAAACCACCGTAGGTACGACAAGCAGGAGCGAGCGTGATACCTCTGACTGGCTTGCTTCTCCACACACGCAAACGCAAGGAGAGACTCAACGTGATTTGATGACCTCTGATGAGATACGAACCATGCCAGATCATTCGCTGTTAGTGTTCATCAGCAAGTATCATCCTGTGCTCGTGCGAAACACACCTTACTATCTTGATTCTGAACTTGCTGCACGCACACATCTGTCTTACACTCCACCTGTTTCACCTTTACCTATGAATTCCATATCCTCTACACCGCCACTATCTATGATTAATGTATTGTCACCAGGAATAGAACAAAATCCAACGCCACCGTTCCTCCTAACGGAGGAGGCATCACTCAAAAAACAGGAACATCTACCATTCCTTGCCCCTGAGTAAAGGAAACTAAAACATATAGAATGAATTAAAATATTTTCATAAATATACTTCATCAGACCCACCTTTAACATTCTATTTGCCTGATTTTAGTGCTATAAATAAAGCTTGAATTGACATTTATACATATATCATGATATATAAGATATATATCCCCAACTTGAAAAAGTAAGGTGCAGGGAGGCTAGCATGGCGTACGAGGTTTTCATTTCTTATGCCCACCAGGACGAAAAGTGGCGAGAGCAATTAGGTACTCATCTAAAAATTCTAGAACATCAAAACCTCATTACATCCTGGCACGCAGGAGATATTGTTGCTGGATCTGAGCGGAATCAACAAATTCTTAATCATCTCAAAACAGCATCCATTATTCTTCTCCTGATCAGCCCAGACTTTCTCAAATCTTCATTCTGCTATGAAACTGAGATGATGCAGGCAATTGCAAGACATGATAACCATCAAGCACGCGTCATTCCTATTATCCTTCGTTCAGCACATTGGGAAAAAACACCTTTGGCAAAGCTCCAAGCCCTACCAACAGGCTATGATCCAATTAAGCCTGTACAGAGTTGGAAATCTCCTGACGATGCATTTACAAATATTATCCAAGGCATTGAAAGAGTTATCCTTGAGCTAGCAAAAAGTTCTCCGCAAAGCACTGATGATACTTATGAGCAAGGCAAACACTATTGTAAACAACTCTATGACCAATGGAAGATGCTTGATTTCAAGGGTATTCAACATACCGATTTAAACAGGCCAGTCACCATTCCACTCACTGAAGTCTTCGTACTTCCTAATGTGCTCTCTGGTATCCCTGAACATGAGACACTGGGGCGTGAAGACAATCAAAAACGCGACCCGAACAAAAATGAATGTCTGCAAGAACATGACAAAAATGAGCAAAAAAAACTACGGGTTCAGCGAGGAGACAAAGTATCACAAGAAAAAAGATTTACTAGGCAAAGGGAAGATTTGCGTACAGTCCTGGCAAAACAGAAAAGACTCATTCTTCTTGGTGATCCAGGTTCAGGCAAATCAACACTCTTACGTTATCTCATGTTAGTTTTATCAGAGGATAGTGAGAGATTTACCACTGAATTTCCACGACTCGCCGCTACTGAACCGAAACGAGTTCCTCTCTATATTCCTCTGGCTTCATATACCGAATCCTGGCTTGCTCATGGAATGAAAGAACGCTCGTTCAAAGATTTTTTACCTGGATATCTACGTTATAACTACTTAGACAGCTACACAAACACCATACAACATCAGCTCACCCAGGGGAAACTCCTTATTTTGTTCGATGGTCTGGATGAAATTCCTGATGCTTCACTTCGTATGCAGATCGTGAGACAGATTGAAACATTCACACAATTTTATCCTCAAAATCGCTTTATTGTCACAAGTCGTATTATTGGATATAAAGAAGCTCCTCTTGCCGCCGAATATCAGGCGTATACACTTGAAGATTTCAATGATCAGCAGATCAAAGCCTTTGCATACAAATGGTGCCCTGCTTATGAAAATTGGGTGAACCAAGTCAAAAATAATGTCGCCCTTGAGCACGCTGCTACAATCGAAGCAGAAAAGCTGTATACAGCAACACGGTTGAATGAAGGAGTAAAGCGTCTCGCAGTGAACCCTTTATTGTTAACTATTCTTGCTCTCATTCAGCGACAAGGAACTGACCTACCAAGCCATCGCGTGGAATTATTCGAGCTTTGTACTTCAACACTTCTTGAATCGTGGGTAAAAGTAAGGAGACACTCAGGAGAAACAAAACGTTTCAGCAAAAACGATTTGATCAAAGTTTTGCGTCCCCTCGCGTTTTGGATGCATGAACATCGTGCCATTGGAGCTATTCCTGAAGAAGAACTCCTGGAACAAATCTCGAAGAAGTTACTTGAGCGAAAGATTACTTGTCACGAAGATGAAGCATATCATCTTGCACAACAGTTTTTGCAGACTGTACGCGGGCAAACAGGCATATTGGTTGAAAGTGGTAAAAGGCGATATGGATTCCTCCACCTGACATTTGAAGAGTATTTTGCTGCCTGGGACCTGGCACTCCTCAAAAAAGGAAGAGATGCTTTTATTCAGAAGCATCTTCATGACTCACGTTGGCGTGTCGTCATTTTACTTACTATCGGTATCATTGGTATCCTTCAACCAGATGAAGAGGGAGTCACAGAACTAGTAGGGGATGTTATTCGCAATGCAAAAAGCCCATTCGAAAGCTTCTTGCATCGTGATCTTCAACTTGCAGGTTTCTGTTTAGCAGACAATGTTGGGGTGAGTGTGACATGTGAAGATACCACCATTCGGGAAATACTGTACCTCTATCTTACTAGCCCTTACGATGGGCTCCGTCAAAGCTTTTCAGATCTATTAAGCTCCTGGAAAGGAACTTTGATAGCAGAGAAAGCCACGAAAAGCATTGTAACCCTCATTCCTCACCTTGAAGGAACTCAGTCGCTTTGTTCTTCCAATATTTTTGAGACGACATCGCCATCATATTCTGATGACATCATTTCCCTTCTTTCATCATATTACCAATTTCAAATCCAGCAGAACAGAGAATCAGTAATAAGACTAATCAAGATTCACACAATGATGATATTGAATTCTTTTACTGATATGACTGTCCATGTTCCTTCTATAATAGAAATGTTCCTTGACTCCGACTCTGGTGTCCGACAAGCCGCTGCATCTGCTTTGGGCCACCTCGGTGCCGGGCAACCTTTGGTCATCGAAGCACTGTTCACTTTGCTCTCTGACGCTGTCTCCGATGTTCGACAAGCCGCTGCTTCCGCTTTGGGTCTACTCGGTGCCAAGCAACCTTTGGTCATCGACGCATTACTCGCTCTGCTCTCTGACGCTAGCTCTGATGTTCGACAAGCTGCCGCTTCCGCTTTGGGTCTACTCGGTTCCGAGCAACCCCAGATCATCGACGCATTACTCGCTCTGCTCTCTGACGCTAGCTCTGATGTTCGACAAGCTGCCGCTTCCGCTTTGGGTCTACTCGGTTCCGAGCAACCCCAGATCATCGAGACTTTGCTCACTCTGCTCTCTGATGTTAGCTCTTCCTGGCCAGTCCGGCAAACCGCTGCTTCTGCTTTGGGCCAACTCGGTGCCAAGCAACCCCAGATCATCGAAGCACTGTTCACTCTGCTCTCTGACGCTAGCTCTGATGTTCGACAAGCTGCCGCTTCCGCTTTGGGCTACCTCGGTTCCGGACAACCCCTGGTCATCGACGCATTACTCGCTCTACTCTCTGACTCTTCCTGGCCAGTCCGACAAGCTGCCGCTTCCGCTTTGGGTCTGCTCGGTTCTGGACAACCCCTGGTCATCGACGCATTACTCGCTCTGCTCTCTGACTCTTCCTGGCCAGTCCGACAAGCCGCCGCTCCCGCTTTGAGCCTGCTCGGCGTAAGACAACCCCTGGTCATTGAGACCTTGCTCACTCTGCTCTCTGACTCTGTCTCTTCCTGGTATGTCCGCCGCGCCGCCGCTTCCGCTTTGGGTCTACTCGGTGCTGAGCAACACCAGATCATCGAGACCTTGCTCGCTTTGCTCTCTAATGTTGTCTCTGATGTCCGACGCGCTGCCGCTTCTGCTTTGGGCCAACTCGGAGTTGGGCAACCCCTGGTCATCGAAACTTTGCTCCCTCTGCTCTCCGACTCTGTCTCTGATGTCCGACAAACCGCTGCTTCCGCTTTGGGCCACCTCGGTGCCGGGCAACCTTTGGTCATCGAGGCTTTGCTCCCTCTGCTCTCTGACGCTGTCTCTGATGTCCGACAAGCCGCTGCTTCCGCTTTGGGTCACCTCGGTGCCGGACAACCCCTGGTCATCGAGGCTTTGCTCCCTCTGCTCTCTGATTCTGACTCTGATGTCCGACAAGCCGCTGCTTCCGCTTTGGGTCACCTCGGTGCCGGACAACCCCTGGTCATCGACATCTTATTTCAGATCTTATCGGACGAACTACCTTCCTTCCTACCTCAAAGCCAATCCATAACCAAATTAAACCTTACGTTGAGAAAAAGGCTAATTTTAAGAACTGCATTATTGTTTGAAAAACTCGGTGCCGGACAACCTCTGGTTATCGACGCTTTGCTCACTCTGCTCTCTGATTCTGACTCTGATATCCGACACGCTGCTGCTTCCGCTTTGGGCCATCTTGGTGCTGGGCAACACCAGATCATCGACGCGTTACTTGCTCTGCTCTCTGACACAAACCCTGACGTCCGACAGGCCGCTGCATCTGCTTTGGGCCACCTCGGTGCCGGACAACACCTAGTCATCGACGCGTTGCTCGATCTGTTTTTTGACTCCGACTCTGGTGTCCGACAAGCCGCTGCATCTGCTTTGGGCCACCTCGGTGCCGGACAACACCTAGTCATCAAAAAATTGCTCACTCTGCTCCCTGATTCTGACTCTGATTCTGATTCTGACCCTGATTCTGACTCTGACCCTATCTCTTCCTTGTTAGTCCAACAAGCCGCCGTATCTGCTTTGGGCCACCTCGGAGCTGAGCAACACCTAGTCATCAAAAAATTGCTCACTCTGCTCTCTGACCCTGAAACTGACTGGTCAGTCCGACAGGCCGCCGCTTCTGCTTTGAGTCAGTTGGATGCCGAGCAACCCCTGGTCATCGACGTGTTACTCGCTCTGCTCTCTGACTCTGTCTCTTCCCGGCTAGTCCGACAAGCCGCTGCTTCCGCTTTGGGTCTGCTCGGTGCCGGGCAACCCCTGGTCATCGACACGTTACTCACTCTGCTCTCTGACTCTACCTCTGATATCCGGCAAGCTGCCGCTTCCGTTTTGGGGCAGCTTGGTATCAAACAACCCCCAGTTATAGAAGCCTTGCTTGTTCTGCTCTCCGACTCTACCTCTGATGTCCGACAAGCTGCCGCTTCCGCTTTGGGCCACCTTGGAGTTGGGCAACCCCTAGTCATCGACACGTTACTCACTCTGCTCTCTGACTCTACCTCTGATGTCCGGCAAGCTGCCACTTCCGCTTTGGGCCAACTTGGAGTTGGGCAACCTTTGGTTATAGAAAACTTGCTTGCTCTGCTCTCTGACTCTACCTCTGATGTCCGACAAGCTGCCGCTTCCGCTTTGGGCCAACTTGGAGTTGGACAACCTTTGGTCATAAAAGCCTTGCTTGCTCTGCTCTCTGACTCTACCTCTGATGTCCGACAAGCTGCCGCTTCCGCTTTAGGTCAACTTGGAGTTGGGCAACCTTTGGTCATAAAAGCCTTGCTTGCTCTGCTCTCTGACTGGTCAGTTCGACAAGCCGCTGCTTCCGCTTTAGGCCAACTTGGAGTTGGGCAACACCTAGTCATCGAGACCTTGCTTGCTCTGCTCTCTGACTCTACCTCTGATGTCCGACAAGCCGCTGCTTCCGCTTTAGGCCAACTTGGAGTTGGGCAATCCCTAGTCATCGATGCATTGCTTGCTCTGCTCTCTGACTCTACCTCTGATGTCCGACAAGCTGCTGCTTCCGCTTTAGGCCAACTTGGAGTTGGGCAACACCAGGTTATCGAAAAATTGCTCCCTCTGCTCTCTGAAGTTGTCTCTTCCTGGCCAGTCCGACAAGCCGCCGCTTCCGCTTTGGGCCACCTTGGAGTTGGGCAACCCCTAGTCATCGACACGTTACTCACTCTGCTCTCTGACTCTACCTCTGATGTCCGGCAAGCTGCCGCTTCCGCTTTGAAAGATATAGGTGTGGACAATTTCACTATAGGATCACATGTAGAAAAGCTCCTATTAAATTTCGCACAGATCACAAATAAACAATTGAGAGCTGACTATTTTGTAGATTCTCTCTTTGATCTGCTATCGAAAACCATTGAAGATGCATGATACTCTTCATATGATCTACCACCACGCTTTTTGTATTTTCCCCTCTTAATGGCATAAAAGTATCCTAAATATTGCTATATATCCAAAAATCTATAATATTTCTATGGCTCGACACTGTCAATTTTGCTTTTATCACCGCTTTTATGGCCTGTATAGGTAGAACTGATTTTGACGTCAATTCTTTGGTGGTACGTGTCAATATTCCTGACTTTAGGTGTGTAGAATTCATACTTTGCCAACAGTAATCCATGTATTGTAGACACACCGGCATAAAGGCCACATAAATAACATCCCATTTTTTCGCAATATGTCGCGATGGAGATCGCTAAAAACTGTGTGAGAGCATCTCCCACAAACGTGATCTTTTCGCCCTCTTTTTCTCTTTTCCAGGGTACAGTGTAATCAGTAAAGAGATCGGTATAGGACATGTGGGTAGTTTCAGCCTCAAAACCTGAAAGTTGCACACGTTACAGATACTATAGCGATAGAATGCTTAAAAAGTGTATGGAAGAAGTTTCTCTTATGTTCGCTTATTAAGGAAAAAGTATATGATCAAACTAGCATGGAAGCAATTTAAAAAGCTTTTTTTGCCAGATATCATTTTCTTCATGATCGTCATGCTCTCTCTTGCGTTTGGGTTCGTCCTCTTCTTTCTCTCCCATCTGCCACCAATTGGAAGAGTGGAGTTGGGCTCTCTTCCATTGCTCACTGGACTCGATATTCCTCTCCCCTCAATCCCTCTGCCTTCGATCCCTATGAGTGCAATTTTTGCATTGAATCAACACACTGTTCAGTGGCTTGATCAGCCCAAGAGCATCTTTGACTTTACCGACCCTGCTGCGACGTACGACAATACTGGTGTCAAAGATCTTTGGGGGCTTTCTCTTTTTATTGCTGATAGTATCATTCTTGTCTTTATTATCCTTGCAGGGTACCGGATTCTTTTTGCAGGATTTAGTTCTCGCTATAGCGAGGCACTGGAGGCTCTTCCAAACTTCATTTTTGCAGCTATTGGTGCAAACATCAGTCTTCTGTTTGCTCGTTTCTGGATTGATCTGAACAACCTGCTCTGTGGTCTCATGCTTGCACAAGCAGGGACGGAGAGTCATCCGATGTCGGGATTTGGAGCTATTGCCCTTGGAGCATTTCTCGCTATTATTGCTATTCCGCTGGTCCTCGTATTGACACTCCTCATGATTATTTTGGGGATACAAATGGCTGCTCGTCTCGGAATTATTCTCTTTCTCACTGTCTTCTTGCCGATTTTGTTTATCTTGCTTGCCAACCATCAGACACAGCGATTTGGTCACGCTGGTCTCTCTGCATATGTGACGGCTGTCCTGGTGCAGTTTATTCAGCTGACCTGCATCACCATTAGTGGAAAAGTGCTCTTGCCCTTCCTTTCTGAGAATATTGGACCGGCGGAAGGGATCGCTCCTTTTGCAACGATCATTGGAGGTATTGCGCTCTTGTGGATTACATTGCGCATTCCCAGTATGCTCAGAAGTTGGGCACTTCAACCGGTGGCCGAGAGTAGCCGCGCTGCTCTTTCACTTCTTTTTGTCGCTGGTGCACAGCTTACCCGTTAAGGAGGACCTATGGTTGATCCATTTCCAGTCTTTACCGCGTTTCTTGAAACGATATTATTGTACATGATATTCATCGGCATTATCCTTGCCACGATTAGTGGTGTTCTTGCTGGTATCTTGTTCTTACCAATTTTCGGTCTGAGTGCTCAAAGAACTGCTACGGGAAGTAAAGCATTGCAATTTACGGCGATTGGCTTACTCGTCATTTTACTTGCTCTCCCAGCTAGAAATGCGCTTCTTTCTCATTTCACCTTACCAGCTGCTGTCCCTGCCATTCCATTATCGACACCAGTAGCATCACCAGTCACCTCTCCAATCACGAAACCAGCACAGTGATGAGCAAGAGTAGGAATCAAGCTGAACTGGAAGCTGTAGAAGTCCCCTTACTGCTCAAGCAGGAGCCTGCTATCCTCTTCGGGATGACAGGTCGCCAGGTGCTTGTGATCGTGTGTGGTCTAGCGATAGGTTTCTCGCTCTGGCAATCCCTTCCCTTTTTTCAGTCATTTGTAGGCATCATCCTGCTCGTCTGCTTGTGTGGTATTCCCACTCTTCTTGTGGCGTTTCTCAAGATTGGCACCAGACCACTGGAGCAGTGGGCTTTCATCGTCCTTGCCTGGATGCTTGTACCAGAGCACCTTTCACTCAAGGTACTCTTGCGTATCTTTGTGAGGGTGAGAAGTATCAACGACGGCATTGTCGCTGTGGACCAGGGAGGGCAGCTTGCCTATCACACCGTTCTCTGTGTTGAGCCAAAGGATTTCAATTTGCTCAGTCAGCATGAACAGTCTATCATCGTTGATGCATTTGGGAACATGTTGAACGGCCTCTCCTATCCGATTACCATTCATATTCGTTCATTACCGTATATTCCAGCCGTGCTCTCTGCTCCGATCATTCCCGATCATATCGCACGGCCGCTGCGGCGCTTCCACGCCCACTATCTCTCGTTCCTCTCGCAACTGGTGCAAGAGAAGAAACCTGTGCGAGTTTCCTATTCCATCACAATTCCTGCGGAGCATTCTGATGAGAGGGATGAAGGACGACGTTTTGAGCGTGCAAAAGGTCAACTAAAACATCGCGTCTATGAGGTAAGCCGCCAGCTTGCCCGCGCAGAACTGTCTTCTCGTGTGCTCACTTCTGCTGAAACTCTTCGTCTTCTATCGTGAAGGCTTTTTGTCACAGCCACGAGAACGTCTCTCTCTTGTCTCTAATGATGTGCTTTTGGATGCATATCAGCTTCCAACCGTGCTTGCACCACAGGAGATCTCCATAGCTGCATCCAGATTAGATATTGAGGGGCAACAAGGAGGACGACAGTATCTTGCGTGCCTTGCCCTTGAGCAACTCCCGCGAAACATCTATCCAGGTTGGCTCCATCGTGTGATTGCAATGAATGAGGCATATGTCGATATCAGTCTGCATATTGAGCCTCACGAATCGGATGTGATCGCGACACAACTCCATCGGAGAGCAGTCATGTTAGGCGGCGCACTCCTTGCAAAGCAGCAGAGAGGCGACGGTGGAGGCAATACCATCACACGCTACGCACTCAAGGATGTTGAGCGCGTGCGTGAGCAGCTCGTGCGCAAGGATGCCCAGCTCTATTCAGTTACCTTGCTCTTCGCGATTCGGAGCACATCACCTGATGAACTCGATGAAAAAGTCAGACGTGTTCAATTAGCACTTCGGAGCATGAACTTTCGGGCAACACCTCTCCGTTTCCAACACCATCTTGCCTATTATTCCTCACTTGCGTATGGTCAGAACATGCTTAGTCATTACGGCCATTTGTTGACAACGGAGGCGGCAGCAACCTTCTATCCATTCTCTCATAGCCCAACGATGGACGATGACGGAGTATTGCTTGGGACCACAACCAACGGGAACCTGGTTTCCTTCAATCCATATGGGGAGGGAAAGCTGAATGCAAACCTCGCAATCCTCGGTGTTCCTGGCTCTGGCAAATCATCCTTCTTAAAATTTATGTTGTCTCGCCTGGCCCCAACACTGTCCATATCATTAATTGACAGAGAGGATGAGTATCGGCGTTTCATTGAAGCAATAGGTGGACTCCGGGTAGAGTTGACTGCTGACTCGCTTCTTATCAACCCGTTTGAGATGCGCAAAAATGCTCTTGGGCACGAGGGGAAAGAGCACGGCTTTCGCGAAAAAATAGCCATGCTCGTTGGTTTTTTCACCCTCCTTCTTGGTGAAAACGGAACATTCACCCAGCACGAGAATGCCATAGTTCATCAATGTAGTATTCGTGTGTATACTGCGGCAGGAATTACAGCCGATCCTGCCACACATAGCAGGCCCGCACCATGCATGCAAGATTTTGCAGCTTGTTTGAAGCGAGAAGAGCCCACGAGCGACCTTTCTCTACGACTCTCATCCTATGTCCATTTATTTCCGAGCAGAACGCACATTCCGACCGCACAGCATACGGTCTACAGCCTGAAACAACTTCCAGAAGCTCTTCAGCCAGCTGCAACATACCTTGTGACTGAGAGGCTGTGGAACGAATTGCAGGGAGGAACGCTCATTCGTCATCTCGTGGTTGTGGATGAAGCGTGGTTTTTGTCAAAGTTTGCCGCTGGTGCCGTGTTACTCAATGAGCTTGCACGACGAATTAGAAAATATAATGGTGGATTGTGGGTAGCAACGCAGCAACTCGCCGACCTTCTCTCGTCTGAGCAAGGAAAGAATCTTCTTGCGCTCTGTGAAACAAAAATGCTTTTTCGTCAGGACATATCGAGTAGTGATGGAATACGTGATACGTTACATCTCAGCGAAGCACAGGTTCATTATCTACAAACAGCCCGCCGTGGAGAGGCGCTCTGAAATTGACCCGCTTTTGGAGGGTGACCAAACGTGGAAGTTTGAGTCACGGAGGAGGTGGAAAAACGTAAAACGTATCGTTTTCCTGTATCGAGTTCAGAAAATAGAGATGTAAACGTTTCGTACGTAACGTATATATTATACCAGAAGAAAACGCATTTGTCAAGTATTATCATCCCTCCTTTCTCTCACTTGTTTTTCATACAAATCTGGACTAAGATATCCTAGAAAAGAATGTTTTCTTTTTCGATTGTAAAATATCTCGATGTAATCAAATACCGCTGTTTTTGCCTCTTTTCTCGTTCGATAGACGTTTCTACCCAGGCATTCTTCTTTGAGTGTTCCCCAGAAACTCTCGATCACCGCGTTATCATAGCAATCACCCTTTTTACTCATACTTACCTGAATACCATGTTCTTGCAGCATCTTTTGATAACTTTTGCTCGTATATTCGCTTCCTCGATCAGAGTGATGCACCAGGTCAGCAGCTGGTTGCCGCTGGATCAGCGCCATCTGTAATGCTCGTTTTACCAGCTCTGCATCATGATTTTGGCCCATAGCCCAGCCAACCACTTTGCGTGAATACGCATCGATCACTCCTGCAAGATATAGCCACCCTTCCTGTGTTTCAATGAATGTCATGTCTGTCATCCACTTTTTGTTCGGTGCATCCGCAGTAAAATCCTGCTCAAGCAGATTTGGAGCGAAAGGATCTTTCTGATTCCTATCCGTCTTATGCGCTTTCTTTCTTTTTCTACTCGCACATATATTGAGTGCCTGCATCAGGCGAACAATTCTTTTTCTTCCACAACACACTCCCTGCTCTTTGAGTTCTACATGGAGACGTGGGCTCCCGTAAACGCCCCTGTTCTTTTTAAAAGCATCTTCAATCCGTTCTGCAAGCTGTTCATCATCCCGTTTTCGCTGAGATATGCCTCTTTTACGCCAATTGTAATATCCATTTTCTGAGACTTCCAGTATAGAGCACATGCGAATAACCGGAAAGCAGTGACGATGAGCGTCAATAAATGCGAACTTCACGGATGGGGCTGCGTGAAGATGCTCATGGCTTTTTTTAATATTTCTCTCTCTTGCCTGAGAACTTCTACTTCTCTCCTCAGCCGCTTATTTTCTTCTTCGATTGTTGTTTGATGGCCTTTACCTGGAAATGCTTCTTCTCCTTGCTCAATAAACTCTTTGCACCATTTACTCAAAGAACTATCAGAAATACCAAGATCCCTTGCTATCTGTGTTTTGGTTTTTCCACTTGCCTCAAACAATTGTACCGCTTGTTGCTTGAATTCTTTTGTGTAGTTTGGTTGTGATTTACTCATTGAACCCTCCCGCTTTCTATTGTATCAGATTTCTCTTCTCCGACTCCCTAAAAGCGGGTCAAGGTCACTCTACATGACAAGCAAAGATATACTCGCGATAGAGATCCTGGCATCTGAGCAGGAATTAGCAGTGGCAGTTACAGCACAAGGGGGAAGTCAAAAGCCATGACACAAGAAGGATTTCTACAACAGCTTGGGAACTACAAGCTCGTTCGTGTGATTGGACATGGTGGTTTCGCGACCGTCTATTTAGGACGACACGTTCACCTGAAAGCAAACTATGCAGCCGTCAAAGTCCTCAAAGTCAACGCCGAAGCTGATCTTTTTAGACAAGAAGCGCAGACCATCATGGAGCTTACACACCCTAATATTGTGCGCGTTCTTGACTTCGGGGTTCAAGATGAGACAACCTTTATCATTATGGAATACGCCCCTTATGGCTCATTACAAACACAATATCGCCTGGGGACCATTGTTCCTATCGATGCAGTGTTATCCTACGTCAAGCAAGCAGCAGCAGCCTTGCAGTATGCGCATAACCACCGCATCATTCATCGTGATGTCAAACCCTCAAATTTGCTTGTTGGCAAGCAGTATGCGATTCTTTTAAGCGATTTTGGGATTGCACTTCTTGCGGAAAGTTCCCGCAGCACGCAGACACGAGACGCCGCTGGAACCATTGCTTACATTGCCCCGGAACAGATCCAGGGCAAGCCACGACCGGCAAGCGATCAATACGCGCTTGCCATTACTGTCTATGAATGGTTGTGTGGGAAAAGGCCCTTTCGGGGCACACTTGCCGAATTGACAGTTCAGCATCTCTCTTCACCACCTCCATCACTTCGTTCGCACAATCCGAATATTTCTCCTGACGTTGAAGATGTCGTACTTCAAGCACTCGCAAAAGATCCGGCAGAACGCTTCCCCAGTATCCAAGATTTTTATGAAGCCCTAGAACATGCAGCAGGAGTAGGGCCACGTTTAGCTTCTCATGAAAGTTTCTCAACACTGAAGATGGCTCAATCAGCCCCCAAGACCGTTGTTTTGCCTGCTGAACAGGATACAAAATCCAGTAGTAAAATTTCACGCATGCGTACACAACGCGATTATAGTAGTAGAGAGCTTGCAAGCGTGCGTACGGTCATAGGTGAAGAACCAGCAGGCGAGCGTTCACGTATCGCAGTCTCACGTCAAAGACGACAACCATCATTTATATCACGTCGAAAAATTCTGCTCGCAATAGGTGTTGTTGGCATGAGTGGTGTCGCAAGCCTAGCGTTTGCAGCTCTTCACTCATCGCCCCCAATACCACAAACGCTTGTCCAATCGTTTCCCACAAATATCTCCACTCAAACCTCAACTCCGATGCCAGCACCTACAACCGTCTCAACCCCAACGTTAACACCGACGGAAGCCTCAACTCCACAACCAACACCTAAACCGACGACAGCGCCAGAGCCAGCACCCAAACCAACACAACAACCAGTGCAATCGTCAGTGTTACCAGGAACAACACTGGTTACCTACACAGGTCATACTGATCTTGCATTTACTGTAGCATGGTCCCCAGATGGTACACGCCTTGCCTCAGGGAGCCAGGACAAAACCATACAAATCTGGGATGCCGAGGGCGGGAACCTGAATGTTTATAGTGGTCACACAAAATCAGTCACATTTGTCTCATGGTCTCCAGACGGGAAGCGTGTTGCATCGGCAAGCGAAGATCATACGATACGGGTTTGGGACATTGCAAGCGGGAACGTCGTTTTTACTTGTCAGGGCCATACTGATGTCGTACATAGTGTCGCCTGGTCGCCACATGGAACGCGTCTTGCATCAGGGAGTGTGGATACTACTGTCAGATTGTGGGATGCGACAAATGGAAATCCGGTAGCGGTCTACCACGATCATGCTACTCAAGTCTGGGATGTTGCATGGTCCCCAGACGGCACACGTGTCGCTTCAGCCAGTGGAGATGATAAGAAGGACAATACGGTAAAGATCTGGAATATCGTTACGGGGGCTACAACCCTCACATACACCGGGCATGCAAGCACCGCCGTTTACGTATCATGGTCCCCGGACGGTACGCGCATTGCGTCTGGAAGTACTGATAAGACCGTGCAAGTCTGGGATGTTACAAATGGAAACACGCAGCTTACGTATCGGGGGCATAGTAATATCGTGTTTGGGGTGGCATGGTCCCCGGATGGCACACGTATTGCATCGGGGAGTGTCGATAGTACTGTTCAGGTCTGGGATGCAAAAACAGCCAGCACGCAGCTGACGTATCGCGGTCATTCCTCATTTGTATTTGGGGTGGCATGGTCCCCGGACAACATGCGCATTGCATCAGCGAGTCAGGACAAAACAGTGCAAATCTGGGAGGCATGATGATAGCGACAAAAGCAGGGAGGTACAGCATAAGTCTGGGAGGTGGAATGATAACGGTGGCAAGCACAGTGAGGATGGGGCACACTAAAGAGCAACAGAATCGCAGCCGCAGCGGAGGGGCACCGCGTAAGCGTACGGGTAGTGCAAGATAAAGCCCCTCCTTCGTCGGTGCCATCTTGCCTGCTCTGGACGAGCAGGGGGCCGCTAAAGCGGGTTGAGCCGGTGTACATGTGTACACCGGCCAGAGTATCGTTGGTGTACAGTGACACAGAGACGCTGTATATGGTTTCTACAGCTTTTATAAAGGAAAGGAGAGAATGCAGAGAATGACGGCGACGAAGGAAAGGCTCTATTTTCGTATTCCTGTAGAGTTGCGCCACAAACTAGATGCCCGCCTTCAGGGGAATGAGACGACCATAACCGCGTTAATGGAGCGATACATTACCGAAGGACTTGCCAGAGATGCGGGCGAGCTGATCGAGGAAAGTAGCTTACCAGCCGTAAGCCAGGCCGTACGCATTGAGCTGAAGCGGGGATTGGAGGAGTTGCGTGCATCAATGATCGCAGACTTGCAGAAAGCGGCGCGGCGTAGTGATGACCGTTTAGCCGCGCTCATTGTCAAAGCAGCGAGGAGCGCGGGTATCGGGTGGCGTCTTGCCTATGCGAACCTGGCGAAAGTCATGGGCACGGACCAGGCAAGCCAGGTCTATGAGGATGCGAAAGAGAAGGTCGCAAAAGAAATAGCACGGCCAGATGAATCCAACAAAGCACGCGAGGAAGAGTTGAAGGAAAAACGAGCGTGATCGCAAAGGGCAGCGGCTATGTCAAAGGGAATAAACAGGCTGCTCGTGCCAGGCTCATTGCGCATCTCAAGTACATTGAGCACCGGAGCCGTGATGCCAATGAAAGTCGCGATGATCGACGCATCTTCTCAAAGGATGATGATATGGTAGGCCGTCAAGATGCACTCGACAACATCATGGAACACAGCCACAACCAGGTGCGCTATCATAAGATTGTGCTTTCACCTGGTGCAGACGAGCCGGTGCAGGATTGGCGAGAGTGGACACGCCAGGTCATGCACGACCTGGAAGAGCGCAAGGGCCGCGAGCTCACCTGGTATGCAGTCAAGCACGACAATACTGACAACCCCCATGTGCATGTTATCCTGGCTGGGGCGGCAGAACATCCCGATACGGGCAAAGTTCAGCCAGTCAGAATGTATGCGAAGCCCGATTACCGCTACTTAGAAGCTCGTGGCCGCGAACACAGCGATTATTCGTGGCAGAGGCAACTCGCTGAATACGTCAAGGAACTCGATGACGAAGAACGCCTCCAGATCCAGGAGCGCGAGGAACCATCGCGTATCGATGGCAGAGGAGACGATAATCGATGATGGAATTTCGCAACAACAAGAAGCTCTTAGAAAGGGTAGAATATGTCTGAAGAGCAGCCAGTCCAGTTGAATATCTGGATACCCAAAGACTTGAAAGACTATCTCTCCGAACGTGCGAAACGCGACAATAAGCCAGGAATGAATGTCCTGGTCGCAGAGCTCATTCGCCTGGAACGAGCACGTGAGCAAGGGGAGAGAATCGAGCAGCAATCCTTACCAGTCATTCAAGAGATGATGAGAAAAGAAGTTCGCCAGGCTCTTGCAGAACACCGCCGCGATCTCCGCGATGATCGGGCGTTTGAACTCGACGAGCTGCGCGACTATTTCCGTAAAGCATTTGATCGACTTGCAGGTTTAACGGTCCATGCTATCCGTAATGCTGGCATTGGGCGCAGGTTAACCTATGCACTGCTTGCAAAATCGTACACTCCTACGTTTGCGCAAGCAATATTTGATGATGCGAAAGAGAAGATCCAACGTGAATTGTTGCCAAAAGCGAAACAAGAGATTGAGCAATGAATACTAATGACCCACAACCAGAAGAAACGAACCTGGAAGAGCTGGCAAACATGCCATTATCTGAATTGGTAGAGCCGGAGTGGTTAGAGTTGCCAGAAATTGAATTGCAAGATTTAGAGTTGCCCTACGACTACCTACAAGACCTTATGGATAGAGGCGTTATAACTGAGGATATGTCTACTATTGATATTGATGATCGACTTCTCGAAAGTCCTGAAATTCCTCTTGCTAGGAGCGACGATCAGGATTTTGGTCGCTGACACAATGTAGCCGATCCTCATAATCTCTTCCATTTGTCTCATGTTTCCCGTGAATCGTCTGACCTTTTGAGATTCTGATTATGAGATGAGTTCTGAGATTTTTCAAGGAAAATTCCACGCCTGCGGAAGTGATACGCAGCAGCTTGAAACAAGGGGCTAAGTTGTTTCAGAAAACGGCCGGTTATGAGACGATGCATGGCAGTATCTAGTTCCAGGAACTGCGTTCACTACTTTGGAGGCCCCAAAGCCCCTTGGACAAACAAGTTGAGCAGGAAAAACAGAAACCCTCCTATTGTGCCAGCCGTCATCAGTGCCGCCAGGATAGGGAGTGGAGGGAACAAGGGGACATACTCCTGAAGTTTTTCGACATTTCAGCATGGGTACTACCTGTGTAGCGTTCCAGGACTTTCCGGTGGAGTAAATACTGTCCAATGGCATATGGTAATTCACTGAATAGTAGAGTAGCAGTGAACAGGAGTCCGATCAACCATCTGACATCAATAGTAAATCCCCGTATACTTACAACAGCACTGGTTAAGGCAACAAGCAGAATAGCATTATGCAGCATATCGTACTTATAGACCTTACGCAACTCGCTCACATCACAGGCAAGATCAAGATCTTTTTGCTTCGTATCCTCCATTACTGGTATAGGTTTGGGTGGAGGTGGGACAAGAAACTCAAACACTCGGAGCAAGAACCATGGACTCTTTTTTACAACTATTTGCGGGGCCACTACTGGAGCTGTTTTGAAGATAGGATCACACATACGCCGGAAACCGAGAACCAGAAAGCAAAGCAAAACCAGTGAGGCCAAGAAAAGAAGGATCTGAAAACAAAGCAGGATTGTTGAAAGCACCATCTCATGCTGGATGAAGCCAATACTCGTCCCAATAAGAAGGCTAAGTGGAACAGAGAGATACAATATTACTTCGTAGCGAAACATCTTTTCGATATTGTCGGCATCTCCCCGAATACTTTTAAAGGAGGAGCCAAGAGATAGGCGATTGAGAATAGTGTCCTTATGCCACTCAACAATATAGCTACCGACCTCAATGAGTACAATGAGGACGACTGTGTAGGCAATCCAAGACCCAACTGCTGATCCGCCAAAGAGCCAGAGACCAAAACCTATAACTATAGAACTGAACAGACTACTTTCTATCGTGACCAAAACCACTCGTTTCTCTGGCTTTGCGAGGAAGCTGGCAAGTGTAGGTACGAGACAGATAACCACAGCTAGAAGGAGCATCTGAGCGACAAAAAGTAAGCCATTGCCTCCTACCCATTGAAATATTAATACGGAAATCCCAATAAGCAATGCGGCAGGGATCAGAACAAGCACAAGTCCTCTAGCGACTCGTGGTGGTCTAGCACTATTCGGTCCTAATAAGCTCATTTTTATCCTCCAGTTTTGAGATCTCGGCAATAGAGCAATCTGCCGCTTATGCCAGAGCGAGATAAGTCCATTCTGCTGAAGCTGGAACAGATGTCTTTCCAGTTCCTGAAGTAAGCGTTCATCTTCACGAGCATAGGAAAGAAACACATGAATAGTGCCTTGGTACTGTTTGATCATGAAAGCCTCGAACCCTACACAAATACTTATATTTAAGTATGACATTATCTTTGCAAAATCAGAGAGATGAGATAGAAAGAACTATATATCACTCCAAACTAGTCGCAGGAAACCAACAATTCTGACACTCAGCAATTTTTCTCAACAAACGGCCGATTTTCGCGCACTCAACCCAACTCTTTCATAAAGTATTCCTGGAGAATCATCTCCTTGACCTTAGAAGGTTGTACCCCCTGTTTCGATGAGCCAGGAACAAAGACAATGTCATTCCGATGGCAGTAATAGAGCCTATCCCACAGTGCATAAGCTCGTTTCCGCCCATTGCTTCTATCCTCTGTAAATTTCCTCATTTCCTCCGCAAATTTCCTCTCTAACGGAACCCGCCTTCTTTCCTCCAAGATGAGCAAACTGATTCCCGCCGAAATACCAGCAATACCGAGAATGGAGCACCAGAGAACAGGTATAACACTACTCAGAAGCAAAAAACTCACGATGCCAGATACAATAAGAACCGTGCAAACACAACCGAGAAACGGTGGTACCTCTGGTGCCCTTGGTGCAAAATCGCGATCTTCGTATTCAGGGAAAGACATCAATTGGCTCAGGACCGAGATGTCCTTAATTGCAAGAGCGCTGACTTTCTCTATCCGATCCTTCTCGCCGCACTCGGGGCAGACGATGTTCTTTGCATGGATCTGAACGGCGTTCGCCGTTTGCAGAGGCGGGAATGCTGCCTGTGGCGTGCGAAGCGCCAGAAGCTGCCCAGAAGGGGGTGTGGTCGGGTTTGAAGAGATGTGCGGCACAGGCTGTGTAGCTCGCAGAGGTGGGGGAGGAACCGCAAGTTGGGTTGGTTGCACTGGCGTCAGCGGCAACGTGGGGAGGGACGGTTTACGTGCAAAAGGTTCAAGTAACACGAATGTTCTGGCTTGGTTGAGTCCCAAATCACTCGCCTGCTCCAGAGCATTTGCAAACGCTTGGACACTGCTAAAACGTTCTTTAGGATCTTTCGCTAGAGCTGTAAGCACCACCTGCTCAATGTCCGGCAGGAGCGTAGGAATCTTCTGTCGCAGTAAGGGTACAGGCTCAGTGGCATGCTTCATACCTATCTCGAGAGGGTTTGCTCCCTGAAAAGGACACTCACCACATAGCCACTCGTAGACCAGAATCCCTAACGAGTATTGGTCGCTAGCCAGAGTGGGATACCCACGGAATTGTTCTGGAGCCATATAGAGAGCAGTGCCAATCACGCTTTCCATTTGCATGGAAGCGGTGCGATGAGCTACCACCGCAATGCCGAAGTCGCTGAGGATGACCTCTTGATTTGGTCCCAACAACAGGTTTTGCGGTTTGACATCGCGGTGAATGATCTTGGCATCGTGAGCATATTGCAGGGCCTGCGCGACCTGCCTGGTGTACAAGATGACACGCTCCAGCGGAACCTTCTGTCCTCGTGGATGAATGGTGCGAATGCTGCCAGCTGGCAAGTAGTCCATGACGAGAAAGGGAGTACCGCTGGCATCGATTCCAAAACCGAAGACGTGGACGATATGGGGATGTTTGAGGCGAGCAATCGTGCGGGCTTCCTGCCGAAAGCTCTCCAGGTTTTCGGCAATCAGGCGTTCATGTAGGATTTTGATGGCTGCTTGCGTTTCGAGGTGGATATGCTCTCCCAGATAGACATTGGCAAAACCTCCCTGACCGAGCAAGTGAGTCAGGCGATAGTCTCCAAGCTGTTGCCCAATCAGATCTGCCATAAGGAACGTCCTCTCTCAAGAAACGAATAGTTTTTGACATAAGTCGTACTCATCGGAAACCCACATGTTTTGTACCCTTTCCAGGATCTTCCCTCCCTTGCACCTTTTGATAGATCACTATCTATATCACTACTATACCTGAAAACAGTGTATTTGAAAAGATCGAGGATGAGATGATTCTCAAGGCAATGGATCTTATTTTAGAGCCTGAGAAGCCGAAAACTATGGAGATACCATCCCACAAGTGAATGGACGATATTGGTGCAACATGATTCAGCCCGTTGCAAAAATCTTTGATGAGTTATTGTACAACAAGCTCATACGCATAGAGCAGAGCACAGGGAAGAGAGCTACCATGAAGATGGATTTCCAGAGACAAGTAGTAGCGTTACAGGAAGACGCAACGAACAATACATCAGGATCTTTACAGACAAAATGAGCGAAAAGACGAGATTGGTAGAGACCTCAATATTCTTTCCCAAACGAATATGTTACCTATCAAATACAGGCCAGACCTCGAAATAGAGACCAGACCTGTACAAACTCCGCCGGATGACTACTTGCGATCAAGGAGATCTTATGCAGATGCCGATACGGCTGGATCTTTCGATGCAGCAGGTTTGGGGATATCGGTTGTTATCCATGCATCATCTGCTCGACACACATAGAGCGTTTTATCGTAGGGCTTATTGTTGTTCTTTGTATTGTAACTGGTGCTCTTCTGAGACACTTCCATTTCCTGATGACAGATTGGACACTGCATTGGTTTCTTCCCTTCTTTTTGTCGATAGAATCAATCAGAGAGAGGATTCCTTTTTACAAAATCCTCTCCTAGAAAGTATACCCATTCGACCAAATAGACAGAAAAGAATACGCCGATCAATTATTTTCGTCCCACTCTGGCGGACAAGACTCTCTATCAGGAGGGCAAGGCTGTGCCGGGGGACATGGATCTTTAAAATCGGGAACACACAGATTTGTGGGAGGGCATCCTTGATTGTCTGGATTACAACCACTTTGCCCTGGCTCACAGTTTGGATTACATTCATATGGTTCACAACCAATCTGTGTTCTTAGTAATGTGGAGAGATCCTGCGTCTTTAAATAGTGCTCTGTTTCTGGCATACAAGGAAAAACAGATTGCATACGCGCCAATTCTGGTGTACATGCATCATTATCCGGCGTACATGGATCTTGAGCGCGTGTTGCTTCTGGCGCACATGCATCATTATCCGGCGTACATGGATCTTGACGACGGCGTTGATCCCGCTTCAAAAAGAAAAGAGTGAGTTGCTGACGTGTTTGAGTCATCGTATCACCAGTAATAATGTCACGAAGTGGAGTCTTCACAACATTGCCCATTTTGAGCCATCGAGAGAAGACACAGGGATAGACATCACCAGAAGGAACCACGCACACTTTCCCACGGGCACAGGCCCCGCACAACGCGTTTCGTGGATCTTCTACCTGAATGTACGCCTTACCGCGTCCGACAGATCGTACTCTATCACGGCTTACTCGCGATATGCCAAGATTGCGAATATACTGCTCGGTCTCCTTCACATCCTGGTCGGGATGCATCTCAATGATACCCACACGCAGCGGCAATCCCAACGCAACTGTTCGGGCCATGTTGTCAACTGTTTTTGCAAAATTTCCTTTGCCGTGCGTGAGTTTCTCATGGATAGTTGGATGGACGCTATAAAAACTAGTTGCAATATGGACATGACATTCTCGAAATATATCCCATAGCTCTGGTTTGATGGAAACCAGATTTGTATAGACTTCAACATTCATACCTTCGTGCACAGCCAGACGAATAAGTTGTGGAAGAGAAGGATAGACGGTTGGCTCACCTCCAATAAACTGAACATGTTTGCAGCCAAGAGATGCGGCCTGAAGAATCACTCGCTCCCAGTCAGATGGTACCATTCTTCCATGAGTTCCTTGAGGTGAGCTGCCTGCATAACAGTGAGCGCAAGCAAGATTACACATTCCAGTAATCTCAAGCCACAAAAACGATAGTGACGGCACAGAGATATGACGCTGTTCAGTAAGGGGATGAGTCGAATAAGAAAGAACCATGATTGTCGTGCTCCTTTTCTTTCAACAAATATTACTGCATGTGTACTTCGACATATACAGAATAGCAGTCCTTTGCGACATTCTTATCACACTAAAACTTCTTTCTCACCATATTTGCTCTCTTGATGAGTATGAATACTCATCGAAAAGCTAGCTTTTCGGTTGGGAACATATCATTCTTCGCTGAAAGCTCCGGGTAAGCGTGATCACTTCCATCGAGGTCAGCTGGGATAGAAGCTCTGGTACACAATAAATAGTGTCCATGTATTCATACGCGTCAATTGCTGTTGTCACTACTATTAATTCTTGAAAAGGAATATTCATAGAAAAGAGCATATCTATTGCTTCTTGCTTTTCTCCCTTCGTTTCCTGACAGCGTTCCCGAAAGGTTAATAAGTGGCTTACGACTTCCAGACGTGTGAGGTCAGGTTTAAGCGGTTCTACCACTTCTAAGAGATCAAGGTAGATGTGGGTTGCGACTTCCAGCGCGGTCATCTCAGCAGGCGTGAGAGAGACCGGGATCATGATGGTTGGTGTGTTCATAGTTCATCCTTTCCTATTTCCTTCTTGAGCTTGTCCATTAACTTGTTTCGCCTTTCTCCCCATTCTAGAGGAAGCGGTGAAAGTTCTTCGAGAAACGTCAGTGCTTCTTGTAAAAGCGTGACGAGACCGTCATATTGCTGTTCGGTATATTCTTGTATGGAAGCACGGACGAACAGTTGTCCTAAGAACATGTCTAGTTCCTCCTGGCTTTGCTGCATGCGTGCCGCGATCTGTTCCGTTGACATACGTTCGAGTTGTGCTTGTTTCACCTCTACATCTTTGCCCATCACTCTTCCTTTTTTGGTTTCAGTTGTAAGATCACTGAGATCACTGGCTGAGTACCATTTGATTGGCAGGATAGATACGCCGCTTCCACGTTGTCGATAGCACGGACAGCCTTTCGCATGCTCTTCGCCAACGCTTGAACGCTGGACTACACAGGTGCAACATTCAACCTGGGTATTGTGTTGTCGTCGGTCTTTCTCCGTCATCGCATCTGCTCACTTGTTTTGGTAAGGTGTGGCGTCTTTTGTCGTTGGTAGATCACAGAGACTTGTATTTCGAGAGACAGATTCAGAAACATTATGTAGCCGAATATCATTCAGATGTACCATGATTCCTGAAAGCTGTGAGAAAGCCGTGAGAACCTTCTCTGCAACCTCTTTCCCTACAAAACCGCCGATCTCGACGACATACGCCTCTGCCAGTTTGACACCTGCCATATCAGCGAGCTGCTGTGTGTTAATGCCTGTCTTTAGTCTGATACTCAATAGCGTTGGTTTCTCCACTGCATCTAGAACCATTGAATCATGCCTTTCATTCATTGATCACAAAAACAGAGTTTCCTTTTCTTGATTTATAGATCGAGGACGGTATCATAGTGTGACATTATCCATCTTTCTCCTCTTTTATCCCTTCTAGTTCTTGTTGTCCCCATGCTTCTGTTGCCATGAGTTGTTGTGCTTCCTCATGCTTCCCTTCCTGGATAAGCTGTAAAATGTATTCCGCGCTTCTGCCCATACGTGCTTCTATGAATGAATGGCGAGAGATACCAGACGCAAGCCCATGCAGCCCAAGTAGCGCGGCTTCCTCTACGGCCTGTTGCTGTCTTCTAAATTCCGTAATTATACTTCCCGTCATAAAAGACCGCCTTTTCACTTTATAAATATCGACAGATGTACCATGGATCAGATCATGTGGTCATAACCTTGATCCTATGCGTTTGATAGCTCCATGTTTTATATATGAGCAAACTCATCTACATATACTTACATATCAGAGACTTCTTGCACACATTTCATTATTTTGCCTTCTTATTCTAATAGAATCATCTAAACTATACATAACTATTGTAATCAAGCAAATATGGTTTAACCATTGCAATGGTTAAACCATCGGTATATCTTGCGCAAGATAGCTTTATTCGGCTATACTACAGTTGATATGGAACTACTATGTGAAGAGGTGAACAATACGCATGTGTGCAGCTCAACTAATGTGGACAGTGCAAGGATTTCCTGCATTTGACACTAGTCCAGACGGGTTCCCTCGTCCAGGCCAAGTCGTCCGCCATTTTCGCCAGACAAAGCTCAAGGCAGATGGAAAACCCTGGACGCAGCGCAATTTAGCACAAGTCTTAGGCAAGCAAGAGTTAGCTGTAAGAGAAATGGAGCTTCGAGATATAGGCTTGAATGATATCACTCGCCGGCGATTACTCGCTGAATTGTTTGATATCCCGCTAATCCTCTTAGGATTGACAACGGTGCCAGAGAGACAAAACACGAAAACGGCTACTTCGATATGGTGGGTTCAGCAAGGATTTCCTGCATTTGACACTAGTCCAGATGGGTTTCCTTGCCCTGGGCAAGTCGTCCGCCATTTTCGCCAGACGAAACTCAAGGCAGATGGAAAACCTTGGACGCAACGCGATTTAGCGCAGGTTTTAGATAAACAAGAACTAGCCATCAGAGATATGGAATTAAGGGACATCGGTTTGAACGATATATCACGTAGAAGGTTTCTTGCTCATCTTTTCGACATTCCCCCTCTCCTTCTAGGATTAGCAACAATCCCACAACAATGCAGCGTCAACATACAACCTACTTCCACCTTTGCTCCAAAGGTAGAAAGCACCTTGGAACATGTCGGTCTTGAAGAGGTAAGAAACAAGCTTACCCGGTTTTGGACAAAGAATGCCTGTGCTCCTCAAGATGTGCTTATTACGATTGAACCTCTCATGAAGAGATTATATGAGCAATATCCTACAATACCATCACATGAGCATTTAGAAATAGTTACAAATCTATGCGAATTACATATTCATGCGGCTAATATATTACGAGACAGGGGTAAGTTCAGAAAATCTCTTGAGCATTTGAACAAAACAAAAGACCTCAATACTCTTCTTAAAGATGATGAACTGCAGGCAGACATGCTTTATCGACGGGGAGGTGTCTATATGGAAAAAGGGGAAGTATCTTTGGCTTTGGATGACTACCATGATGCTGAACATGTGCTTACAAACGTCTCTCCACCTCTACAAGCCGCTGTTCTCTTAGAAACCGCTCTCTCTGAAGCCAGAGTAGCGACCTCCCAACAACAACGAATGGCAGCTTTAAAGAAACTTGATCGGGCAGGCCATATTATCAGAGTAGAACATACTGAAGCAGGCAGGGAAAGACGGCCTTACCTCAATGTTGATATAGAACGCTATCACTTGGATCGATCTGCCACCTTGATCGCTGTTGGCGTCCCAAAAGAGGCGCAGGAAGAGCTCAATCTTCTTTCTCCCTCCAATCTAACAGGAAGACGCTTAGTCTATCATATGATCCTGCAAGCTCAAGCATGTTTTTGCCTGAAAGAGTATGCACAAGCCGCAATTCTGGCAGAAGAATCGTTACCTCTTGTCCGTACAATGCGCTCTCGCGTGAATTGGGAACGGATTAAGGTCATCCACAGGCAACTTCAACAGACACCTTTTCGAAACAACCCCGAAGTAGGGCGTCTTGGATATCAACTCTTCCATATATGAGACCTTATATAGTACAGAACTCTCGTGAGCAATATGCTGGGTACCCAGCGTTTTCAGTCATTTTTATTCGAATAAAGGAGTTTTTCTTGAAAATGCTCGTTTCCTCTGACACGTCTATCGATCTGCACATGCATACTACGTACAGTGATGGACGCTGGTCAGCTGAACAGCTTCTCGACCATATTGCGCACGAAGGCTTTGGCCTGGTTGCGGTTACCGATCATGACCACGTTGAGACTGTTCCCAGTATTCAACAATTGGGTGCTCAAAAACATGTATCGGTCCTGGCGGGCGTGGAGATCAGCGCACAGTGGCACGGAAAGATGGGTGATGTGCTCTGTTATGGCTTCGATCCTCACGATGATGCCCTGAAAGCAATTACAGATCAGGTTCGTCAGAAGGCAGCAGCCAATGCGGAGGAAGTGTATGAGGAACTGCTCCGCCGTGGCTATCGCTTTCCACATCGTCAAGAACTGCTAACGGCCACAAACGGCGAATTGCGTGTAGCAGGTGACTGCGCTAACTTGTTGATAAAACATGGCTATCTCAACGATTGGCCAACAGCACTGGAGATGATTCGTGATGCTGGTTATCGTGAGATGAAAGCTGATATGGCAGAAACGGTTGAGATTGTGCATCAGAGTGGAGGGGTGGCACTTATTGCACACCCAGGTCGTGGTCAGCGTCAACCACAGGAATTTACATTTTACACACCTCATCTGCTAGATCAGGTGCGTGCTGAAATTCCGCTTGATGGTATCGAGGTCTACTATCCTACGCACCCATCCGAACTTGTTGCAACCTATCTAGCCTACACACAACAACACAATTTGCTCGTTAGTGCTGGCTCGGATTCGCATGGCCCTCCGGGACGTATGCCAATCAAGTATCGTGCCGAGCTTTGCCAACGCCTCCTTGAACGTGTAGGCATTCAGGTACAATAAGCTAGACCGTTCGCCAGACATCTTTCAAAAAGTATAAAAACATCAAAGGGTAGGAGGCAACGTGCTTTCTATCCTTTTATATCTTAGTCCTTATCATCTCGTTACCTCTGATCAGTCCTCCTCCGCTCGGTAAAGTTGTCTAAATCAGAACGCTTAATTCTGTAGTTATGTCTGGCTGCACTACCAAGATCAGTGGCCACCAGTTCACCATCCTGTATCCACTTATAGATACGCGTTATATTTACCTTTAGCTCTTCCGCAACCTGCTTAGCTGTCAAAACATCTTCCGACATGTATAACTCCTTATAATTCCATTGCTCCTACGCAGGGAGCGTAAGGAAGCAGCAAAATTATAACCGCTCCTAAGTGTATAGTCAATCAAACGTGTGTATGTATTGCTATATTACACTACAATCGTGTATAATTTATTTGCTTGATGTTCACTGATCTATCAAGTACTATAATTATCGATAATCAATTAAAATGTACTACAGAATGAGAAAGCTGAAACCAAACAAGGGAGATAATGAAAGCAGGAAATTCAAAAGCTGACCGACCGTGAATCAGACGGAAGGCCAGCAAACGAGAACACACAAGTCTACGAAATCAGCCAGGGAGCTCTCTAGCTGCCATTTTGGCACGTGGGGACTCCACAAGTCAAGAAGTGAGGTGAGATCGTGATTGTACGATTGCAAGAACCACAACGACAGCCATTTCCTTTCCCTTACATGCTCTACGTCGATACTGCAGTCATCACCACCCAGGATACGCAATTCTTTGCAGGATTGCAAAACGGATATGCTGACTTCCTGACGGCATATCAAGGCAAAATCCTAAGTGAGCAGGATATCTATCTACTCATCATGAAAATTGTCGATGTGCGACACACTAGCACCTACCAAGCAGGCTTTATCACTGGATGGATGACCGCTCTACTTGAACCTGTTGCAGGTCATACCACATGCGAACTGATCGAGATGCCACAAAACGAAGCAAGCACCTGTCTGTGCCAAACACAAAGAAAGGTGCCCAAAGAAACTATCCATCATTCAAACTCCTCCCAGAAAGGAGCAGTTTGAGCAATTTTGAACAGGAGAAACTGAGCTTAAAAAGATGGCTAAAAATACATACGCGTTATGTATCCTACTCATCACCCAGCCTCAGAAGCGCAACTTTGATACATAACGACTATGTATAGAATTTAAATCATTCAGTAGATGACCAAATGCACTCATGCTATACTCCTGATAACGAGTTGATCAGTTCTTTATAGCAAGGAGTGCAACACATGGCAAATGCAAACAAAGATGCTCTTCAACAGCAAGAAAACTTGTCACCAGATGTTGTAGCACTTTGTACATTACTTGCTCGCATTATGATGCGTTGTTTAAGAGAAAATAACCCGCATGTGATGGAGATACTCGCTTTATCATCCCAGGCTGAAAAGTTAAAAACAGGAGAAACACACGATGCCGTCTAAACACCCCGAACCAATCACTCCTATTGTCGTTGGCTACGTGCGCCGTTCCAGCGAGATGCAGAAAGATAACTATAGTATTGATGCTCAAAGACGAGCCATCAAAGATGCAGCAAAGTTACGCGGTTTACCGGAGCCAACCTTTTTTGAGGACGACGAGCGAAGCGCACGCGGAGAGCAAATCGCCAATCGTCCTGCGTTCAAAAAACTCATCGATTATATCCAGGCCAACCCAGGGAAAGTGATCGTCTTCGTCCATACGCTTGATCGCTGGTCACGCAACGTCATGGTCACGTTGCAAAGCTTCCGTATTCTTGCGCAGTCCCATACAGCATTCATCTCGTTATCCGAACATATCGACTACTCAACACCCGAAGGGATGTTACAGCTTACTATTCTCGCAGCGTTCGCAGCCTACTTCTCAGATATGCTCTCAAAGCATACCAGCAAAGGAAAAAGCGAACGGGTGGCTCAAGGATTGTACAATGGCGATATTCCTTTTGGATATCGCTCAACAGGGCCCAAACAACCCCCAGAACATCACCCCGACAAATTTCCTGGTTTACGTATGATCGGTGAGCTACGCATGAAAGGCTTTTCGGCGAATGAAATAGCTGATCAGGTCAATGCAGCTGGCTATCGTACGGGGAGCAAGCGGTTTGGTGAAAGACTGTTCAGCAGCGATACTATTACAGGCCATCCTTCGCACTGAATTTTATGCAGCCTATGCCCCGGGGGATGATCGAGGCACTGTAAAATACAAAGAGCAACGGTACCGTGGTCTTCATCCCGCTGCCTTCACCTATGAGGAATGGCAGAAGATACGGTCTATTACCGAATCTATGCATCGCGCTCCAAAGCGAGCTGAAAGAGGCAGAAAAACCTACGAGTTTGCAGGATACATTGCCTGTATCCATTGCGGCCTGCCGCTCCGCTGTCAGGGGCATTCAGTCACAAAGCATTTGTACTATCGGGATACCGCCAAGTCACGCAGGCTTCCCTGTTCCAACGGAGGTGAATTAACGATCCGTGGTGATCTTGCGACATTGCAGTTCGGGGAACTCTTAAAAAGCCTCAAGCTTTCTGATAATTGGCGTGAGGTAATCCGACAACAAATGTTCACAGAAGCGCAGGCAGCAGGAACAACACCCGATACCGCAGAAAGAGAGAAGGAACGCTTAAAGCTAAAGAAGACACGTATCCTCAAGCAACATCGAGAAGGCTACATTGATGATGAAGAGTTATATGGAGAACTAGCAGCGGTCGAGCTTGCCCTCAAACAGCTCGCTGCACCAGAAGTCAATGGATTGAGATACGAGGAGGTGATTGATGCAGGGGAACATCTTCCAGGTATGGCTGCTTTGTGGGATGTTGCAACCATTGAGGAAAGAAGGGAAATGGTCATGCTTCTTTTGCAACCAAGCGGATTGTACTACGATCTAGAAAACAAGATTGTAGCCGCAATAAAACCCCAACCAGCATTCTTACCCATCTTACGAATGCTAACTGGGGTTGTAGAATACGATGAAGTCAAAGGACTTCTTGTGACAGAACGTTGGCAAGACCGGAACCGACGGGATTCGAACCCGCGGTCTTCTGCGTGACAGGCAGACATGTTAGGCCACTACACCACGGCTCCATTTGCGTTCGCTAGCACTTTTCATTAGCACTGCTTACACGGTAGATAATAGCAGATTGATTATGTTCTGTCAAGCAATTTCAGGCTAATTCTGGACAAATTTGCGTTCCTCTAAAAAGAACCTTTCAAACCTTTCAATAGAAGACCGGTTCTACCCACCTATCTTTCGTAAGATGATATATTCTCATGTTCAGCGTATAATAACAAAAGAAGTTTGTTATTATACGCTCGTTGTGTAGCTTCTTCCTGTGAGGCAACAGTGACTAATACAATATCTCGTTATCATCCAGAACCAAAGACCCGTTCTGCTTCCACCAGGAGCAGAAATACTATTACATGTAACATCTGCCAGGCTGTTTACGCACCCGCACAAGAGTACGAGTATCTCTTACAGGCACCATACATGGCTCTGGAATCTGCCTTTATGAGTATGTGCCATTTCTGCTTTCGCTGTCGCCGGCCCGCCTGCCCCCATTGCTGGGATTATGTACATGGAGTATGTGGTACATGCACGCTTGAAGCCAATCTACCATTTCGTTCGCAGGGCACCCCTTTACGTGGTATATTTTTTCCTCCTATGCGCCAGATACCGTTCAGACACAAACGTGGATCACAGACTCGCCTCATCTGTATACATGCTGGACGCTTTCAAAATGTTGCTCCCATTGATTCGGCAGAAACATCACATATCAAAACAATCACTACACCAAAAACATCTCACCAGGCACAGCTAGCCAATGCTACGCAAAAAATAAAAACGACGCAGACGCAGACACAGTCATCATTGCCCCCCACAACCCGGACAATCACACCACCAACCACGGTGAACATCGATGAAATTGACACCAAACCTGGGCCACGCCATCATCCCCCCATCGATGAAATCGACACCAAACCCGGACCACGCCATCATCCCCCCATCGATGAAATCGACACCAAACCCGGACCACGCCATCATCCCTCCATCGATGAAATTGACACCAAACCTGGACGGCGCAAGAGTTTTACCAGGCATACCGAACGCATTATCACGAGTATACTGTTTGCGCTGCTTCTTTTCATAGTCCTGCTCATCGTTCTTGCGGAAGCGTTCGCCTCCTGGAACGCTATCATCTTGAAATTAGTCCATATCGATATTCGGACTGAAATAGCCTATATCATACAACTCATCAGACAGGTTTTTTCTTAAGCTATGGACTATATACAGAGCGACGAAAGCCTCTTATCCAACAGCTTCACAGGTTATTCTCGTCTGTTTTATCAAAGCAAATTAGAGTAAAATAGAGATCAATGCGCAACTTTCCATAGAATTTACAAATTGCAGTCACCTGTAAGCAAGAGTTAGCAAAAGTTGCCAGATAACCAATAAAGTGAATGTATCGTTATATATAAAAAGGCTAGCTCGTTTACAACTCATTGCACTACCTGACCCTGGCCGTTGTGGAGATTATTATGGGGTTTGATATTCTAGTAGATGGTTATAACGTTATCAAAAATAACATCATGTTTCAAATGGTAGAATCAAAAAATCTAGGGGAAGCACGTAATATTCTTATAAAGCAATTAAAGAATAGATATCGTAACACGGCATACCACGTTATTGTGGTATTCGACGGCAAAGATAAAAAAGAGCATACATATTATGAAGATCATATCTGTATTGTCTTTTCGCGCTACGGAGAAACCGCAGATCAAGTGATTGCACGCCGGGCTGGCGAGGCACGTCAGAAGGGCACAATAGTACTCCTTTACAGCGATGATGGGGAAGTACAACACAACGTGATAGAGCAGGGAGGAAGTGTTCGCACCACACGCCAGCTGACACAAGCGCTTAACGCAGCCCCGCGCGACGTTGCAATCCGCTCACAACACCGCCAGGCAATGCGGCGTGCATATGGTTTTGATCCTGCATACAAACCTGAAGACTATGAAGAACTTCCCAACAAGCAAAAGGGGAAAAGAAGAAGGGAAAGTCATCCCGCCGCTACAAATCGTACTAGTTCTCGCCTTCGGCACTCCCCACGCTGCAGACCGTTTTTACAGTATTTACATTTTTAATATATTTTTGCGCAATGTGCAAAAATATATTAAAAATGTAAATACTGTAAAAACCAAGAAATAGATGTGCACGCCTTTGGCGTTCGCACGCATGAAAAAAGAGAGTAAGCGAAAGCGATAAGAATCGGATTCTCTTAATTGTGTGCCAGAGGGGATGCTGCTTCCACACGTGCGGGCTGTTTACGAAGGGAAGGGGAAGGCATCGGAACCTGACCAATGCGTGCACGCAACACATATGTAAAAGCCTCAATGACAATCTTACGTGACATTTTTGACTGCCCAACACGACGATCCATAAAGACAATTGGAATCTCAACGATTTTGAAGCCTTGCCGCAACACACGATAGGCCATCTCCACCTGGAATGCATATCCTTGCGACTGCACTGTATCTAAATCAATACTCTCGAGCACTTCACGACGATAACAACGGTAGCCAGCGGTACAATCATGAACAGGAATACCGAGCATAAAGCGTGCGAAGATATTTCCGCATCCGCTTATACAACGTCGCAGGAAGGACCAATTTGGAGTATCGCCCCCCTGGATATAGCGGGAACCAATCACAAGATCAGCACCTTCAATTGCAGTTAAAAAACCAGGTAAGTATTGAGGATCATGTGAAAAATCCGCATCCATTTCAAAGGCCACATCATAGGCATGATCAATAGCATATTTAAAACCAGCAACATAAGCTGTCCCCAGGCCCAGTTTGCCAGCTCGATGCAACACATGGACGCGTGGATCTGTTGCATGAATTTGATCAGCCAGCTGACCCGTCCCATCGGGTGAATTATCATCGACAATTAAGACATCAGTTTCCGAAACATACGAGAATAGCGTATCGAGTAAAGAAGGCAAATTCTCGTATTCATTATAGGTAGGGATAATAATTAACGTCTTCATACAATGTTTCTCCTATTACACGCAGACGCCGACGTTACACAATATACAAACAGCAACTTCACAAAAAGTTCGCAGATGGCGGCTACTGCAGGATCGATAGAGACAAGATTAGAGGTATACACTTTCAGATCAGAAAACGAAATACAATAATACAATTCACAAGTTCAAAATAAGCTGTCGTCGGGAAAGTACCCAATCACCAACACTCTTTCATTATCACGATAACAAATAGACTATGGTAACAGGTACAACACAATAATAATTACAGCCGTACATAACAAAACAGTCCCTAACATATGGCGATCACGTAACAAAACTTCATCGGGACTTCCACCCTCCATACGCATGTACACCAGATAGAGATAACGAAATATGCCATAGAGAACAAAGGGCACAGTCACAATCAAGCGACCACGACCCGTAGTTCCTTCTATTGTATAGATACTATATGCCATTAGTGTACCGGCGACGACAATCGTAATCATCTGATCGAGCATAGGAATACTATACTCTTTGAGAATACGACGATGATTACCCGCATGTTCTTGTAATAGCACTAATTCATGACGCCGCTTACTCAATGCCAGGAAGAGCGAGAGAAAACAAGTCACCAGATAGAGCCAGGGTGAAATTACAACTGGAATCACCACAGCGCCAGCTAGAATACGTAAAACGAAGCCACAAGCAATACAAAACACATCAACAAGCACAACATGTTTTAGACGCGTACTATAGCATACATTGAGCAACACATATGCAGCTATCGTAAGCATAAACAGAATATTAGTACCGCCAAAAGTAGCATATATATCTGGCAGAGATGGCATATAGAAAAGGATAGCGGCTAACCCACCACACAATACAAAGAGCATCCCCATCAATGCAATAGCCCACGAGGATGGCAAGCGACCAGAAGGTAGTGGGCGCAAGCACTTCACAGGATGCTGGCGATCTCGCTCTAAATCAAGGAGATCATTCAGGATATAAATACCACTGGAAGCGAAACAAAAAGCAATAAACGCCAGAATCGCTCGCTCCAGTGAAGGCATGCTAAACAATTGTTGTGAAAATACAAGCCCAATAAAGACCGCACTATTTTTTGTCCACTGCCGAGGTCGCATCACTTCGAAAAGCGCACGTATACGTACCATGAGTACCATACGACGCATAGGAGGGAGGTTAGACATATCAACAACGGGTGTCGGTGGAACTTGAGCCTCGTTCTCTTCTGCTATGAGCGCCTTATTTGTAACAACTTTCTCCAAGAGACAGCTTTCCCTTCAACGCATACTTCATCACACGTTAAAACTTGTACCTGACATCATGAAACGTACCGCAACAGGGTGAAGTAACGAACAGGCCAAAAGTCCAAACAAGCACAAATCCTAGTAGATGCGTCGTTTCAAATCTGCTACTCTACGGAGAGTAATGCGATGCTTATCCGTACTGATATACTGCTTATCGGTAAAATAACCAAGGACCTTATTCACGCTTTCGCGTGAGGCACCAACCATAGATGCCAGCTCTTGCTGAGTTAAGCGCACTTCAATTCGAATACCCTCATCGACCTGAGTACCATGAGTTTCAGACAACTCTAACAACTTCTTTGCCACACGACCATAGACATCCAGGAAAATGAGATCTTCCACATGCTGATCGGTCTTGCGCAGACGCTCACAAAGCACTTCCATGACCTGAATAGCAATTTTGGGTGTCTTCATAATCGAATTATGGAAATCACTGCGCTGCAGCGTATAGCACTCAACTCGTTCTAAAGCGATAGCATCCGCTGAGCGAGGAAGCCCATCCAGGAGAGCTAATTCGCCAAAATACTCACCTTTACCAAAAACGACAAGCGAAATCTCCTGCCCATCAGGACTGATCAGGCAAATTTTGACCTTGCCTTCTTTTATAATATAAAGCACTTGACCTGGATCATCGCGATGAAAGATCACTTCGCCAGCACGAAACGTACGTCTTTTCGCAACATTTACCAACTCGCGAATCTCTTCATCGCTCAGGCCATTAAAAATGTTGACCTGCTTAAAGTAGATGGACTCGTTCTCTGCCTCCATCACTCATTCCTTTATGCTTCTATGTTTTAATAACAACTCGCTTATACAACATGTGCTAGTTAAGTCATCATAGCATAACCATTCTCCACATGCAATTCTACCGAAGCTTGCATGCGACCTGGACAATATGTATATTTAAGCATATCATAGATTCAGGCTTCAACAATAGGTCACACCAGAGGATTTCTAAAAGACGTTCTCTTACAATTGTGACTTATCCCTGTCGTCCTTCGCCCGGCTGAAAGATGCATCCTTTGAGACTTGCCAGCACAACAACTACGATGGTTTGTTGCTGCCCAAGCGATAATGCTATAAGTTATATCTATCGACATAGCACGTTGTGCCAGGGTATGCTATAATACCAGAGTAAAGAAGTCGGAATTAGAACTATAGCGCGAGCTTGTTTATTCTTACTAATCTTCTTAACTAATCACAAAAGAACAGCAAGAGCTATACGTCTTGCTGCACACGAGGATACGAAACATGGCGGAAACTATTACTGCCGACATGGTAATACATGATGTCGTGACCAGATACCCGGCAACAGTAAAAGTGTTTCATGGTCACGGTCTTCCTTGCACAGCCTGTGCGGTAGGAGCACGTGAAAGTGTCGCGGGAGGTGCGCAAACACACCGTTTTGCGCCTGAGAAGCTAGATCTGCTCATTAAAGATCTTAACGCAGCCGCCAACGGCGAGCAAACATCGATCACGCCGAAGAAAGCCCCTGTTGGGCGTGGTGTGCCACTCGTTATGGCAACAGGTGCTCCAGATCGAAAAATCAAGCAAGTCATCGCCATTATGAGTGGAAAGGGTGGCGTCGGCAAATCGCTTGTAACTGGCTTGCTGGCAGTCTCACTACGTCGCCAGGGGCAACAAGTTGGTATCCTCGATGGCGATATCACTGGACCCAGCATAGCACGCATGTTTGGCACCAAAGGGCAGCCAACCAAATCAGCAAGTGGCGGCATCGAACCACTGCGTAGTAAGGGCGGCATCAAAGTAATGTCTATGAATATGTTCCTTGAGAAGGAAAGCGATCCAGTTGTATGGCGCGGCCCGATGATTTCCAGCGCCATCAAACAGTTCTATACTGATGTTGACTGGGGTGCGCTCGACTTCCTGCTGGTTGATCTGCCTCCAGGAACATCCGATGCACCGATGACCGTCATGCAATCGCTCCCACTGGATGGTGTTGTAATTGTTTCTTCACCACAGATGCTAGCAACGATGATCGTTATGAAGTGCATCAACATGGTTCAGCAGCTCAAAGGCTCTATTGTTGGGGTGGTCGAGAATATGTCTTATTTTGAGACACCCAAAGGTGAGCGTTATGAGTTATTCGGACCCAGCAACGGGGCCGAACTTGTCGGTATGACCGGGGCACCCCTGCTTGGAACACTACCTATCGATTCTTCGCTTACCAAACTGTGTGATGCGGGTCGGATCGAAGAGTACTATGCGGAGGCCTATGAGGAGATGGCTGCCAACTTTGTCAATACTATGAAGATTAAGCGCTAGTAAGCCTTGAGCAGGCGCATAGAGCGTAAAAAGAGCTTCTACTGGATTCGACAGTAGAAGCTCTTTTGTTATCAGGAGGTACAATTGGAGCTGGTGCAGCTGCCACCACGTCCACAAGGATTAGAAATTTCCTGCACTGAAAAAGTATGCAGGAAAACTGCGATAAACAAGGCATACGAATATTTTCCGGCCATCTACACGGAAGCGGCTACAAACACAAGAAAGCGGTTTGATAATTGACGAATGTCATAAAAGCATGTTACTATTATTTGAGTAGACAGTTTTATCACCTATTATTTAATGAATATTCATGAAAAACTGATAGAGATGGGTCGAAAAAGCGCGAATCCTGAGAGGGCTGCTCATAGAGTCTTACGGAATCCCCAGTCAATAGTGGCTGCAAGCCGGTCAACCGCAACAGAGGTAAACAGCTCAATGCTTTAGTTCACCAGAGAGAAGGATTCACTCTGGCAGAGAAGAGAAAGGTTCTCTTCATTTTCAAAGACACAATGCTCGTGTCTGCTATACAAGGAGGAGAAAGAAGCATGTTTCGTCATCGTAGAATGCAACTCATCTGTCTATGCTGTGCGTTGCTCACAGTCCTCACATTTACCATCGTGCAGGCCACAAACTCGTCAGTGCCAACGGCACATGCCGCAACGAACCAGTTCCATGGGGTAAACTGGGCGGACCCGAACGACAACTTCGGCACTGGCAATCTGGTCCCGGTCGGTCTATCGACATCAGACAGTTACTCGACCACCTACGCAAAAGCGACGGTGATCCTGAAAGGGTTCCAGAGCCTGGGAGCCAACACGGTGCGCATGCCATTCAACGCTGCGACCACGTCGGGGTCGTGGTGGGGCAGCTACACGGCCGCATGGGACGCGGCCAGCGCACTGGGCATGAATGTGGTCGTCGCGCCATGGCTGCAGAATGGGACGGTCAGCAACACCACGTCATTCTACCAGGAGTGGGATGTGGTGATCAACAAGTACAGCGGGAACAGCCACTTCTATTTTGATATCATGAACGAACCCTGGGCAATGAGCGCCAGCGCTATAACGAACCTGGCGGCTACCTGGCTGTCGCGTTACTCCAGCATTTCCAGAGGCCGGGTAATGGTTCCGGGTCTGTACTCCGACATCGACTTGTGCTCGGTGGGTGCTGACTCGCGGTTGTCGGGCACTCTGCTGTCGATCCACATGTACACGCTCGGCGGTGAGACCCACTCTACCGAGGCCGCGTGGGTGAGCAGCTTCGAAGGTCGTTTGTGCGGATACGCCAGCCGGGCAGTCCTGACCGAGTTCGGCGTGCCGATGAACACTGGCGTCAACTATGACGGGGCCAGAGACAACAACGCCAACGATGTCTCCTATCTATACGCGCTTACTGACACGGTGCGCAGTCTGGGTATGGGTTCAATCCTGTGGGTGGGCGTCAAGACGGCCAGCCAGACAACCGGCCCCGGTCCGTGTGAGAACGCCTCCTGCGCGATTACCAGCCTCAACGGCAGTGGCACCAACCTCTCGCTGAGCATCAACAACCGATCTGGTCTCGACCGGCTCCAGTACGGCTGGGGTGGTGGAAGCACCCCAACGCCAACACCGACTGCTGGCGGAAGCGGCTTTACCCCAACGTCTGGTACCCATTACCGCGTCGTGAACCGCAACAGCGGCGAGGTTCTCGATATCGCAGGCGCGTCTAAGACGAATGGTGGTCTGGCCGATCAGTGGCCCACGACCGGTGGCACCAATCAGGAGTGGAGTTTTACCGCCGTCAATGGTGGCTACAAGCTGGTCAACGTCAATAGCGGTCTGCTGCTCGATAATCCTGGTGGCTCCAAAACGGCTGGCACCCAATTGGATCAATGGAACGATACCAACGGCTCCAACCAGTGGTGGAATATCGTTTCGGCTGGCAACGGCTACTACTATCTCGTCAATCAGAGTAGTGGGGACAATGCCGATGTGAGCGGAGCCTCAACCGCCAATGGTGCTGCGGTCATTCAATGGACCTCTGCTGGTAGTAACAACCAGCAATGGAGCTTTGTTGCTGTCTAGTACGAGCAGATACAAGGATACAAGGATACAAGGGAGAGAAGCATTGAATGGATTCTTTGCTTCTCTCTCCGCACTCACATGATCCCAAACAGTATAATAGCGTCAGACAGGTTTGCCACTGATGCTTCTTTTTGACCTATATTCTGTCCGAAAAGGAAATTTTGATTGGCAAACCCCTGATTCTTATGCCACGCTTCCAAAAAACACATGAGGGCGCAAGCTTATTTTCATCAGATGCTTTTGGTGAAAGAGCCGAGAACTTTGCAGAATGTGCTGTGACTGGCAAGACCTGCAATGGCATTGCGCACCGAGGGATCTTCGCGATGGCCCTCAAGGTCCAGGTAAAAGACGTATTCCCAGGCACGCTGGCGCGATGGGCGCGACTCCAGTTTGAGCAAGTTGATATTATTCTCGGACAGGGAGGCCAGACATTTGTAAAGCGAACCCGGCTGGTGTGCCGTGGCCATGACAACCATGGTTTTGGCACTACCGGGGCGGCGTGGCGCTGGCTCGCGTCCGAGAGCAATAAAACGGGTATAGTTATCTTTAACCGTCTGGATACTCCGTGCGAGAATCTCCAGCTGATAGAGTTCGGCAGCTCCAGCGCTTGCGACAGCGGCAACCCCTTCAAGCTTTTCCTCGCGGATCATCTTTGCACTGCCAGCGGTATCGTAAGTAGCAGCAATCTCCACACCCAATTCACGGAGATAGACATCGCTTTGAGCCAGGGCCTGCGGATGCGAAATAACGCGCTTAATATCGCTTAGTGTCTGTCCAGGTAAACAGAGAAGGCAGTGGTTGACGGGATGCCCGATCTCGCCAATCACAAAAAGATCGTGTTGACGCAATAGATCGTAGACATCATTAATACTGCCAGCCTGCGAATTCTCAACTGGGACAAGGCCATAGTTAACATCACCAATTGCGACGGCATGGAAGACATCAGCAAAACTACGGTAAGGGGTGGGCTCTGGCCGAGTCTGCGGATCAGTGCCAAAATAGGTACGAACCGCTTCATCACCAAAGGCACCAGGCTCACCCTGGAAGGCGACAGTGATTGTATGGAAAGGTCCTGAGTATCGTGAGTGTCGTGAGTGTCGTGAGTGTTGTCAGACTGCTCCAGGTTCATTGAATAGACCATCTCATATCTCCTAGTATCTCACCAGAGATAGAAAAAATAACATGGTGAGATAGCAACAACTCTATTTTATTTAGCCCAGCACCGAATATAAGCAATAAAGTGTGGGGTAGTTCGAGCCTGTTCTTATATTTGTATCAACGCTGTGTCGATTGTGACAGTTCCGTTGCGGATTGTCAAGATCGTAGATGCATGTTGGGGAAAGAGAAAAAGAAATAAACAAGCCCCATTCGGGGCCTGTTGGTAGCTTTGGAAGCAGCCCTTCCAGAGGGCTGCACAGGAATATAACGGATCTATTACTGTAATTTGTAATGATCCTTGTGGTAGTAGGTCATACCTTTGCCAAGTACTTTCACTGGATAGAGGTCTACTAGCCAGATCGGCTCGTGGCACGCATTGCAAACATGACTTGTCTGATGGTTAATAACCTCACGGTTCGCCAACGAGGCACGAGCTGTCTTTGAAAGTTCACCCTTCTTAGGCATTGATTCTTATCCCCTTTCGCCTTTTCGCCTATCTGGAAATGTCATCTTGTGGCTTTCACTTACAATAACAAGTTTTACCCACAGTTTGTTCCCTTGTACACAATCAATCAATGGACCAGCTCAGTTTTACTCAACTATTCTCTCTCTCGTTCAGAGGTTTGGCAAGAAGTACGATCCACATCAGAATACTGCACCTGGAAACACCGCACCAGTATATCACAGTGAGTTGCGCCAGGCAATCCGTTTAGTAATAGCGTTCTGACAATGATCGCTAAATATGAGACAGAGCTACATTCTGGTCCAACCAACAACGAAGACAGTACCAGAAGGATTGGACACCAAAGGCGTAATTTTACCTGTGGTAAATGAGCCAATAACGAGCCTGCTCACGTTGATCATGGCACCTTGCTCGTTGAAGGCATAAAGTCTGCCATCGCGGGAGACGTTGGACCACGGCAATTGGGCATAGCGATTAAGTTGGAGGCTGATATGGGCGCTATTGTTTTTATAGAGGGGGGTGGTGCCAGACCCATTTATGTTAGCAAGCATTAATATCTCTTTGGTAAAGCCACTATCGGGAACGCGGACGGTCAGCAAAAGTTTGGTATTGGATATAACACGTAGGTCTTTGATGCAACCTTGCAAATTCTGATAGATATTATGTCGTGAACCACCAGTTACAGGTTGGACAATGATGTTACTGGCCAGAGTGGCACCATTAGAGAAACAATAACTGAGGAAGAGCGTCTTTGCGTCAAAGCTTTTATCAGCACTACTCTCCAGATGCATTGCCCCACCACTTCCCGGAAAGGCCGTCACCTTTTTGAGATTGCCGCCATGTATATCTTTATTATTAATCGTATCAAGCAGGTAGAGAATGGGTTGAGCCAGTCCTAAACCCTGACCAATATAGGCTCGTGTATGATCTAGCCAGATTATCGTCTTGTATATACTAGAGCCAAGCGGTGCCTGCAATTCCTTTTTTAGAGTACCAGTAGTCATATCTAGCAAGTACAAAGTTGTAGTATTTGTATTGCCATCGAGCATATCCAGAAGAAGCAGTTTCTGATCCGCAGACCAGTGAACACCACTAATAGTTACGGTAGCAGGGACACAGTACAGAGTTTGTAACCCAACACCATCTACACGAATGATCTGCACCCTGGTACCAATATTTGAGTTACCTTTGTTCCCATTCCCCTGGCTCAGAAACAACACCCATTGTCCATCTGCTGAGACCTGGGCATTGCTAATAGAATGCCCATTGGCTGCCAGGATGCTGGTGCGTTGTGTAACAGTATCGTAACGCTTCAAAACACCCGTTGAGGTCGAAGCATCTCTAGAAACATCATTAGAGATGTAAACGAGAGTAGAATGAGTGCCGGATGCACCTGGTTTTAGCACAGCAGGACGAGCGGAACCGTTGGAAGGACAATCGGTCTGGACATCCTTTAGTGAGACAGATGCGCTATCAGCTTGTCTGGTGGCAAGTTTCCTGGCAGGCGTAGAAAGAGAGGGAGTAGCTTTAGGATTGGATTTAGGAGCCTGGGAAGTTAAAGCAGAGCTACAGGCAGTTAACAGAAAAAAAAGACTGACCAGTAAACAGCTTAGACGTGAAGAACAAAGATAACACCTCATGCCATATCCCCTTTTTTACTTGTATAATAGAGAAGCTGCTAATTATCTGGTTAGCCGACTATTACAAATTGCATACTTAAGATACCACGCTTCCAATACTCAGTAAAGACTCACAGGAGCCAATTATGGCTAGAAGAAAACATGCTTAACATGATTAAAGAGAGTAGAACAGAATCCGCTTGCGAATAGTGAAAATAAACAGTATATAGACAAAGCTCTGCAAATTATCACAAAGCGAGAAGAGATAGCTTCTTCTCACTTCATTATATACTTGCGGATAGGCGTAATATAGAGAAACGAGGAAGGTTATAAAGAGACGTGCCTACTTATCCCCAGTTGTATTTTTCTCATTGCCTGGTTCCAGTGCATGTTTGGCGAGCATAGATAAAACGACATCATCCATTGGAGGATTATGCAAGCCTGCACGAACATTACGATAGTAACGCTGGAGTGGCGAGGACAGGGAGAGGCTCGCTGCACCCACAATGCGCATCGCAAGATCAACAGTCTCGATAGCATGATTGGTCGCCAGATATTTAGCAGCAGCAAATAAGCTGGGATCAACACTCATTGGATCATTACTAAACTGTTCTGCAAGACCAAAAAGCACGGCACGGCTCTGCAAGAGCGCAAGCTCCATCTTGCCCATCTTCTCCTGGATATGGGGAACACTGGTAATAGGTTGTTGCAACGAGTTTGGACGACGCTTGCGAGCGAAGTTGATAGCTTCATCACGGGCTGCCTGGGCGATACCTAGATAGACTGCCGCCGTCAGAGCACTCCAACCGGCCAGACGTAGCTGCGCACCAGGAATAGGAGGCACTTGCTCTTCCACATAAGCATCCGCACCAACATGCACATTCTCTAATAGAAGGTCGTTGCTGGCCGTGCCACGCATCGCAAGCGTATGCCAGGTATCTTCTATACGCACACCAGGAGTAGACTGAAGCACCAGAAAATTCCCCTTCTCTGCTTTCAGGGGTGGCAATTGTCCATTTGCATCATCCTCAATACTACAACCGACCAGGATATAATACAGGGCATAGCTGCCGGTCGTAAACGTTTTGCGACCATTGATCAGCCAGGAACCATCAGGCTGACGGCGAGCAGTCGTCTGTGAGCGGCCACCACGGCTAGGACTACCAGTTGCAGGTTCACTTACTGCACTATTAATCAGGGCACCACGCTCAACCACATCGCGACAAATTTTCTCTACCAGAGGAGGATATTCAGTACGGCCATCCACCAGGCGAGCAATATGGAGCATATGCATACTGGTCACCAGGGCGGTTGATGCATCCCCCTGAGCAAGACGATACTGGGCATGCATGACATCCAGGAGAGAAAGACCCCAACCACCTAGATCAAGAGGGATACCCAATGAAAGATAGTTAGAGCAACGCAGATCTTCAAAATTTTCGAGAGGAAAGTGCCCCTCCCAATCATATTCGTCCGCACGTTTAGCGAAAGTATCGGCCAGAGTTCCGGCAAGGGCAAGCAGTTCTTTTTGAGTAGTAGTTGTCGGATAAGCAAGAAAGCTCATGAATACTCCTTATGTATTTTTTAGCGTGCAATCAATTCACATGCATCGACACAGAGACGCACAAGGTGAGCTATACCCTTCTCGATAGGAGCAATATGGATATATTCGTTAACTGTATGTGCTTTCTCGCCCTGGGTAACACCAACACAGAGCGATGGAATGTGCAGACTGATTGGGATATTTGCATCAGTGCTGGATGCAACGAGCCTGGGTTCTACAGCTACCCACTGCAAGGCTTGTATAGCAAGTTGCACGAGTGGATCAGTTTCACTCGTCCGACCAGCAGGACGCTCGCCCAGAACCTCGATTTTAGCCAGCAGACCGGAGTCGGGGCCAGCATAGTTCATAACAATCGCACGCACCTGTTCCGCAAGAGCATTCAGAGCAACAACATCCGTTGAGCGCATATCGATGATTGCACTCGCCTGGGCAGCAATCGTATTCACCGAAGTACCACCCTCGATGGTACCCACATTAAAGGTTGTTTTAGGATCTTGCGGTACAGTTATATCAGAGATAGCAGCAATGATTTTGCCCAGACAATGGATCGTACTGGGTGTACCGAATGAACCATACGAATGGCCACCAGGACCTTTCAGCTTAATCCTCCAGCGTTTCGAGCCAACTGCTACGTTTACAATACAGCCCAGACGACCATCGACTGCAAGAACCGCCCCCAGGCTAGCGAGATACCGTTGCACAGCGGCACGAGCACCACATAAGTTGCCAAGGCCCTCCTCACCCACATTTGCCACCGCCACAATATCGACGGCAGTCTCCCAACCAAGCGCATCAAGTACCTCGAATACAGTCAGCATCGACGCCACGCTTACACAATTGTCGCCAATACTGGGACCGAATAACAGATCACCATCGCGTCGAACGTTGAGCGTTGTATCAGCTGGAAATACAGTATCAGTATGCGCTAGCAACATCAATAATGGAGAGTTAGCCCTGCTACCACGCCTGACATACACATTATTCAGTTCATCAAACTCCGGGGCGTAGCCACGTTCGCGCCAGAGGGATGCAACGAACTCAGCTCTCTGGCGCTCTTCACCTGTTGGAGCTGGCACAACACAGATGCGTTGCGTAAGTGCGGCAACCGCTTCTACACGTGCGCGAGCCTCCTGACGCAAGAGATCCAGGTGAATAGTTGATAACGACATATTTGTTTTCCTCGTTGCTATATAATCCTGGCAAGATGGAGCGGGTCACAGCCGGGAAAGAAATATATGAATACTTGAAACATCGTCGGACACTCCATGCTCATCTGATGTATGCAAAAAACTATCACTACTAGCTTCGCTCATCCGACTCTCTGACATGACACTTGCATGCTATTTACATTATAATGCTAAATGTGGACTCAGTGGAATATGTCTACATCCCTGTTCTGCGTTGCGTGTCATATGTGAAGAAGCGCTTGAGTTACACCTGGAGCAAAGTCGCTCCTACAATAGGACGAAAGCGCTTATAGCGTAACGTCGGTTCCATTACAGTTATCGTAAGAGTAGGAGAACATAATGACGATTACCAAACAGCCCTTTGGACGCAGCGGCCATATGAGCACGCGCACCCTCTTTGGTGCAGCATCACTCGGTGCCGTAAGCCAGAAAGAAGCAGATCAGACACTGGAAGTACTGCTCAAATATGGTGTCAACCACATCGACGTGGCGGCAAGCTATGGTGATGCAGAGTTGCGTATTGCCCCCTGGCTGGCTCAACATCGCGCAGATTTCTTCCTTGCAACCAAAACAGGTGCACGCAAAGCCAAAGAGGCAACAGAAGACCTGCATCGCTCGCTTGAACGTATGGGCGTTGACTACGTTGATCTGTGGCAACTCCATAATCTTGCCGATCCGATTGAGTGGGATATAGCGCTCAGCCCTGGTGGCGTTATCGAAGCGGCAATAGAGGCAAAAAAGCAGGGGCTTGTGCGAGCAATTGGGGTAACTGGTCATGGGCTACAGATAGCGGCAACCCATCGGCGCAGTCTTGAGCGCTTCGATTTTGATTCGGTCCTGCTACCCTACAATTACATCACGATGCAGAATTCTTACTACGCCGAAAATTTTAATGCACTTGTTGAGACATGCCAGCAGAAAAATGTGGCTGTACAAACTATCAAGTCTATTGCCTATAAACCATGGTTGGGCGAGCCTAAGACGCATGCAACATGGTATGCACCTTTGGAAGATCAGCAGGATATCGACCGCGCCGTACACTGGGTACTCAGCCGACCGGGCGTTTTCTTGAATACAGTCGGTGATATTTATTTGCTGCCAAAAGTGCTTGATGCTGCCAGCCGCTTCAACGAGGGCGCTCCCGGACCTTCTATAGATGAGATGAAGGAGATGGGTGCAAAAAATGGGATGCAGCCGCTCTTTGTATAACAATGTATAACAATCAGGGACAGACAATAACGTCAATCGGCACCTTCTGAAGGTGCCGATTAGATCACTATATAGCAAGGACAAGCTACAATTGAGCATTGTGATTATTTGTTTGCGAAGCCGCTGTGAGCAGAGGGTTTCTGCTCGTTATGAGCAAGGGCTTCGTTGATGTCGTCACGATGGCGAGCAAGAAGTTCGAGCAGGCCTCGGGTCTCTTCTGGACTCATAGAGCAGGACATACCACTGGAGTTGCCAAACTCTGTGATAGTAGAGTCTTAATTTACCATCTTCTAACCAGGACTGATAACGACCGATTCTCATGTGATCTTGTGAATGAATTTGTTGCATAATTGCTCCTCCTTGAGGTCTAAAACCTGAGACATGTTGCTATACGATTAAAACTCTGTTAGAAACAGCGCCCAATTGCATCCAGGATTGATATCTGGCCCTTACAGCAGTGAAAACCATTACATACATACATGAGTGATTCTGCTGAGCCTGTCCGGCAGTATACGCCGATAAATTACTCATCAACACTGATGGGAAACCTTGCTAGCCAGATTATCGCCCCAGTGATTTCAATGTTTTGTTGTTTACATATATATAATACGGCATAATTTTGCTTATGGGGCCAAAAAAACGACCAAAAATAAACATGAGGAGAATCTTTATGCACTTGTATAACTAGAAGGCTTATAAGCTCTTGTATCTTATCTAAAAGATTCTGCAAAATTACTAAAAAGCCTTCTACTTTGTGCAAATTGCACAAAGATTTCCTGTTTTTTCTTTGTACAATTTGCACCATATACGTTACGGTAGAGAGGCATAAAGCGGGGCCACGCCTATACTTACACAGTTATAGACATGGCCCGCTTTATTTTGAATGTATGCTAGAGCTGCTCTAGCAAGCTATTCAGGCGATTCACGAAACTAACAGGATTATCAAGTTGCTCACCACTACTGAGCACCGATTGGTCGAAGAGAACATGTGCCCAATCGGCAAAACGCGGTTCGTCGGTCTCATTTTTGATACGCATAACGATAGGATGCTGAGGATTGATCTCCAGGATAGGTTTATCGTTAGGAACATTCTGGCCTGCCGACTGCAAGAGGCGTTTCAAGCTAGGATCGATCCCATATTCGTCAACCACAAGACACGAGGGCGACGAGATCAGACGATTGGTAGTACGCACGTCTTTGACCTTATCATTCAGGACGGTTTTGAGGCGAGCCAAAAGATCTTTCGCCTCATCGGCACTCTTCTGCTGCTCTTCTTTCTCCTGTTGATCTTCCAAGTTGCTTAGATCGACCTCACCTTTCGAGACCGACTGCAACTGCTTGCCCTGGAACTCGCGCAATTCTGGGCCAACAAGATGATCAACGGGCTCAGAGAGCAGTAGCACCTCAATGCCCTTCTTCTTAAAGATTTCAAGCAAGGGGCTATCATTAGCGGCAGCATAGCTATCTGCCACAATGTAATAGATTTTGTCCTGTCCCTCTTTCATGCGCGAGATATAGTCTTCGAGTGAGACATCCTGAGTCTCGCTCCCCGAAGTCGTTGTAGCAAAGCGTAACAACTTTGCCAGGCTCTCACGATTGGGCTGATCCTCAAGGATACCCTCTTTGAGCACACGACCAAACTCTTTCCAGAAAGATGCATACTTCTCCTGATCATTTTTCATGATATCGGAGAGCAGGCCAAGAATCTTCTTAATCGAATTAGAGCGAATAGCATCGATCAACTTATTTTGCTGTAAAAGTTCACGCGAAACATTTAGAGGAAGATCATTGGAATCGATAACGCCGCGCACAAAACGCAGGTAGCGGGGCATCAGCTTCTCCGCATCGTCCATAATAAAGACGCGGCGCACATACAACTTCACCCCATGATGGACCTCGCGCGTCCAGAGATCGTATGGAGCTTGTGACGGAACATACAAAAGCAAAGTATATTCCTGTGTACCTTCCATACGGCTATGGATATAAGCCAGTGGGTCACTGAAATCGTGGGCAATGTGTTTATAGAACTCATTGTACTCGGCCTCAGTAATCTCGTTTTTGGAGCGTGTCCACAGCGCAGAAGCCTGATTGACCACCTCCCAATCATCCTTGTCCTTTTCCTCAACGCGCATAACAATGGGGAGAGTCACATGATCGGAGTACTTACGCACAATCGAGCGCAAACGATAACCATCGAGCAGATCATCTTCCTCTGGACGCAAGTGCAAGGTCACCTCTGTGCCACGAGACTCTTTCTCAACTGTCTCCAGCGAATATTCTCCCTGACCCTCTGACACCCAGAGAACACCTTCGTCAGCAGGCTTACCAGCAGGTCGTGTAAGAACAGTGACTTTATTCGCTACGACAAAAGACGAATAGAAGCCCACACCAAACTGGCCGATCAGATTTGCATCTTTCTGTTGATCTCCGGTGAGCGATTGAAAGAACTCGCGGGTGCCCGATTTTGCAATTGTGCCAAGATTCTCAACGACAGCAGCCCGATTCATGCCGATGCCATTGTCGGCAACTGTAATAGTGCGAGCCTCTTTATCATAAGAGATCTGAATTTTAAAATCGGTATCATGCTCGTAGAGAGTTGCGTCGGACAATGCATCGAAGCGCAAACGATCTATAGCATCAGAGGCATTTGAGATCAGTTCGCGGAGAAAGATTTCCTTGTTACTATAAAGCGAGTGGATCATCAAATCCAGCAACTGTTTCACTTCAGCTTGAAAGCCGAGTGTTTCCTTATGCGTATCAGTCGTCATTTACAAACCTCCCTGGCGACAATGTGTACTTCACACCAACCAGCGTTCTACAGGACAATTCTCCAATGAGTACCTTGTGAATTCTCATAGAGATCTTGCACCAGCGAACGCTAACTAGTATAAGAGAGAAAATAGCGCGATTTAGCATAGCACGTAACTATCCTTACTGTACCAAAACTGAGCTCTTTTTTCAACAGAAAGAACACAGGAAAGACCGCAGGAAAGCTGGATAATCGGAAAATGGTTGACAGTCACAAAAATTGAAGGTATCATCAACAATAGGGACATAAAGCATGTCATCTCTTTTCCATTTGCTAGTATAGGAGCAATTGGGACAACGACAAAAAATTTCCTTTTTTATTTGGGAAAACAGTGAACTTGTTGAACACATGTATTTCGGCATCAGGATTTAATTTCTTAACTCTGGTTGAGCTTATGCGCTGGCGAGCAAACCAGCAGCCGGAACAGAGTGTCTATACATTCTTGACGGATGGAGATAGACAGGAATATACCTATACATGCGCGGAGCTTGATCGGCGAGCGCGAATTATTGGTGCTTCACTACAAGAGCAGATTCCACAAGGTGAGCGTGCTCTACTCATCTATCCATCAGGGTTAGACTTCATAGCAGCTTTTTTGGTTGTTTATATGCAGGGGTTATAGCAGTTCCGGTCTATCCACCTTCGGCTGTGCGCAATGATCGCGGCCTGACAAAATTCCGTGCCATTGCGCAAGACGCACAGGCACAGGCAGTACTCACCGCCAGGGCACTCTCCTCCAGAGTAGCTGGCTTGCTGGCACAGACACCTGAAACCCTGGGAGCAAAGTTATTCATTACAGACGAACTCCCCGAGGCTGCAGCGGAGCAATGGAGACCACCAGGAATCACCAATGATACACTGGCATTTCTGCAATATACATCTGGTTCGACTGGCATTCCCAAAGGTGTCATGATCACACATGGCAACCTGCTCCATAACTCATCTCTTGTTGAGCGCTACTGTGAACATCCTGCCGATGCTCATGGGGTGACCTGGCTTCCTCTTTACCATGATCTAGGGCTGATTGGAGGGGTGCTCCAACCAATTTATGCTGGCTATGAATCAACTATCATGGCTCCCACAGCCTTCTTGCAGAGGCCGATCCGCTGGTTGCAGGCAATCTCGCGCAAGAAAGCGACGATTAGTGGTGCCCCAAACTTTGCCTATGATCTCTGTGTAAGAAAGATTACCGCAGAGCAAAAAGCCAGTCTTGACCTCAGTCATTGGGAAATCATAGCCAATGGGGCCGAGCCTGTCCGCGCCGATACCCTGGCACGCTTCGCAGACGCATTCGCACAGTGTGGTCTCCGGCGCAACTACTGCTACCCCTGCTATGGCTTAGCGGAAGCTACCCTGGTGGTCTCAGCCGGCAAAAAGGGGACGTTCCCGACCATCGGCATGTTCAACGCACAGGATCTTGAACACAACAAAGCCGTCGAGCTCTCGCGTCGCGACCCCCACCCTAACGGGGTACATAGTATCCATGGCGGGATACACGGCGGCAATCCCTCGTGGTTGTCGAAAGAAGAAAACGTCAGAACGCTCGTCAGTATAGGGAAAAGCCATCCAGATCAGAGTATCATCATCGTTGATCCCGAAACGCACGTACAATATACAGAGGGACAAGTTGGTGAAATATGGGTCGCTGGGCCAAGCGTCGCAAAAGGCTACTGGCACCGTACAGAAGAGACTGCATATACCTTTTATGCACACCTCCAAGATGGTCGCGGCCCATTTTTACGCACAGGCGATCTGGGCTTTATGCAAAAAGCCGAGTTGTTTATTACTGGTCGCTTGAAGGATCTCATTATCATTCGTGGCAGCAATCACTACCCACAGGATATCGAAAAAACGGTAGAGAGCAGCCACCCGGCCGTACGTCTAAATAGCGGTGCCACCTTCTCTATAGAAACAGAGAACGAAGAGCAACTCATCATAGTCCAGGAGATAGAGCGTACAGCCCTCTCATCCAACCTGGATGAAATTGTGACAGCCATCAGAGAAGCAATAGCAACACAACACGAGATCCAGGTCTACGCGGTAGTGCTCATTAAACCTGGTAGCTTGCCAAAAACGTCCAGCGGTAAAGTACAACGGCGAGGTAGCCGAGAAAGCTACCTGGATGGCTCACTCGCAATCATACACGAATGGAGACTGGACAGAGACCAACTTCCAGACCCCGATGTCGCCGCTTCGCCAAAAGACGTACCTGGAACTCGACGCTCGTCCCTGTCGTCGCTGGTCAATATAGAAACCGAGCGACCTATAAAGACAGAGCAAAATATACCAACAATGGCAACTACGGAAAAAATACAAGATTGGCTGGTCACACACGTGGCACAAGCACTGAAGATCAATACAAAAAGAATTGATCTTCGGGCACCCTTTGCCCAATACGGCATGGACTCAGCGCAAGCAATCAGCCTGACGGCTGAGCTGGAAGACTGGCTAGGACGCTCCATTGTCCCGACCATCGTCTATGACTACCCAACAATCGAGCTACTATCCCACTATCTGGCAGGAAACGAACGACCAGAAGAGGATGTACAGCAGCAGGCCGAACAAAGAGAGCAGAAAGTAGATACTGACGCAATCGCTATTATCGGCATGGATTGCCGCTTCCCAGGAGCAAATAACAGCGAAGAGTTCTGGCAGATGTTGCGCAATGGCGTTGACGGCATCAGCGAAGTACCCACCATCCGCTGGAACGTAGACGACTACTATGATCCCACACCAGCCACGCCAGGGAAGATGAATACACGCTGGGGTGGCTTCCTCCGCGACATTGATCAGTTCGATCCTTCATTTTTCAGCATCTCGCCACGTGAAGCGGCCGCGATGGACCCGCAACAGCGACTCTTACTGGAGGTCGCCTGGGAAACATTAGAGTATGCAGGCCTGGCCGCCAAAAAGCTGGCCGGAAGCCCAACCGGAGTATTTATAGGGATTAGCAGCGACGATTATTCTCGGCTGCAGTACCAAAATCCGCGCCAGATCGACGCATATGCGGGAACGGGCAACGCACATAGCATAGCGGCCAACCGCCTCTCGTACGCGCTGGACCTGCGTGGCCCTAGCATCGCTATAGATACGGCCTGCTCATCTTCGCTCCTGGCAGTGCACCAGGCATGCCAGAGCCTACGCAACGGAGAATGCAAGCTAGCGCTGGCCGGTGGAGTAAATATCATACTCACACCTGAACTGACCATCGCTTTTTCGCAGGCACGTATGATGTCTTCGGATGGCCATTGTAAGACATTTGATGAGGCGGCTGATGGCTATGTACGTGGGGAGGGTTGTGGGCTTGTCTTGCTCAAATCGCTCGCAGAAGCACAACGCGATGGCGATACTATCCTGGCGGTGATACGCGGTTCCGCTGTAAACCAGGATGGGCGCAGCAACGGGATCACCGCCCCCAATGGACCATCGCAGGAAGCGGTAATCCGGCAAGCACTACAAAATGCCCATGTCACTCCTGAGCAGATAAGCTTTGTAGAAACACACGGTTCGAGCACTCCGCTAGGAGATCCTATAGAGGTGGCTGCACTCAAAACCGTCTTGATGCAAGAACATACATCTGCGCATAATAATAATCCCTCGCCGCTGCCACCAGCTCCTCTCTATCTCGGTGCGGTCAAAACCAATGTGGGGCACCTTGAGTCAGCCGCTGGCATCGCTGGACTCATCAAAACCGTCCTGAGCTTGCACAAAGAAGAGATCGCGCCAAATCTTCACTTTAAAAAGCTCAACCCACATATCGTCTTAGAAGGCACTACATTTGTCATTCCAACGCAGGCACAGCCCTGGCCGGAGCGCGAACGCAGACTGGCAGGCGTCAGCGCATTTGGCTTTGGTGGTACAAATGTACATATGATCCTGGAGGCAGCTCCCGCTGCAAAAAAAGTCCGCAACGAGTTCGAACGGCCACAACATCTCTTAACACTCTCAGCACGTAGCGAACAAGCGCTGCATACACTCGCAAAACGCTATCAAACACAGCTCATGCAGAGACAAGATTTACCAGCTCTTGCCGATATCTGCTTCACCGCTAACACAGGTCGCATGCATTTCCCCCATCGACTCACGATTAGCGCTGGCTCTACCTTACAATTGCGTGAGCGGCTGGCAGCATTTAGTGCGGGAAGAACAAATCCTGGAGTGCAGAGTGGCCTGGTTCAACCACAGTCAGGGCAGAAAATAGCATTTTTATTTACTGGTCAGGGCTCACAATATATTGGCATGGCGCGTCAACTCTATGACACACAGCCAACATTTCGCCACACGCTAGATCGGTGCGACGAGATACTACGAGCATACCTGGAACAACCCCTTCTATCGGTACTCTATCCAACCGGAGAGAATCCGTCACCGCTGGATGAAACTATCTATACCCAGCCAGCACTATTCGCGCTTGAATACGCGCTGGCAGAGATGTGGCGTTCCTGGGGTATAGAGCCAGATATCGTCATGGGACATAGTGTTGGGGAATATGTCGCCGCCTGTATCGCCGGAGTATTCAGCCTGGAAGATGGACTCAAGCTTATTGCAGCACGCGGACGCCTTATGCAAGAACTGCCAGAGCATGGTACAATGGTCGTCGCCTTCACAGAGCCAGCTCGACTGACCTCTCTCCTGGAAGCATATCAGGGCCAGGTAGCAATTGCGGTAATCAATGGCCCCAACAATAGCGTGCTATCCGGGAGCCAGGCCGCTTTACAAAGTATTGTACAACGATTGGGAGAAGAGGGCATAGAGACCCGTCCAATGACTGTCTCACATGGGTTTCACTCACCACTCATGGAACCCATGCTCGATAGCTTCGAGCAGATTGCGCAGGAGATACAGTTCAAAGCCTTGCAGATTCCACTTGTATGCAACTTGAATGGCACTTTGCTACCGATGGGAGAGACAATAGAGGCAGGCTATTGGCGACAACAAACACAAGGCACAGTACAATTTGCGGCTGGCATGCAGACGTTAGCACAGGCAGGATGCGACACTTTCATAGAGATTGGGCCATCAGCTACTCTGATAAATATGGGCAAACGCAACCTGACAAACGACAACGCAACCTGGTTAGCATCATTACGTCAAGGGCAAAACGACTGGCAAGTGCTCCTGAATTGTATAGCCATACTCTACACCCACAGCACACACAGCACAGATGTGGACTGGTCAGGTTTTGATAAAGACTATCAGCGTCAGCGACTGGCTTTGCCGAGCTACCCATTTGAACGTCAACATTGCTGGTTCGAGACCGCAGAAATCGAACAACAACCCATATCCGGTGAAACCGTTGTAATAGACAAAAATACACATACTATATACCGCCCACAAAGACATCCATTACTTGATCGATATATAGAGTTAGTGCATCCGGCGCATATTCACGTCTGGGAAAGCGTACTGGATAAGCAACGTCTTCCCTATCTCAATGACCATCGTATCCAGGGAGCCATGGCACTTCCGATCTCAGCATATGTTGAAATGGCGCAAGCCGCCACAACAGAAGCCTTCGGAAAGGGAAAATATGTCCTCAAAGAGATAGAGCTAAAGAAACTTCTCCTCCTACCTGAGAAGGGTTCTCAAAAGGTTCAAGTCGTCCTTTCTTCCAACACAAATGAACAGGTATCTTTCCATATCTATAGCCATGTTGCGGGCCCGCGTAATGACAGGTCGTCGCCCTCGCGTGTCACGCCGCGATCAAGCGGCTCGGAGTCAGACTGGACCCTGCACGCAACAGGAAAGATTGATCATAAATGAGGAAACGAGTGACACTATTCTGGAGGATATTGTGGCACCTACAACAACACACAGGCCGCGTAGCGATGATTCATCGTGTGTTACGTCGCGGTCAAGCGAATCGGAGCAGGGGATTGCTTTTGGTCTTATTTTTTTCTCAAGCACGCCCGGCGACAATCCCTCTTTCTCAACACCTAACGGGGCACATGGTGGCAATCCCTCGTGGTTGTCGGACAAATATCAGTTGGTTATTGAGAGCACCAAGTTCGCAGATCAGCATGATTTTTCGTCTGTCTGGATTCCCGAACGCCACTTCACTAAAGATGGTTGGCTCTATCCAAACCCGGCTGTACTGCAGGCCGCACTGGCACGCGAGACCAGACAAATACACCTGCGTGCTGGCAGCGTCGTTATTCCGCTACATAATCCGCTACGGGTTGCAGAGGAATGGGCGATGGTCGATAACCTATCAGGTGGGCGCGTCGGCGTATCCTTCGCCTCTGGCTGGCATCCCAACGACTTTGCACTCTTCCCCGAAAATTATGCGCAACGCAGCGAAATTATGTATCGCAACATCGAGATTGTGCGCAAACTCTGGCGCGGTGAAGCAGTACAGATCAAAGGTGGCGACGGGAACCTGGTAGAGATAAAGACCTACCCACCCCCCATTCAGCGCGAAATACCTATCTGGATCACTGCAGCCGGCAATCCTAAAACCTTTGCTGGAGCTGGCGAGATAGGAGCCAACCTGCTCACGCACATGTATAACCAGAGCATTGAAGAACTGGCAGAAAAAATACAGATCTATCGCGATGCAAGGGCCAGACATGGGTACGATCCAGCGACCGGGCAAGTCTCCGTTATGCTGCATACGTTCATCGGCAAAGATGAAAAAATTGTCAAAGCACAGCTACAAGGACCATTCTGCGAATACCTTAAATCCGCATCCTATCTCGTCAATGCTATAGCCTATAGTCGAGGCCAAAAAATTGACCTGGCAAGCCTATCCGAACAGGATCTCAACGACTATCTCCTCTTCGTCTTTGAACGCCTTGTCAGCACAAAACGCGTGCTCTTTGGAACGCCGGAAAGTTGCCTGGAATTTGTCAGTCAGCTCAAAGAGATTGGCGTTAATGAAATTGCTTGCCAGATGGACTTCGGGGTTGACGATCAACTTGTGCTAGAAAACATGCCCTATCTCAATCAATTAAAAGAGCTGGCTAATAAAACAATGCATACAGCTTCGCTCACAACGGAATCATTATCTTCTTCTCATCAAACGAATGGGCACGCAAGCACAGCACAAGAGACGATTGCACAACAAAATTATATCGAAGAGCAACACGGGCAACAGGCAAAACAAGACGAACAGCTACAACATATCCAACAGCGATGCCAGGAACGTATCTCGCTACCAGACTTTTACCAGACACTCAATCAACGAGGGATTCAGCTTGCCGCCAGCTTCCAGGGCTTAACAGAACTCTGGAGACACGCTGGAGAAGCATTGGGCCACATCAAATTACCACAGGAATTAGCGCAAGATGCTGACTTGTACGAGATACACCCTACATTGCTGGATGCATGTTTCCAGGTCCTTATTGCGGCACTCCCCCAATATATCATTGATAGCGAAGAAGCACTGTTCCTACCAACAGGGATGCGCAGCTTCCAACTAAACAGCCAACCTGGTATACAGGAGGTATGGAGCCACGCGAAACTACTCACTCCCGAAGAGAAGTACAGCGACCATTTCGAAGGCGATGTGCGCATCCTGGATGAACAAGGAAATGTAATAGCAGAAGCCAGAGGACTACAACTACAACGTACAGAAATAGAGTCTTCGCGAACAGTACCCGCCTCTCTACCCTCACTCGCAAATACTGAGCTGGACACATGGCTCTATGAGTTGCAGTGGCAACAGAGCGCGTTCACCCCTGACCACGCAATGGCAACCACTCAACATCCGCGTACGTGGTTGCTCTTCATGGATAGCCATGGCGTAGGAAAATCGCTTGTCGCATCTCTGGAAGAGCTGGGTGATATATGCATCTCTGTCACACCAGGATACAAATACACGGCAATGGGCGAGACCAGCTACCAGATCAATCCGACACAATCAAAAGATATAGAACGGCTGCAAAGAGAAGTACAGCGTCCTGTACATGGAGTTGTCTATCTGTGGGGATTAGATATAAAGCCACTTGAGACGTGCACTATCGCTACCATAGAAGATGATCAAGAGACCATCACAGGGAGCATACTCCACCTGATACAGACGCTAGCCCGGCAAACATCACCAACACGGCTATGGATTGTTACACGTGGAGCACAGGCGGTAATGCAGGGTGAGACACAACTTGCCATCGCGCAATCTCCGCTATGGGGATTGGGCAAGACATGCGCCATAGAACATCCCGAATTGTGGGGCGGGCTAATAGACCTCGACCCGCACAAAGAGAGCAGTATCACCGCAACCGACGATAACCACGAAGGATTGTCATTGCGCACAATCATAGCAAATAGTCATCATGAAGAAGATCAGATCGCATTTCGGCAAGGATACAGCTATGTAGCACGCATGGTACGCAGCCGCGATCTCACGCCGAAAGAGTTCACAATTCAGCGCGATGCAAGCTATCTCATTACGGGTGGGCTATGGGGGCTGGGACTGGAGGTGGCACACTGGTTAGCCGCAAAAGGGGCACAGCACCTCATACTTATGGGACGCACACAGTTGCCTGCACGTACGCAGTGGAAACAGTTACCGCCCGAAAGTCGGCAGGCACGTCAGGTAGCTGGTATACTCGCCCTGGAACGTACAGGCGTGCACGTCCATTACGCGACCGTCGATGTTACCAAAGAGGAACAGCTAGCAAGCTTCTTCACAGAATTTGCACGGCAAGGACATCCAGCAATCCGTGGCGTCATCCATGCGGCATCGGTCTGGCAAGATGCGCAAGGGCAATCCCTGGTACGTCCTTTAGTCAATCTTACAACCGACGCGTTGATGGAAGTGTTCAGGCCGAAGGTGATCGGGAGCTGGCTACTACACACGCTCCTCAAAGGCCAGGAGCTTGACTTCTTCGTCTCCTTCTCATCGGGTGCCTCGCTCTTTGGATCAGCGGCACAGGGTAACTATGCGGCGGCCGGAGAATTTCTCGATGTGCTTGCACACTATCGGCGGGCACAGGGGCAAGCCGCCCTGAGTATAGACTGGGGCGCAGTCTCAGAAACAGGCTTTGGCGCGACAGCCGAAGGGCAACGCGTCCACGAATATTGGGAAGGACACGGCATTCAGCGCATCACCCCCCGGCAAGTACTGGCGGCGTTAGAACTGCTCATACCACAAAACCTGGCACGAGTGGGCGTGCTCAAACTAGACTGGCAACTCTTACAAGAGTTTTATCCACAAATTACAGATCTACCATTTGTTAAACATTTAATAAATGGGCAAGCGGATACAAACACAATACGAGCGAATTCTAATAGAGCAGATACTACAGCCAGTGTCATTCTGAAGGACTTGAAGACGGCGCATACGGCACAGCGCTCACTGCTACTACAAGCGTATCTACGTGAACAGGTCGCGGGCGTGCTACGAATGTCCGGCGAAACGCTGGATAACAACGAGCCACTCACCGCGCTGGGGCTTGATTCGTTGATGGCAATTGAGCTGAAAAATCGGCTTGAACTTGAGCTAGCAGTACGCATTCCCATTGTCACTTTCCTACAAGGGCCAACTATTACCCAGTTCAGTGCCCAGATACTCGATCAGTTGAACGCAAAGATGAGCGCAAAGAGCGAAGAGCGCAAAGAGAGCGAAGAGCAAAACCAGCATGCAAAACAGAGCCCGGTTACAACTGTAGTCAACGTTGATATCCTGGGCAAGCAAAATGCTGCACAACTGCTATCCCAGCTCGACCAGATCTCGGATCAAAAGGTCGTGGCCCCGCTCAACCAGATGCAACCAGAAAATGAGAGGGAGAGAGCGGATGTGATGAATACAACAGATGGGCAGAACGGCAATAGACATGCCGAGGCACACCTCGACCTTAACCCAGAAAATGCCGCAGCATTGCTGGCTCAGCTCGACCAGCTCTCGGATGAACAGGTAGACTTGTTGCTCGGCCAGATGGTACAGAAAGAAGAATAACCGGAATGCAAGAAGGCTCAAAAAACCTTTCACCCGAAGCGAAAAGGGCTCTACTCGCTCGTTTGCTGCGGGAAAAAGCTCAGCCAAAAGAAACATGGGAACCCATTTCACATAACCAAAAAGCTCTGTGGTTTCTCTACCGTCTGGCACCAGACAGCGCAGCATACAACCTGCTCTACGCGGCACGCATTCAATCTCACCTGAATAGCACAGCATTACAACAGGCCGGACAGCGGCTAGCCCAACGCTACCCAACCCTGAGTGCTACCTATACACTACAAAATGGGCGGCCAGTCCAGAAACTTCCAGCGAGCAGAACTCTACCATTTGAAGAGATAAATGCCACCAGTTGGAGCCTCGATTATCTAGAACACTATCTCATCAGGGAGAGCAACCAGCCAATCAACCTTGAACAGGGACCTATTCTACGCATCGTGCTCTTCAAACGTTCCCAGGATGACTATATACTCGCTTTTATTGCACATCATATCGCTGTAGACTTCTGGGCACTGGATATCCTCGTGGATGAACTCTCTATACTCTATATAGCAGAGAAAATGGGCCTGGCAGACCCTCTGCCACAAACTGGACCGCAGCACAGCGACTTTGTACGCTGGCAAAACGCAATGCTGGCAGGAGACGAAGGTGAGCGACACTGGCGCTACTGGCAACACACTCTGGCAGGAGAATTGCCCGTACTCAATCTGCCAACCGATCATCCTCGTCCGCTGGTGCAAACATACAAAGGAGCCTCGCACAAATTCGCTATCAGTAACAACATTGTACACAAACTGCGAGCGCTTGCTAGCACAGAAAAAGTTACGCTCTTCACACTTATGCTCAGCGTCTATCAAACGTTCTTGTATCGCTATACCAACCAGGAAGACATCATTGTAGGCACACCTGCGCTGGGCCGCAACCATACAGATTGGGAACGCGTCATCGATTATCTGGCCAACCCCATACTGATCCGTGCAAACCTGACCGACACTTCTACGTTTCAAGCCTTATTGCAGCGGACACGGCAAAGCGTCTTCGATGCACTTGAACATCAGGATTTTCCGTTCCCACTCCTGGTCGAGCGCCTACAGCCCAGGCGCAACCCAGGCTACTCACCGATCTATCAAACATTATTTATTTGGGACAGACCTCGTATACCTCGTACACGCAACGAGCAAGAGCTTCTGCAGTTAGGCAACATACAAAGTGAGCTCGCCCGTCGTGTGGCACAAGAAAATCTCACATTTGAGCCATTCGCTTACGGACAACAAGGGGCACCATTTGACCTTACCCTCACCATATTTGAGATCAACGGCGCATTGACCGCTGATTTTCGCTATAATACAGATCTGTTCGAAGCGGCAACTATCGCACGCATGGAACAGAACTTCCAGACATTGCTGGCAGGGATCGCGGCACAGCCAACACAAGCTCTGCTGGCATTACCTCTAGTATCTACCGATGAACGCAATACACTCTTGCTAGAGTGGAACGCCACTCAAAGCGCATACCCCGATGCAACGAGCTTACACCAGTTAATAGAGGAGCAGATAGAACGCACGCCCGATGCTACGGCCCTGATCTTTGAAGGACAGACGCGAAGCTATCGTGAGCTGAACAACGAGGCAAATCAACTGGCACATCGGCTACAGCAAGCAGGCGTGAAAGTGGATACACTGGTGGGCGTGAGTATGGAACGCTCACTTGAAATGGTGGTCGCTCTGCTGGCCGTGCTCAAGGCCGGAGGGGCCTATGTGCCACTTGACCCGACCTATCCGGCGGAGCGACTCGCTTACATGATCGAAGATGCACAGGTACCCATCTTACTGACGCAAACAAATGTGCTGGCACGATTACCAGAGAGCAAGGCAAGACCTATTTGTGTTGATCCAGGATGGAATGCTTCGGCAACTGAATCTATAGATAATCCAACTAGCAGTGTACAAGCCAACAATCTGGCCTACGTGATCTATACATCTGGCTCTACCGGCAAGCCGAAGGGCGTTATGAATACTCATCAGGGGATTTGTAACCGCCTACACTGGATGCAACAGGCATATCAGCTACGTCACACCGACCGGGTGCTGCAAAAGACACCATTCAGCTTTGACGTTTCGGTCTGGGAATTCTTCTGGCCTCTGCTTACAGGCGCAGGATTGGTTATCGCACGCCCAGGCGGTCAGCAAGATACAGCATACCTGGTCCAACTGATCAAAGAGCAACAGATAACCACGCTGCACTTTGTGCCATCGCTCTTCCAGATTTTCTTACAAGAGAAAGGCCTGGAGCAGTGCGGCAGCTTACGACATATTGTAACCAGCGGAGAAGCACTGACACTTGAGCAGCAAGCAAATTTCTTCGCTCGCTTCCCCAAGAGAGTAGAACTACACAATCTCTATGGCCCCACTGAAGCCGCAATAGACGTATCACATTGGGAGTGCAAGCACGAGGAGAAACAACGCGGCATCCCCATCGGGTACCCAATCGCCAACACCCAACTCTATATCTTGAACGCAGCCCTACAGCCAGTCCCCATAGGAGTCGCAGGAGAATTGCACATCGGGGGAGTTGGACTGGCACGTGGATATTACAACCGGGCAGAATTAACCACCGAGAAATTTATCCACAACCCCTTCAGCCAGGCAGAAGACGCCAGACTCTTCAAAACCGCAGACCTGGCACGCTATCGTGCAGATGGGGCCATCGAATTCCTAGGGCGCATCGACCATCAGGTCAAGATCCGAGGCTTCCGCATCGAGCTAGGCGAGATCGAGACCGTCATCAGCCAGCATCCAGCTATCAGAGATGTCGTCGTCGTTGCACGGGAAGACATACCGAGCAACAAACGACTGGTCGCCTATCTCGTTGCCGTAACACCCTCTGCGCAACCAGCTATCGAAGAGCTACGAGCTTTTTTAAAGCAGAGTCTCCCTGAGTATATGGTACCAGCTGTATTCATCTTCCTGGAGGCGCTCCCACTCTCGCCAAACGGCAAGGTAAACCGCACAGCCCTGCCCGTACCCGACACAGAGCGACCCGACCTGCAAGTAACCTTTGTCGCGCCACGCACAGACACAGAAAAACGTCTGGCAGACATCTGGGTAGACATACTTGGCATCGCCAGAGTCGGTATACATGACAACTACTTCGACCTGGGAGGAGCCTCAATTCAGAGCCTCGAAATTATCAGCAAAGCCAACGATGCTGGCTTGCCGCTGGCACTCGAAATGCTGTTCGAATTCCAGACTGTAGCCGAGCTTGCCGCCGCAATCGATGCAAAACAAAAAGCGAAACAAGAACCCACTACCATAACCACTACAATAGCATCAGCAGTGCCAACCCGGCCAACGCCAAAAGTGCAGCCCCATCAGCAAGCACAGATTGACCTGACCAACACAATTATTGAAAGCCTGGGAACATACTTGCCCCCCAGAGTCGTCACAAGCGAAGAAATTATCCAGGGCTGTAGCACCCCGCTACGCTTCCCATTAGCACGGCTCACCGGCATCAAGACACGACGTATGGCCGGCGAAACAGAATTCTCGCTGGACATCGCGAAAAAAGCTGTCGCAGACTGTCTTGCCAACTCGAAATACAACCCCGAGGACATCGACCTCATCGTCTGCGGCAACATCTCGCGCTGCAACACGCCCGGCTTGCAATTTATGTTCGAGCCCAACACGGCCGTACAGCTTCAGCAGCATTTCGGTTTTATCAACGCCATCGCCCTGGACGTATCAAACGCCTGCACTGGACTGTTTACCGCCGCCTATATCATCGATTCGTTTATTAAAGCCGGGCTGATCAGGCGCGGCATTGCCGTGAGCGGAGAATACATCAGCCACCTCGTCCTCACTGCACAAAGAGAGATTGAGAGCTTTATGGACTCGCGCCTCGCCTGCTTAACGGTCGGCGATGCTGGAGCCGCCTTTATCATGGAACGCTCGCCCAATAAAAAAGTTGGCTTCCATGAATTCGAAATGTACACGCTGGGCCGCTACAGCGAGGCCTGCATTGGAAAAGCGACCGAGCGAGAGCATGGTGGAGGCATCATGTACACCGACGCCGTCACCGTCTCAGCAGTCAATATGAAACAGGCCGTCTCGCACGCAGGGCTCATACTCGAACGTTCACAATGGCAAAAGGACGCCTTCCAACACATCATCGTTCACCAGACCTCACATACGACCATCAACGATGTCCCACGCGAGATCAACAATTACTTTGGACAAGAGATCTGCAAGCCAGAGAGCGTCATTAACAACATCGCCGAACGCGGCAATACTGCGACCACGACTCACATGATCGCTGTCATGGACAACATTCGCAATAATCGCATACAGAGCGGAGATAACGCTATTTTCGGCATCACCGGTTCAGGTGCGACCATCGGCACCGCCCTGTACACGTTTGACGATCTCCCCGACCGCATCCGCCGCCGTGAAGCGGGTACATACACCCCTCAAAAGATCACGACGCAAGGAAAGTTTACCTCACGCCTGCCCTCAGAACGAAGGGTAAGGGTCGAGAGTATTGGCACAATTCCAGCGGAAGCCCAGGTCGAGAAAAAGACATTGCCACTTATAGAGGCAGCGGCGCAGAAATGTCTCGCCGCATCAGCATATGAGAAAGGCGATATTGATCTACTCATCTACTCAGGCGTCTATCGCGACGATTTCCTCTGCGAACCGGCTGTTGCCGCACTGGTCGATGGCATGCTGGGCATCAACGACGACATTGAAACACAACAGGACAAAAAAACGTTCGCACTGGATATGCTCAATGGCGCACTTGGGACGCTCAACGCCTGCTATACCGCGATTGCTATGATGCAGTCACGCAAAATCAAAAATGCTTTGATCGTTACGTCGGAGATTGAAAACAACCGCGAAAAAAGTCCCGACGAACTAGCTGGCATAGCAGAGACCGGATCAGCCTTGCTCCTGGATGAGAGTCCAGATGGCAAGATCGGCTTTGGCAACTTTGTCTTCAAAAGTTTTACTGACTATATGAACACATTTGGCTCACGCTCTATTATTCGTAACGGCAAAACTATCATGCACTTTGAGCGTGATCCGAAGCTCGAACGTTATTATATACAGTGCATTCAAGAGACTATTCAGGAACTACTGGCACTTGAACAACTTACCTTAGAGCAGATCAAAGTAATCTTGCCACCACAGATCTCCACGGATTTTATCACTGCACTGAGCGACAAGCTTGAGGTTAGACGAGATAGGTTTGTGGATGTACACACGCAGCAAGCAGAATATACACAAAAGGATCTCTTCACCTCATCGTTGCCCTATGCGCTTGAGTATGCACAGGCACAACATATGGTCAAACGCGGGGATATTGGACTGATTATTAATGTTGGCTCGGGCATCCAGGTTGGATGTGCCAGCTATTACTTCTAGTGCAAAAATACTTGACCTTTTCGCCTTTCCCTTGTATCATTCTTCAAGGTGTGAGCGGTCTGGCTGAGACCAATGTCGATCCGCTTGAGGGATACTGAAATGCGGGATACTGAAATGCGGGATACAAACTAAAAGAAATAGAAACAAAAACAATGTCAGATACAGCCTGGATTATACGCACTACACCACATACAAAAGCGCAGCCCAGACTGAGACTCTTTTGCTTCCCTTACGCGGGAGGTGGAGCATCCATTTATCGTACCTGGGCGAGCAAGTTGCCGGCGGATGTTGAGATCTGCGCGATACAGTTGCCAGGGCGCGAAAGCAGATTTCGCGAGGTGCCTTTCACTCAGCTTGAACCACTGGTGCAGAAATTGGCACAAACATTACAACCCATGATGTCCGTACCATTTGCCTTTTTCGGGTACAGCCTGGGAGCACTGATTAGCTTTGAATTGGCACGCTATTTACGCCGCAATGAAATGGGCGGGCCGAGGCATCTTTTTGTAGCAGCACATCGAGCACCACAGATACCTCGGCGCGACGAAGCGATCCATACATTACCGGACGTAGACTTTGCCCCGGCTCTGCACAAGCTAGGTGGGACACCAGAGGCCATACTGCAAAACGAAGAAATTATGCAGATCATGTCACCTATGCTACGTGCAGACTTTCAAATCTATGAGACATATGTCTATAAAAAGGGTGAGCCACTGGCATGCCCAATTACAGCATTTGGAGGCGAAGAAGATCCTACCTTAAACGAGCCTGAAATTGCAGCCTGGCATGTGCAGACGAGCAATACATTCAGGTTACACATGCTACCAGGCAATCACTTCTTCTTGCATAGCAACCAGGACCGTTTAGTGCAACTTGTGGCCCAAAATCTGCATTAGCATAGGGTCACGCTTATTTTGAAACGCGCTGTTGCAGTTTGCTCAGGCGCGGCTTGACTGCCTCCAACACATCGTCAGTCTTGCAAAACGAGAAGCGCACATATTTACTGCCAAGATGCTGATGTTGGGGGCTATAGAGAGTTTCGAGCGGAATACAAGCCACACCCATTTCTTGAATGAGATAGCGCGTAAATTCCATCGGTGTACCCTCGAAGATCTGCGAGAAATCTGCCATGATGAAGTATGTACCTTCTGAGGATGCATACTTCAGTCCACTGCCCTCCAGGGAAGACATAAGCAACTGCATCTTTGACGCATACATCGAGCGGAGGCCGGTATAGTAGCTATCAGGGAGTGCGAGGGCATAGGCCACTGCCTCCTGGGTAGGATGATGGACGGCGAAGGTAATAAACTGGTGAGCACGAGCCACACCCTCAACAAGATCAGGCGGGCCATAGACCCAACCAATCTTCCAGCCCGTAGCACTAAATAGCTTACCCGCACTACTAACTGCAACGGTGCGCTCAAACATGCCGGGCAATGTAGAGATCGGGATATACTGCGCGTCACCGAAAGTCAAATGCTCATATACCTCATCGCAGATAACCGTCACATCATGCTCAATGCACAATTCAGCAATCAAAGTTAGCTCTTCACGGGTAAAGACACGACCAGTAGGATTGTGCGGCGAATTTAAAATCAGGGCACGCGTCTTCTGGGTAAATGCGGCACGCAGTTCCTCAGGATCAAAAGTCCAGGTTGGTGGGTGAAGCGGGACAAGAACGGGGGTGGCCTGCGCCATCACAATGTTGGGCACATACGAATCATAATATGGCTCAATTACGATCACCTCATCACCGGGATCGACGAGCCCAAGCACCGCTGCAAAAATGCCCTCAGTTGCACCAGAGGTCACAATCACGCCACGAGCAGGATCAATATCCAGATTGTAGAAGCGGGCCGCATGCTCTGCCACGGCACTGCGCAACGACGTTGTGCCAGGACCAAAAGCATATTGATTATAACGGCCCGCTTGCAATGCCTTGACCAACTGCGCAACTATGTCTGGGGGCGTATCAAAATCAGGCTTGCCCTGACCAAGATTGAGCGCATTGTACTGTTGCGCAAGGACATTGATTTCAGTAAAAATAGTCGTGCCAAATGTCTCAACACGACGAGCAGAAACAGACATACAACATACTCCCTTTAAGCCAACTGTCTGAGCATTGAGAACTACGTTTTTATCAGTATATTATAACCGCACACAGCAGCGCTATTAGCTTTTCCCTGTACCCTCCCTCACTCACAGCTACAAGTTCGCACCTCTTTTCCTACCTCTACATTATTATCACATAGCAATAATTTCTAAATGCGCAATAATAATGTAAAGAACAGACTTGAGACCAAATTGTAAATATACTTGACAATCTAGTAGCGCATATTATACTCTTCTCTAAAGAAATATGTTGTCTGTGAAGAATATCTCTCTAAGGATTAGAGGACTGTTATTTTATGCCAGGGAGGGCATCACTCATGGATACTTCTATTCAACCACGTAGCCATACCAAGGGCTTCTTTTCACCGGTCACAGCACATCGTGCAAAATGGACTATGATCGTGCTTGTTGTGTTCTCAATTGTGGCCTCTGCAACGTATTTTCGCGTGAGTCCAACGTTTGCGGCGAGCAAGTATGATTGGCTCCAATTCAGCCTGAATGAAGAGAAAAGCGGCGACAATACATTGGAAACCACCATTAACTTATCCAATGTTGGAAAGCTCAAGTCACTCTTCAAAGTTGCCCTTCCTTCTTCTCCAGATGGGGCACCTGTACTGTTAACAAACGTGACAACCGCCAGTGGAGTCAAAGATCTTGTCTTCGTCACCACTGAACATGGACATCTCATCGCTAGGGATGCCCACACAGGGGCACAAGTCTGGTCAACACTCTTTAATATCGGAGCCGGCCTGACAAATTCGGCCCCTGCGATTGACCCCAATCGCAAGTATATCTACACAGCTGGGGTCGAGGATGGCAAAGTTCATAAGGTCAATGTGGCCAATGGCACAGAAGTCACAGGGGGAGGATGGCCAGAACAGATAGGGCCTACGGGCAGAAAAGCTTCCTCAGAACTGGCAATAGCTACCGCCAAAAGTGGCGTGAGCTACCTGTATGCAAGCCAGGCGTATGGCCGTGGACACGAGGTCATTATCAATCTTGGCACGGGCTCCAAACATGTGTTTAATACCGTCTGTGCAAACCGACCTGACATTCTGTTTGATGCACCTGGCTCTCCAACCAATTGTACTTTGAGCGGGGCCGAGCCCTGGTCGCGGGCCGGCGCTGTCTATGATCCAGCGTTAGATGAAACATTTCGTCACGACCGGTACATACACACAGTTCCAGGCAGGTATCGATTGGGTACAAAGCTTGTTAGCGCTGCCTCCCGATGGACATACCGTGCTTAAAAATGGTGGTGGATATCCTTCAGATAGTTATACACCCACGGACTGGAAAGCGTCGGTTGCTTCGGACAGTGACATTGGCAGCACTAACATTACCATCTTGCCGACCAATCCGAAGAGCAAATATCCCAATCTTGGTGTATCAGGTGGAAAAGACTCCAAGTTGCGCCTCTACAATCTCGCCAATTTAAGCGGCAAGGGTGGTCCTGGCAATCTTGGGGGAGAGCTAAGCATTATAAAAGCGCCACAAGGCGGGTTGCTTCGTTCTAAAGGAGCTTCATGGGTCAACCCACAGGACGGGAGCATCTGGGTCTTTATCCCCGGTGATGCAGGCATCGCAGGGATGCAATATGTGGTCGATAGCGCCGGTAATCCGAGCCTGGTAACACGCTGGGTCTTGAAGAATGGCTGGACAACCTCTGCTATTGTTGCCAATGGTGTCCTCTTTGCTGCCGTCGGCGGTGGTGAGCATACAGCAACGACGAAAACCCATACGATGCAGGCTATCAACCCCACAACGGGTGCCATTGTCTGGTCAACTCCCATTGGAGAGTTTCACTGGGCCAGCCCCATCGTAGCGAACGGTATCCTGTACATGCCCGATGGAAACGCCGGCGAGCCATTTGAAAACGCAACTGGTCATCTCAACGCCTGGACACTCTAAAAAGAGATTTTTTTCCTTTTCATTTAAAACACATACATTGCATCTTTTCCATATATGGAAAAGTGCAATGTATGTGTTTAATGAAAAATTCTGTAACCTCTCTTTGAAAATCGATTAAAATGACATTTTACCTGATCATAAGATATAATCACGGTCTATTTATCAAGTATATATCCATGCAAATGATGCATAACCTTTTTGATAGAAAATATCAATTAAATTACTGTAGAGTAAAAATACATTTCTGTTGAGTTAAAAATAATAAATACAGCTGTAATATACCTTGACAAAGGTCAGGAAGCTAAGTAATATGAATACATACTCAATCTGGTTTGCTTCTAGTTAAAGTGTTGAAACAGCGATGTTTCTGCCAACTATTATAATCAGGTTTGTGTTTGTAATGCGTTGGGTGGATGGAGTATTAGCAACCATTTGCCTGTATAATGTGCTTTTTTGTTTATATGGAAGTAAGTAAGAAAGTACAGGTTCCTCTCCTCTCTTATCACATTGTTGGGCACTGTAGCCTGGAGTACTCTCGTACATTGTCGTTTGAGCAAAGCGCAGACAGTGCGCGTAGCTGAAAGAGGAGTTTATTATGGCAAAATATATCCTTGCCCTCGATCAGGGCACAACGAGTTCGCGAGCTATCCTCTTCGGGCATGACGGAAATATTGTAAGTACAGCACAGCAAGAGTTCCCCAGATCTATCCAGAGCCAGGATTGGTAGAACATGATCCAGAGGCCATCTGGTCCAGCCAGATCAGTGTTGCGCAAGAAGTAATGAAGAAAGCGGATGCGCGAGCAGCTGACATTGCAGCCCTTGGCATCACCAACCAGCGTGAAACCGCACTGGTATGGGAGAAGAGCACTGGTAAACCAGTATTTAATGCTATCGTCTGGCAGAGCCGACTAACTGTTCCTATCTGCGAAGCACTCACCGCCAAAGGATTTGACAAAGAGATTCGCGCTCGAACGGGTCTGGTAACCGATGCATATTTCTCAGGCACAAAGGTCAAATGGATTCTCGATAATGTCAAAGGCGCACGAGAAAAGGCAGAGCGAGGAGAACTGCTCTTCGGCAATGTTGATACATTCCTCATCTGGCGGCTAACGAAAGGTCGTCTGCACATTACAGACTACACGAACGCCTCACGAACCCTCCTCTTCAACATTTATGATAAGAAATGGGATGATATCATCCTCAACGAGTTGGGCATACCACACTCTATGCTACCAACGGTTATGCCATCCAGCGCAATTTACGGAGAAACCGACCCTGAGTTCCTGGGCGGCCCAATTCGTATCGCAGGTATCGCTGGAGATCAGCAAGCAGCAACATTTGGGCAGGCATGTTATGAAGTTGGCATGGCTAAAAACACCTACGGAACCGGCTGCTTTATGCTTATGAATACCGGCAACAAAGGCGTCTCCTCAAAGAACGGTCTGCTCACCACCATTGCCTGGGGACTGGGCACAAAAGAGAGCCCGCAAGTCACATACGCGCTGGAAGGCAGTATCTTTGTGACAGGTGCAACCGTCCAATGGCTACGCGATGGACTCAAAGCGATCAAGAGTAGCGTCGATGTCGAAGCTCTGGCAGCCACAGAATCCGATAACGGCGGAGTTTATCTTGTGCCAGCATTTGTAGGCCTGGGTGCTCCATACTGGAACCAACGCGCACGCGGCGCGATTGTTGGACTCACACGCGGTTCGAGCATCGGACATATCGCACGAGCTACCCTTGAATCGATGTGCTACCAGACACGCGATGTACTCGAAGCCATGGGAGCAGACAGTAACATCCACGTCAAAGCACTACGTGTTGATGGTGGTGCGGTTGTCAATAATCTGCTCATGCAATTCCAGGCCGATATACTGGGTGTTGCAGTACAACGTCCAAAAGTAGCAGAGACAACAGCCCTTGGAGCCGCTTATCTTGCGGGTCTGGCCGTCGGTTTCTGGAGTAGCCAGGAAGAAGTTTCAAAATATTGGGCCATCGACCGCACATTTGAGCCTGCAATGAAAGCTGATCAGCGCGAAAGCTTGTATGCAAACTGGAAACGTGCTGTTGAACGTTCGCTTGATTGGGAACAAGGATAGTTAATGACAAGCAGGGGTGTTAACTTCTCACAACGCCCCTGCTATAACATACAACATCACTCTAGTGCATCCATTTATAAGCTCAACAGCATTACGTTGACCTTATGTACGCTTGTCATGTAATGACGAGGCAATAACCTCAAGGGCCGCTCCTCTTTATCGCTGCACGCTTTGCCGTTTCGAAGGGAAGCCACAACGGGAACGAGGCAACAATCCCAAAGCGACGCACCTTTGTCATAACGAGCTTTGCCGCTTCGAAGGGAGGCTACAAGGGAGACGGGGCGATAACCACAGAAGCCTTTCGGCCTTATCACTACACACTTTACCGTTCTTTACGTGCTTGTCGGTCAAAATTTAATTCATACGAATGGAGACAACTCTCATGGCAAGGCCAATTACTAGTTCTCCCGCACTGGCAGGAACCTTTGGGGAATGTATTGCCGAGTTCTTTGGCACAATGGTCCTGATCCTCTTCGGCGATGGCTGTGTTGCAACGTTTGCTCTTTTCAACAATATAGGGCCTCACAATGCTGCAACACCGTTTGCCAACACCTGGCCCGTGATCATTTTTGGCTGGGGTTTCGCAGTTATGCTCGGCATCTATGTAGCAGGCGCAATTAGTGGCGCACACCTTAATCCTGCTGTCACTCTCGGACTCGCGGCACGCGGTAAATTCGCCTGGAACAAAGTGCTACCCTATATGGGAGCCCAGGTACTTGGGGCTTTTGTCGCTGCCGCCATTCTCTTCTTCGTCTATCAAGGGGCGATTCAGCACGCTCTTGTCGTTGCAGCAGGAGCAAGCGGGACATTACCAAACGTCGCGGATGCCGTTGGCGGAGTCTTCTACACCAGTCCAAAGGCATTTGTCGGGCCATTTGGAGCCTTCTGCGACGAGTTTGTGGGCACGGCACTGCTCGTTGGGCTGATCTTTGCGATCACCGATGGACGCAACCAGCCAGTACAGGCAAACATCAATCCACTCATTATTGGTCTCCTGATCGTCGCCATTGGCGCATCCTTTGGACTCAATACCGGGTACGCGATCAATCCCGCCCGCGACTTCGGTCCACGTCTATGGATGGCGCTCGTGAGCGGTGGGGCCAGCCTTACCTGGTACACATGGATACCTATCGTTGCACCTCTACTAGGAGGTGTCGCAGGCGCTTACATCTATGACTTAACGATAGGTCGTGTCTTCGAAGCACGCCATATGGAAAAGTCCGGCGATGCAATCACAAAAGGGGAGTCAGTACGCGAGCCTGCTGTCTAAAACGTAACGTGATTTTAATGACACACAATGGAAGGACAAACAGACGAAATAGTGAAAGCAAGAGGCAGACATCTCTTCCGCCATTTCGTCTGTTCATGAGCCAATACCGGGTGCAAGCCCCTTACAAGTTTTTCGTTCATGTTTTACAATTGATATTGAAGAGGTACATTATTTTTTCACTGCGCTGAAAGGTCAATGCTATGAAGAAACTGATCAACAAACCGGAAGACGTTGTAAAAGAAGCGCTAGAAGGCATGGCTGTTGCACATGCCGACCTGATTCGTGTAGACATTGAGCAACGCATAATAGTACGCAAAAATGCGCCAGTGAAGGGCAAGGTAGGAGTAATTTCGGGCGGAGGTAGCGGACATGAGCCAATGCATGGAGGCTTTGTTGGCTTCGGCATGCTCGATGCAGCCTGCCCAGGCGAAATATTTACCTCCCCGGTACCAGACCAGATGAGCGCAGCTACAAAGGCTGTCAACGGCGGCGCAGGCGTTCTGCACATTGTCAAAAACTACACCGGCGACGTGCTGAACTTTGAAATGGCCGCCGAACTGGCACAAGCCGATGGCATTGATGTAGAAAGCGTCGTTACCAACGACGACGTTGCGGTACAAGACAGTCTCTATACAGCCGGTCGGCGCGGGGTTGGGGTCACGGTCCTGCTAGAGAAGATCGTAGGCGGCTTTTCAGAGACCGGGGCACCCCTTCATCAAGTTGCTGCACTCGCACGCAAAGTAAACGAGCAGGGCCGCAGCATGGGCATGGCACTCACATCAAATATCGTTCCGACCGCCGGCAAAGCAAACTTCAAACTAGGCGACGACGAGATGGAGATCGGCGTCGGCATTCATGGTGAGCCCGGACGCCGCCGCGCCAAGCTCGCAGGAGCATTGGAAGTAACAAATATGCTGACCGGTCCCATTATCGAAGACCTCGGATTAAAAGCCGGTGAGCAGGTATTAGCCTTCGTTAACGGCATGGGAGGAACACCACTTATCGAGTTGTATATCGTTTATGATGCATTACAGCGCATACTCAATAGCAAAAAAATCGCTATTGCTCGTTCACTTGTCGGCAGCTACATTACTTCGCTTGAAATGGCTGGCTGCTCAATTACGCTGTTGCGCATGGACGATGATATGCTCAAATATTGGGATGCGCCGGTGCATACTGCCGCCCTGCGCTGGGGGATGTAAGTAGGCACATAAACAAGCTAACGAGTAAAGAAGCTAACACAAAAGTTGCATATGCTGGAGGAAACTATGCCTTTTACGACAGAAAATGTCCTGCAATGGTTACAACTCTACGCTCAGGAAATCCATGAAAACAATCAGTATCTCACCCAACTCGACTCGGCGATAGGGGACGCAGATCATGGCGCTAACATGGATCGAGGCTTTAAGGCTGTGAGTGCAAAGCTAGTAAACATGGAAAACGTGGAAAATATGGACATTGGCACCATATTAAAAACTGTCGGTAGCACCCTGGTATCAACCGTTGGTGGTGCCAGCGGCCCACTCTATGGAACAGCCTTTCTGCGTGCAGGTACGGCAACCTCCGGCAAACACGAATTAGAAACAACGGATATTATTGCTATGCTCGAAGCCGCCACCGAGGGCATCAGGACGCGCGGCAAAGCACAACAGGGCGAAAAGACGATGCTTGACGCATTATACCCAGCATTAGAAGCTGGCAAGCAGGCTCAGGCAGAGAGTGCGCCACTACCACAGGTATTGCAACGGATGGCGGCAGGCGCTGAAGAGGGGATGAAAAAGACTATTCCCATGCTAGCAACCAAGGGACGTGCCAGCTATCTCGGTGAGCGCAGCATAGACCATCAGGACCCCGGAGCTACCTCCAGCTGGCTCTTGCTGAAAAGCCTGGCTGAAGTAGGCGCAAGGTAAGCTCACGATGAGCGATATGAAAAGGAGCGAGTATCTTGAGCGTAGGAATTGTGATTGTATCGCACAGCGAGCGCCTGGCTGAGGGTGTGGCGGAGCTGGCAGCACAGATGGCGCAGGGTGGAGTTGTTATCACAACAGCGGGCGGAGATGACAATGGCTTACTGGGCACGTCAATAGAAAAAGTTACGGCGGCACTACAAAAAGCGGCCAGCCCCGATGGCATACTGGTGCTACTGGACCTGGGTAGCGCGGTGATGATTACCGAGATGGCTATTGAAAACCTAAGGGAGGAGGAACGAAAAAAAGTGGTCATTAGCTCCGCACCACTCGTTGAGGGGGCAATATTTGCGGCGGTGGAGGCCGCAGCGGGGAGCAGCTTGCAAGAGGTGATTGAAGCCGCAAATGAAGGAGTAGCAATGCCCAAGGTACGTCGGGGATAACGAAAGTTAAACATTTGATGGATCTAGCTGTCAGGTTTCCCCTAGTTTGCGCGATCGCGCAAACTAGGGAAAACCTGACAGCTAGATTATCTTATGATCTTATTCTTGTCGCGAAACTGCACAATCTGATCAGCATGTTTGCGTGCATGGTCAGCATGGGATTGAATAAAGTCTACCAGGCTCATGGGAGGCTGTAGCCAGGAGACTTGCGGTGTTATGGCATCGGCAGGAAGGGCGTTGAGCAGCGAAGTGGATTGCAGTTGTGCATCCTGATACTCGTTCATAACCTGTTGCGCGGTCTGATATGCGCGGGATTGGACAGTGTCGGCATCAAATCTAGCGTGATCTTCTAGCCAACGAAGAATATATGGACTCGGCTGCTCACCCTGGAAGGTTTTGAGCAGATCGATCAATAGCAACTCATGCGAGGTAAGATGGGCAAGTGTATCTTTTGACGACCACTCACCACTGACACCAGGTACATCCCACATAACTTCAGGTAGATCATCGACCGCCTGTATAACCGCAACATGGCAGTTATCCAACACTTCATTGATGTTCATCAAGCATTACCTCTTCTTTCAAATACAGAAACGTGATTATTCACGTACAACGTAGATTGTATATATACACTATACGTATTGGCAACTAATTTGAGATATGCCTGACGTCTCTATATATTTTTACCTTCTAAATCGAGCGTTGCATGATTTAGAAGGTAAAAAATGCAAAGATGGCGTAAGTCGCTCATACTTTGTCTGGTAATGGTTCTCTCGCTTGTAGCCAGGATGCAGGAATGCCCGGATCAGAACATGAGAGGGCAACAATTCCTCCAACCATGGCACAAGTCGTATCTATATCGCCAAGGCCGCGCACAGTTAGCCAGAGCGCCTCTTCATAATCAGCCAGACTTTCTCCTGCACACCAGAGCACAAAGGGGACGGTATCTTGCGCGGAGATCGCATAGCCACTTCCTAACATTGCGGCCACTGATTCAACGGATGTACGCTCAGAGATATCACGAGCGCGACGAGTTTTGGAACGGACCTGGCTATCAGGAATGAAGGGCAGAAGTAGATCAATAAACTCGCTCCGTCCAGGGAGCGTTCCAGATTGAGATAGCTGCCATGCCAGAGCAGTAGCAACGGACACGGCAATAGCTCCCGCAATGGCTTCGGGGTGCGCATGTGTCACCTCTGCGGACAAGTGTGCTTGTTTAACCACCTCGTCAAGATTGTCGGCAAAAAATGCCCCTAGAGGCGCGACACGCATCGCAGCTCCATTGCCATATGATCCCTGTCCCTCAAACTGGCTCGTTGCACACTCTTTCCATGGTTGCCCATCACGGATGGCACGTAACAAGCCATGCATACTTGCACCATATTTACGTGCTGGTTCATAGCGTGTGGCAAAATCTGCGGCCAGGCCATCCTGATCGATAGACCCAAATTTCTCCAGAACGGAGAAAATCGAGAGAGCCATTTGTGTATCATCGGTATAACGCCAGGGAGATTCTGGTAAAGCACGGGCATCAATCCGTGCAAACACAACCGCTGGATCTGGGGGACGTACAAAAAAGGTATCGCCAAAAGCGTCCCCTACTGAGAGACCATCTAAAGCACGTCGGGCTAACGTTAACCGTTCTGCAATAGATAATAACATGCATCTTTACCTTTCCCTATACTAATAAAGCCTCAATTTTCCCGCTAGCATGTTAGTGCCTAAATGACGAAGAGAAAGAAAGGCTCTAAGGAGCTTTTGGATGAGCAGCCAGTGCTGCTCCTGCTACCAGAGGAGAAGGATCGTCCTGATATACCTGTAAACGCTGGAGCAATGCCGGTGTCCATTGTTCTGTATAGTGACCATAGTTCGCTTGTTGAAATAACGCTGAGAGGGCAATACGCCTTAGTCTTTCATCTGGTTGGTCGGCAAGACGGGCTTCAATTTTTCGCAGATCATCAATATGGAGGTATGGTAGATCATCACGGAAGGTGTATACATACTGGATGTTGGCACAGATGGTCATGACTGCCTCTGCATGCAATGTATGGGCCTGGGCTATTTGTATGAGTAATATTAAAAATTCTTGGATAGGAAGTACCCGCAAAGCCGCTTGTAAGCATTGTGTTATTGTGATTGGATCAGTCGCAAGTTCCGCCAGCACTACGCGAACAATGCTCTGGATCTCTTTGAGCGCTTTGCGGTTCTTTATGGGATATCGCCTGCGCTGCTCCTGAGTTGAAAATGAGACTAATAGTGTATTTATGATTTGTATTCTCTGGTGGCGCGATTTCTCTCTATATAATTGGTGAATTGCCTGCTGGATTAATGCTGTATCATGCTCAGTACAAAAGGCTTTCAACGCATTAATGGCTAGCTGACCCTCAGCTTTATTTTCCGAATGAATGAACCGTACGATAGCAGGCGTAAGGACCTGTTCTTCATCGCGAAGAGGAATACCGGCCAAACTTTGCAGCAATATCAGACGAGTTTTATTTGTGGAATGATCGAGCATATTTTTGAAGAGAGTCAAGACACGTCGTTTCTCCTGCGTCGTGAGTATCCCCACCGGAATTTTTCCTATTTGAGCGATCAGTTTGCCCGAAGGATCATTAGAAGCACGCGTAAGTATCTCCCAGGTCTCTGTTCGGCTGAGATGTCGCCAGAGAGCCTGGATGACCGCGATATAAACGTCTGGATGGATGTCTTTTGTTGCGGCTAACGTAAGTAGTTTTTGATAGGCTTGCTCAAGATGCAATGCCCCTAATATATATATGCACTCTTTTTGAATCATGATGCGTGGAGAAGAAATAGAGGTCGTCAGGATAAAAACTTTCGTTTCTGGGAGTCGTGTCATCAGATTACGGAAAGCAAAAAACTCTTTATAGGCATCTGGTCGTTGTAGCTGCTGAACGAAGGTATCAACATAGTACTGTCCAGTGTCATGCCTGGATAACGCTTGCAAGGCGACATGGCGGTAGAGACCCTCTTCACGCGAATCTATCGTGTGTGCGTTTCTATCAAGGTAACCAGGCGTGTCGGCGGTATGGCAGGTAAAAGACCAAGTCTTTTGATGGCACGAACTTTTACTTGCGTATCGGCAGCCTTTAAGGATGGAAGCTCTTGCTCCAATCTGTCTGCAAACATTGCTTGCTGCGTATGAGTAAGAAGACGAAAGTTCTTACGTATTGGCATAATGAATTTTTTCTCCTCCAGACAAAACCTTCCCTTGATAGTTGTTTGCCCCAAATAATTGCTCAGCAAGTCTTGACGATAGCGTTGTACATAAGCAGCGATGCTGGGGACAAGTATCCAGCTCACGTCCTGTTGTAGCAGCGCTGGAATGACGCGATCCGCCTGCTGACTACTCCATTTTAAGAGCAAGAGCAGAATTCTTTCTGCTTACCTTGACATCTTGAACATGCTGAAGAGCTTGTTCGAGAAGGCGAAGTAGCCCTGTAAAGGTGCTTATGTGCCTTCCAAATTTTTCGGCGCAGGTAATTAGCTCTGCAAATTTCTGTTGCTCAATCCAACTCTCTAATACAGGCAAGAGAGGGAGAGTAAGGTGCTGTATATCTTTCGTTGAGAGATAGCGCTCTATCGTTGTAATACTCAACTCATTACAAGCATCATCAAATTCACAGAATGTCGCGAAGAAACCGTGTATCTTTGCCATCTCGACAATAAGTGGACAGGCAAACTTTGGCTGTGAAGGTACCAGGCGTACTAGCAAACAAAAAATTGTTAAAAGCGTATGTTCTGAAATATCTGTAGATGTGTATGCAGCCTTAATTAACCGCTCAATTTCTATAAGATCGTGATCTTGCCAGATAATTGGTGGCAGCTCCAAGAGTCCATTAAACATCTCTGCACGTACTGGATCTGGCTCGTTGAGATGGCGGGAAAAGATTACGAGTAGGTCGTGCAAATGGTCACGGTGATAGATGACAGTTTGTGCCAGAGCTTCTAATGCACGGCCGCGCTTGACGACATCACGCTGCTGGCTATCTGCACTAAGATTACTGACTGCCTCATCCCAGCTTAAAAATGGCGCATAGTAGATGCGTCGTTCGAGATTATGTGCTGAGATAGTAGATGAAGACCAATAATAGTGTGCTTCTTGCTCCCTTTGTGTCTGTGGAAGAAACTTGATCATATCATATGGAAAGACGCCATCCTCTTCGCGAAACGTATGGAGCACGGTTGTGTAGAGCTCCAATCGTTGCGACGGAGGTAAGCGGCAGAACCAGCGCTTAATGGAAGAGACATTGATATGTCGCCCTTGTAGAAGCCTCTCGATACGCTCTAATGAAACGCGTTGAACAACAGGGGTAAGATCTATCTCAAAATACTTCTCAAAGGTCAGATAAAGATCTATGATTTCATTAGGATATTCTATAAGCACAGGCTTCAAAGAGAGTCTGTTTAAAGGTACCCTATCTACAAGTGATTGGATCAGTGTCAGAAGTCCATGAGCATCATGATCAACCAGGATTGGTATCATTGCATTCAACCGGTTGATATACTGTGTATCCGGTTCGTTGGCTAGCTCGCTCTGCTCTTGCATGACTTTGATCGCCAACTGGGGCTGTAATTTGGCTATTCGCCTCCACTGTCGTATCTGTAATCGTCCTATAACACGTGGAAGATATTGCTCTATAATTGCAGATGAGCCAAAAGGGAAGCACTATCGGCAAACGATAGTCATGGTCGTGCGCCAATGTTTGGATGAAATTATCGATGGCTTGCTGAAAGCCACCCACTTTATAAACTCTCTTGAGAAAAGCAACATATATGTCAGAAGAGATACTGCTCAGGGCTTGCCTGACTTGCGTCTGATCACAGATTAAAGGCACAATTTTTACGGCCTGCTGACGAATAATGGCCGAGGAATCATTGAGAGCACCAACGGCATAGATACTATTGCGGTTGCCTAAACAAGCATGCAGACAAAGTGTACGCTCATAAAATTCTCCCTGCTCCATGTCTCGCAATACATGTTGTAATGAGGGATCGGTTAAGGAGCGCCGACCAACATCGATAATATGTTGAATACGACGATTATAAGGAAGAGTCTCAATTTCCTGCAAAATTTGTTCTGTATTCATGGCACGCTTTTCCGAATTTATAGGATAATTACATATTTCAAAAAGATTTATGCCCGCCAGCAAACAAGGACAGTATTACAAATAGCAGGTTTAAATGTATAAAATGTCAATAGTAATAGTGTAAACACGTTTCGCTAAACAAGCTATTATGATATGATGCCAACATACCAGCGATAATAAGGTTAACGTACTCTCAACCACAATCATCTCGTCTGCCTGTATATCCGTGACAAGTTGTAGACAATTCATCACAATCTCTGTTGAGTCAAACCTTACTCACTACCCTACTTGACAGAACTGATCCATTTTGCTACTATCCAGCCTACAATGACTGATATTCGACAACACTTACCGATAATTCTCTCTTCAACACGACAACACCTGACGACAGCTAGAACACCGGAGGCGCTTAGAGCTAACTTACGCGAACGCCTGTCCGATAGCTACGGTATTGGTGCAGGCCACCTCGTCTCTGAGCAGGGACGGCAATCACAACCGCTCGATGTGGTTATCTATGACACAACAATTGCCCCCACTCAACAACTCACAGATCCATCTTGCCATGATCTGCGCCAGGCGCTCGCCGTAATAGTATTTGCACACGAGCTTAACACGCCTCAACTTAAAATTCTCTTGCAAACTATCGCTAGCGTAAAAGCGTTACGCCCAATCCCACGACAAGCACAAGGATCAGGAATTCAGGAACACATGCAGGCTATACGAAATACCGGCGCACCCACGCAAAAGCCTACAAACAGCCTCAAAAAGCTTCTACCGCTTGGGATTATCGCCTATCAGCGCCTGCTAGATGTTGAGCAACACGGCCCGGAGGTATTGTCTCTCTTCATGGATGGTCTGCTCAAAGAGCTGGCTGAGCATCTGCGACCAGACTATCTTGTCGCTCAATCCCAACAGCTTGTTTACAGCAATCCCTTGCTCACAGGCAATGCATTTGTCCCCAGTACTATCAATATTGCCCGCGAACCTGTGTTAAAGAAACCCCATCCGTGTTATGTGTGTAAACAGCCATTTAACTATGCTCATTTTTTCTACCAGCATCTGTGCTTGCGCTGTGGCGACCTTAGCTATCACAAACGGACTATTCCCGCCGATCTTGCTGGACGCATCGCGCTGGTCACTGGAGCACGCGTTAAAATCGGTTACGCCACGGCCCTGCGCTTGCTACGTGCGGGGGCACAGGTCATTGTTACAACGCGCTTTCCACACGATGCGGCACGCCGCTACAGCAGCGAACCGGACTTCGCTGATTGGCAAGATCGGCTCCAGATCTATGGACTTGATTTCCGCTATATACCTGTGCTGGAACGTTTTGTGGCACACCTGCACACCCACTATCCAGCGCTGGACATCTTGATCAACAATGCGGCCCAGACGGTGCGCCGTCCGCTGGACTACTATGCACATCTCCTGCCTTTTGAGCAAGCTCCGCTGGCAGCCCTGACACCTGCACAACAGGCATTGGTGCAACAATCCCATGCAATATTACCGCCAACACCATTCGCCTCGCCCGCTACGTTGACCACGTCTTTGCCAAGCAGGACCTCTATAGACCAGATCCCATCCGCAACACTGCTGCACGAACATGGAACTACTGCTTTTTTGTCAGGAACAAACAATACCGATTTCTTTCCGCCCCAACAGTTTGATGAACATCAACAACAGATCGATCTACGTATACAAAACAGTTGGACCCTACCATTCAACAAGATCGATCTGACGGAGTTCTTGGAGGTTCAGATCATCAATGTGACGGTGCCTTTTCTATTGGTCAGCCAGTTGCACCCACTCTTGTGCCGCAGTTCCTTTGCGCAACGCTTTGTCGTCAACGTCTCTGCGATTGAGGGACAATTCGCCAATACCAAGCTTGGGAGCCATGTCCATACCAATATGGCCAAGGCCTCGCTTAATATGCTGACCCATACTGCCGCCGCCCAACTCGCCCGCGATGCTATCTTTATGAATAGCGTCGATCCTGGTTGGATCTCACAACAATCGCCACTCTCGAACACTAAGAACTGGGAGAAACTCCAGCAACTCCTACCGCTCGACCTGCTCGATGCTGCCGCTCGCATCTGTGACCCTATCTTCATGGGTATCATAACGGATAAAGCCGCTTATGGCAATTTCTATAAAGATTATCAACCTACCGCCTGGTAATAGCGAATCCGAGCTTAGAGGCTCTGTCAAAGCATTACATACTATACGTTCTCTTCTTTTCGAGCGTCTATGATCAGAGCTAGTAAAAATAATAAGAGGAGAACGCACAAACTCCATACATCACTCATTGACAGCAAAAACATTCTCTATTATAGTAATATTATCGGAGCGATCCGATTGATGTTGGTGTTGCTGGATGGTAAGAGCACTTTCGGTGCGACCGGAAGAAATTGCAGGTTCGAATCCTGCCACCCGCACGTCATCAAGAGGGGGGCGTGGTGCAACGCTAGCACAGTATCGACAAAGATACATGACGTCAGGTTCAACTCCTGGCCGCCTCCACATTTTTGTCCCTATATTATTTCGTCGCTGAGCTACAAGGATCGCGCTCAAAATTGATTTTTCTACCCTACCTTGCACACACAAACTCAACCAACCGCACATTGACAGCAAAAACATTCTCTATTATAGTAAACCCATCGAATTATTTCGATCAGCGTGGGCGTCGCTTAATGGTAAGAGCACACGTCTTCTAATCGTAGAAATTGCAGGTTCGAATCCTGTCGCTCTACGCTGTTCGTGGGGGTGTAGTGCAATGTCAGCACGGTATCGATAAAGATACATAATGCCGGGTTTAACTCCTGGCCACCTCCATATTTTTGTCTTTACATTCTTTCTACACGGCATGGAACCTGTCAATTATTTGAGAGATAAATCATGGATGACGAACTGCTGCCGCTATCTGCCTTCATTGAAGAAGCTGCGGATATGGATACAGCCCCGGAGCGGCTGACGGAACTTGCACATTATGAGACACTCCAACCCTTGATCGCGGCTAATCCAAACACACCTGCTGCGATCTTAGAACAACTTAGTAAGGCTGCTGATCCTACAATCCGGCGTGCGGTGGCTCAAAACCCCAACACGCCTATACAGATCCTTTGTCACCTCGCAGGTGAATTTCCGCATGAATTTTTGCGCAATCCTCTTATTCCTATTTTAAATATGACACGCCCAGATTTTATTAAAGAGCTTCCTTCCTTTTCATGGATCAGCCTGCTTCGCTTTGAAAATATTTCTAACTCCTGGCTTAAGCAGGTCAAAACCGATAAATTTTATCAGAGCTCGCGGCGCGATGTCTTGCAACTTCTCCACCTACACATAACCCAAAAAAACAAAGACCTTGAACCCTGGCGCACAAGGGCTGGCAGTGAATTAAATGGCTATCGGAAAAGCCCTCCTCAGCCTGTCGCTACCAATGCGACAGAAGAGATGAATATATTTTTGCTCTTTGTCTCGCTCTTCCCGTACACGGTCCCGATGCTGAAAAAACAATGGGTCAAAGCTGCTCGTATCCAGCCGCGCACCACTGGAGTTGCGCTGGCATCATCTATAACGCTTGGCAGCAAAACGTTGAACTTGCTGCTCAATGAGAAAAATATTTTTGTGCGCTGCCAGGTGATACGCCACCCACGCATTTCCACAAAGATATTGGCCGGGCTTGCAAACCATGGTCGCGTAGAGATACGGCGTGCCGTTGCTAGCAATCCGCACACACCATTAGAAAATATTTATACGCTTCTTTCTGACTCTGACCCTACCGTACGTCGTGCAGCCGTCACCCACCCCTCCCTGACATACGAAGATTATGAGATCCTGGCCCTGGATGAAGATGAATCTGTACGCGCAACATTGGCTACATTACCACAGCTCGACGCAGCTCTCCTCACACAACTGGCCGGCGATCCTGGCTCCAGAGTACCGCGTAGCCGTCGCCCGCAATATTAAAGTTCCCGCCAAACTACTGCTAATACTGGCACGCGATCCTGATCCTGCCGTCCGCGCCGCCGCCGCCGGTAATTCACGTCTGCCATACGAGATGCAATCTGTGTTACTTACTGATCCAGAGGAAACGGTGCGTGCCCATCTAAGCGGAAATGCACGCCTACTTGAACAATACACGACTCAGCTCACACAAGATTCGTCGCTGATGGTGCGCAAATATCTTGCGACAAATCCCCGTACTCCCACAACACTGCTCCACCAACTCTGGCTAACGGGCGAGATGGAGATCTGGCTGGGCCTCGCACGCCATCCCCATGCCTCTCCTGAACTTTTAACCTGGCTAGCACAACAGGGAGATGTGCGCGTACGAGCCATCGTTGCGGCACACAAACATACGCCAGCAACGGTGTTACATGCACTGGCACGACAGAATGTGCGCGAGATATGGTATGGGCTGGTCACCAACCCACATACTCCACTCGCTATTCTGGAACTTGCGCTCGCCACACCATACACCGACCTCTGGCAGCGTATGCTCAACCATCCTGTGATCATATGCAATCAGTATCGCCCATTTTTTGCTTTATTGACCAGCAAAATCCAGCAACTCATCGCCTCTGGCAATCTTCCAAATTGGCTGCGGCAAGTTGTGTTTCAATATTATACGGCGCTACCTGCCACTATCGTGGAGCCCTTTGCCAGCTCACCTTATTGGGAGGAACGCTATCTCGCCGCAAGCCATCCACACATTTCAACGTCGGTGCTTGACATGCTCGCCCACGATGGTATTTGTTATGTCCGTGCTGCTGCACAAGACACGTTAAAACATCGCCAACAAGCGAGTGATCTTCTTCATTGACAACCGAAAAGATATCTTTTATGGTAATCACATCGACTTTGCTCGATCAGTGCAGATGTTCACTCACCTTATAGAGTCCTGTCTTGCCAGGGCAGACAGCAACTGGCTCGAATCCAGTCTCATCGCGCTGTTAGTGGGGGCGTAGTGCAGCGTCAGCATAGTATCGCCACAGATACATGACATTGGGTTCAACTCCCAATCGCCTCCACCCTTATCTGGAACGTTCGCACACTTTCATTAGCGATTTCGCATTCAGATAGAGTTTTACGACATCCTTCAACGCGGGATCGAACGGCAGACCTGCGTCAAGCAACGTGGTGGGAGACATTGCTATGATTATTGAAGACGCGTGACACTGTTCCAATCGAGACATTTGCCTTGCGGGCAACGTCCTTGCCCGTAGCTGATACATTTTCGTTGCGTATTCCCATACGAGTGATGCTCTCTTGTTGTTATGTTTCACTGTAAATTTCTTCTATTTCATTGAAATGACAGTAACATAATTCGGAGATAGAAGTCAATAGTACAGACTCACCAACTCAGAATAAGGGAATATCGGCTTCAAGCGTGCTCAGTATATTTTTTCTAAAATCACATAGCCATGCATAAAAAGAAAATAGTTTGCTTCACTTTTTTTCATCTGAGGGATATATTGACAGTCTTCCTCCCAAAATGGTATATATCATGATGAAGGAATTGATGAAATTAATATATCTTCGCAACGAGATTTCATCACAATAGCAGTATCATAGAAGTGATATGGCAAGGATGTCTGTCGCTTAAAACCACCTTCTTATATACTATCCTTCTCACAGCTAGCGATTCGCACCATTTAGAAAACATATCTTTACTAGCTGAGCAATGGACGCTCACAGGAGATTTGTAGCAATGACGAAGTCGTTTCTCTCTTACAGCCCTCCAATACTATGCTATTTGACGTATGGGCCTCGTGCGCCTTGATTCCTCTCAGTCAAAATCACCTTTTTTATCGCGCACCTGATCCTTTCAGATATGGCACTCAATTGGATCAACGGAACGATCCAATGGCTCCAACCAATAGTGGAATCTAGTTTCTGCTGGCAACGGCTACTACTATCTGGTCAATCAAAGTAGCGGCCTGTATGTCGATGTCTCAGGGGTCTCAACAGCGAATAGAGCATCCGGTCATCGAGTGGTCTGGTCAACAGTGGAGTCTCGTTCAGGTCTCCTAAGCCAAAACGATGGAGGTGCTCTTCGCCTCGACCGTTGCATGTAGGGAGGGGTATGGCGAAGGAACCAAAAATCGGCAGGGGGAGGGGAAAATTATCTTTTTTGTTCCTCTCCCACCTAATATTGTTGCTCAAAAGTGGAGTGAAAGGAATTCATCCATGAGACAGTTACGTGTGCGCGGTTATGCGCATCATCTTATCGTCTGTGCGTTGATCGTCTTATCTGGAGTTGTCATGATGGGTCTTGACACGCAAAAGGCCCACGCTGCATCTCCCGCCGTCAAGATCATGCCATTGGGAGATTCAATTACCGGTTCCCCGGGCTGCTGGCGTGCTCTCCTTTGGAACAACCTCCAAAATACGGGTTACACCAATATTAATTTTGTTGGGACATTGAACAACTCAACAGCATGTGGGGTATCGTTTGACGGCGACAATGAAGGGCACGGCGGCTATCTGGCGACCAACATCGCCAATCAGAATCTCTTGCCTGGCTGGCTCTCCGCCACCAATCCAGATATTGTCATGATGCATTTGGGCACGAATGATGTCTGGAACAATATCGCTCCAACGACCATTCTCGCTGCTTACAGTACACTGGTGAATCAGATGCGAGCGAATAATCCGCGCATGAAGATTCTGGTAGCGCAGATCACTCCGATGAATCCCAGCGGTTGTTCAGCTTGCGCACAGCGTGTGATCAACCTCAACGCGGCCATTCCAGGATGGGCCAGTTCCAAGACTACTTCGCAATCCCCGATTGTGGTGGTGGATCAATGGACGGGGTACAACGATAGCACCGATACCATAGACGGAGTCCATCCCAACTCTTCGGGCAATCCCAAAATAGCAGCTAAATGGTATCCGCCTCTGACGGCCCAAATCAAGGCCGTGTCCGGTGGAACGTACTACAAATTGGTCAATCGTAACAGCGGCAAAGTTCTCGATGTCACCGGCGCTTCCACAGCCAATGGAGCTAATATCATCCAGTGGACCGACAGCGGCACCGCCAACGAGCAATGGAGCATTGTCTCCGTTGGGAATGGATACTCTAAGCTAATTAGTCGCAGCAGCGGCAAAGCCCTCGATGTCACCGGCGCTTCCACAGCCAATGGGGCACAAGTGATTCAATGGGCTGACAGCGGCACCACCAACCAGCAATGGAACATCGTCTCTGTTGGGAATGGATACTCTAAGCTAGTCAGTCGCAACAGCGGCAAAGTCCTCGATGTCACCGGCGCTTCCACGGCCAATGGAGCTAATGTCATCCAGTGGACCGACAGCGGCACCGCCAATCAGCAGTGGAGCCTTGTCCAGGTCTCCTAAGCTACCAGGGGATGGAGGCTCATGTAGCTTCCATTCCCTTACACTTATCATAACACCGAGATAGGTCACACATTTCGATACCTGCGTATAATGATCAGCAACCATTTGCTCAATTTGGACAGCGAAGAAGACCTCTCCCTACAGATACATCTATCTCTCCATCTTCTCTTTTGCCTGGATATCCCTTTTGCAAACAGGGTCCCCATCGCATCGGTTGCTTCTTTTCCTCTCTGCATTGTAACAGATTTTTCCTGTTTCAATATCCCCCTGGCACTTTTCTCCAAGGAGGGTGAGTAGTTACAATTTTTCTCCATTGACAACGGAAAAATTCTCCTTTATGATGAACTCATCGATTTCACGAGGTCAGTGTAGGCTCATGGCATGAGTACAGCAAATACTCATGCAGTACAAGCTAATTCATTCAGCCCAGCGTCTGCATTGTTAGTGGAGGTGTTGTTACAGCGTCAGTACAGTATCACCACAGATACATGATATCGGGTTCAACACCTGATCGCCTCCCCACTTATTCAGAAAACCTGTATACTATCATTCTTTTGATCTACTCTTAACCAACCAATCAGCGATATATATATAAATAAATAACAGAAATGAGTCAGTTACGATGACGCCAGAAACACTCACAAGCTTTTTGCACAAACTCGTCAAACACCGCCTGATGTTCAGTACTATGATCTGGGGTGCACCAGGCATCGGTAAATCGAGTATTGTGGCCCAGACGGCTGAGGCTCACAAAATGGGGATGATTGATCTCCGGCTCTCTCAACTGGCCCCAACCGATCTGCGCGGCTTGCCAGTAGCTGACCAGGAACTGAAAGTATCGCGCTGGTATCCACCAGAATTTTTGCCGCAAGCAGGCCGGGGTATCCTTTTCCTCGACGAGCTGAATCTTGCTCCCCCGGCAATGCAGGGCATGGCACAACAGTTGATTCTGGACCGCCGCGTTGGTAATTATACTGTGCCGGGAGATTGGTTTGTCTGGGCTGCGGGCAATCGCAAAGAAGATCGTGCCTCAGTATTTGATATGCCCGCGCCGCTTGCCAATCGCTTCATCCATCTAACGGTTGAGGCAAATTTCGAGAGCTTTAAAACGTATGCGCTTGGGCATGATATTCATGAGCATATCCTGGCTTTTCTTTCTTTTCGTCCTACTCTGCTGCATAAGCTCGATCCGCAGCAGCCAGCGTGGCCCTCACCACGCTCGTGGATGATCGCCAACCGCCTGTACAAAGTGGGCCTGGATATCGCCCATGTCGTCGGTCAAGGGGCTGCAACAGAATTTGCAGCATTTCTAAAACACTACAGCCAGTTGCCAAACGTCGAGGCGATTCTGCAAGGCAATGGCAAAGATATTAGTTTTCCCAAAGAGCCATCGACGCGCTACGCCCTCACCATGGCCCTGACTATCCGCGCCACTTCACTGCAAGAGAGCTATCAGGCTTTTCAGTGGATCTCTAACAATGCTGGGCTAGAATGGATTCAGCTCTTTGCCACTGATCTCTTCCGTCAGGCACAGGCACGCAACGAGTTGGGACGCCTGGCAACGCTGGTGCAACGCGATCAACGACTACAACAAATGTTTGCAGAATATATGGCCTTGCTGGAGGAGCACGATGAGCAAGGGTGATCCATTTGAGCGCCAGATCTCTGCCACGATTATCCAATTGCGTATGCGTTCGCCCTTTTTCGCGACCCTCGTGCTCTTCGCCAGAATTATCTCCTCGCCGAGCCATCGCACAGCTGCCACAGATGGGCGCGATATCTTTATCAATCCACGATTCTGGCAGAGCTTGACACCTACAGAACGTCTGGGATTACTTGCCCATGAGGTGTTGCACGCGGCCCTGCTCCACATCCCGCGTCGAGGCAACCGCGATCCACTGCTCTGGAATATGGCGGCCGATATCGTGGTTAACGGCATCATCCTGGCCGAAGATGGTTTTGCTTTGCCAAAGGGCCATGTACGCGAGCAGCGGCTCGAACACCTCAGCGTCGAGGAGATCTATCACAAGCTCAAAGAACAGCCTTACTTACAAAAGATGTTGCATTTCGTGTTTGCCGATCTGCTTGAGCCAGCAGATGAAGTGCTCTCGCCAGATAAATATGCTGAACTCGCACAACACTGGGCACAGGCACTCCAGGAGGGCAAAACGCTGCTGGATATACTGGGACATGGCGCACTTCCAGCGGGATTGCAGCGTGAAATGACACATCTCAGCCCCTCTCAGTTGGATTGGCGTGCTTATCTCTGGCGTTTTCTGGTGCAGACGCCAACTGATTTTCAGGGCTTTGATCGCCGTTTTATTGGTCAGGGCCTCTACCTCGATGCGCTGAACGGCGAAAAAGTGCGCATCTTTATTGCGGTCGATACCAGCGGCTCTATCGGCACAAAAGAGATCACGCAATTCCTGGGTGAAGTGGAGGCTATCCTGGGAGCCTATCCTCACCTGGAGGCTACGCTCTATTATGCAGATGTTGACTGTTATGGTCCATACCAACTAAGTGTAGGCACTGAACTACCTCAGCCAAAAGGTGGGGGAGGAACCACCTTCCAGCCCTTCTTCCATACCGTTGAGGCAACACTCGATGATACAAATAACGGTGTCTATGTCTACCTGACCGATGGCTACGGCACATTCCCAACAAATCCACCCTCGCTACCAGTACTCTGGGTCCTCTCGGCAGGCGGCATCAACGTAGACAAAGTGCCCTTTGGCGAGGCTGTACGCCTGATTCCTGAGTCCTGATGGCTTGTCAAAAACATCGTTATGCACGCTTACCTGAGTATGATATCCCGGCGCAATCGCAGGACGTAAAAAATGGAGGCACGCTAGAAGATCGCATTGTTGCACGTGAACTACTGCGCGAGGCACTCAGCCAACTCCCAGAGTTGGACGCAGCCTGCCTGGTATTGCGTTTTGTTGCTAGCGCAAGCTACGCGGAAATAGCCACACGACTCGATATAACAAAAGAGGCAGCACGCAAACGTGTTACACGAGGGCTCGCCGCTCTACGCTCTGCATACAATACATTAGATAGGGAGGTGCAGGCATGAACATTCATCACAAAAATGCCACACATACACAGATCGCCTTACTGCTTGACGAATACACAACAAACGAGCTTGAATCAGGCGAACGCGGCCAGGTAGAACAGCATATTGCCTACTGCCAGGAATGTCAGCAACAGCTAACGGACATACGAAAATTTCGCGTTCTACTGCAAAGCATTGCCAGTAGCACTACGCAATATCCTGACAGTACAGCAATGTGGTAAATGGCAAGAGATAAAAACTGGCAATGCTGGCGTAGAACCTATAAATATACTGCGTGGTCCCCATGACGAAATTCATCTGTTCGCCTGGCCTGGCAATCAGGGAAAGCTACAACACCTGGTATCTCGTGATGCTGGCAAATCTTTTCAGAGTGCATGGATTCCAGGCTCATGGGCAGGGCCACCAGAGCAGGGATACAGTGGTAGCGGAATTAATGGCAACGGAGACATCGTCTTCTTTCAAACAGGAGCCGAGAAACCTGGTGTGTTTAACTGGACATATTACAATGCAGCAAAACAGACCTGGACATTTCACAGCAACGTATTTGATTACCGTTATACCTATGCATTTGTTATGCCAGATGAGAATAAGGACCTCACCATCGTTGCAATGCGCGATGTCACACGGACAGAACTGGGTTACCCTGCAGCCCCCAGCGGTGATTTCAATTATATATATAACGCCATCAAATACTTCCATATAAGTAATGTCGATAATCCCAACAGCACATTTACGCAGACGATTGTTAAAGAGATACAACCAAAAAACAATCAAGATTCTGCCATTACATACCTGACAGATAGCTACATTGACACACAGGGACGAACACATATTCTCTATAACGACCTCTATGACGGTCCGCATCACGCAATTGTAGAGAATGGACATGTAATCAAAGACGTAAAGCAAAATATAACAGCGGGCAATAAGATGAGGATCATACAAGACACGAAAGGGCACTTTTACATCGTCTCTATCGACAATCATGGAGCTTTAAACATCTATCCCGGAAGTGCCAGGGATACAGATGGGACACAACTCGATCCAGTCGTAAAGTTAAACATTCCACAGTATTCGGGCTGTACAGATTATGATTTTTGCCACTCACCCACATTTACAGCACCAAGAAATGGGCACGCCTTAGCGGACTATATCGATGGGGTGTATGGCAATCATCAAAATGAAATATACTTTAGAGTACGATTGCGTTAACAATAAGACTATCACAAGGCAAAGCATGATGTTAGTATATATTTTCCACCTTTTGCGCAAAGTGCAAAAAGGTGGAAAATATATACTAAGACAAAGAAAGGGTGTAAGCACTGAAGGTGTAAGCGAGCAGTTGACCATGTGAAAAATTTGAGGTGGCTCGTTCATATTTTTATAGCAACACGCCTCATATGATAATCTCCTCCTTATTAACCTTTTAATGCACCAGCCGTTAAACCTGAAACCATCTGACGCTCGGCCAGCAGATAGAAAATCACTGCAGGGATCATTGAAAGTGTAAGGAAAGCCAGGATAGAGACCCAATCCGAGCTGTATTGGCCCTGGAACTGCGTGACACCAAGCGGTAACGTCCACGTCGGCTGATCATTCAAGATCAGCAAAGGGAGGAGAAATTGATTCCAGCTTGAGACCATCGCCAATATTGTAACAACCGAGAGTGCCGGACGAGCCAGGGGCAACAGAATATACCAGAAAAAACGGATGCTCGAAGCCCCATCGATAGCCGCTGCATCCTCTAACTCATTGGGAACCGCGCTGAAGAAGTTCCGTAAAACGAGAATGGTAGTTGGCAACGAGAACGCAACTTGCGGCAGAATAACACCCCAGAGCGAACTGAGCAGCCCAAGGCTACGAATCGTAATATAGAGTGGTAGTACAGCAATAGTCAGCGGAAACAGCAATCCGATCAAGAACAGGTTAAAGATAACCTCGCGCCCGCGAAACACAATACGAGCCAGCACAAACGCCGCCGGGCAGGCCACAAGCAGCAATAACACAATTGTCCCAACCACCGACAGAATACTATTGAGCAATTCCTGCCAGAATAAGGTTCCATTGGCAAGAATGTGGCCGTAGTTTTCCCAATGTAATGTTTTCGGCCAACTGAAGGGAGTGTACAACAATTCGCCATTGGTACGCAGGCTACCAGTAAAAACAGCTACCAGTGGCAGCAATACAAGAATGGCGGCAACGGCACAGATTGTAAATGCCGCAATCTGTGCCGTGTGGGACACATGCACAGTTCTTCTCTTCATAAGCATAAGATAGAATACCTTCCTTTCACCATCATTGAACGCTGCTCACCATGTCCTGACGCATAACCCAGCGCTGATAGACAAGAGCGAAACCAAAGCAGAGGATAAACATCACCATCCCAATAGCACTACCATAACCAAGCGCAAAGCTCTGAAACCCCTGATGATACAAGTAGGTAGCCATCGTCTCGCTAGCATTCACAGGCCCACCCTCCGTCATCACAAAAATGAGATCGAAAAACTGTAATCCTCCCAGGATCGAAAAAAACATAGAGAGCCGAATTGTACTACCAAGTAGAGGTAGTGTTACAAAGCGCGTAACCTGCCAGCGGTTCGCGCCATCAGTTCGTGCAGCCTCAGGCAGTTCCTGCGGAATATTCTGCAACCCGGCCAGATACAAAACCAGATGGAACCCGAAGTATTTCCAAAAGATAACTACAAAAACGGCGAGCAATACTGTACGTGTGTCAGCGAGATAAGCCGGAGGAGTTGTAGATGGATTTATAATCTTAATTAAAGATGCAAGCAGGCCCGTAGAAGGATTATAAATGAAGGACCAGATCAGGCCTGCAACCACCTCAGATAACACATAGGGTAGAAAGAACACCAGGCGGAAGAAAGTAGTGCCAGGCATACGTTGACGCAGAAGCAGCGCGAGGATAAGCGCAACAGGCAGTTGTAATACCAGCGATAGAAACACAATGATCAGATTCGTTCTAATAGCGCCGAGAAAGACAGGATCTTTAAGCAGTATAACATAGTTTTTCAGGCCTATGAAATTCTGCAAAGGGCCAAGTCCATTCCAGTTATAGAAGCTATAATATGCACCTTGCACAATGGGTAGAAGCACAAAAGTCAAGAGTAGCAAGGTGGCAGGCAATAAACATAAAATAATTAGCAACCATTTTGAGAATGTGCGACGTTGTGTATAAGGCACACTTGGCTTCTGATCGTTATGCCCGTGTACTGGGCGTTGACTGAGTACTTGCATAATCTTTCTTCCTTTTGCAGATGGCAGCGGGCCAGAAAAAGTGGTCGCAGTATGCTAGAGCACTTGCATCGTCCACCACTGAACCAGGGAACGAGAGGCCAGTAAACAGGCCTCTCGTCTCTTTTTCATAAGCATTCTTAGAAAAATGCTCTATGAACCATCTCTCCTAATAAGTGCTTTAATGAGCCAGCGATGTAGCTGCAGAAGCTTCAAGTTTCTGTGCAGTATCAGCTGGAGAGGCAGTGCCAGCAAAAAGGGCCTGTGTTGAATCTACTGCAACCTGAGCCATGGCAGGTGGTAAGAACTGATCATAATAAAGCTGGAAGTAGTGTGCATTGCTAGCTGTCTTCACAACAGACTGCATATTTGGATCAGTCACTCCATCAGAAGCCGCAGTGACAGGGGGCAAGAGCGCCGCTTTCTGCGCCAGATTACGCTGATTGGTAGCACTGGTCAGAAAACGCACAAAGTCAATCGTCTCAGGAGGTGCATTCTTGCCGATAGCAAAGCCATTGCCACCACCCTGCACATCAGTTGGATCACCCGCGCCACCAGGGATCGCAGGGAAAGGGAAGAAACTAAGCTGAGCACCTTTTTTATCAACGGAAGCAGCAGCATTATTGGCAGGAGCCCATTGGCCCATCAGTTCCATTGCCGCCTTCCCATTACCCATCAATGTCTGCTCAGTCGTGTAATCAGAGCCAAGGAAACCATTCTCAAAAGGATGCGCCGCGACAAGTTGCTGAAGCAATTGGCCAGCTTTCACAAAAGGGGGATCGGCAAACGACCCGGTGCGCCCATATGCTTTATTAAAGGCAGCTTGCCCACCTTCACGTTCGGCTAGATAGACCCAGTAAAAGAGCCCTTGCCATTTGTCTTTCTCACCCAACGCAATAGGGATAATGCCAGCCGATTTGAGCTTCTGTATATCGGTCAGAAAATCATCCCAGGTCGCAGGAGGTTGTTGGATGTTAGCTTTCGCAAAAAGGGCTTTATTATACCAGAAACCGACCGCTCCGATATCCCAGGGCACACCATAATAATGACCATTAAAACTATAGAGGTTCAGTGCCGACTTGCTAAATGTATCGCCCCAACCATTCTGCTGCAGATCAGCGGTGATATCTTTCACCTGCCCGGCTTGAGCATATTGTTGCAGAACTCCTCCGCCCCAGCTCTGGAAAACATCAGGAGGCGTACCTGCCTGCATTACGGTAGCAAGCTTCTGCTGGAAACTACCACCAACGACCGAGATTTTGATCGTGACGTTTTTATGCGTCTGCATATACTGATTTGCTAGATCCTGCCAGGAAGTCTTGAGGGGGTCCTGGGTATTAAGATGCCACCAGTTAATCGTCACGTTCTTACTGCCACTAGCAGTTGGGCTTGTCTCTCCACATGCAGAAACAAGTAACGTGAGGAGAACCATAAAGGATAGCAGGAAACTGGATCGTTTCATAAGGCCGTATTCTCCATTTCAAATACACTATGACAGTACACGTTGCCCAACGTTGGACAAACAAAATTTCTACCTGTCATCATTACATAGTGATGACCTTAGCTACCTGGAAATACTACTTATATGCTCTAGTATACTCTATTTCATGGCAGTTAGGTACGTGTCATCCCTCCTTTCACAACAATGGCTCAACTAATTATGGTACGGCTGGCACGATTGACGTACTATAAGTTCGGTGGATAATTCGACGCGCTCAATCTCTGCGTCTGGATGAGCTATATAATGCAAGAGCAACATGGCGGCCCGCCGGCCCATTGCCTCAAGCGGCTGGCGTACCGTTGTCAGTTCAGGATGAACATGCAACGCTTGCGGAATATCGTCAAAACCAATGATTGAGAGATCTTCTGGTAGACGCAAACCTCTCTCGCGTGCGGCCTCCATAACTCCAAATGCCATCATATCGTTGGAAGCAAAGATGGCCGAGGGAGGTTCTGGCACATCCAGCAGCACCTGCGCCCCTTGATACCCTTGTGGTTGCAAAAAATTGCCTTCGTACACCAGCTGCGGGTCATCTGGCAACCCATGATCTTTGAGTGAGGCCCTATATCCCGCCAGACGTTGCTGGGCACAGCCTGTATCTATTGTGCCCGTGATAAACCCGATGCGACGATGGCCTAACCCGGCAAGATAGGTAACAGCATCATAAGCGCCCTGAAAATTAGTGGTTGCGACGGAGGGAGCATACGCCCCATCACTTAAATAATCTACAAGGACATGTGGGAAACGCCGTTGATGCAATGCATCTAAATATGCTTTCGAATGCTGCGGTAAAATTAATAGCAAGCCATCTGCCAGATTACGTGTGAGTTTTGCAATATAGACCGACTCTTTTACCTTGTTCATATGAGCGCTATACAATACGAGATCATAGTGATTGGCCTGCAATGCCTCGTCAATCCCACGAATAATTTCGACGGCATAGCCCGAACTGAGGTAGTTCACCAGCAATCCTACTACGTGGGAAGACCCGCCAGCCAGGCTGCGGGCCTGCACATTTGCCACGTAGCCCAACTGCGTCATCGCACGCAGTACACGCTCTCGTTTCTCCGGGCTCACATGGTCTTTATTGTTTACTACACGCGATACGGTCGCATATGATACCCCAGCCTCATTAGCAACATCAACGATGGTAATATCATGGATCTCCTGCTTATTGTTTTCGATGCCTTTTTTCCTCAAATATATGCTCCTTACAGAGAGAGTCGAGACCTTACCATGTTGCAAGCGTTTGCAATGTCTTCCTCAGTAATAACACACATTTTTGCTCTTTGTCAAGATTCTTTCTGCTGTCTTTTAGCTGATCTATAATCTGCAAATGCCATAATAAAAGATTTTGTATGCTCACGTCTCTAAATAAGGTTGACATAACTGGCTTTGATAAGGTATATATTTCTCAGTGTTTGCAAACGCTTTCAAGCACTCTAGAACTTTTTAGGAAAGGAGAACGGGTTATCTCTATGCTATTTTGCTGAAAAAATCCTTCTGCTAGATGGAACTGGAAGGAGTTTTCAGCATCTTCTCTTGAATGTTTTTATCTAAGGAAGGAAAAGAAACAATGTTGTTTAATCGCATTCTTCGTAAAACAGGGTTACCAGCAGTACTGACATTGCTGTTTTTGCTCCTCACATCCAATACTCTTGTTCCTCTCTCAACAGCTTATGCAGCCTCCACGATCACGATTAATGGGGCAAAGCACTATCAGACCATGGATGGGTTTGGTTTCTCAGATGCCTTTGGACCTGCCGATACCCTACGCACGCTCACATCGGCCAGTGAGCAGAAACAGGTTCTAGATCTGCTGCTCAGCCAATCCACAGGAGCAGGCTTCACAATCTTGCGCAACCTGATGCCCTCAGATCCAGCTCACACAATTGAACCAAACAGTCCAGGCAAACCGACTGCCACCCCAAGTTATGTTTGGGATCATAGCAGCTGGGGACAGGTGTGGCTTGCGCAACAGGCACAAAAATATGGGGCAAAACAGATTTATCTGGATGCCTGGAGTGCTCCCGGTTTTATGAAGACCAATGGTAGCGAGATCAATGGTGGCACACTCTGCGGTGCTCCCGGTGCCACGTGTAGCAGTGGAGATTGGCGTCAGGCCTATGCCAACTATCTGCTGCAATACCTGCGCGACTACAAGAGCGAAGGGGTCTCCGTCTCTCACATCGGTTATGTGAATGAGCCAAACCTGGTCACCAGCTACTCCAGTATGATCATGAATCCTACCCAGGCAGCTGACTTCGCGACTGTGCTTGGACCGACACTCGCCTCTTCAAGCTTTCATCCACAGATCATTTGCTGCGAGCCAGAAGGCTGGAATCTTGCCCAGAGCTATGCCAACGGCGTTACCAGCAATGCCAAAGCCAATAAGTATGTTAACGTAATCTCCAGTCATGGCTATACCGCTCCCCCTAACTCTGCTCTCACAGGAACCGGAACAAAACATATCTGGGAGACAGAATGGTCACTCTTTGATACATGGGACCCCACCTGGGACAGCGGCGGCGATGCCTCTGGCTTTAACTGGGCTCAGCGTGTCTATACAGGCGTGACGGCGGCCAATCTCAGCGCCTTCTTCTACTGGTGGGGAGTCGGGTTTAACAGCTCCGATAATGGGGCTCTTATCCATGATAATAATGGGACGGTGATTGCCTCGAAACGGCTCTGGGCGCTTGCCAGCTACAGCCGCTTTATCCACCCTGGAGCAACACGTATCGCTGCAACCACAGGTGACAGCAACCTGCAGGTGACCTCCTACAAAAATACGGATGGTAGCACATCGATTGTGGTTTTAAACAATTCAAAATCGGCTACACCTATCTCCATCTCATTACAAAACCTGACGATCCCGGCGGGAGCCCATGCGACTCCCTATCTTACTGATGCCTCGCACAATGTCGCCGCACAAGCACGCATCACCATTTCTACCAATAAAACTCTCACAGCAACAGTAGGTGCACGTGCATTAGTTACCTATCACATCGCATAACTGGCAAAAATAGAAGCCGAGCGTAGTATGTTGTTAACTGCTACCCTCGCAGTAAACCGTAGTAGAGTTGTACAATAGTAGAGTTGTCGATCAGAAAAGAAAAGCGAAGGTGGTACGCAATCAGCCGCCACCTTCGCTTTCTTGCCGCCAGGACAACCCCGGAGGATGGCAAATTCGGGTCACATAGAAATAACCAGCCGAACGTTATTTCAATACTATCCCTTACGTTTAAATATAAGGACAAACAAGGAGGCCGAACAGCCTAATGAAAGCAAGCAATTCCTATACGAACCCCATCATTCCAGGCTTCTATCCCGATCCTAGTATTTGTCGTGTGGGACAGGATTACTATCTGGTCACGAGTAGCTTTGAATACTTCCCCGGCGTTCCCATCTTTCATAGTCGCGATTTGATCCACTGGAAACAGATCGGCCACTGCCTGACACGGGCAAGTCAGATTCCGCTCACAAAAATACCCAGTTCCGGTGGCATTTTCGCTCCCTCGCTTCGTTACCATCAAGGGACATTTTATATGATTACAACAAATGTCTCTCATGGAGGCAATTTTTATGTCTCCACTACTGATCCAGCTGGTACATGGTCAGACCCAATCTGGGTACAACAGGGTGGCATTGATCCTTCATTGTGCTTCGATGGTGAACATGTTTATTTAACCAGCAACGGGGAGGGGCCACAACTCGGTATTTATCAATGCGAGATTGATATCAGAAATGGAGAGCAGTTGACCGAGACCCGCTATATATGGTCTGGCACGGGCGGGCGTTATCCTGAAGCTCCACATTTATATCATATTCATGATTTCTATTATCTTATGATCGCTGAAGGCGGGACAGAATACGGCCACATGGTGACGCTGGCACGCAGCAAAAGCGCCTGGGGACCATTTGAACCTTGCCCATATAATCCAATTCTGACACACCGCGACCAGACAAATCATCCTATTCAAGGAACTGGGCACGCCGACCTGATAGAAGCGCATGATGGCAGCTGGTGGCTGGTCTTTCTCGCCTTCCGCCCCCAGGATAGACTCTTCCATCACCTTGGACGTGAGACATTCCTCGCACCCGTTACCTGGACGACAGATGACTGGCCGCTTGTTTTGCCCGCTAAGACGGTCGCAATCAATATGCAAGTGGAAACATTACCACCACATCCCTGGAGCCCAGAACCCCCATGCGACGACTTTGCCAACCCCGATTTTAAGTTACATCTATGCTGGAACTTTTTACGCAATCCTGACCCGGAGTGCTGGTCGCTAACTGAGCGCCCCGGCTGGTTACGTTTATATGCCTCACCCCTCACACTCGATGCCCCGGACTCACCAGCCTTTATCGGCCGACGGCAGCAACATTTCCAGTGCAGTGCCAAAACTTTGCTCGACTTCTTTCCCACATACGAGGGACACGAAGCTGGACTCACAGTACTGGCAAATGAACAGCACCATTATGAAATTGCCATCACATGCCTGCATGGTAATCGTGCTCTCATCGTACGCCGCCGCATTGGTGATCTTGTCGCCATAGTGGCCCAGGAGACCGTACAAGAAGGGCCCATTGAACTAGAGATCCAGGCGGACAGCAAAAAATATACATTTAGCTATACCATCGCAGGACAGCCAACACGTAAATTGGCCACCGGGGCAACACGCTATCTGGCCACAGAGGTCGCTGGCGGCTTCACAGGCGTCTACATTGGTATGTATGCCACCAGCAATGGCGATACGAGAACGTCGCCAGCGGATTTTGATTGGTTTGCATATTGCCCACTAGACTCTATCCCCGAATAGCAATTTTAAGGCTTAACTAGAATATAGGACTATATAACTAATTTAAATTACTTTAAGCACAAGCTATACTTGCAATGGTTTATACTACGAACATGCCAGTGCACTTTAAACCGCGCTCTTAAAAGTGCAATGGAGTTTAAAGCCCTTCACATAGATAGGGGGCCGTAGTCACTACTTTGGTGGCTACTGAAAATTTTCAGTTTGTATGAGGAGATATCCATGTTTTCTTTCGCAAAGAAACCTGCCGCTCAAAAAGTTGTTTTGAAAGACCTGACCGAGGATCAGTTGACTCAGGTCACAGGTGGCATGTGCAATGATCACGATGCTGACGATATGAAAAATGATCATGATGCCGATGATAAGAAAAAGAAGCATCACCATCATCACCATCACCACCATCATCACCATCATCACTACAATGATCATGACGCTGACGATAAGTAGCATATAAGCGCTGGTAGGTTATGTAGCTGACCCACACACATTGTTAGCGAAGACATTGCCAGTTGTGCCGCTTACCACCTCGTATTTAGAATATCGATGACCATCTACACAATCTCTAACTTCGGTGGTAGCGGCACTGATTGCAAAATAATATATTATAAATAAAAGAAGCTGTAAATCACTATAAAATAGAAATATAAATGCAATTAGCTACAAGGCAACATTATCTCTCCTTTTCGGCCATAGAATTGCCCCTTTACCCAAAATGGGTAAAGGGGCAATTCTATGGCCGAAAAGATAGAGATGTAAAATGGGAAGAAAGAAACCACTACTATATGCCACAGTTTGCCCTTCACCCACGATTGAAAGCATAATAGAGATAGACACATCGATAATTTTATAGCCACCAGAAAATCAAACCCTCTAAAACAAAGTTAGTCTTCATAAGGTCAGCGCATGGAAATAGCGCAGAAGGGAATTTACAATGAGAAGCAAAAGACAACTTGGCATGTATACCCTTACACTCAATGACGATGGCTCACTTCAAATCCAGGCACCGACCCTGATTCGACCATTAAGTATCGAAGCACGACAGGTACAGGAATTGCAGCAGTGGCTCAACGATCTACAGCCCGGAAATGTCCCACAAACCAGCGCAGGACAGGCCACAGCCGGCGAACCGGCTACCCTTACAACAAGCGCGACCGCAGCAACAAGCTCCACTTCAACAATCGTTGCAAACGAGCCACCAGAAGCAATTGCCCGGCGCACAATTCAAGAGATCATAGCCAACACCAGCGCGAACTATCCAGAGAGCCTCGCACCCGAAAATCGCGACCGCTTTATTGAGCAAGTGACACGCAACATCGCTATACGGCCATTGCTGTCACAAGGGAAGGTCACGTTCAAGCAAGTTACATTGTGGGTAGAACAACAACTTGGCACCGGCTTATATTAATCCTTCCATCATTATAATATTTGAGAATTTGGGAACGTGAGGTTGTCCGCTTTGGACACCTCACGCTTAACTTATACTTCAAACATTATGCGGCATTCAGGATAGAGTTGTGGCTACCACCCCATTATTTGTACCAACGAAAACGCTGTTGCCAGAGATGGTGGGAGAGACAAAATGAGGGACCGGGGCCAGAGTAACTTTGGCCCGGATAGCACCAGTCTCAAGGTTAAGTGCATAAAGGGTGCCGTCGAGGTTCATACCATAGACAGTATGACCACCAACAACAGGAGATAGCTTCAGATCGGGAGATTGCCAGCCTACAATCAGGCGCGAACCAGAATCAGTAGAGACGTGGCGAATGCCATCTTCACAGGGAACCAACACATCCGAACCGACGACTGCACCACCACCCATAGCCTTCGCACCACAAACCTGCGCTGTCGCAATCTGACCACCAATACCACCGAGCGCATTCGCATGGAGTAGATAACCATCACTAGACTTGCCCGCAATAAAAACTAGTCCATTTGGCAGAAGCAGAGGGCCAGTCGAACCAAGATCAGTATCATTGTTATTCTCATCAGCCCAATTTCGGGGTGCAAAACCATCCTGCAATTGAAGCGTCGGTGAGAAGCGCAACACTGAGTCACTGCGATCCCAACTACCACTGGTCTGCGCACCATTGCCTACAGACACATAGATATAACCTGCACTATCGGACGCCGGGCCAGAAGTGGCCCAGATACCGCCTTCACGAGAAGTTGGGATGCGATAGGAAAACAGGTTGCCTGTCCCGCTGGTCGGCACGGCGACGATAGTACCACGATAATCACTGCAATCACCATCCAGACCGCCATAAGCGATATAGACACGATTATTTGCTAGCAATAGAGCCGCACGCTGCTGATGAGCAATCGGGTCCATCCCCGGAATATCAACATCACGTTTGACACGCACATTACCAGTATTTACATCGATTCCGACCAACACATGCTGTGGACCACGCACCTCAGCAACAGCAAAAACCAGGCCAGTCGCAGGATCATAGACAGGTGTTCCAGTGATACCAAGCGGATCAATATCTCCACAAGGGAGCGTGGACTGCGGTACAGGACTGCCAACATTGGTATGCCAGAGCATATTACCAGTCGCAGGATCAAGCGCGTAAAGACTATCGCCCTCGGTTGCCACAATGAGACGACTCTTCACGATCAATGGCTCGGCATAGACAGCACCATCCAGGCTCATAGACCAGCGTTTTGTAAGATGATGGGGATCAGGCATAGCTGGCAGATAACCTGTGCGTGCATTGTCATGGTGATAAGTAAACCAATCGTCCCACTTAACCGGGGATGATGAGACAGCATGTGAAAAGGTCGTTAGAGTCGGTGTGGAAGTTGCTGCCGAAGCTCCATCTTGCTGTCGCCCACAAGCAGAAAATACAAGTAGAGACAAACAAAGTAGACTCAAAAACAGAGGACGCAGCGGCACCAGTTTCCAGCACAGACGGATAAGCGCCCAAAAGAAAAGGCAACAGAGAACCACAACCACCATAGCACCCAAAAACAGATAAAACATTGCCAAATGCTCCTTTGCTGAAAGCGCAGAATTCTACTCAGAGATAGAGGATGAACGTGATTTTTTACGCAGACTACCCAGACGCTTACTTGTCAATCGACGTTCGCGGCTGGCAGCGGTAGGACGAGTTGCGGTCCGCGCTCTGCGCACACGTTGCCGCTCCTCCAGGCGTTCGGCCATGCGCTCGAAAGCAACATCGCGGTTCGCATGCTGGGAGCGACGCTCCGTTGCTGTCACGGTGATTCCGGTAGGGAGATGGGTAAGACGCACTCCCGATTCAACTTTATTACGATGTTGGCCACCAGGACCACTACCAATAAAAAATTCCATCTCGCAATCACGCTCTAAAGATTCACGGTCTGTCGCATAATGGTCAGTCATGGATGCCCCTTTTATTTCGCTCTATATACGTAGATAAGATCACGTATCAGATGAAGAAAGATACAGAATATGTACAATAAATAATACATTGAAAGTAACCTTTGGGCAAGCAGAAAGATAGCACGACCAGACCCCTATCATAGTATCAAGATAAAATACCAAATAAAAATAGTAATATGGCTATTCTTCCGTACAAAAATCTTTAATCTCCATTTCCATATCATTTCCGAAAACATAAAAATACAAAATAAAAAGCACCTCGCCTCTTTTATAGCGAGATGCTTTTTGGTTTATCTTGGCAAATCTAACCGCATGTTAAGTTATACGCGGCGACCAAAACCGCCGGAGACGGCACGCAAGATGGCAATAAACACACAAGCGCCGATGAAAGCGATGATGGTTGTACCAACAAAGCCAGAGGCACCTAGACCAAGCAGGCTAGCCAGGAAACCGCCAACTAATGCACCAACCAGGCCAACAACGATGTCACCGACAATACCGTAACCACCACCACGCATGACCAGGCTCGCCAGGGCACCCGCAATCAAACCAACCAACAGCCACCATACCAAACCACCAAGGTCAATAGCGGCAAAAACAATACTTGCTGTAGTTAACATAATTAAATCTCCTTTTTGTCTATCAACAATTCCATTAAGCAGTAACGTTATGTAACGGCCAGTTATTTATGTTTGAAAGGGATTTTGTTGTCCGTTACAAGGGTGACACGTATCGGCCTTAAAGAAGGATGCAGAAGTCAGGAGTAAAAATAAAAGGTTAAGCATCTCCTAATATTAACCTTAGAATCTCTCATCCACACAAAACAGCTGTAGCATAATCGTGTTCTGTACATTTAGTGATCTATACCCTTGACAGCCATGGCTAGCTCTTCTAGAATCTATTAACAGCGAATGTTCTTGTATAAGCATACATGGAGGTACAATGCTCTGATGTTTTATCATTTGATATTTGAAATGTGCTCATGTATACTATATGCAAGGGGAGGGAATATAGAAAAAACGGTGGGTACGAGGTCGGCACTCTCTTTCCGATCCGTGTTCAGGATACTGCAACTTTTCAGCATGCTGCAACAGAAAGTTATCATATGTCCGACCGCATAGGCCAGCAGCTAGGGAACTATCGCCTCATGCAGCTTGTGGGGCATGGCGGATTCGCAGATGTCTATCTTGGCGAACATATCTATCTTGGCACATATGCCGCCATTAAAGTACTAGACACAAAGTTAGCACAAGATGAGATCACCCATTTCCAAAGTGAAGCACGCACAATTGCTCGCCTGGAACATCCCCATATTGTGCGCATACTCGACTTTGGCGTTGACAACAATCTGCCATTTCTCGTAATGAGCTACGCACCCCACGGCACGCTACGTCAACGTCATCCTCAGGGAACATGCATTCCACCAGGTACCGTCGTTGACTACGTCAAACAAATCGCCGATGCCTTGCAGTATGCCCACAATGAAAAGCTGATCCACCGGGACATCAAACCGGAAAATATGCTGCTAGGACGCAACAAAGAAGTCTTACTCAGCGATTTTGGCCTCGCCGTCGTCGCTCAAAGCTCATCACGCAACAAGACTCGCGATGTATCAGGGACCATTGTCTATATGGCACCAGAACAGGCACGAGGCAAGCCCCAACCCAATAGCGATCAATACTCACTAGCAGTTGTTGTCTACGAATGGCTCTGTGGCACACGACCATTCAACGGCACCTATGAAGAGGTCGTTGTCCAACACGTCTTTAGCCAACCTCCATCTTTATGCGAACGTCGAGCTACACTATCACCTGAACTCGAAGCAGTGGTTATGCGTGCACTTGAGAAGGACCCAAAACAACGCTTTGCTACTATACAGGATTTTGCTCATGCACTGGAGCAGGCCTATCTCACCCATCGAACAACGACGACTGCGCTATCAACCGAGTTAGCACTTGCTCCAACCACAACAACTGCTAGCACACAAACGCTTGCCCTATCACAACAAGAGAGTATATATAGTACGGAGAAAACGGCCAACGAGGCAATTTATGCTATAGCCTGGTCCCCTGATAGACGACGAATTGCCTACGGTGGACATGAGCGAGTAATTGAAGTACGTGGCACAACCACAGGAGCAAGCACTCTGATTTATCATGGACATATAGGCAGTGTCACAACCATAGCCTGGTCCCCTGACGGACAAAACATCGCCTCCGCCAGCCTCGACAGAACTATCCAGGTCTGGAACGCCATGACGGGTGCAAAAATCACAACGTACGAAGGGCATGCAGGGATGATTTCCGCGCTGGCATGGTCACCGGATGGCAAGTATCTGGCCTCAACCAGTAGTGGAGCAGACAATAGCATCCATATCTGGGATGCCCTGAGCAAGCAGAATCTGTGCATTTATCGCGGCCACAGCTATTGGGTGCGTGCCCTGACGTGGTCACCAAACGGCAAAGTTCTGGTATCGGGTTCCTGGCATGAGATCCAGGTCTGGGATTGGACAACCGGCAAAAAACATCTCACGTATCGCGGGCACAACAGCTGGATACGCTCGGTAGCCTGGTCGCCACAAAATGTGCGCATAGCCTCAGCAAGCGAAGATAGCACCGTCCAGATCTGGGAGCCCTTGAACAAAGGACATGTGGTGGCTACATACAACGGTCACAACGATCTGGTGCATACCGTACTCTGGTCACCCGATGGAAGCAAGCTCGCCTCAGCCAGTAAAGACAATAGCGTTCACATATGGAATGCAGAAAACGCCACTCATGCCTCTATCCATCACGTCCGCACCACATCGACCTATACAATTGCATGGCTAGCAGATAGTAAACATATTGTCGCAGCCAGTGGCAACGGTGCCGTACAGGTCTGGCAAACCGAATAAGAATACCTGCGCTTGCACTGCTATTTGAGATAGCAGTGCAAGCGCAAAGAAGGATACAGAAAGATACTATTGCGTCAGGTGAGCAAACAACAAAGTTGAGATTGGCGATCCCCAACCAGTGGCAGCATCCCAACCAGGAGTAGCTTGATATCCAGGTATTGAACCCTGCGCATTATTACCAGTCTTGATATCATGAAACACAGGCCCGATCTGCGGTTGGCGCACGGCAAGCTGATAGATTTTCGCGTTCAAAAAGCCCAAGGGGTGACCTGCCCACTGATTGGCGTCTGCAACCAGGCCAGCCCATTGAGGCGTACCTGCACTGGTACCCCCAAACAGGTAGTAATCAGGATTTGGCACGAAACCAAGGTAGACCGGAATACCTGTGGATGGATCACCATCATAGGCAACATCGGGAAGTCCACGATAGCCATGAGACATATGCTGTACAGCCGGTGAAAGCGTTTTTTTCTGATAATCAGGAGCCTTAAAATATTGACTATAGCCACCGCCCGTCGCACTACCAGCGCCATCATTCCAGGTCGTCTCCGATTGATAATTTCCATTTGCGTCGGCATAGAGACTCGTGCCACCAATCGCAGTTACCCATGGTGAAGATGCTGGAAAACCCACGGTAGGGAATGGATAATTTTTGTTATTCACATCTGGATTGACAGTACCAGTATCACCAGCCGATGCTAAAAAGGTCGCATGCTGTACACTACTAGACTGTTTGTAGAAATCATTAAAGCTATTTAGAATTTTCTTGCCAGCAGGAGTAAATAACGTCTCTTCCGTCGTACCCCAACTTTGCGAAAAAACCTTACCCAGGTGGTGATTTAATGCATACTGTTCTAGCTTTAGAAACTCTGGCATACCCTGTACACCCTGCGTTTCAGAGACTGGACTGGTCAGTAACACGATACCAGCACCAGGAGCCATCGCATGTGCCCATTGCACATCCATGTTAGACTCTTGCGCCCAACCGACTTGATCAGCGTTTTGAGGATCAAAAGGAACCGTACCAAGAGGAGCCATAACTTGAAATGATGGAGGGGCCGGCAAATTATAGTCCGTATCGAATTTTATCAGATCAGCAGCAACAGTTGGGCTACCAAACGAGTCAATAATGACAATAGTTTGTCCCGCCCCAATATAGCCAGCATTCAACATAGGAGTTACATTATATGCATTGCGCATCTGTTGAGGACTATAGCAGTGTATACCTAACTGTACCAGACAATCACTATAAGAAGGGGGTACAGCATGTCCCCAACGTACTGCATTGATACCTCGATTAAATATAGTAAGTGCACCTATATGATTCTTACTATTAAGAGCTGATGCATCCGTTATAAAAGTAATACTGCATAGTAGTACAAGCAGGAACAAAACAGAAACACGCGAACGGAACATAGAGTAGATAGAGTTTTGCACTCCACACATCCTTTCTACCACAAAACACAAGCGAGAGGTGTGCAAACGAGTGGACGAAGAGCCCAAAAATTTTCCTCTCCTATCCATTATAGGAATTAATCTTTATTATGTATCCAAGTTGACCGACCCTTCGTTTTATAATTCGAGAGGAAGATAGCTCGTTTTACTTATACAGTTACCGTAAACATACAGTAGAGACTGAGCAATTGCGTAGCGCATTTCGTGCCAGCTTCAGCAAACACCTCCATACTCATTTTTTGATAAACGTTCTATTACACCCCTATCAGGATGGCAGCTAACATTGAATACAGATCAAACACTTCTATCAAATTGGAACACACAGAGTGACGAGCTAGAGCAAGTAGACTTTACGTATGATGAACACATTATGCTTAAAGGTATTGCATTAACAGAGTTTGAATTTGGAGCAAGCACACGACTACGCCATACAGAAGGAGCAGGACAACCAGAATTTGGTATCCAGCTACAATATGCCCCCCAGGAAAAACTCCAGATACAATTCAGCAAGCATGACGAAAACTGGAAACTTGCCGTAACCAGCGAAGGGCTTGCGCCGGTCATTAACCGCGTCCTGGCACTACCAGCAAGCTTTCAGGCCGAGCAGTGGCATACTCTGCATATAGTGCAGCAGAAAGAACAGATCCACCTTTACCTGAACAACGACTATGTACTCGCGATATCCGAACAGGCACGCACGGCACAACCCGGCCTGGTCACACATAATGCCGCTGCTGATTTTATGAACATCAAGCAGATAGATCTTCTGTCAGAAACAATCATCAATTAACTTAAAAATAAGTAAAAACGAGCAGGGTTACCGTACGCATACGGTAACCCTGCTCGTTTTTAGCGCGAGTAAATGGACAGCTTAGCGCAAATCTGCAAGCAAGCGACTTGCAATAGGCGAACCCCAACCAGTTACGGCATCCCATCCAGGACCAGCGTCATAGCCTGGGACACTCCCCTGAGTGTTATTTCCTTGCGTAATATCATGGAAATCTTGCACTCTGCCCTGCTCCTGAAGGCATCCTAGAACGTAGAGTTTCGCATTCAAGAAACCTACGGGATGACCTGCCTTCTGGTTGGCATCCGCAGCCAACCCGGCCCATTGAGGAGCTCCCTCGCTGGTACCACCAAACAGGTAATAGCCAGGGGTAGGTAGAAAGCCAAGATATACTGGCACACTTGTCTGTGGATCAGCATTGTAAGCAATATCAGGAATAGCTCGCTTCCCTTTTAAAAGATTGCTATCCTTGAATAACGAGACAAGCTGATAGCCGGGCTCTGGAAAGTATTTACTGATGCCACCACCCGTCGCACTACCAATACCATCATTCCACACTGTTTCCGATTGATAGTTCCCATTGGTATCAGCTAAAAGCCTTGTGCCCCCAACAGCCGTCACCCAGGGTGAGGAAGCCGGAAAGAGCACCGTTGGGAATGGATAAGTATTATTATTTACATCTAGATTAGCAGAACCATCATCGCCTGCAGAAGCAAAGACTGTCACATTCTGCAAGGCCGCAGCCTGATAGAAACTATTGAAATCGTCTAAAACCTTTTTGCCCGCAGGCGTAAAAAGAGTCTCTTCTGTCGCACCCCAACTCTGGGAAATAATGTTGCCCAGGTGATGTGCAAGCGCATATTGCTCTAACTTCAAAACTCAGGCATACCCTGTACGCCCTCAGTCTCAGAGACAGGGCTGGTCATCAATACAATACTGGCCCCCGGCGCTAGAGCATGTGCCCACTGGACATCAAGCGACGTCTCTTCAGCCCAGCCAACTTGATCGCTGTTAGTAGGATCAAAGGGAACCGTACCCAACGGGGACAGAACCCGAAATGATGGAGGTGCCGGCAAATTATAGTCTGCATCGAATTTTGCCAGGTCAGCAGCAGCGGTAGGGCTACCAAAAGAGTCAATGATAACAATAGTTTGACCCTTGCCAGTATAACCAGCATTGAGAACAGGGGTTACACTATATGCGTTTTGTATCTCCTTTGGACTGTAACATATGCGTTGGTGAGCCTTGCAGATCGCATTATTGGGGGCTGCCCCCTGGAACTGTATAAGAAAGTGTTTTCCTTTACCAGATTGGGTCAGCGCTCCCAAATGCTGCCCTTGTGAGTTGCTACTGGCTGCATGCTGTATAAATAGGAGATAGCTGAGCAGAAGCACGGCAACTAAAAAAGGAATCATTAAGCGCCGGGGCAAAGCAAGCCTGGAGTACGTCATACAGAATCCTTTCCATATAAATAAAAGAGAGGTCACCTACAAATAAACACATAAAACTGCCGAAATTACAGCTTAGCAACACTCCCTTTTAAAATATAGTCATAAGAAGCCTTTATTTTCGACAGTTCTTCTACTAAATTTAATATATAAATTCGCATTCGTCAATAATCTGCCTTAAAGTATCATATACTGTGCATGTTTTTGTGCGAAGCGCAAAAACATGCACAGTATATGATAGTAGTATCTCTTTATCTATTTATAGAAAACCGCCTGACACTATACAAAACGTTCTATTTAACAGTACCCTTATGGCTAGCAAAGCGTTCAGCATAATTACTCACAAAAGGAAGCTTTATATATTTACCACTCAAAGCGCCAAACAGCCCTACAAGCCAGCCTACGCTAGCAATAATGATCACAAGCACCAAAGCCAGTATAGCAAAACCACCAAGGAAGTGGAAGAACAAAAAGTGGCGGGAGAATGTGCTTATAAAGGCTATAAAGAGTATATTGGCCCCCCCAAAGAAGAGCAGCGATTGCATAGCGTGGAAGCGAATAAATTTGTTATCATGCACAAAAAGCACGAATAGCAAGCCGGTTAGCCAGAAACCGATATAGCAGAGAGCAGCAGCAAGCTTTCCATCCATGCTAGTTCCATTATGGGTATAGGGGGAATAAGCGGTGTAGAAAAGGCGAGATGAAGCTGATTGCTGATCTGGTGTATATGAATTTGTCGTAGTATATGGCATTGCTTGCGGTTCAGGTGTATCAGATTGAGCATACTGATAATATTGCTGTTCGTTTTGTTGTAGGTCGTATGGAGCTGACATATAACCGGCTTCATAGCCAGGAACATAAACCTGTCCCTTGGGAGCTTGATTTTCATTGTAATGTTGCTGCATGAAAGATATCCTTTCCAGTAGTGAAAACATATTTTATATAGAGTATAGAATTCAAGTGTAGCAAGGATATCACAAATTTGTCGCAGATTAGTTGCAGGACAGTCACAGGATAGTCGCAGATTAGATGGGCTTAGTATAACGAAGAAGACACGAAAAAGCCTGGCGCTAAGAAGAAATGTAGCGCCAGGCCCATCACAGCAAAAGGTAGAGCATTTTCTGCTGACCAGATTATTTGCGGCCCAGGCGTGGACGATCACCTGGGTTTGGTTCAAGGGATGGGCGCTCATCAATCAAGCGCAGAGCCTCGGCCAGAGCCCGTTCAAGTTGTGGATCAACCTGCTTCTCAAAATCTTGCGGTGCTATATCGACCTCAATATCTGGATCGGTACCATAGTTCTCCACATTCCAACCGACATCTTTGAACCAGAAAGAATACTCCGGCTGAGTCGTGATCGTCCCATCCACAAGTTTATGGCTTGGGCTAATCCCAATAACGCCCCCCCATGTACGTTTACCAATCAAAGGGCCAAGACCCATTAACTTAAAGCTATGGCAAAAGATATCCCCATCTGAGCCAGCATGTTCATTTGTCAGCGCCACCATCGGGCCACGCGGCGACTCAGAAGGATACGGGTCAGGCAGGCCCCAGCGCGAGAAGTCATAACCCAGACGACGCCGAGCAAGCTTCTCTAACAAAAGCCCGGACACATTGCCCCCTCCGTTCCAACGCACATCAATCAACAAGGCAGGATAATCATATTCAGCGAGATAGCCACGATGAAATTCAGCGTAGCCATGACTACCCATATCAGGAATATGAATATAGCCAACACGATTTTGCGAAGCCTCATGTACTACACGACGATTGTGCTCAACCCATTCACGATAACGAGCAGGGGTTTCACTGGAAAGCGCTTTAACCACAATAATGCGCACCTCTTGAGTCTGCGCACTCTCAATAGTCAGCTGGACCTCCTGACCCGCCTGATTTACCAGGAGTTCCTGCGGACTATGACCTGATGTAACCCGTTGACCATTAACAGCAAGGACAGCATCACCAACCGAGACCCGCAGACCGGGACCAGTCAGAGGAGATGTAGCATGACTTTCGGATGGCTCGCCTTTCACAATCGCAGCGATACGATAGCGGTCGTGCTCTCTGTCATAGCTCCAATCCACACCTAGAAAGCCCTGACGATACTGCGGAGCATGACGGTACTCGCCACCTATCTCATAAGCATGGGAAGTTCCCAACTCGCCATGCAGCTCCCAGAGCAGATCAGAGAGTTCGGAGCGTGAACTGACGCGCTCTACAAGTGGTTGATATTGCTCATAGATCGCCGCCCAATCGATACCCGACATATCCTCCGTCCAGAATTGTTCACGCTGCAAACGCCACGCTTCCGCAAACATCTGCTTCCACTCGGCCGAAGGTTGCACTGATACCTTCATACGGTGCAGATCAAGCCAACCACTTTCACGGCCTGGGCGCTCGTTATGCTCTACTTTTGGTTTCTCTGGATTCTTCAATACACGCAGACGATTATGAGAACGGTAGATAAGCATTTTGCTGTCACGAGACAGAGCTAGATCACTTACTCTCTCCAGAATTTTTTCATGCTTATATGTCTCAAAATCGTACACATCAATGATCCCTTTAGGACTTGCAGAGTGATCATGCAGCGAACCTTCGGCCGGGAAAGATAAAAAGAGAGCTTTCCCTTTCATACCATAGACCGCATGATATTGGCCCTCAGGAACCGGAAAAGGCAGGACACGTTCACGAATACCATCCAGATCAATGGTCATTGAAACAATCTTTTTCGCGCTACCCTCTTTACTCTCATTCCCTTCCTGAACAGAGTCGCGCTCATCCGCCGTCTTCTTCGCGCTGGCATCCTCTCTCTCGGCATCTTTCTCTTTCTCCTTTTCATCAGGATTTTTAACCTCAGGAACAAAAGGAGAACGCAAGTCGCTGCGCAACAGAATCGCATAAGGCTTCACGCCACGGGGGAAACCCAGATCGAATTGTAGATTATCATGGACAGGATTAAAGATACGATAGCCCAGGAAGTAGAGGTATTTACCCTCTGGATCAAATGCAGGAGACATATCCAGCAGTATGGGTGTCGTTATCTGATGCGTCTCACCACTTGCTATGTTACACAATTTAATAGCAGATTGGCGAGGCGAGATAGCAAAGCCATAGGCCAGCCAGGCACCATCTGGCGACCACGCCATGCCCAAGTATCCGGCGGGAAGAACTGTGATCCAGCACACGTGCAGTCCCCTCATCAAGATCCGCCACAATTAATTCGTTGCGATGATTTGTAATCGCCACAAAATTAGCAGTAGGTGAGACAGACAGATTTACCGCACGCCCAAATTCGATAGCAGGAAATGTTTTTGGCTCATTGACAGCCTCAGGCGAAAAGACAATCAGCTCCTCGTGTCCCGGTGCATCATGCACAGCCACCAGACGCTTGCCATCACTGAGCCACTCCAGGAAACGATAACGCACACCATCAGCCTCACCATATTGCAGCACCGGCCCCTCCCAGTTGCCCATCGTGAACGCTTTCCCGCGCGTGGTAACCGCAACAGAGTGGCCCTGAGGATGAAGTACGTAGCTATCCATATATGTACTGGCAAAAACAAACTTACGGTTACGTTGTGTCCGCAAGCTAGGCAATGTTACCTCAAGATGATGCAACTCGTCAGAAGCAGGATCAAAGAGATAGAGATCGGCTGCAGAATGATAGACCAGGCGCTTTCCATCCGTCGAGAGATGACGTGCGTAAAAATCAGCATGTTGTGAATGCTTACGTATATCTGTACCATTGGGAGTACATGAATAAATATTACCTACGCGCTCATGATCTGACAGGAAGTAGATGCGATCTCCCACCCAGCAAGGATCGGCCACATTGCCATCTACCTGCAACAAACGTTTAAAAGAACCATTGCCAGTAGAGTCACACCACAAATGACCTGCAGTACCACCACGATAGCGTTTCCAGTGCGAGAACTCGCGCACATTGATATTGCGACCAAGGACCACATTCCCCTCACGACTATAGGAAATAGCGTTCGCCATACCAAAGGGAAGTGGACGAGGCAGGCCGCCTGAAGGTTTCACCGCATAAATTACTTCGAAGCGTCCGGCAAATTGGCCCGCATTGCTAGCATACAGGATCTCTTCGCCATCGGGCGACCACCCTAGTACACGGCAACTCGCAGACTGGAACGTCAGGCGTTGGGCCGGGCCACCTTGAGCTGGCATCACATAGACTTCACTAGGACCTTCCTCGCGTCCCACAAAAGCCATTTGCGTCCCATCAGGTGAAAAGCGGGGATATCTCACCTCGCCCTACTCCTGCAGTTAAGCGCTCAGCTCGCCCTCCCTCACTTGAGACTAACCAGAGATCATCTTCTGAAACAAACACAATAAGATCGTGAAAAATGGCAGGAAAGCGTACATATCCTTGTGATGGCATACTTACTCCTTACATGAGTGTATGTGAAGGCATCTTCTCGCTATCAACTTTTGACAAGAGAGTTGTAGTTGCGTTAGCTCTGGCAGCTATTTAATGACACGTATTGTATCACAGCAATAACAAATCGTCTATTTACAAGGCGACAGACATCCAAAAATTCGGCGATGTCCGTCCAAATAAACGATGTTCATCTCATTTTTCACTATAATAAACGGTTTCAACGCATATATTGTCCTCTTTAAGAGGCTTGCTCTGTTCAAGCTGTAAAACTCTTGTTCAACTTCGTCCATCTTTATCCGTAGCAAATCGCATTATAAATTGTCTATTTCACTGTTAAAAATCGTCAACGCAAAAAGCGATTCTACAAGCCTCTCAAGCTGGTTGAAACTACAAATCAATAGGCTCTTATGTATTAATAAAAAGCACCTGGATCTAATCGATCCAGGTGCTTTTTATTAATACATAGAGCCAGCCAGGTTTCAGAGTCTGGGTTGAACATTAGATAGCGACTATCAGCACCTATCTCCTCTGCCAATTCCATACGTGATTTTAATACTCAAGGGCCTTCTATGACGAATTGTTTAGCGAATTGTTTTCTAGTGATTCTAGCTCAACTGTTGCTTCAGGATCGAGACGCGGCGGCGCTATAGGTCTTGCATTATAAGCGCAATTGCGTTCCATAATATTAAAAGCCTCGAATGGTTTCTCATCTGCCTGGACAATTACAACTGTACGACCAGATTGAATCTCTTGCTCATAGTAGCGAGCATCCTCCTCCGATACACCCATAGTGACAAATGCGCCAATAAGACCGCCAGCCGCTGCGCCAATAGCCGCCCCACCCAGTGTAGTCGTCAAGATACCACCGGCAATAGCAGGTCCAAAACCAGGAATTAAAAGTGCAGTCACAGCGCCCACCACGCCGCCCACTACACCACCAGTCATAGCACCTGCACCTGCAGAATGTCCTTCTTCACTATGTTCGGCTATCTCACCATCTGGTAACATTTGCGTAATATGATCTTGGTCACGCACAACAAAACCAAGATTATAAAAATTTGCGGCACGTAAGTCATGCATTGCTTGCTCGGCCTGCTTGCGATCAGCGAAAACTCCAATCACAACCATGTTATCTGACATTGCCCACTCCTTCCTAAAAAGTTTTTTAGCGGCTTTGCTCCTATTACTCCACAACTCTCTAAAAAGTTGCAAGAGGTGATCCTATTTTTGCTCACAAGCCGAAACGGCAAGGGACGTAAGAAGAACGTAAGAACTTAGAAGCATACAAAGGAATAATTAGCTGCTACAAAATTGTTCGTAGCGATAAGTGATTCACTTCATTTACACTATTAAGACAAAGATCAGGTAAGCATACAACAGCAAAAACAAGCAGGAGTATTTTCAGAATGCAGAGTAATCCAGGCAGTACACTAGCAAATGAGAAGCAGGAGAGACAGATAGCCCCACTTTTTCAAGCATTAACGCTCAGGGGCATAACATTTCGCAATCGCATTGCAGTGTCATCGATGTGTCAATATTCGTCAACTGATGGCTTCGCAACCGATTGGCACCTGGTACATCTGGGGAGCAGAGCGGTTGGTGGGGCCGCCCTGGTAATGACGGAGGCCACAGCAGTCGAAGAGCGTGGACGCATCTCGCCACAAGACCTGGGTATTTACCGGGACGAGCACATCACAATGCTCTCACGCATCACTACATTCATACGTGAACAAGGTGCAATAGCTGGAATTCAGCTAGCCCACGCAGGAAGAAAAGCGAGCACATATAGGCCCTGGAGTGGTCATGGTGAATTAAAAGCGGAAGATGGCCGCTGGCATACCGTTGCACCAGGCACAGAACGTTTCGCTAGCAACTATCCTCAGCCGGCAGAACTTTCAGAAAACGAGATCGCCGAAATCGTACAGCGTTTCCAGGATGCAACACGACGCGCATTACAAGCCGGTTTTCAAGTTATCGAGCTCCACGCGGCTCACGGGTATCTTATACACGAATTCTTATCGCCACTTTCAAATAAACGCCAGGATAAGTACGGCGGCAATCTGGACAACCGCATGCGTTTTCTCATCGAGATAACAGATGCGCTACGCAACATCTTGCCTGACGAGCTTCCATTGCTGGTACGCATATCGGCAAGCGATTGGACCGAAGGCGGCTTGACGATTAGCGATAGCGTTGCCATCGCACGCGAATTGAAGAAGCACGGAGTCGATCTCATCGACGTATCTTCAGGTGGCAATGTAGCGAGTGCGAAAATTCCGCTGTCTCCCGGCTACCAGGTGCCCTTTGCCAATGCGATACGCAACGAAGCACATATTACAACGGGAGCCGTTGGCTTAATTACAGAACCAACCCATGCTAACGAGATTCTGCAACAAGGGCAGGCAGACATGATCTTTCTGGCACGCGAGTTGCTACGCGATCCCTATTGGCCCCTGCACGCCGCACGTGAATTGCAGCAAGAAATCACCTGGCCCGATCAATATACACGAGCAAAGTTGTAAATCAAGCTCCGCCTCATACAATCAAAGCTAGCAGCTAAAAACATGGATATTATAGTCTATTACGAACTACGTTTTACTCATATCCATGTTTATTTCTGCGTAATTCGTGTAATGTCATCAACGGCTTCACCAAAAAATCGACGCAAGCTCCATACTCGTGTAATACAGTCACCGTTTCATGAGTCATAAAGTATTTGCCATTGCCTACGACACATTCATTAATCACAAGCAACACACTAAAACTGGTCTCGGCAGACATCAAAGTAAGGACTTCAACAAGATCCTGCATCGTGGCAACATCAATTCTCTGAGGAGAGATGATCTTATCCTGTGGGGCAACCTTCTCCGGGTAAATATATAACTCAGCATGCCCAAGCGCCATCGTACTCATAATAGAAATCCTCTCAAAAACTGCTTAGAAGCGTGGCCCAAGCTGCGCCTCTAATCCTTCTGCGTATTTTCTTATTAAGCCTTTTGCAATAAGGTATAAAAATGAAAGAATATAGAAGAAATAAAAGCTATCCTTGCTATGCAGGATAGCTCTCAAACAAGACTTACCCGGCCCGCCCTCCTCTATAAGAAGAGAGAGAAGCGAGCAAGATTAGCCAAGTATAGGGTATACATTTTGGAGCACACGCTTCACTTCTTGCAGGAAGCGAGCAGCCATAGCACCATAGATAATACGATGATCGGCAGAAAGCGTCACATGCATAATATCACGCACAACTGGTTGATTATCGATGGGCACAAACGTCTTGCGTGTTGAAGCAACGGCCAGAATCGCAGCTTGAGGAGGATTGATTACAGCGGAGAACTCCGTCACATCCATCATACCTAGATTCGAAATGGAGAACGTGCCACCTTCAAGGTCAGAAGATGTGAGTTTACCTGCCTGAGCCTTAGCAATCAGAGCTTTCGCCTCACGAGCAATAGCACGTAAACCTTTATTATTCGCATCACGAATCACAGGCACAACCAGCCCGGTAGGAATATCGACCGCAATACCAATATTGACCTGCTTATGCAGCAGAAATTGTCCTTCTTTATAAGAACCATTGACCTGCGGGAATTTCTCAAGAGCCAGTGCACAGGCCTTAACGACCAGATCATTGACACTGATCTTCACGCCATCCTCATCAAGATTAGCATTAAGCTTCACGCGCATAGCTAATGCTTCCGTCATATCTATTTCGCTGCCAACATAGAAATGAGGGACAGTCTGTTTGGACTCGGTCAGACGGCGGGCAATCGTCTTCTGCATTGATGAGAGCGTCACGATATCCCCATCAGTCACAGACGCTTCAGGAGTTCCATTCGAAGCCACAGAGGCCACAGAAGCAGTCGGTTGAAGGGCAGGAGTGGATGGAGCATTGGGGGCAACGGTTGCAACAGAAGTGGCAGCTCGCTGTTCGATATAGTCCTCGATATCATCGCGTACAATACGACCACCAGGGCCAGTACCTTTGAGCAGGCCCAACACAATACCATGCTCTTCCGCCATACGCCGAGCCAGAGGAGACGCCTTGATAGCGCCTGGTTCGCGGCTCGCCTGACCGCTCCCATTCGTAGAAGAAGCACTAACGTGAGCACCTCTAGAATTTTGTGCCGTACTCTTACTAGCGCTATTACTATTAGTAGTTATTTGTGCAGTTGGACCATGCTGAACACTCGGAGAGGTTGTCGAAGCAGCGGACTGGTTTTGCGTTGACGCAGACGCACCAGTGCCAATAATAGCAATAGGTTGACCTATAGGAGCAGTCTCACCCTCATGCACCAGAATCTGTTCCAGCACACCAGAGCTAAAGGCCTCAATCTCCATATTTGCTTTATCAGTCTCAACCTCTGCAACAACATCGCCTTTTTTCACCTCGTCACCTGGCTTCTTGAGCCAGCGAGTGATAGTGCCTTCCTGCATAGTATCGCTTAGACGGGGCATATTTACTTCAGACATGTGTAATAATCCTTCGCCGACGAGGGGCAAGTTCGTTGATCGCATCCACCAGTTGTTTAGCCCCGGTCAGGGCTGCCAGTTCAAGTGGTTTAGCATACGGAAGCGGAACTTCTACATTGGCAACACGTTTGACAGGCGCATCCAGATAATCGAAGGCCTCCTCCTGCACCGTAGCAGCGATCTCCGCCCCGATACCATAAGAACGCCAATCTTCCTCAAAGACAATAGCGCGGCCCGTCTTTTTCACCGAGTTCACAATAGTCTCTCTATCCAGAGGGCGCAACGAGCGAATATCGACAACCTCCACACGCCATTGGTGCTCCACTTCCATACGACGAGCCACCTCAAGAGCCACCGTCGCCATACGAGAATAACTAATCACCGTAAGATCGGCCCCCTCCTTGGTAACTTTGGCCTTCCCAAAGGGAACCGTATAGTCATGAGCAGGAACTTCACCCTTGGTATTATAGAGACCCAGATGCTCAATGAAAATAACAGGGTTGTTATTACGAATAGCCATCTTCAGCATCCCTTTCGCATCTTCAGGGCTCGAAGGAGCAACGACCTGTAAACCAGGAATATGGGCAAACCAGGCCTCAAGATTTTGAGAGTGAGTTGCAGACAACTGCTGCCCACCACCACCAGGAGTACGAATGACCATAGGAACGGGCGTCTGACCGCCGAACATATAATAGATCTTCGCCGCATGATTCAGAATTTCGTCCATAGCCATAGCAATAAAATTGAAAGTCATAATCTCAACAACCGGTCGTAAACCCAGCATAGCTGCCCCGACCGCCATACCCACAAAACCGTTCTCAGCGATAGGCACATCGACCACACGCTTTGGACCAAATTCTTTTAAGAGACCAGCTGTAATTTTATAGGAACCCTCAAAGACGCCGATCTCCTCGCCCATCAAAAAAACATTCTCATCACGAATCAACTCTTCGCGCAACGTATCATTGAGCGCCTGCCGGAAACTAACCTCTACCATTATTTCTTCTCCTGTACAATGTCGTCAGACGCATAGATATAATCGAAGAGGCTCTCCACAGGCGGGAAAGGGCTTTCCTCAGCAAAGCTGACAGCTTCATTTACCTCACGCTCAACCTGCTCTTCAATGCTAAGTAGCCCATGATCATCAATCAAATGCGAATCCAACAAGCGTTGAGCAAACATAGTGAGAGGGTCGAACGAGCGACCACGTTTCACTTCTTCCTCATCGCGGTAACGGTCGGGATCGATAACAGAATGACCACGGAAACGGAAACTAACAGCCTCAACAAGCGTTGGCTCATGCTGTTCACGCGCAATCCTCACTGCATTGCGTACAACATCACGCACGGCCAGCACATCATTGCCATCAACACGCTCACTATACATATCGAAGGCACAACCCTTGCGGTACAACTCTGCCACAGCTGACCCCTTCTCGACGGGTGTCCCCATGCCATAGCCATTATTCACCACAAAAAAGACGACTGGAAGTTTATATATTTTTGCCAGATTCAATGATTCATAGAATGGCCCACCATTTGTAGCGCCATCACCCATTTGTACGGCCACAACCTCTTTGGAGCCACGATAATCAACGGCGAAGGCTGCCCCTACTGCCAGAGGTACCTGACCGCCCACAATACCATACCCGCCCATCAGACGGTGCTCCAGGCTAAACATATGCATTGACCCACCACGGCCATGCGAACAACCGGTCTCTTTGCCGAATAATTCAGCCATTACAGCTTTTGTAGAGATGCCGCGACAAATTGCATACCCATGCTCACGATAATTCGTGTACAAATAGTCTTGTGGTCCCATGCCAGCACAAAACCCAACAACGGTGGCCTCTTCACCCAGGTTCAGATGGCAATATCCTCCGATGCGAGCCATCTTATACATTTCATCCGCTTTTTCTTCAAAGCGACGGACAAGCACCATCTGGTGGTAATAGTTAACCAACGTATCTCGATCTTCGTCTTCAGGCAGCGTGACGACACGAGGCTTGTTTAATGAGGTGGCGTCGCGTCCATCTGGTCGCTTTTGCTGCTCAGTACTCATGGTATCTCCTGATTTTCTTTACTATTTGGAGTTGGAGAAAGATTGTTTGTCCAGGATAATCTTAATGCGTTCGGAGTCTGTACCCAGTACTCGCTATCTTCTTTACAGACGTGTCCAACATAATTGTAGCACGTATTGAAAAGATTATCCGGCTGAGTACACCTTTTCAGGGGCAAGTAGGTAGAAGATACTGTTAGCTAGCTACCAACTAACCTCTATCATAAACCTTGCAAGCATTGTAAAACCATGTGATATGATATCACAATCGAATTCTTTCTGGCTATATCATTGCTATATCATTTTCTCGCTCTCCACTTTTCCGAGGCCGTCTACCTCCTATCCTATGACGCTCTCCTTCTCTCCAATTGACTTAGCGCGGCTTCTGTGTCTCTCAGCTTTTTATATATTCAAAACTGTACAGTATATATATACGCTAACTATACTTCTTTTGTACGCGTTATACGGCTCCCAGCGTGTATCCATGGAAGCTCGATAAAGCGATAAAACAGGATGGCAAATGGGAAAATGACGAGCCCAACCCATATCCAAAATGTACTATAAATGAATATATGCCACCATGATGTAGTATATGGCAAAATAAATGTTGTAAAGTAGAGCAAGAGTGGTAAGTGCCAGATATAAAGAGCATAGGATAACTGACCGCTCTCGCGTAAAGGACGCCATTCTAGTAGCCCCCTGAGTTGTGCAGGACCAAAAAGCAGCGCAGCAATACAGAGAGTATAGCCCAGAGCAAGCACTATTTCGCTCAACCAGTTGTGTGATCCGATGAAAGGGGCTAAGAAGGCACCACCAGGCAAGGTTGACCAGACCGCCGTATAAAACAGTTCCAGAATACCAAACCCCCATAGCCACCAACAATAACGACGCAGAAAAAAAATCAGGCGATGTTCCTGCACATGTTGAGAAAGCACATAGAAGACGCAGAGCACCATGCCTGCAGCAAAATCTTCAAGAAATTTTCCACTACTGCCATAAAAGAAAAACAGGGCTAAATTATGCACAAAAGAAGGTAACAGGGCAGGTTGATGTGGATTCACCTCCCATGAACGCCCCCAATAGCGCGTGGCAAGTCCCCAGGCAATCAAAGCAGCCAGACAGAGTAGCAATACATTTAGACGACGCTGAAGTGGGCCATGTTGCACAAAAGGGCGAAAGGCCAGAGCAAGCAGAGGTAGCAACACATAGAACTGCCACTCGACTGCTAGTGTCCAAAATGGCCCATTGATAGCTTGATAGGTTTGCGGGCTGGCATCCATAAAAAGGGTAAGGAACAGCACTAATTCCTTCCAATGTACAAACTGAAGATATATACGGTTAGTAAAAATAATGAGTAAAAACAGGGAAATATAATAGCCGGGCAGAATACGGAAAGCACGGCGTATATAGAAACGGCGTATAGAAGGCCAATCAGCATCAAATAAAAGCGAACGTGCATACGACATGAAGAGTAAGAAACCCGACAGAACAAAAAAGAGCGTCACCCCTGACGAGCCAGCAAGCGCAAATGAAATGGTTAGATGGCCTAAGCCAATAGTTAATATATGGCCCAGGAATGCAAAACGATTAATATGATAAGCAATCACGCTCAGACAAGCAAAAGCGCGTACACCATCCAGCACCGCGATACCATTTTTTTTGCTCGATGTTTTCAATTGAAAGTTCAAAAATCTAATTATCTAGACTCACTTCTTACAGAAAGCTATCTGTTTTCTTTGACAAAAGCTTCTTCAAACAACACACAGTATAGAGTGAACATCTATAAAACTAGCATATCCTTCGATCTGCGTCAACACAATGACAGAAAAAGTGCACGAAAAAAGATGCAAACACATTAAAAAAGGTGCTATTGAGACACTTCTTTTTCCCGCGAGTCTCGACGATGAGGACTTTCTCTGCCATTGCGGAATAAAAAATGTACCAATAACACCTCAATTTGGAGGGTCTTAACAAGAGATAAACACTAGCGCAGCCTTATTGCAGCACCACCAGTCCCAGGCAAGGAAGGAACGGATGAACTGCTGTCTCCACTACTTCCACTACTTCCACTACTTCCACTACTTCCACTACTTCCACTACTTCCACTATCACTATTGCTGTGATGATGTTGGCTGCTGTTGTTGTTTTTATCGTTGTTGTTGTTTTTATCGTTGTTGTTGTTGTGATTGTTGTTGTTTTTCTCTACGAGAATCGTATCAGTTGCAGTGTTATTCCAAGGTTCATTGCCCAGCGTATCAACCGTAGCCGAATTGGTGATAGAAGGGATAGCATCTGGAGTAAACGTAGCAGTGATCGTAATCGGAGAGAGCACTTCGCCTGGCGCAACAGGGAAGAGGCCATTAAAGTCCGCATTGATGACTGCCGGGCTCGTGTTATCACTGACCACTACATGCCATCGTGGAGCATCTACATGAATATCCTTCAAGCCCACAGGGATAACATCTGAGACTGTGATAGTATTGGGAGCAATCACCGAACCACCTAGACTTGAATTCGAGACTACGATGACATACGTCACCTTATCGCCGACTTTAAACTTGTCGCCATCCAGATTGGTTTTTACAATCGAGAGAGCAGGTGCTGTCGCCGTTGCGGTCACGGTTTCCGTTGCTGTCGCTGTCGCGGTTGCCGTTTCTGTCGCGGTTTCCGTTTCCGTCGCCGTTGGTGAGGCTGTCGCAGCAGATACGAAGACAGTATTAACAGATGTATCAAATGCTGGGTTGGGATCATCTGACGATCTAACAGTAGCAGCAGTTGTGAAAGACGGCACAGCTAAGTCTGTCAAATCACCATTAAGTGTGATTGTAGGTAATACATCGCCAGCGGCAATGGGATACGCACCATCATAGGTGGCGGTAAGCATTGCTGGGCCAGTTGTATCAGTCAAATTGATGATCCAGTTAGTACCAGTTGCAGTCAGATCGGTTATACCATTTGGTATCGCATCTTGAACAGTGACTGTCTGATTTTCTGACAGACTCAATGGTAGGTTAGAAATCACTAGACTGTAAGTAATGGGTTGACCAACAGTGTACGTGCTAGTACCTGTATCCGAGTTGCTAATAAACAACTGAGGCTTGGTCGAGGTCGATCCCAGCGGGTTCGTTGCTGTTCCAACTACCATCGCTGTTCCAACTGTCATCGCGGTCGGCGTCGCTGTTGCCGTTTCTGTTGCTGCCGGCGTCGCTGTTGCCATCGCGGTCGGCGTCGCTGTTCCAACTACCATCGCGGTCGGCGTTGCTGTTACCATTGCTGTTGCTGCCGGCGTCGCTGTTCCAACTGCTATCGCGGTCGGCGTTGCTGTCGCCGTTTCTGTTGCTGTCGGCATTGCTGTTGCCGTTTCTGTTGCTGCCGGCGTTGCTGTTCCAACTGCCATCGCGGTCGGCATTACTGTCGGCATTGCCATCGCGGTCGGCATATGTTGGCATTGCCATCGCGGTCGGCATTGCTGTTGCCGTTGCTATGCGCGGTCGGCATTGCTGTTGCTGTTGCTGTTGGCGTATCCATTACAATTGCGCCTATAGCATGAGTAGTATCCTTTTGGGGTTGCAGTGATCCTTTATGGCTTTTAAGCACCTGAGTATCTGCATGACTCACTGAGTGTAATACTTTTGTCAAGTGATGCTGGCTCATTTGGGGCGATCCCTGCGCAAATACCTGTTCTGAAGCAATAGCAGAGAAAAAAGCAAGCAAGCTACCCATAAGGAGCATGCTAAGGGAAAAAAGCCGGATCGATAGTCCGGCGCGAGTTAGAGATGACTTAAAATTCTTTTGTTGATGCATCAAATTTCCTTCTTCCATTCCTATGAATTCCACGGGAAAAACAACCGCGCATTAGAGAAGCGAGATGCTCAATTTCGACTACTTGCTCATCTTCTTTTTCACATGCAGCGTCAAATTGAGTATAAAAGCGCAATGCGTATAGAAGCAGTAAATATATCAATTCACTATCTTTATAATTAGCAAGAGGTGGTCAGCGGATTGAGTCAGGTGGAGATGGAAACAGAGAAGGATTCTTTTTTGTGCAGGGCAATGATTGCACTGTTCCTCCAAAAAAACGCACGAAGAAACTTTCCCAGATACGCATCAAACTAAGCCTTAGATATGTTTTATATAGTAGATATGCTTTGTATAAAAGAATAGTAAATTTGACACAACTCACCTCAAACGGGTCTAATGAGTAGAGAAACTATTATTTCACTATGTTTATAGCAAGCCAGCCAGGAGTACAACGAATGGGGAACCTGGACATTTTTTGCTCTAACTGCGGAGCCAGCAATGCGCAAGATGCAAAGTACTGCTTTGCTTGTGGAAGTTCTCCGATAAGCCAGGGACAGCCCCCAGAAGCAGGCAATAAAACTATTATGTTATCAGACCGGGAATCTGTGCTCCAGCAGCGTTACAGGTTGCTAGAGAAGGTGGGAGAAGGGGGCTTCAGCACAGTATATAAAGCAGAGGAGATCAACACAAAGAAAATCATAGCAATCAAGGCGATACACTTACATGGTCTCAAGGTTCAAGAGAAGATAGAAGCCACAGATGCGTTTAACCGCGAGGTACAGATGCTCTCGAAACTTGAGCATAAAAATCTGCCGCGCCTCTATGACCATTTCGCTGATACCGAATGCTGGTATATGGTCATGGATTTTATAGCAGGCACAACACTGGAGAAGCGTTTAGAACGACGCAAAGGCACCCCACTGCCAATAGAAGAGGTAATTGATATCAGCCTGATTCTCTGCTATGTCCTTACATATCTGCATAATCATCAGCCAGCGATCATTTTCCGCGATCTTAAACCTGCCAATATTATTTTGACGCGCGATGGTCATCTTTTTCTCATCGATTTTGGCATTGCTCGCCACTACAAGCCAGGGAAAATAAAGGACACAATCCCATTTGGCTCGCCAGGCTACGCTGCACCAGAACAATATGGGAAAGCACAGACAACACCCCTCGCCGACATTTATAGCCTGGGAGCAATTCTACATCAGCTTCTCTCAGGAGATGACCCATCGCAAACCCCATTCAAATTTGCACCGCTGGCAAACCTACAACATCCCGAATATGCCGCACTTAATGTATTAATTCAACGCATGGTACATACAAATCCCAGGCAGCGCCCCGGCGATGTCTCAATAGTAAAGCGAGAACTACAAATAATCGCGACGCAGCGCACATCTCAACGCGGGCTGTACAGCAACAGCAAAGCTACATTGACCTTTCCATATACACTTTATATACCACAGCCAATGCCTACCAACTCAGTATGGTCAACGGGCGTCCAGCCAGCTAGCACAAACACGGCTATGATGAGCCAGATCCGGCTTGTGCAGTCCTATCCCTATACTCCTCATGGTCAACAGAAACAGCAACAATCCAGCACACCCATACCCATAAATGGATATGCATTAGCCAGCCTGATTTCGGGCCTTTTGGGCATATTTGTACCACTTTTTCTCTGCAGTTTTGTTAGCGAGAGTATACAAGCACATGGCCCATCTCCGGTCGTTGCCTTTCTCTCTCTCCTTCTCCTCCTCCCATCCATTATGGGGATCATCTTCGGGTTCATAGGTCAGCATCATGCACAAACACAGCCAGGTAAATATACGGGAAGCGCAGCCGCCAGCACAGGCAAATTATTAGGATATACCTTCGGCGCTATCTATCTGCTCTTCCTACTCTTCTTGTTCTTTTTTACATGGGGAATACGGTAGTAAAAAAGTATCATATATTTTGTGCATTTACAATGTAGCATGCATGCTACATTGTAAATGCACAAAGTATATGATAAAATAGGTGCTAAACTGCTAGCTCGACTAGATTGTACGACCCTTGGAGAAGCGAGCGATTAAAGCATCCGCATACTGAGACACAACGGGCAGCCTTATATCACTACCACGATATGCTTGCACCATAAGGAAGATCCAGAGCAGGGCGCTACCGATGAAAACAACAGAAGCAAGACAACTCAAAATCGGACTTAACAGGAACCCAATCACTGGAATGATGGTGAAAAGACGAACAACAATATATAAGAGCAAAAGCGGAGTAAAGAGAACAGTCGATTGGGCTGCATGGAAACGTACGTAGCTATTTCTGCGCCCCAGGAAGAAAAATGCAATGCCAGTAAAACAGAGGCCCAGATAGCTGAGAAAAGCACCTCTTCTGGATTTCTCATCGGTCGCAGATTGACTATAGCTACTACGGCCGGAGACGCTACTGGGTGGCACATAGGCATTTGATTGCCCAGGCTGACCATAAGTATACTGCTGTTGTTGCTGTCCATAAGCATATTGCTGTTGCTGTTGTCCTTGTTGTCCCGGCTGCCCATATATATAACCAGGATCATTTGCTGGAGCACCTGTTCCGGCTGCCCCTCCCTGTGGGGTTGGGGTGGGGGCAGGAGTAGCACCATATGGATCATCAGACGGATTCGAGGGTCGATACCCGCCATACCCACCATAACTATTATTAGGATCGGGTTGCTGACCCGGATTAGGATTCGTACTCATAAGAACATGCCTCCATACTTTTAAAAAACATATCTACTACATAGTACGCATCAATCCGGGAAAGGTTAAAGTCCTGACTCAAACAAAAGGTATTACAAGCGAGCGACCGCATTGCGCAACAACGCTATGCTCGCAGACTCTAAGACAGAAAAACCAAAGGGAGTGACATGCAAGACCGTATTGCCCTTCAGTATCCATATAGTATTCTGGCCGTCATAAAAAGCTGCATTACCCAATTTACTAATATCATGCCCTCCGGCCTTCTCCATAGCTTGATGTGCACTATTGTAGAGAACACTGGCTAGATGAGCATCTGCATCTGTAGTAAGCCCAATCACAACACGGTGTTGCATACCCTGAGGAGAGATATAGTCGCAGCCAGATGAGCCTGCGTTATTGGCTGTAAAAAACCACTTCACCGGTTCATTCTGTAACAGATGACTTGCCTCATTAGGAGTTATCAGCATACAGGGATGTGGGCTGGGAGCAGGCAAGAGAGGGGCACGTGCAGAAAGCACCCGCATAGCAGATTGCGCAAGATGCTCAAGAGCGGCTTGCAACTTCGCAGGCGCAAGTAAAGGATAGAATACACCCAGGCTTAAAATAGTATTGCCTCTGGCCACAATCAGCGCTTTACCTGCGGAAAAGGTAACCACAAAAGCGGCATCGCCCACCCCCTTCACATCTTGCACCTGTGACTGACTACTGGCACTTACACGATCCAGCGCCAGATACTGATGAGTATCTTCACTTGTACCAATCGACACGATAAGCACGCTCTGATTTATCGCCGCACCAGCGATAGCACCGGGCCCCTTTGCACTCACAGCAGTAGACTTCTCATATCTACAAATAGGGGCAACAGAATCCGCCTTCACAATCACTTCGCTACCAAGCACAGCAGCAGCGTCATTCTTTGAAAAAAGTGCACAAGGATCAAAAGAAGAGTTACGCAAGAGTAGCTGACTTTTAGCATCAGCCGTCCATGGCACCTGCTTTTTAGGCGTGGAGACTGCTGCATTCTGCCCACACCCACTCAGCAAGACCAGAATAACTGGCAGAGCCAGCCAACAACATGCCAGAGATTTTTGACGAAAACAAGCAGAGACTGCTCTTAAAAAATTGAGATTTTCGATTCACTACATACTCCTTCTACATAACACAACCACCAATAGAGCTTACACGGCAAGAATCCGTTCTCTATATAAATGAAAGAAAACAATAATCCTAACAGCAATAGAACGAATGAGAAGGTCAATCAGAAACAATGAAATCAGACGAAATAAAACAGTGATGACACAAAGAAAAAAATCGTGTAGTATAATAATATATGATAGAATACTTTGTATTTTTATTTTTGGCCTTGAAACGTACATCTACCAAACATTATCAAACGTATTGAAAGTAGAGATCCCCATCGTATTCGACCCGTTTAGGGCAAGGAGACGCATATGTATCACTATATGGACCACAAAGAAGCTGTCGAGATGTTACGTAAAGCAGGCTTCAATCATATGGAAATTGATCGAATCTCCAAGTTCCGCAAGCGTTTCTCGCCTGGCGAGAAAGATCAACCTCTCAGCGACCATCGCCGCCTCGAATTTATTCGCTGGCTCTTTCGCACTGGAAAATTGAGTGATCAGGTAGTTTAAAGTAAAAAGTATGTTTGATTTTCGTCATTGAGCCTCCCTACATCCAGGCTACATGAAAAGTTATGTGGCAACCACCCTGCGAGCAAGTTTAACCGGGTAAATATTACAGACGTGATGGATATATCCTGGACAGATTGTCTTTTGCAACACAGATACGCAACGTCTATAATAGAAGTGAGTCAACAAATCACTCGCAGATAAAGGGAGGCAGAAATGACAATACCCACTCAGTTGACAAAGGAAAGTTCTAGCGACCAGTACAAACCCAAAAAAGAGGATAAATTCACTTTTGGTCTTTGGACCGTCAGCAATCAGGGGCGCGATCCATTTGGTGACGTTGTGCGTCCCCCGCTCAACCCCGTTGATGCGGTAAAAAAGCTCTCAGAGCTCGGTGCCTGGGGCGTCAATTTCCACGACAATGACCTGATACCGTTTGATGCAACTGCCGCCGAACGCGAACGCATTATACGCGATTTCAAGCGAGCATTGAATGACTATGGCATGGTAGTTCCCATGGCCACCACCAATCTTTTCTTTCACCCGGCATTTAAAGATGGCGCTTTTACCGCCGTCGATCCAAGTGTGCGTGCTTTCGCGCTACAAAAGACGATGCGTGCCATCGATCTAGGCGTAGAGATGGGCGCAGAGACCTATGTCTTCTGGGGTGGACGCGAAGGCGTTGATAGCGAAGCTAGCAAAGATCCCATCGAATCACTTAAGCGCATGCGCGATGCTATTAATTTCTTAAGCGCCTATGCCCTCGATAGCGGATATAAGCTGCGCTTTGCGTTGGAGCCGAAGCCAAATGAGCCGCGCTCCGATACCTATTTCGCTACCATCGGGCACATGCTTGCATTTATTTACACCCTGGACCATCCTGACATGATTGGTGTAAACCCAGAAGTCGCGCACGAACATATGTCCGGCCTCAACTTCGTCCATGGCGTGGCTCAGGCACTTGAGGCTGGTAAACTCTTCCATATCGACCTCAATGATCAGAAGGGACCACGCTACGACCAGGATCTTCGCTTCGCCAGCGAGAGCATTAAGAGCATGTTCTTCCTGATTCGCTTGCTAGAAAATGCTCATTATAATGGCCCACGCCACTTTGATGCACATGCTTATCGCACTGAAGATGTGGAGGGGGTATGGGACTTCGCAGCAGGCTGTATGCGCAACTATAACATTTTGCGTGAGAAGGCACGACGCTTTGACGCTGATCCTGAAGTACAGCAGTTATTGCAAAAGATTAATGGTGGTGATACTGACCATATCACATTACTTCACCAGGTACGCCAGGGATACAGCAAAGGTCTGGCCAGCAAACTCAAAGAGATGGTTTTTGATGCTACCGCTCTTGGGCAACGCGGCTACCAGTATGAAAAGCTCGATCAGCTAGCCGTTGAGCATATCTTCGGCATCCGCTAAAGAAGGCTGCATAAAAGCTAATCAACTGGCATTTTTATGTATTAAACGCATGCACAATTTTTTGCGCTAGCGAATGCTATGATGCACACTGCTTGTGATTCTCATAAATAGTGTGCATCACGAACATTTAATCGAGGGCTACCTGATCCGTTGCAGAGTCAGCACGACTGGCACGCAGATAGGCTCGTGTCAGGCGTATCTCATCGTAAGAGTATTCATCACCTAACTCCTCTTTAATCGGTTTGAGCTGTTCACCACCCAGACGCACAAGCGCCTCTTCAATCACTGCATAGTGTCCAGGCTGCATTAAATGTTCGACCCCGAAAAGCTCGCCTGCTTCGATTATTGAGGTGAGATGTGTAACAATAGTCGCTGGCTGACGCTCACACACCAGGGCAATATCAGCAATACTGAGACCTTGACGATAAAGATTCAGAACCATATGACGTGTGGAGGGAGCAGGCGCTTTTGTCGCCACAGGATTATCATTAGAAGCGAAAGGAGAAGAACTACTATCGTCAGGCTCTTCTCCTTCCTGTATCACCTCAAGCCCATGCTCTCTGGCAAATGATCTGATAGCTTCAGTAAAGGGAGTATAGTATGCTTGTAGTTTTTGCTCGCCCACCCCTTGGATACATAGAAAAGCCTCTCTTGTCTGTGGCAGTTGCTGGGCCATCAAGCGCAGACTTGTATCAGGAAAAACCACATAGGGCGGCACACCACGCACATCTGCCAGTTGCTTGCGCAGGTTACGCAAAATTTGGAAGAGCTCGTCGGCGACAGGATCTAGAGGCGGAGCAATTTTTTTTGCGGCCGGTTCTACATAAGTAGACGCTGCCTTTGTAGGAGCACTGGCAAGAGAAAAAACGCGTTGTCCACGCAGTATTTCGCGTGAATTAACATTGAGCTTGAGGATATGGTACCCATTGCTATCTTCGCTCAAAAACCCTTGCTGGAGCAGAGCACGTCCCAACCGCGTCCATTCATCAGCGCTCACGTCTTTGCCAATTCCATAAGTAGAGAGCTGATCGTGATTGTTGTCGCGTATCTTTTGCGTATTTGCTCCACGCAATACATCCACGACATGCTTTAAGCCAAAGCGCTGCTGAGTACGACCAATACAGGAAAGCAGCTTTTGCGCATCAATCGTGCGATCTTCCATAGTTACCGGGCGCAAACAATTATCGCAATTGCCGCAATTCTCTTCCTGTTGTGTCTCGCCAAAGTAGCGCAGAATGATCTGCCGGCGACAAGTATAGCTCTCGCAGTACGCCTGTACCTGGTACAACTGTTGTAGAGAGAGAGACTGCATATGTTCATCGGTTTTTTGCGCGATCATGTACTCGATCTTTATACGATCACCATAGGTAAAGAAGAGGATACACTGTGCAGGAAGACCATCACGCCCAGCACGACCCGACTCCTGGTAATACCCCTCCAGATTACGTGGTAGATCATAATGGATCACGGCCCGCACATCTGGTTTAGCAATGCCCATCCCAAACGCAATAGTTGCTACAAGCACTGGCACATCATCACGGATAAAACGCTCCTGATGTTCAGTACGTTGCTCACTTGATAAACCGGCGTGATAGGGCAAAGAGCGAATGCCATCATCCTGTAGATGCTCGCTCAAATTTTCCACGCCCTGTCGGCTCTGACAATAGATAATTACCGACTCGCCGGGCCGCTCACGCAGAAATTGGAGCAGCTCACGATAGGAACCATTGTGCTTGCGGCGTACTTCGTAGAAGAGATTAGGACGATCAAAACTAGCGATATGAACATGCGGAGAGCGCAATTCAAGCTGGGAAAGAATATCCTCGCGCACACGCTCTGTAGCTGTTGCCGTCAGTGCCAATACAGGCACAGAGGGATAGCGTGCCCTCAAACTGCCCAATTGACGATATTCAGGGCGGAAATCGTGTCCCCATTCACTTACACAATGGGCTTCATCGACAGCAAGCAGAGAGAGGCCCTGATTCTCTTGCACGCGGTCGAGGAGGGCTAAGAAGCTTGGTTTCAAGAGCCGCTCCGGGGCCACATAGAGCAATTTGATCTTCCCGGTGCTGACCGCCTGCTCGCGCTTCCAGTTCTCAGCCGAGCTCAGGGAGCTATTAATAAAAGTTGCCGCAACGCCATTTGCCGCCAAACGATCCACTTGATCTCGCATCAGCGCAATCAGGGGGGAGACCACAATTGTCAGGCCGGGCATAAGTAAAGCTGGCAGTTGATAGGTCAACGACTTTCCACCGCCTGTGGGCATAAGCACTAGCATATCCTGCCCGGCTAAGATATTCTCAACGATCTCGCGTTGTCCAGCACGAAAAGTTTCAAAGCCAAAGTTCTGTTTTAGAGCCTGATCAATATATGATAACACCTATCTTTCCTCCTCTTTTCCCCCTCATACTACCACGCATCCCTTCATACTACCATGCAACTAAATGCTCCACATCATACACACCAACACCCACTTTGAAGTCCGCTATAATAATGCTAAGTCTCCGGGCTATTATAGCAAAATTGGCATATCCATTGATATGGTTAGTTTTATCTACATAACATACTTTTTCTTGCGCTTCATTTGCACGCAAATATGATATTTGCGTGCAAATGAAACAGATCCAGCTTACTTGCCCTGACTGGTCATACTCTGCGCAAGAGAGACAAAATACTGTATGGCTTGAGGGTTGCTCATTGCATCCACACTCACCGCCTTTTCAACGGGAACACCCATTAGCAGCTTCTTGATGGGGACCTCCAGCTTCTTCCCACTCAGCGTACGCGGGATCTCCTGGACGGCCTGAATCTCATCAGGGACATGATGGGGAGAGACATTAGAACGGATCTCGCTCTTTATCTTCGCCTTCAAAGCATCATCCAAAACCGCCCCCTCGCGCAGTACAACGAAGAGAGGCATATAATATTGGCCGTGAGGAAGCTCAACACCAACAACCAGACTATCTACTATCTCGTGCAACCCTTCGACGACACGATAGATTTCACTGCTACCCATTCTCACACCCATACGATTAATAGTAGAGTCCGAACGGCCAGAGATTACCGCGCTACCCCTGGGCGTGATTCTGATCCAATCACCGTGACGCCAGACACCTGGAAACATCGCGAAGTAGCTCTCGATATAGCGTTTATCGCCTGGATCATTCCAGAAGAACAAAGGCATTGAGGGCATAGGCTCGGTGATTACCAGCTCGCCCACTTCGTCAATCACCGCTTGCCCCTGCTCATTAAAGGCCTCCACGCGTGCCCCCAATGCCCGGCATTGCAGTTCACCCGTGTAGACAGGAAGCAAAACAGAGCCCGTGACAAAACCGGAGCACACATCGGTGCCTCCACTAACCGAGGAAACCCAGAGATCACGCTTGACATGCTCATACACCCAGTGAAATCCTTCGGGTGGAAGCGGAGAACCGGTTGAACCCAGACCACGCAGTTTTGTAAAATCAAAGTCTCTTCCGGGCTCAACACCAGCCTTCATGCACGACGTGATATAGCCAGCACTCGTACCAAAGAAAGTTGTCTGAGTATCCTGAACAAAGCGCCAGAGCACATTCATATCTGGATACGTAGGGCTACCATCATAGAGCAAGATAATACTCTTTGTCAGTAGCCCACTTATCAACAAATTCCACATCATCCAACCTGTGGTGGAATACCAGAAAACACGGCTATCGGCCTTCAAATCGAGCTCAAAGGTAAGACTTTTAATATGTTCGAGCAAGATACCACCATGCCCCTGCACAATGGCTTTGGGTAGACCAGTTGTACCAGAAGAATAAAGCACCCACAAAGGATGATCAAAAGGAACTTGCTCAAAGACAATAGCAGCCGGTTCAGATGATATATCTTGCCAGAACACCACCTCCGCCATCTGGGCCTCTGTCTCCGGCTGATTCAGATAAGGTAGTAGCACCGTCTTCTGCAATGATGGCAATGCCTGCTGCAACTCTGCAACGACGGAGAGACGATTGAAGACCCTCCCATTGTACTGATAACCATCCACGGCAAAGAGCACCTTTGGCTCAATCTGTTTGAAGCGATCAATCACGCTACTCGTCCCAAAGTCGGGTGAGCAACTTGACCAGATTGCACCAATGCTAGCGCAGGCGAGAAAAGCGATAAGCGTCTCAGGAATATTGGGCATGTAAGAAACGACACGATCTCCGCGCCCGACACCCATAGCTCGTAGAGCCTGAGAGACCGATCCAACTTTCTGTGTCAGCTCGGCCCATGTTACTGCAACGAGTGCATGACGCTCGGAACGAAAGAGCAGTGCAGGTCGTTGAGAAGTTGCATTACGAAAGACATGTTCCGCGTAGTTGAGCTCAGCACCCACAAACCATGAGGCACGCGGCATTGTACGTGTGGAGAGAACCTTTGTATAGGGCTTTGAGGCCTGGATTTGACAATAGGCCCATATCGAGGCCCAGAAATCTTCTAGCTGCGTCACTGACCATCGCCACAATTCTTCACGCGTTTGAAAGTGAAGACCCTTTTCACGTGCCAACCACTGCATATAGTGGGTCATATTCGCCTGTTGCTTCACAGCTTCCGAAGGTTCCCAGAGGGGCTGATCATCGCCGAATGGACGTTGCATAATGAAAATCGCCTTTCCTAAAAACACGACAGTATGTTTTTCTCTGGCTAAACAACAACATGACAAAAGGCATAAGATCTACCTTTTCACATATCCATTTGTTTTATTATACTCTCCACTGGCGCTTGCTTGTATCCATTTTGTACTTATCTTCCAGGCTTAACTATCTGATGGTCCTGGAAAAGTTGAGGATACGATAAAAATATAGTACACTTCTTCGCTGTATGATTTTATGCATCAGGCCTTAATTTATACGATGAAAGGCAGCAGTATGGGCAAGCGTGCAAAAAATGGCAAATCTTCATTTGAAGAGATGATCGGGCGAGCACAACCACATTCGCTAGTCGGGCGGGAACAAGAAATTTCCAGGCTGCAGCAGGCATTACAAGCAACTGAAAAGTGTAAGCGAACACATTTAACGGTAAGCGATATACCTGAACCGCTTTCCTGGGTTATGCCATCACGCACCCCCTTTTATGTCCTGTGCGGAGAAATGGGCATAGGCAAAACACGTCTCGCTGAAGAGATAGGTCGTGAGGCGCATCAACGCGGTTGGCCTGTTCTCTGGGGTCGCGCCTATGTCCAGGAGCGTGCTCCATATCAATTGTGGGTTGATATTCTACGACAGGCAATAAAGCACGATCTCTGGCAAGAGTTGAAAAAGACGATACGCCCCTCACTTGCTCAACCCTTAATCACTTTACTGCCAGAATTAGTGCACCTCTTGCCACCGGAAAAAGCCTCTGGCACCATACATCCGGCGCAAGAAGCATTGCGACTATGGGAGGCGATGCTTACAGTCCTACTGGCAATGAGTAAATATGGGCCCGTCATGGTCGTTCTGGATGATTTACAGTGGGCAGACACCAGTAGTTGTGAATTTCTCGCCTATCTCTCTCGCCATCTTGTGGATCTCCCATTTCTCTTATTGGGCACCTACCGCAACACCCGGCTGCCTTCGGCTCACATTTTTCATACGCAACTGATGCAACTGCAACGAGAACGACTTGTGGAATCATTGCAGCTAGCCCCCCTTACAGATAGCCAGATAGCTATATTTGTGGAGAGCGCACCTGAACATATTATTCAACACATTCAATATCTTGCAGCTGGTAACCCCTTCTTCGCAGAAGAATTAGCACGCGTGGTAGATCTCAACAAAGAGCAGCATAGGCTTGATGGCCAGAGTGGACAGGATGGGTGGATTCCACGGTGGACGTTACCGCCAACTATCAGCGATCTTTTCGAGCAACGCCTGGAAAGGCTGAGCAGTGGCTGCCAGCAGATCTTGCGAGCAGCCGCCGTGTTAGGGGTATCATTTTCCTTCCACACAATCTGTCTGATGCAGACCAAAAATGGCTTATCGCCCGACGAAGAGGGCATATTAGCACAGATCGAGGAGGCTCAACAGGCTGAACTACTGACAGAGCAGAAAAGCGGAACGCACATAACATATCATTTCTGGCACCCGCTCTTGCTGCACCATCTCTATGAGAATATCTCCGCCGCCAGGCGCGGTCTTCTTCATCACCGGGCCGGACAGATCCTACAAGAACAATACATACATAATCAGGAAGAAGGTGCAGCGCTGATCGTTCACCATCTTATCCAGTGCGGAGGCGATGCAAAACAAATTGCATATTATGCCGAGATCGCAGGGCAGCGTGCATATGCGCTCTCAGCATACTTTGATGCAGAAAAACATTATCGACAAGCAATTCACTATCTCGAAGAGCATCTACAAAAGCAGCTACAGATACCACACACAGAACAGCTCCATATTATATTTCTGCAAGAATACCAGGCTGACTGCTTACGCGTGCTTAACCGCCCCGAGGAGGCTTGCCGGATATATGAGCAGATACTAGCAAACTATTGTCAGCACTCTTCCAACACATATGAAAACACTTTAAATGTGCAGTTACAGGCACTACTCTGGTTCCACATTGCACGCACATGGTATAACCGAGGCAATATGGAGCAGACATTAGTGTGCTGTGAGCAGGCAGAACATCTTTTGCATGCAGCGGCTATTACTCACGGAGGAAGCCGGGCATACCTCTTCCTGCAACAAAGCTATGTGTACTGGCGCAAGGGTCTGTACAAGCAGGCACTTCAGCTTGCACAGCAGGCATGTTCGCTCTTTGAAGATATGCTGAGCCAACTAGAATCAGACATCGAGCAGGTAGATAATACATCACCCATACACCGTATGTTGATAGCTGACATAACAAACCTGGCACACGCCTATTACCACCTTGGCGCTATCTCCAATTCTTCCGGGCAGTATACAGAGGCTCTGGTCTACCTAAATAAAGCGCTTAAAATCTTCGAGCAACAAAACCTGAGACGAAGTGTCGCGATTGCCTGCAATGATATCGGTGACATTCACCTGCGCCTGGCTGATTTTTCGCAGGCAAAGGCTTTTTTAGAGCGTGGCCTACAAGATGCAAAGTATGTTGGTGACTTACTACTCGTCTCTTACATTATTGGGAATTTCGGGTTGGTCGCCATGCGCCTTGGTCAATTAGTTGAGGCCGAAGCTCATCTAAAGCACGCAATTATACAGGTGGAACAGTACAATAACCTCATAGGAAAAGTTTTATTCTCTCCAAATTTAGCCATACTCCTGTTCGAACAAGGAAAAGTATCCGAGGCGCGAAGCACATTATGTACAGCCCTGACCATTGCTCGCCGTCTGCATCTGGTCCCTTATATTGGTTTTGTACTTATTACATTGGGAAATATGCGTCTTTTACAAGCGACTACCATGCTTGAACAGCACAATCTACCAACGACTACCTTCACTAAAGCACGTGCACATCTGCTAAAAAAGGCCAGGGGTACGTTAGCATATGCCCTCACACTTGAAGGGTTGGAAGCAGATACACGAATTGAAGGAGATATCGCGCTCTTAGAGGTGAGATGGTTACAGGACACACAAAAACCTATTTATGAGCAAGTAATTCAACTACAAAGAAAATGCGAACAGAGCAGGTTAGTCTGGCTCCTCCCAAGAATAGAGCGACTCCAGGGAAACGTCCTGGCAGCACAGGGCATGCATGAACAAGCCACACTCCACTTTGAGCAATCTATGCAGCACGCCCATCGCTATAGCTTACACTGGGAATATGGCCGGACGCTCCACTGCTACGGCGACTGTTTGCTAAAACGAGGCACAAGCGAAAATTTTGTACAGGGCAGAGAATATCTGCAAGAGGCATACGAAATATTTGCTTCTTGCCATGCCATTAGCGAGCTACACACAGTAGAAACATTGCTTGAAAGCATTCTACCTCCCCTTGCATAACAACAGTTCCTTGTGTTTATGGTGGTCTTAAACCTCTTACGATAAAACAAGGAAGCGGTATACCAGCTATAAGCCCAGCTTGACAGAGAAATACACAAGTGCTTATCATTATAAAAAATAATGATTGTTCATCCAGTAGAGAGGACAGCATAGTCATGATTGTCGATAAACCCCTATCTGAGCTCGAACACTATCGACCCGCACTTACAGCTACGCATGATTTTAACGACTTCTGGACCCAGACCTTAGCCGAAAGTGCGGCCCAACCGCTCAACGAGACGGTCAAAGTATATCCATTTCCAAGTGATCGCGTCACCGTCTACCAGGTACGCTACGATGGCTTCGGGCAAGGGACGCGTATAGCGGGCTGGTACCTTGTGCCAGATGAGCACTATCGCATTACACACAACGGCAAGACACCAACGCTCGTTTGTTATCATGGCTATAGCGGCGGCAAAAGTTTGCCGGTAGGGTATATGGCCTGGGCCTTGCAAGGATATTGTGTGTTTGCAGTCGATACCCGTGGGCAGAATGGTGAAACGCCTGATAACAACACCTATACCAGCGGCAATGTGATCGGCTGCATGACCAAAGGTATCTTAGACCCACAAGGCTATTACTATCGCTATGTTTATATGGACTGTGTGCGGGCCATCGATTTTTTGCGTTCACGGCCGGAAGTCGGGGGAATCATCGCGACGGGGGGAAGCCAGGGCGGCGGCTTAACGCTGGCAGTGGCTGCGCTGGCAAAAAATAAAGGCATCATAGCAGCAATGCCTGATGTGCCATTTCTCAGCCACTTCCGGCGCTCAATTGAAGTATTCTCCGAGGGCCCTTATCGTGAACTGGTCGAGTATTGGAAAAGTCATCCCTATGATGTCGAGGCCAGCCACCATACATTAAGCTATTTTGATATCATGAACCTGGCACCACTCATTACATGTCCGATCCTACTATCGGTCGCTCTGCTCGATACCCTCTGCCCACCTTCAACTGGCTTTGCGGTCTATAACCACCTGCTATGCGAAAAGACAATCAAAGTCTATCCATACAATGGGCACGAAGGTGGTCGCGAGTTTCACGAAGTAGAAAAATATAGCTTTGTACGTGAGATTCTCAAGCGGCAGCAAGAGGAAAGCTAATAAGAAATAGGCCTCACATCTTAGGAAATAAAATTTCTTACTTAAACGATTATTACATATAATTTGCACTTTTACAGGTCGTTTCGCTTTGCGAAACGACCTGTAAAAGTGCAAATTATATGTAAACTAAAAGGTAGCTTTTACCCGACGCTCTGGTGATACAATATTATTACTATGGAGTTGATAGAAGAAAGTACAGATCCTGAGATGAATACACTTACCATGCTTCTGAAACGAGGACTGTTATTGCGATGCCCAGTATGTGGAAGAGGCAAACTGTTCTCTGGCATATTCACGATGAATAAGCAATGTTCTTACTGCCATTTTACTTTTGAGCGCGAGGAAGGTTACTTTAGCAGCGCAATGGCGATTAATCTCGTCGTTAGCGAGTTGCTGGTTACGGCATTTGCGTTGCCATTGGCAGCAAATCCGAGCATACCCATTGTGCTTATCCTGGCTATTGGGGCCCCACTGGCGCTTCTTCTGCCCCTACTCTTCTTCCGCCATAGTCGCAGCTTGTGGCTCACAATGGATCACTACCTGCACCCAATTAGCAGAGAAGATCTACCATTGTAGTTACATATTGCTAAAAGCTTTCGTTTTCTACCTATATCAAGGTATACTTATAGATATCAAAGAATGTCACCTCGTTGTATCTTTTTTGTGTATGGTGAACGTGAGATAAAGCAGAATATTAATTTTCGGACCCCTTATGGCTTGGATGTTGTGGATGCAAACTGCTTAGGTGACAGGTTCTATTGGGACAAATAGAAAGATATACTATACATGCCTAGCAAGAAACGCTGTTTATTCTCTTGCATGGTTATAAACATGTTGCCGAAAGCATGCTTCGTGTTTATTAGCCTTATCGCTACATTTCTCCTCTTCTCCATACCAGCATCAGCTGATAGCAAAGTTGAGACGCTCGATTTACAGGTAAATATTGGCTTCAACGGTGTATTGAAGCCAAGCGCATGGATACCTGTCATTGTAACTCTTAATAATAACGGGAAAAGTGATTTCTCAGGCAGCATTGCCATTGAAGCATATAATGGCAATTCAAATGGTATCGGCCAAAATATGACGCCGCAAAGTTTTACCACTCCCATCACACTGACACATGGCAAACACCTGGAGCGCACTATCTACGTCCCCTTTAACACAGATCCACTACTCCCAGATGGCATCATGGTGAAACTGATCGATGATCATAATCAAATCTTAAGTGCACGCACAAAAATGATTAACGTGCCCGATGGAGGATTGATCACCATTGGTATCCTCTCAGATCAACACACAGGCTTTGAGACATTGAAAAACTTAAACCTGCCAACTCAACAAACTCCTATCAACTTTACCTTTCTCGATGCCAAAACGCTTCCTACACAAACGACGGTTCTCAATAACTTTGATGCGATTGTGCTCGATAACTTCACAACGAGCAGCCTGAGACCTGAACAGGTCAGTGCATTACAAACCTGGGTCAATCAGGGAGGAGCTTTGCTAGAAATGGGGGGGGCTGACTGGCAGCGTACACTTACACCGTTACCAGCCGAGATACTCCCTGTAACTATTGATGGTTCTTTCGAATTGCCTTCCGGTACACGCTTGTTTCCACAAGAAAGCACGACACTCACATCTAAAGCGAAAGGGAAGCCAGGACCAAAAATAGAGGGGCTAAGTGTACCTGTTATAGCAAGCATAGCAACCACCCGGAACGATACGCTGAACTATAGCACGATCACAGCTCTGTCAAGCTATAACGATGTTCCTTTGTTTGTACAATCACGGCAGGGAAAAGGCAGCATTTGCTATCTGGCAATTGATCTGGCTAGCCCTGCACTTGCTAAATGGGCCGGACAGAGTAACATCTGGACACAGCTACTCACCCATGCTCTTGGCGATCACCTGCTGGTTGCCAGTGGAGCACAAAAATATAACAATGGACAGGGCGAGCTGCTTACACGAGGAGGAGTATTACCAGCCCTCGACCCCAATTTTTCGTTTGCGCCACTTACGTTCCTCTTCTTGCTCCTGGGATATCTGCTTTTCCTTGGGCCTGTACGCCTCATCATACTCAAGCGGCTCAAGTATCCAATGTGGAGCTGGCGGATCATGCTAAGTGGTATGGTCATTTTTACACTTATCTCTTATGGCATTGCATTTTATCAGAAGAATGCCTCGCTCACAAACAATAGCCTGGCCGTTATGCAGCTTAACGAAAGTGGTACAGCAACACACATCACAACATATATGGGCGTCTTTGTACCAAACAAAGGCACATTTAATATACGCATTCCAGGCGTAAATCAGGTGCTGGCAGTAACTGATCCAGACATGGCCATGAACATCTATGGCTCAAATATGGACTCTGGCGCATCTATTAACTATGGAACCCACGAAACTGATGTCAGCCTCGAAACATCCGATACGTGGACATATCATCCCCTCGTTGTTGAACAGGATCGGCATGTGACGGGCGGGATAGACGCACAGCTCAAGCTGCAAGGTGAGAATGTCATCGGGACTATCACGAATCACCTGACCACACCTATTAACGACATGTATGTATTAATGCCACATAGTTTTGTTGCAATTGGGCATCTGGACGCCGGACAAAAGCGCTCTATCGTTCTACCAGTGCAGACTAATCCAACAAGCACAGATACATTGCTGGCAGATCAGATAGCCAGAAGCCATGGCCTACCATCATCTTACTTTCCTTATGCCAATCAGGGACAACCACAAAACGACTTTCAACGTCACATGGCTCAGCTCTCAATTTTGAGTGGGGCTGGATCAGCATTCATCCCTTGCGAAGGTTCTTGTTCTACACGTGCCATCATCAACAATCAAAGTATCGTCATTTCTGCTAATGCGTGGCACGCAAATGCCACATTGATGCGGGGCAACGATCCACTACTGATTGAAAACGCTCCTGCGACGTTAATAGGGTGGCCAGAGCAAACCCTCGATGGCAGCAACGATATCACAATCAATGGGGGCCATCCCGGCGGATACCATGATACAATGCTGCAAATGCCCGTGAACATGCATCTTGCCGCCCCATTCAGGTTACCAGCTAACTATGTCTCAGGACATGTTATCTCCACGCAGGAGAGTGATGCAACGCAGATCGCACCGAATTTATATGCTATGTCCAAAGGAAGCATCGGGTTTGAGTTTGACGTTCCTAAAAAAGTAGGTTCCTATGTCCAGGTCCTGTCAGTTGCTATCCCTCATGCCCTTAATGGGAGAACGTTACCATCTATCTATGGCTACTTGCAAGCCTCTTTGTATGATTGGAAAAGTAATGCATGGGATAAGTTTTCGCTCTATCCAGACACTTTGAGCACCACAAATCCTGACAACTATATAGGCCCGAATGGTAGTCTATTGCTACAAATTACAAATGTGAACAATCCTAAACCATCCCCTAGCCCGATCTATTTTGATAGACCTGGCTTGAATTTGGTTTAAAAGAGTTTTATCCCCTTGCACTCCGCTGGCATTTTATGGTTAAATGCCAGCAGGATGGCAGATAAATATTCAAATGATACAATACAAAAGCGCATCTTTCAGGCATTCGAAGCTCTTACAGCTCAGGAAGATTGTGAGATCGATTTAGCACAAGCGGCCCTTCTTATCGCCAGCATCGAATATCACGACCTGGACCCGGCGCAATCTCTTTCACACCTCGACGCGTTAGCTCGTCGAGTCAGGACGTTACTCGCTCTACCAGAACCAGAAATGGTTCCTCAACTACCAGACAACATCAAACCTCTCACCGTTATCGAAGCGCTCAACAAAATACTTTTTGAAGATGAAAACTTTCAAGGCAACCGCGACGACTACTACAACGCCGACAACAGCTTTCTCAATAAAGTTCTGGAGAAACACTGCGGAAATCCCATCACGCTCTCACTCCTCTATATAGAGGTGGGCAAGCGTGTGGGCATTCAGATAGATGGCATCGGCTTCCCCTATCATTTTATGGTACGCCATCAATGGGAGCAGAGCGTCATTTATATTGACCCTTTCTCAGGTGGTACCCTGCTCAACGAGCAGGACTGCGAAAAGCGCTTACAGCAAATTGCCCAACATAACATAAAACTTCATGCACAATGGTTTGAGCCAATCAGCCATAAAAATATGCTCATTCGTATACTCAACAATCTCAAACGTATCTACATCGATAAAGACGACTACATACATGCGCAGGCCATCTGTGACCTCATCGTCCTGCTCACACCACAGGCGGGCAGCGAACGGCGGGATCGAGGTCTGGTCTATCTTCAACTCAAACAGTATGGCCGCGCACTACACGACCTCAAAGCCTACCTGGAACTAACACCAAAGGCCGAAGACCGCTACGAGATACGCAATCACATCAAAACGATCCGCCAGGCACTTGCCATGCTGAATTAGGGCAAAATATAATTTTACTCTTCTATGGGCAACCCTTCCATAGCCATAATCTTCAATGCGTTAGTAGTCGGGCTAGGACCAGTACGCAGCACATAATCGAAGACCATACGACCATCAACAACATCCTCACGGAAGTGATAGTTTCTGACCTGGGACAAGGTATCAGCTAAACTCACCAACTCTAGATCATGGGTCGAGATTGCACCAACACAGTCATGACCGACCAGGGCACGCACAAAAGAGCGGCTCCCTATCAGGCGCTCACGATTATTCGTGCCTTTGAAAATCTCGTCAATTAAGAAGAAAAGAGGCGGCTCGTCTGGCAGATCCAGAGCATCGAGCAGACCACGCAGGCGCTTGACCTCAGCATAAAAATAGGAATAGCCGTCAGTCACCGAATCAGTGACGCGGATGCAGGTATAAAGCCTGAAGAGACCCGTACAAAAGCCAGTTGCATCGACAGGTGCACCCGCATAGGCCAGACAAAGATTCACACCCAGCGTGCGCAGAAACGTGCTTTTGCCAGCCATATTTGAGCCAGTGATAATCACAACCTCACCCAGCTTATCCATGACGAAATCGTTGGTCACTTTCTTCTCAACGGGAATAAGCGGATGGCCCATGGCAAGTCCAGAGAAGTGCTTGCCTTGCTCACGCTGCAAATCAGCAGGAGACACAATCTCAGGCAGAATATATTCCGGGTTCAAATAAGCAAAGGAGGCCAGGGAACATAGCGCTTCAAGCTCAAACCAGGTATCAAGCCATAGGGGAAGGCGATCCGCAAGTTGCGCTTTATACTGGCCCAGGCGATAAGCACAATAAAAGTCCCACGGCACCAGGGCATTTACAATCAGCCAGAGTAAGCCATTCTTCTTCAACGTCGCCATCGATGCAATGCGTGCAGTTCCCTTCAAAAGCGCCGAGGGGCCAGATGCACGATCCTGAAAAAACGGCGCACAGAGCGTCTTCAGATGTGCATTCTTCCCATATGGATATGTCTCCAGGTAGGAGAAGATCAGGCTCAAGGTCGCAAAACCATAGCGCAAGTAGGTAGCGTCATCGAACATATCTCCACGCCTATCGGCTGTAGAAAAGAAAAAGAGCAACGAAAGCAAAAGTGAATAGTACCAGACCTGTGGCATAGTGGGAATAACAAAAGATAAGAGCAAGAGCGCAATAGTTAGAATATTAAATGCAGCCGAAAACAGGAACAGCGGACGCAATAACGTAGATCGATCCTGCCCATTCAGCCAGTTCAGCAAACGCTTACCCTCTAATTCCTCGGCCGAGCGACTTGCCGCGACAACCGAATTGAGGATTAGCCGATCACGAAAGCGCGTCATCGGCACAAGCTCACGTACAAGCGTCTGACGCTTGCAAATAACTTCTAGATCGGGCGTTGTATTGAGCAGCCATTTGCGTAAGCGCAGGCTTCCCTCGCGTGAAATGGCCGTATTGAGCAAGCGGTGAATCGAACGCGGACCGGTAATATCCAGATCGTACTCAAAAGGATGCCCCTCTTGTAGATCAGTCGAGTAAGCGGTCGGAATATGCTCCCAATCTAACTTCATACGCGCAATATGCGCCGACTTGATATAAATCCAGCGCCGATGACGCGCGATACTACGATCAATCTGCCCATGGAAATGGGCCAGAATACCAAAGATCAACATAGCCAATAGCAAGACTGGTAGTGCAACCCACCAGGTAAATATAATAAGCAAAAGTATGCTAAGCACCACACCGCCAAAAAAGATCGCGACACGTGTCCATGAGAAGCGATTGCTATACGGGGTCAGAGTATGTATATGCCGCTGTGCACGCCTGATCTGTCCCTCAAGCAATGCAATACGTTCCTGTTTCTTCGTCAACTATCTATAATCCTTTAACTTAATCATCATTATCTCAAATAAGAGTCTAGCACTTCGCACTCGAAGAGACAAGAGAAGTGTTCTAGTTTGTAGGTTCCTTCTCTCAGGATGTATGATGTGGAAGCAAAAGGCAAGCATATTCGTGTTATATGAACAACGCAAAGATGCGAAACACAGAAAAACAATGAGGGAAGGGGACAAGATATGCGATTAGAGGATAAGACCATTTTCGTGACCGGTGGCGCGTCAGGACTGGGCGCAGCCTGCGCACGATTCATGGTCCAGGCCGGTGCGAAAGTCGTTATCGCCGATCTCAATGCTGAAACAGGCACTAACCTGGCTAAAGAGCTAGGAGATGCCGCGCTCTTTTCGGCAACAAATGTGACCGAAGAGACTTCCGTCCAGGATTCCATTAAGGCCACGCTAGAGCACTTTAAAGGCCTGCATGGAGTCATTAACTGTGCAGGCATTGGGCCGCCAGCAAAAGTTATAGGCCGCGATGGACCAATCAAGCTAGAAACGTTTACCAGGGTCATTCAGATCAACCTGATCGGCACATTTAATGTTATCCGGCTGGCAGCTGCAGTGATGGCCGAGAACACTCCCGATGCGGGTGGTGAGCGCGGCGTGATTATCAATACGGCCTCGATAGCGGCCTTCGATGGACAGATCGGGCAGGCAGCATACTCAGCATCGAAGGGCGGCATCGTGGGCATGACATTGCCGATTGCACGCGAACTCGCACGCTACGGGATTCGCGTTATGACGATAGCCCCTGGCATCTTCGATACGCCACTGCTGGGAAGCCTACCGGAGAGTGCTCGGAACACTCTGGGACAACAAGTGCCCTTCCCACCACGGCTCGGCCGGCCAGAAGAGTATGCCTCCCTGGCAAAGCACATTATGGAGAACGAGATGCTCAATGGCGAGGTAATCAGATTGGATGGTGCGCTCCGTCTGGAATGGAACCACCGTTAACCTAACCCGGATGCGAGAGATTAGTGAAGACCTGGCGGCGCTGTTCGGGCTTGCCCTTCCCATACCGTCCCGGAAACCGGCAGGCAGATAGGGATTTGTTTCTCCATAAGAAAACCGCATTCGCCAGTGCGGTTCTTTATGGACTGCTTCACGTTGCCGCTAGAGCCATTGCCAGACTTGCCGTATAGCGTGTGCAATTTTATTGGATGCGTTATCGGGTCTTCCAGGGACATCAAGTGTTGTATGCGGGGCTGGGGCACTATATTGCAAGTTTTGGGTGTGGAGATGCACGATGGGTGCTGACATGTTCCATCCTGCTTGTACAAAAACACGAATATAATCATTTGCGCAAGGACGATTCTTTACCTGCTGTATACGCAAACATATGAGGACATTATCAATTTGTTGTTGATTGTTTTGCTTCTCTTTTTCTCCAGGCATGGTTATTCCATGCATAACATAGTTTACAAAATCCTGAGGTTGAGATTTCTTGTAACGCTCCTGTAACGCTGATGAAACTATGAGCATGTTTGGAATTAAAACCCCAGCCACGGTATCCAGTGTAAAAATGTCGTCATCCCTAACACCCGTTAAGGCTCGTATAGCTGTAGATTTTCCTGCATTGGCTTCACCGACAATAATCCATAGGTTTACCATAGCATATCGCTCCTTTTCATAGCATAATATATTGTTCTTAAAGAACATAACATACAGAGGTTATCGCAAAAACTTGTTTACAAGCTTCTTACATTTAATGATAACACTTACTTTGTTTGTACTTGGCATAGATGCGCCATATCCTCCCCCGGCGTATAGCAAGCTGCCGGTATTGGAACATTTTATAACATTTTTACACAATATTCCTGTATTATACCGCAGGCAGGGCTGTGATGGCTATAGATGTCCTTATATTTTTGTCCTTAGCGTACAATCCTGGGAGTATTCTGCCACGCCCCTTTTATGGGGTTTGCACAGTGCCTTTCACTATGTTTTATATTTGGCATAGATTAACCGTATGCGCTCCGCCATGCGTTCTCTTCTCTACTGGCCCATAAGGGTTAATCCAATCTGCATGTCCAGGAGTTACTGGCCTTCCTCACTAAGCTTAAAGCCCGCGCTCGCTTTCAATTTTTCATATTCTGACTGGAATTGCTCCGAGTGGTCGAAAAGCGCCTCTACCTGGGCAATGAAATGGTAAGTGGCGTGCAGTCATAGTTCCCGAAGGGTTGCAATCACAGGGGATTTCCAATTATAATAGTATTGCTCATGCAATCAATGCGCAAGCTGCTCCTGCAATCGATCAATGATAGCTGTATGAGGGAACAGTGAAGCTACTCTACTAAAATAACTACAAGAATTGATTTATTGAAGGTGAGACATGGCATTTAAGAAAGTTGTACCGCCACAAAATGTTCCAGATAGCCCTGAGAAGCTACTTCTAGATTTGCCAAGAAGGAAGATACCAGGTGTTTTGTTACATCAAGGCGAAATCATGAAGGATTATGCAGTCAATGCCCTTGAAAGCAGTGATGTTGCCCTCCAGCTTCCTACGGGTAGTGGAAAAACCTTGGTCGGCTTAATGATAGCAGAGTGGCGTAGGAGAAAATTCGGGGAAAGAGTAGTCTATCTATGTCCAACACGTCAGTTGGTAAATCAGGTGGTGGAGCAAGCTGGTGAACAATATGGATTAAGCGTAAATGGTTTTACTGGAAAAGTCACCGAGTATAATCCTTCGGCAAAAGCACAATATACAAATGCTGATAAAGTTGCTATTACCACATATAATGCACTTTTCAATACCCATCCATTTTTTGAGAATCCTCAAATAATAATTGTGGATGATGCACATGCAGCAGAAAATTATATCGCATCATTATGGTCCCTAAGGATTGAAAGAACAAAACGTGAACATCAAGCACTACATACGGCGCTTGCCAACTTGATTAAGCCATATATTGGTTCGACTTACTATACCCGAATGATGGGGGGAGAACATCAAAGTATTACAGATATTTCCTGGGCAGATAAATTATCTACGCCAACATTTTTTGAGATTAAAGATGAATTTTATGCCCTTGTTGATATTCATGTAGCAGGAACAGATCTCCGCCACCCATGGAGCATGATAAAAGACTGCTTGATAGGATGCCATGTATATCTCTCCTCTCAAGATATACTTATTCGGCCTTTAATACCGCCAACTTGGACACATCAACCTTTTACCAATGCCAAGCAACGTATATATATGTCTGCAACTCTTGGAGCGGGAGGAGACTTAGAAAGGTTAACCGGAAGAAAAAAAATAACAAGACTTTCAGTTCCAAATGGGTGGGATCGTCAAGGAATAGGGCGTAGATTCTTTGTTTTTCCAAGCATGTCCCTTAAAGATGCTGAGATTGTTGAACTCCGGCGTCAAATGATGGAATTAGCAGGGAGAAGTATTGTACTAGTTCCAAATGCTCGCCAAGGGAATGATATTGTCAATGATGTAAAAAGTTCATTGGAATTTAATACGTTCGATGCAGATGACATTGAACATTCTAAAAAACCATTTGTAGAATCAAGCCAAGCAGTTGCGGTCATTGCCAATCGTTACGATGGCATTGATTTTCCTGGAGACGATTGTCGGCTGCTATTTATTGATGGTTTACCAAGAGCTACAAACACCCAAGAACGCTTCCTTATGTCACGAATGGGAGCAAATATTCTCTTTAACGAGCGTATTCAGACGCGAGTGCTGCAAGCTATTGGTCGTTGTACAAGATCGTTGCAAGACTATTCAGCAGTTGTGGTAACAGGAGAACATTTACCTGATTATTTGGTAGACAGGGATAGACGTAGCCACTTTCATCCCGAACTACAGGCAGAGTTAGCGTTTGGTATAGAACAATCACAGGATACCCAAATATCAGATTTGGTAGAAAATTTTGAAATCTTCTTAAGGAACGATACGGAATGGGAGAATGCAAATAGCCAGATTCTCTCAAAGAGAGCGCAAGTCAACCAAAAACCCTTTCCCGCAATGAATGAGCTGAGTGCTGTTGTAGAGCATGAGATAGACTTCCAACGTCGCATGTGGCAAGGGGACTTTGTAAAAGCGGTAGAAGCCGCAGAGAAAGTTCTGGCTGGTCTTACAGCACCAGAACTCAGGGGTTATCGGGCTTTATGGTTCTATTTGGCAGGAAGCGCAGCTTGGTGTGGTGCTAAAAACGGCGACCATTCCCTTTTTAAGAAATCATCTGCATTATTCACTTCGGCAAAGGAAGCTGCCCCAACCATTCCATGGCTGGTTTCCCTTTCAAAATATCAGAACAACACCCAAATATCAGAACAGCCAAACAACAAAGCATTGCTTGAACAGATTGAACGACTGGAAGCTGTTTTAACCGATTTAGGTACTACACATACTCGAAACTATGATAGAAGAGAAAAAGAAATTCTGGAAGGTCTCAAAAACAATGATCGTTTTGAACATGCCCATGTGCTACTTGGCATAATGTTGGGTTTCGATTCTAATAATGACGAAACTGAAGCCTCCCCTGATCCATGGTGGATTGCAGGCGATTTTTGCTTCGTCTTTGAAGACCATGCTGGTGCAGATGCATCGTCTGCACTAGATGCCACTAAAGCACGACAGGCCGCTTCACATCCCAACTGGATTGAACAATGGGTTTCTGTATCAGGGGAAATAGAGATAATTCCTATACTCGTATCTCCAGTAAAAAGAGCAAAAGATGGTGCTGTAGCACATCTAAAATCCTTTAGTATGTGGCCATTGGATGAATTTACTACATGGGCCACAAACGCCCTTGCTGTAATAAGGGAGCTGCGAACAAAGTTTTCTGTATCTGGTGATTTAGAATGGAGAGCTGAGGCGTGCACTGCTTTTGCGAATGCAGAGTTAGATGCTAATAGCCTATATAAATTTCTCTCAGAGAATAAAGCCGATAAGATTTTGCATTCTAACTTAGAAGACTGGTAAGCCCATGATGCAGGCATACAAATACTCCAACATAAAGGATGGTATGTTAGAGTAAGCGCAAGCGCCAATAAGTGGGCATATTCTCCTCAATACCTGGAGATCTGCTTCAATTCCATACATGAGAGAAAAAGTGGCATCTATAACCTGTTTCACTTGGCGGAGTCACGTTCGATGGTGCTCTGCGGATATGTCGCCGCATTAATATGCCTCGCATCTCAGCATCTCAGGCATTACCAACAACTCTATGGCTAATATTTGTAGAGAGAAAACCACCAGTATATGTTGTAAGGACCATTCTTGATGCAGTGTAAAGAACTTACGTTGGTAGAACCCTCGCGCGACTATGAGCCAGAGTACATTTCCATGCTTCACGAATTTCTTCAAACAGATGAAGCATGGTTTAACAACTTCGCGTTGGCTCTCAGTGATTTTCCTGCGTTTCTTCATGAATTGACAGATGAAGCACAAGGGATTGGCTTACCACCGGGCGCTGTACCACAACGGACCTACTGGTTGCTGAAAGGGCAAGAGAGCATCCTCGGTGAAATTCGGCTTCGCCCAACTCTCATACCTCCATTCGAGCAACATCACGGTCATATTGGATATAATATCCGTCCTTCGCAGCGCCGGAAGGGATACGCAACCTGTCAACTGGCTTTACTCCTTGATGAAGCACGAAAGCTCGGCCTGAAACGCGTCATGTTGACGATTGAAGGAGAAAATCCTGCTTCTGTGCTTGTGATCGAAAAGAATGGTGGAAAGCTAGAATGGCAACAGATGCAAGTGGAAACAGAGAAAATACTATCCTGCTACTGGATTGAGCTATGATATGTAGCAGGAGAATTTAGCAGTTTGCTGAAGCTATAGAAGCATATAATAATTAAAATTGGTTGAGCCTTATAGTTATATCAAATCCAGACATATGAGAAAGGAGCAGAGCGGTGCAGCTTATTCGTTACAAATCAAATACAGATGGCATCAAATTAGGCTTGACCGATAAGGGTCGTAGCATTGGATCTTTCTCGTCAGTACAGACACTTCATGATCTTTTACGCTTATCCAGCAGTGAGTTTCGCCGTACTCTTGAAGAGGCGATACAGGGTAGTAGTAGTAATGACGCAGAAATGGAGACATTGCTGGCTCCAATTGACGGGGCGATGGAGGTATGGGCGGCAGGGGTGACGTATAAACGGTCGGAAGTGGCACGACGCGAGGAAAGCGATACGCCGGATATTTATTCAAAGGTATATGCAGCGCAACGACCCGAATTATTTTTTAAGGCGAACGCACGCCGGGTAGCAGGGCCAAACAGCCATATCGCGGTACGCGCCGATTCAAGCTGGGATGTGCCAGAGCCAGAGCTGGCAGTTGTGATCAATGCTCATGGTGAGATTGTCGGCTATTGTATAGGGAACGATGTTAGCTCACGCAGTATTGAGGGAGAGAATCCGTTGTATCTACCACAGGCTAAGGTATATGCGGGATGCTGTGCGCTCGGTCCAGGTATCACACCATCCTGGGAAATCCCCGATGCGTATGCCCTGGGTATATATATGAACATTGAACGAGCAGGGCAACTAATCTGGCGCGGAGAGACGAGTACAGGTGAATTGCACCGCAAGATAGATGAGCTTGTGGCCTACCTCTATCGGGAGGACGAGTTTCCTGATGGAGCTATACTGTGTACAGGCACAGCACTTGTCCCCGAACATCCCTTTACATTGGAGGCAGGCGATGTGGTTCGTATCAGTATCGATCAACTTGGAAGCTTGAACAATACGGTTGTGCGTGGGAAATTGGCTTTGAATAGTTTACGCGAGTAAAGATATCGGGTCATCAACCGAGAGAGAACCCAGCAATGTAGCAAAACAAATTTGATAGTATTTTAGAGTATGCAACGTACGAAATAAACATGTGTTTGTACGATAGGCTACACATTTTGTGCTAGACACATGAGAGGTTCAGAACTATAATAATCAGATAGCTACCTGGCATGTACCACTCATTTACTACTCTTCCACAATGGTATAACACCCACAGCTTACAGCAGAAAGGAATATGCTGCTATTATGTCCGAGAACAATGAAGAACAGAAGTATAACAATCGTAGCAAGATGATCACAGAAGGTGATATGCGTGCGCCAAACCGCTCGATGCTACGAGCAGTAGGTTTGATGGATGAGGATTTTGATAAGCCACTTGTCGGCATTGCCAGTACATGGGCTGAGATCACTCCATGCAACTCACACATCAATCGCCTGGCCGAGAAGGTGAGGGAGGGTGTGCGCGTCGCCGGCGGCGTACCACAGATCTTTGGCACTATCACAGTCAGCGATGGTATCTCGATGGGAACCGAGGGCATGAAGTTCTCATTGCCGAGCCGCGAAGTTATAGCAGACTCAATCGAGCTGGTCGCCAATGCACAACGCTTCGACGGGGTGGTAGCAATAGGTGGCTGTGACAAGAATATGCCCGGCTGCCTCATGGCCCTGGCACGTATCGATGCGCCCAGCCTATTTGTGTATGGCGGCACTATTTTACCTGGCGTCTGTCGTGGCCAGGATGTAGACATCGTCAGCGTCTTTGAAGCAGTGGGACAGTATAGCGCCGGGAAAATCGATAAAGCACAGTTGCGCGAGGTCGAGGCCAGCGCTATCCCCGGAGCAGGATCGTGCGGCGGCATGTATACTGCAAATACGATGGCATCCGCAATTGAAGCACTGGGCATGAGTTTGCCCGGTAGCTCATCAATGCCAGCCGTATCAGCACGCAAGGCCGCCGACTGTTATAACGCGGGACAGGCACTCGTCCATTTGATCAAGAAAGGCATCTTTCCACGACACATTCTGACCAAAACAGCATTTGAGAACGCGATTACCGTGGTCATGGCCCTGGGCGGCTCCACAAACGCAGTCTTGCACTTAATAGCCATCGCCCGCCAGATCGATGTTCCCCTGACAATTGATGACTTCACACGCATCGGCGAGAAATCGCCACACCTGGCCGATCTCAAACCAGGCGGCAAATACGTCATGGCCGACCTCGACCGCGTAGGCGGCGTGCCTGCCGTCATGAAACTCCTGCTTAAAGAAGGACTCTTAAACGGTGACGCACTTACAGTGAGCGGAAGAACTCTAGGCGAGAATCTGGAGGAAGTTCCCGATCTTGCCAGCGGGCAGAAGATCGTTATGCCAGTAGAGAAGCCACTCCATCCCACCGGCCCGTTGGTAATCCTTAAAGGCAACCTGGCACCCGAAGGTGCCGTCTGTAAAATTGCAGGACTCAAAACAACCACTCACCGTGGACCCGCCAAAGTCTATAACTCTGAGGAAGAGACCTTTGAAGCGATCATGCAGCATCAGATCACACATGGTGATGTGGTCGTCATTCGCTACGAGGGTCCAAAGGGCGGACCAGGTATGCGCGAGATGCTAGCGGTGACATCTGCACTCGTTGGACAGGGCTATGGAGAGAGCGTCGGGCTCATTACCGATGGCCGCTTCTCCGGTGGCACACATGGCATGGTGGTAGGACACATAGCCCCGGAGGCACAGCTCGGCGGTCCCATCGCTATCATCCAGAATGGAGATATGATCACCATCAGTGCCGAGCGTAACGAGCTATCAGTCGAGCTCAGCGACGACGAGATCGCACAACGCTTACGCACATGGCAAGCGCCCGCGCCACGCTATACAAAAGGCGTGCTCCACAAATATACAAAACTTGTCACTTCGGCCTCGCTGGGTGCGGTAACCGAGTAGAAAATAAACTACCAAAAAGCATAAAGAGAGAGGGTACTGGCAATACTATTTATTGCCAGTACCCTCTCTCTTTATCTTCCTTAGAAGATACCGAAAACGAGCAATCTTTCATGTATGACACACTATTAAAGTGAACAAGTTAAAAATTAACTGCAGCAGACAACTTCTTTGCATACCTGGTCAGGGCTGACGTAGACACAAACTGTTCCAGCGAGAGGGACTTTCACCCATGCACTCAGTTTAGACGGCAGATTAGCAGCTTCACAATAAAAATTGTCCTTCTCATCCACACCAGTGTCGTGAGAATGGAGTTTATCGTTTTGCAATGCAGGGACATAGATAAAAAATTCGTTTTGTGGGAGCACCTGGTAACCCATAGTAACTTCCCTCCTTCTCACAGCCGATCAGAACGCCTTTTCAATCCACTACCTCTACCTACCTACCTGATAAGCATAGTATGCCAGAAAAATATGAAGAATTCATGAAGAGAATGTTATAAAACTGTAGCAAAATTGTCTAAACTTAGCGTGACACTTATAACTTGAAAAAATAACCAGAGATTACGCTCTCTGGTTATTTCTGAACAACGTTTGTAAAAACAGGCAAGCTGCACAAAGTGGAATAAAAACCTTCTATGGTGTAAAAATTACTATTTCTTTCAGCATACAATCAGCTGTATACTGAAAAAGCATTCAGCATTCATGATATGTTTAGAGAGCACTAACTTTACTTCTATAAGGGTGGCAAGTAGTGCTCTTTTTTATAGTGATCGAGCGAGAACATACACATAAAATGTGCTTAATTATCATCACTTATTGTATACGTGTTGCATTTAAGAATGCCTGCATCGCCTGTTCAGCATCAGGAACCGTGCTCATCTTCACCACCAGGCGGCGTAGTTGAGTTGCATCATCAATAGCAGCAACCTGTGACGTTGCAAACTCAACAAGTGAAGGAAGCCGCTCATGGACAATATCAATAATCGCCTGTCGTAGGGCTATTAGCTGTCCTCTTTCACGACCTTGCTCGATCCCTTGTTCACGACCTTGCTCGATCCCTTGCTCACGACTTAATCCTTGCTCAAGACCCATAGCAATAATCTCTTGATAAAATGGGGACTCGCTTAGAATATCATGCATATACTTGTAATTCCTTTCTAACCAGGGTAAGTCGTGTTGATTTGAGCGTTGAAATGAAAATGTTGCAAGCATGAATGCGACAAACGTTACATTTTTGTTCGCAAACATCTCTAGCTCGCGGAACATACGTTGGACAACTTCTATTGTGGCCCCATCTTTCGTCAAAGTCAAGAAGGGTAAGAGTCCTGATTGACCCATTTGTATTATATCGTCCGCTGTGAAATCTCCTATCTCGATAATTTCATAATGGAAATTGACGATCTTTTTTCCGGTTGATAATGTTCGTTCGAACGGTGGGGGCGCGATGCGCGTATCCGTCAATAAATGGATCACACATGATAAAACGGGTAACTTATACTCATTCCAGATCAGGACATTGTATTCTAAGAGACGGCTTGCCATTTTAGGATCATTATAGGTCTGAAACTCAATGTGGACGAGCATCGTTTTGCGGTTGAGTCGTACTTTTACTAATCCATCGATGGTACGCTGATGACTTTTTAGTTTTTGTGGTTGTTCTTGAATATAATGTGCACCAGGCAAAAAAAGATTAACAAATGCTTGTGGACTCGCACGCAAGAGTGCGAGCATGCTTTCGTCCCAATGTTTCGTCATGCCACATACCCTCCTCCTCACATAGTATCTATATCCATCATCTATGATAACACAGATAATCACCGCTGTCGAGTCAGAGGAGAAAAGTACCGCTAGAATGTTCTCTTCGTGCTCTTTCTCTCTAACAACGAATATGACGGTAGAATTTAGATCAAACTTGACGCAAACTGCCCAGGTTAGAGCATACAAAAAATGAGGCCGTAATTATACAGCCTCATCACTCCATGAATGGATATTACCCCACTATTATCTTGCCATCATTTCATACTTTGCCATCGTAAATTCCATACCGGTTGGAGGAGTTAACAATTGTTTTGCACGCTCTTTGCCAATTGAAAGCAACAGGGTCGGGATACGAGGACCTGTATCGCTGCCACAGATAAGGGTGTAGAGTGCAATGAAGAAAGAGCGTTGCGCCTGCTTTAACTCATCGTTGGGAGGAGTATCTACGGGCAAGTTACGTACGATCTTAGGAACGCTATACATCAACTCTGTCAGACGCCGAGAGTTGCCATGAATCATCCAGGCGCGAGGCAAGCAGGCGAATGCTGGCGCGATCCACATCTGAGAAGTGTGCGTATGCCTCATGGTTAAAAGCTGTACAGATATGTGTACGCTCATCGTCTGGCAGGTAGTTTGTGACCCAGTTGAGTGCACAGGTAAAGCGCGGCTCAAGGGTTGTGCGCAAAGATTCCAGGTTCTCAACGGTAGGCAATGTCTGTGAAACGATGCGCAACACCTGTTCCTCGTTGGCCTGCGTCACATCGAGAATCGATGTCAGCACACTGAATGGTACGGGCTGTTGCGTGTATTCAATCTCCTCACTCGTCGTACGCGTCGCACGCTCGAAGAGACGTTTGTTCACCTCATTCACCGTTCCCTTGTTCACCTGGCGTACCAGTGCATCCCACTCATCATAGAGACGCAACAGGCCCTGACCATAATCAATGTCGAATGCCTGATTATTGGCACGACGCGTATAGAGCCAGCGCAAGATAGCAGGCTCTACAATATCCAGCGCGGACGTTACGGTTGCATTTGTACCTGCGGAGCTAGAGATCTTTGAGCGACCACCCATACCGACAAAGGCGTAACCAACAAAGTAGGGTGCAACTGAATTGTAGATGTCCTTGACGATCTTCTGCCCAACAGTGTAGCTGCTCCCTGGCGAAGAGTGATCTTCGCCGGCCGGCTCGAAATCAACTTGCTCAACGCTCCAGCGCATAGGCCAATCGGCCTTCCAGACCAGTTTGCCCTCCACCTTGCCATTCAGGCTAAAAGCACCCTCATATGCACAGGACTCACAGACATAGGAGATCTGCGCCGTTGCTTCATCATATGCCACAATTCTGGTTGTATCTTTATGACAATTTTCGCAATAGACTTTAAATGGATAGTAGGCACTGCGACGCTCTGCAAGCGTCTCTTTGCTTTGTAAGGTCTGATGCTCCGACAAGATATCGAAAATTTCTTTACGATTGTGCATTGCTTGCTTGATTTGCTCTGTATAGTCGCCACGGCGATAGGCAATGGACTGGCGAATATAACGCGGGCGAACACCCAGACGATCCAGTCCCTTGCTGAAATCGGTGATAAAATGAGTTGCATAAGAATCATATTCACCAAAGGGATCAGGCACATCACAGATCGGCGTCCCAATATATTTTTCGTAGTCCGCTGACACGCCCGCTGGGACTTTGCGTAGCCGGTCAAAATCGTCCCAGGAATGGATATGATCCACCTGCCAGCCACGCTCGCGCAATTCCTCCGCTACCAGGTGTACAGTCATAGCCTCACGCAGATTACCCAGATGAATCGGGCCCGATGGACTGATACCGGAAGCGCAAACTATTGTTGCATGCTCACCTTTACGCTGCCGAACATTGCGCTTCAACGCGGTCAGCTATTTTTGTTACCCAGTCAGCTTTCATTTTCAATATCTCCAACAATCGGTTTTAACAATTGGTTCCAACAATTAATAGATTGTGCACAGTATTTATTTATTTGAGAACCCATTATAACAGTTCAGGCTGTAATAGTCTTCTTAATGAGGCAAGATTGCTATTAGCCGTTACCCATTGCACATAAATAGATACAATCGATATCTTCAGGCCTGAGTCGTCGTTGAGGAACCTTTTGTCCGATGGATCGTGCACGGCACTGACTATGGCAAACGTGCTCTAATGGCATTGACAAACTCTGTTGTAGTTGCCTGACCACCCTGGTCAACTGGAAGTATACGGCCTTCGCGATACGTCTGTTCTATGGCACGTTCTAGAGTCCGTGCCTGTTCTGTATAGCCCAGGTAGTCAAGCAGCATCGCTCCTGTTAATAGCATTGCGGTAGGATTAATTATGCCTTTACCTACCAGATCAGGTGCTGAACCATGTACGGGCTCAAAATAGGCATAATGCTCACCGTAGCAAGCGCTGGGCGAGAGGCCAAGGCCACCGATGGTACCACTGGACACATCGGCCAGAATATCACCATGCTCATTGCCAAGCACAATGACATCCAATGTCTCTGGAGCGGCAACCAGGCGACGAGCCATGTCGTCAATTAAAAATTCCTGGTACTGCAGGCCAGGATGCGCGGCCACCGCCTCTTTCACAATGGTGCGGAAGCGTCCATCGGTACGCGGCTGAATCGAATACTTCGCGCCCAGGGTAACACGACCTGGATAGCCCGCCGCCTGCCGCTCTAATGCCAGCTCACAGGCATAGTTCGCCAGACGGTGCATCTGCACATCAGTACTGATCTTGATGGAGTAAGCACCAATAGTATCAACGGGGGGAGCCTGCCACCAGGAGATACTGCTGGCGAGGGCTGCCAGTTCCGCGACACTGCCCTCACGCGGTGGATACATGCCTTCTAGATTATCGCGTGCAATTACATAGTTGATGCGCTCAGGATGGAGCATCGGACTATTATAGCCTGGATACCAACGCACCGGTCGGACGTTGACATACGTTTCTTTATTCCAACGTAGATACCATAGGATTGGGCGACTGGGTCCGCCGCTGGCACCGAAGAGGGTGCAATCAGCGGCATCGATAGCCCGTCGTGTCTCCGCTGGAAAAGCCTCGCCATATTGTGCCTCTGCCTCGCGCCCACAGATCGCCTCTGTGAACCGAATATCGGGAGCGAGCGAACGCAATACGGCAACCGTTGGACGCACAACCTCAGGAGCCGCATCATCACCAGGAATCACACACACGTTGGGAGGGGATTGGAATTGTCGCCGACTCATCGTAAAGTCCCCACCTCTTCAATATAATTAATAATACCCCCGGCCGCAACGATACGCGCAACAAATGGATCGAGCGGCTCCGACTGGAAAATCTGGCCCGTGGTCAGGTTACGAATCTCCCCGGTCTCCAGATTGACATCCAATTCTTGACCATCTTCTGCACCCAGGACAGCCTCTTCACAAACAAGAACTGGTAGGCCAATATTCACAGCATTGCGATAGAAGATACGCGCAAAACTACGCGCAATCACCACTTTGACGTTATTTGCCTGAATCGCGGCGGGCGCATGCTCACGCGAGGAGCCACAACCGAAATTGTGGCCGCCGATCAAGATATCACCAGCCTGTACCTCCCGCGAAAATTCCGGGTAGCCTTCATACAAGCAGTATTTCGCCAGTTGAGCCCGGTCAGTTGTTACATTATAACGACCAGGAATAATAACATCAGTATTTACATTATCGCCGAGTTTCCAAACACGCCCCATGATCGTTTTATCCTTTCAAAGCAGCTAAGACAGTTCTTGGATCAGTGATATGGCCGGTCAACGCGCTCGCGGCAGCAGTTGCCGGGCTTGCCAGATAGATTTCGGCGGTCGGGTCACCCATACGGCCTGTAAAATTGCGGTTCATCGTTGTCAATGCACGTTCGCCTGGAGCCAGCACACCGAAGTGGCGACCAATGCAGGGACCACAGCCAGGCGTACCCACAGATGCACCAGCCAGAGAGAAGACTTCCAGATAACCACGATGCATTGCCTCAAGGTAAATCTCGCGCGAGGCGGGCACAATCACCATACGCAGATTGGGGCTAATCGTTTTGCCACGTAAGATATTAGCGGCAATCTCCAGGTCGTCCAGACGTCCATTTGTGCAGGTACCTAAAAACACCTCGTCAATTTGAATATCCTCAACCTCGTTGACCGGGTGGACGATATTCACATCCGGCGGACAGGCAACCTGCGGGGCCAGAGCCGAAACGTCAATCTCCAGCACACGCTCATAGTGAGGATCGTGAGCGGTAAGCATTGGATATTCACGATCGGTGCGTCCACGCAACCACTCGCGCGTCGTCTCATCGGCCGCAATCAGACCAGCCTTAGCGCCCATCTCGATAGCCATACTACAAAAGGTCATACGCTCACTGATCGAGAAACGCTCGACAAGATCACCGGTGTATTCAACGGCACGATAGTTAGCACCATCCACACCAATACGACGTATCACTTCGAGCGACACATCTTTGGCATAGACGCCAGGGGACAGTTCGCCAGTCAGACGAACATTGATCGTCTCAGGCACGCGAAACCATGTACGGCCCGTGGCATACGCAACACCAATATCGGTTGAACCCATACCTGTGCCAAAAGCTCCAAAAGCTCCATAGGTACAGGAATGGCTATCGGCCCCCACAATAACACTACCAGGGGTTACAAAGCCTTTCTCCGGCATAACCTGATGGCAGATACCTTCTTGTAGAATCGCAATATTTTGCTCACCGGCAAAAGTGCGCACCTCGCGCTGCAGCCCGGCAGAGGCAATAGTAGAGGCAGGAACAATATGGTCAAACACAAGATGCGAACGCTTGGTATCAAAAACACGGCCCCCACTCCGCTTTGTCAGCTTGCGAAAAGCCTGGATTGCCAGAGGTGTTGTCGTATCATGGCTCATCACATGATCGACCTCAACAACAATCGTCTCGCCTGCGTGAACGGGACGCCCCAATTTATAACTGAATATCTCCTCTGTTAGTGTCCCCATACAAGACTTCCTTTCTCCTCGTACCATGAATGAATAAACACATTTACCTCTTCTTCGCTCATTGAGCCATTCTCGGCATGCTCTTTAATAGCCTGAGTCAGCTGAACAACCTCGTCGGAGGTAAGATTTAAGCCTAGCGAAACGGCGCGATGGCCAACAGCGTAACGACCAGTAAAGCGGGAGCCGACATCCACATGACGCACAAGACCAAAATCGTCGGGATTGAGTACTTCATAAGCCCGTGGATTACGTAGCACCGCTTTTGTATGAATACCCGCCCGGTGTGTAAAAGCACTGGGAGCGGTTATCGGCATATTATAAGGAATATCAATATTGAGACTATCGGCTACGTAGTGATCAAGCGTAACCAGTTGTGTCAGATCATATGTAGCCAGCAGTTCAGGATAATGCATATAGAGCTGCGCAATAATGCCGCTGATGGATGCAATACCGTTGCGTTCGCCGATGCCAAGCACCGTCACATCCAGACAATCCGCACCACCCTCAAAGGCGGCAATCGTATTCGCAATTGCGCAACCAGTATCATTATGACCATGGAACTCAAGGCCCACATGCGGATAGCGATCAGCAAGCAAGCGAACCAGACCCTCAACCTGACGTGGAGTTGCAATCCCAACGGTATCAGGCAGACCAATGCGATCCACACCCGCATCCACCACCGCATCGAAGACCGTTAGCAAGTCAACTAGATCGCTGCGAAAAGCATCCTCAGCCGAGAAACGCACATAGCGACCAGCCGCACGAATATGCCGGATCAGAGGAACAGCATCGTTACGGATCTGATCGATTGCCCTTCCATGACTATAAGAACGCAATTCGCTAGAAGTGCCATAGAAAAGGTTCAGGCCATAAACATCTGTATCGAGAGCTGCCTGCACGTCCGCCTCCACACAACGCACATGGGTGACAATATGCGCACGCAAATTAAGCTGGCAAAGCGCACGAATAGCATCACGCGTATCAGGTGATGAAACAGGTGATGGAAGTTCAATAAATGTCACTCCCAGAGCATCCAGCAAGCGTGCAATCATTATGCGCTGCTCCAAGGAGAAGAACGTTTTTATAAATTGTTCTCCCTCGCGCAAAGTCGTATCGAGAATGGCAAGTGATCTCATACAGTCATTTCCCTTTGGGCCGCGATATCTTGCAGCACCAACTCAAGGACATCAATAGCGTGGGCATACTCGGCAACGAGTATGTGTTCTTGAGGTGTGTGATCGAGGCGCGAGTCACCAGGCCCATACGCCACAATATTCTGACCCCAAACTGGTGCGACAACATTCATATCTGAAGTTCCTGTTTTGTGTTTAAAAGTAGGCTGCACACCCGTTGCACGGATGGCCGAGATAAAAGCCCGTGCCAGGGGCGTTGAACGCGTTGATTGGAAGGCACCTTCTTGGCCCGAAAAACTAAGATGGATATCATCTTCAAGGGCCCAGTCCTGAAGCTGGGTACGTAGCACGGTGACATCAAAATCAGGAGGCAGACGATAACCAATAACGAAGCGTGTCTGCTCTTCCAGGCCATCCTGGCTACTATTGATGCTGCGCAAAGAAGGCATCAGGGCCGCAAAATTTGAAGTGCCTGCATGTTGTTGATTCCACTCGGCTGCATGGAGACGCACACGTTCCCAGAACGAGACCGCGATTTCATTACTACTCTGGGCGGGCCCAGCAGTATGGCTTAAAGGATTGGTCACGCAACCATCGATTAATAAGCGTCCTTTATAGCCAATGGTGACGGCCTGGCTGCCACTTGGTTCACCAATGATACAGGCATGAGGCTGATAGCGATCAACGACAGCGCGTGCGCCACGCGAGGTTGCCGCCTCCTCTTCCACTGCACCAATAACGACAATTGGCCGGGTTTTTGCTCCTATATGAGCGATTCTAGCGGCTGCACAGAGGAAGGCAGCTAGAGGACCTTTTGCATCAACGGCTCCACGCCCATACAGAATGCCATTCTCTAACCTGATGGGGATATTGCCAGGCACGGTATCCATATGACCGAGCATCACGACGGGCTGTCCCTGGTCTGCAAGCTCCGCATGTGTACTGGCAACAAAATTTCCTGCTTCATCCACATAGGCGTGCAGGCCAGCCTCCTGTGCTTGCTCGACCATATAGTGTGCCAACGCGTTCTCCTGGCCGGAGAGGCTTGGGATGGTAAGCATACTGCGCAGGAGCGCGATCTCAGAATCATGGTTAGCGGACTTGAGATGGCTCATCGGGACACTTTGTGCAGCTTGAGCCGGTGCGCCCAGGAGCACTGCAATAACGTCAATAACTCGATCCATCTGCTCCTGCGTGATTACCAGGGGTGGCAGCAAGCGTAAGACGTTGGGGCCGGCGGGTAGAGCAAGGATACCGCGCTCACACAACGCTTCCAAATAGGGCTGGACGCGCTTTTTCAATTCGATCCCGATCAAAAGGCCACGGCCACGCACTTCACGGATAAGCGGGGATTGCAGTGAGCGCAGGCGTTCCAGAGCATAAGCGCCAAGTTCGGCGGCGTGGGCCGGCAAGTCTTCTTGTTGCAGAATATCCAGCGTAGCCAGGGCAGCGGCACAGGCAAGAGGGTTGCCACCGAATGTGCTACCATGTGAGCCCTTGATGAGACGCCCACTCTCGATCACGCGATCTCCCAGGCAGATCGCTCCCATAGGGATACCGCCAGCCAACGATTTTGCAAGACAGAGGATATCGGGCTGGATACCATATTGTTCGCAGGCAAAGAGCGTGCCCGTACGACCAAAGCCTGTTTGCACCTCGTCAACGATGAGTAATGCACCACGCTCGCGACAGAGAACTGCAAGACCCTGGATATATGTGATATCCGCGACATGAACACCGCCTTCGCCCTGAACCAGTTCGATTAGCACGGCAGCGGTTTCTTCGTTGATAGCCGCCTCGGCCGCTTCCAGGCTGTTATAGCGCATGTGGGTTACACCTGGTATAAGCGGAGCAAATGGCTCGCGGTAGTGCGGCTCCCAGGTAGCTGAGAGGGCTCCCATGCTGCGACCGTGGAAGCCGCGCAGGGTGGCGATGATACCAGTGCGACCTGTGGCGAGGCGGGCAAACTTGAGCGCACCTTCGACTGCTTCAGTACCACTGTTACAAAGGAATGTATGGGTAAGGCCCGCAGGTGTAATATGTGCCAGACGCTCAAGCAATTGTGTGCGCACATCGTTATAAAAAATTTCTGGGCAAGTTATCAAGCGTTGCGCCTGTGCTGCCAGGGCGGCAGCGATTTCGGGGCGTCCATGTCCAATGTTTGCTACACCGTGGCCCCCTACGCAATCGATATACTCACGCCCATCATCATCCCAGAGTAAAGCACCCTGGCCGCGTACGATGGCCACCGGGCGCTTACCGTACACACCACTTGTATAGATGCTTTCTCGCTCCATTATCGTGCTCATATTGAGCATATTGGGCCTCCTTCTTGCTGCTGCTAACCAAGCGATACCATTTCGCGTACGCGCTCTACCTGTTGTTCCTGGATTGTGCTATTCCTGCTCGAACCATTCTCGCTGGCGGTGGGCGCATTATATTCGCCAGGAAGATGCGAGATGATGGTTCCTGAACCATTCAGAACCGCACGCAAGGATGTGCTGCCGATACACACATGGGAGACACCGCCTTGCAGAGCCTCCTGCGCACCAAGCAATTTCTTGCGCATGCGTCCTTTGGCATAGCTCATGTATTCGTCGAGCTGTCCCGCCGGAATAGTATGGATAAGGGTCGAGGCATCGCGGTGATCGGCCAGCAAACCGGCTACATTGGTCATAATAACCAGGGCATCTGCGTGCAAAGCGGAAGCAACCGCAGCTGCGGCACGGTCGCCATCGACATTCAAGCGTTCGCCTTCATGGCTCAAGGCCAGAGGCGCAATCACTGGTGTATAGCCAGCATTCAGCAGTAATTCCAGCATCGCGCTGTTGACCTGCTCTATCTGACCTGTATAGTCATCGCGTAAGATCTGTACACGGCCCTCAGGTGTTACCGAACGCACAATGGCTTTACGCCGCGCAACTAAGAGCCGACCATCAACGCCAGCCATACCAAAGGCATTTACCCCCTGCTGCTGGAGCTGGGCAACGAGATCGGTGTTGATCTGGCCCGCCACAGCCATGGCAAAGATCTGGAGTGTCTCGCTATCTGTGTAGCGGCTGGTCATACCATTGGGGGATGTAACCATGCGAGTCGGATGGCCAAGCTGTTCAGAGAGCGTATTGGTGAGATCAGAGCCACCATGCAACAGAACTACGCGCTGCCCCTCGGCAACATAGCGGGCTATCTCACGTACAATATTCGCGGTGGCAACGCCTGCGCCGCCGCCAATCTTCACAACAAGTGTCATAGTAAGCTCCGTTTCTCTTCTCTATCTAACCTTGTTCAATATATCCAGAAATGCCGTGTCGTGGCTGATTCGTTTTTGATCGTGTATAAGCGAGCTCGACAATCACAAAGGATTGTTATACGGGATGCAAACCTGGGAAGCTTAGACCTAGCGTCTCGTCCCAACCGAACATACAGTTAAGGGCCTGTACGCCGTTGCCTGCAGCACCTTTCATAAGATTATCCAGGGCCGAGATAACTACGACGCGCTGCTGTGCTGCGTCCAGTTCAAAACCTACATCACAATAATTGCTGCCCGCCAGAATTTTTGGTTCGGGATAGCGATAAACGCCGTTGCGCTCTTTGACAAGGCGCATAAATGGCTCTTGTTGATAGGCTTCTCGATAGATACGCCAGATGGCACGCTCATCCAGACTGCCATTAATAAACACATGGGCGGTTACCAGCACGCCGCGCACCAGTTCGATGGCAGTCGCGGAGAAGGCAACGGTCTGTTGCAGTTCGCCGCCGTCTGACCCTAATTCCTGGATCAGTTCTGCGCTATGGCGATGGCCGGTTGGCTCAAACGAGCGTACAGCCCCACTACGATCTGGATGATGGCTGGCCGGGCCGGCATGCGCTCCTGCAGCCGATGAGCCAACTTTGGCCTCCAGGACCAGAGGTATACTCGTGTTGACGATCCCTGCACGATATAAAGGAGCAAGCCCCAGGATTGCGGTCGTTGCCATACAGCCAGTACCACTGACAAGGTTCGCTTCTCGTAGCTCTGCACGATGCAGTTCGGGCAGGCCGTACACGGTCTCAGAGAGTAATGCAGGCGCTTTATGTGCATGCCCATACCAACGCTGATACAGTGCCTCCGAGTGCAGACGAAAATCGCCGGATAGATCGATGACACGAGGCGCAAGCGTGCGATAACGCTCAATATCACCAGATGAGACTCCGTGTGGCAAACAGAGAAAGAGCGCGTCACAAGCGGTAAGGTCGTCTGGATGACAGAAACGTAGCGTTGTAATCTTGCGCAGATTGGGGTGGGCGCTATGCACGAAGTGGCCGGCCTGGCTCCCCGATGCAATCTGTGCTAATTCGACCTGCGGGTGGAAGAGTAAAAGGCGGATCAATTCACCGCCCGTATAGCCCGAACCACCGACAATCGAAACACGTATTCGGCTCACAACGCTACCCCCTCGCGCACATTGCTCACAATATACTCAAGCATCTCCTGCGGAATATTTACTCCGGTCGGCGCGATACTGTTGCGAAATTCCATCGTCGCATTGATCTCATTTACCAGCAAACCTTGCTCAGGATCTTCCAATACATCCACCGCCAGGATGCCACCGCCAACGGCCTGCGCCGCACGTACACAAAGGCTATCCAATTCAGAGGTTACGGGGCAATTATCAGTGATAGCGCCACGGGCAGTGTTAGTCACCCAATGCTCACTGGCACGATAGATGGCACACACCGTTCGATTACCGATCACAAAGGCACGGATATCACGGCTCGGTTTGGCGATATATTCTTGAATGTAGTGGATGTGATGCTGATAAGAGCCTAGCGTCTCCTGATGCTCAACCACGGCTTCCGCTGCATCACGGTCGTTGATGCGAGCAAGCAAGCGGCCCCAGGAGCCAGAGACCGGTTTTAACACAGCTGGATACCCAATCTGCTCAATGCCCTCAACCGTTCTCTGTGCATCAAAGGCCAGCATCGTCCGTGGTACCGGGAGGCCAGCCTTCATCAGGGCTAGCGTCGTCAACAACTTATCATTGCAAGTCGCAGTGACGGCAGCCGAATTAAAGACTGGGATGCCCCAGTGCTCCAATACATGCAGGACGGCCAGCCCCCTTGATTGGCTCACGCTGCGACAGAACACAGCGTCATAGGTACGCCAGCGGGCTTCGGGCTGAGCCAGATCAAATAGCAATTCGCCGTCATCGATAATCTCGAAGTCGATTGCACGCTGCCGCAACGCTTCAATCAACAATTTTTCTTCCACACGAACGCGTGATGTTAGGATAGCCAGGCGCATAGGGTTACTCTCCCCAATCTTCCTCGACCTCTGGTGCAAGGGCTACTTCAGGATGCTCTACATTGATCACTTCTAGTTCCGCGTTACAGTCAGGGCAAAAAATAATCTCGCCCACGATAGAACCCTGGGTACTCACGTTTGCGTCGCATTCTGGACAATGTGCCATTTGTATTTACCTCCGCTTTTTATCTTTAAAACCGATTTACCGCTGAAAATTTGGTATAAAAAAACGCCCTTTCATCCCTTGAAAGGACGAAGAGCGCAATAGCCTTCGTGGTACCACCTTTATTTGCCCATACATTTCAGTATGAGCCTCGTGTACAGAATACAACAGTTCTTCATATTCTGTAACAACCCTCTAACGGGGGCCGGCCGGCAAGTTCTACTCTCGTCGAATACGATTTCTTCTTGCAGCTTCAGGATCTTTTTCACGGCTTGCACATACGAGCTTTCCAGCAATCGCTCGCTCTCTGGAGGTGCAGTGGACCGTTACTCGTCCCTACAACGCTTTTTCATTTTGATTGTTAAGAGCATCTTGTATGGAAAAGAGCAAACAAAAAAGCCCTTCATCCTCTACTCAGGACGAAGAGCGCTTCACAGCTCTCGTGTTACCACCTGCATTTGCTGCCATCTCACGATAGCAACCTCAGCAAGTATATACATTCTGTATATACTTTCGCCCGATTACGGAGGCATCCGGTGCAGTTCTACTCTCGCTTCACTCATGCAAAGCGATTTCTTCTCACAGCTTCAGGGTCTTTTTCGCGCTTGGTTGACGTGTAGAATTCTCAGCAGCTATCTACTCTCTGTCCGTAACGGATAACCGCTACTCGCCCTGTCAAAGCTTTTATCAATATGCTGTTGTTGTTATTGATAACTGTAACATGCCCATTCCCCTTTGTCAACAACTGGCAAGGCTTTTTGGGCCAGAGAAAAAAGAAGTTACATTCTCTACAGTGCCACATAAAGATACATGTATATAATCACTATAGGATCTCAAGCTCAAACGAGATAGCTACTCCTCTGCGACTCCTACTATCGAGACGAGTTCCTGGGTCACTGACTCCAACTAAATTGCCTGGAAGGTTCAAAGAGGCCACGTGATGAGGTTTCGCCAGGAAGCTAATGGACTAAGTACGTGTATTTCATGGCGAAACGAGCAATACTGGTTGGGTAGGGACGCGATAGGGAAAAACTGGTCCCTACGTTTTCGCGCGATAAATCGCTATAAGTAGAGATATATTGCATATGAGATTAGAAAGATGAAAAAGAGACAATGAGAAGAAAAGATGAAAAAGAAACATCGTCTCTTCCTTTTTTCAAATCCAATCTATCTTTTCGTCTCTCTTCTCATTTGTGCATGTTCTCTCTATTTCTGAGCGATTTATCGCGTGTGAATGTAGGGACCAGTTTTTCCCTATCGCGTCCCTACCCAACGCCTACGACGCTGCTCACCCTGAAATCTCCTCATACAGCCTTTTCGAACCTTAACAAAAATAGGTTGGAGTTAGTGATTCCTGGGTGTTTCCCGATTTCAACCTCCAACGAGCTGCCTACTCTCTACGACACAACCGTCAATGTGTGGATCGTCTTCGATGGTGCATTTCAAACTCAAACGAGCTGCCTACGCCTCTGCGACCTTAACACTTAGCTGTAGTGCCAGTCCAACAGTATATTTCAAACTCAAACGAGCTGCCTACGCCTCTGCGACTTTTCGACTTAGTTATGTAAAGCAATCTAACGAGTAAATTTCAAACTCAAACGAGCTGCCTACGCCTCTGCGACTTTTCGATTTTAGTTATGTAAAGCAATCTAACGGGAAAATTTCAAACTCAAACGAGCTGCCTACTCCTCTGCGACGTCGCAAATGCGCCCGGATATTACGTTTATACATTTCAAACTCAAACGAGCTGCCTACTCCTCTGCGACGTTCTATGCTATGGAGTCTATCGTGTAGCATTGAGATTTCAAACTCAAACGAGCTGCCTACTCCTCTGCGACTCAAGATGCAATGTTCACATAGTCTTCACATGTATTTCAAACTCAAACGAGCTGCCTACTCCTCTGCGACTCAGAGTAGCACTGTATAGCTTACACTGACCGTACATGAATTTCAAACTCAAACGAGCTGCCTACGCCTCTGCGACATCGTCGACGATGCAGATGTTCAACGCCTACTAAGATAATTTCAAACTCAAACGAGCTGCCTACGCCTCTGCGACGGCGGCTGCCTCGCGCCGCCTGGGGGGCGGGCTGAAAGCATGCTGTGCGAGGCATCGATTATGAACCAGGCCAAAGCGTAATATTCACATCTATTTTTCACAGTATACACGGGGAAGCTTTTTTTTGCAAACGCCTGAGAAGCCATTTCAGGCTCGTTTCTTCGGTTGCGAGGCAGTAAGCTTACCATATTCACCACTTCGTGCCTCGCACTGGCACTCGGTTAGAACAGATAGACATGCTCCTCTCTCTTTTGGCCTATCGCCCCGACCAGGTATTTCTACTTTAGGATGATATGCTCCGCAGTAGTCCCCGTAGATGCGCATGTGTCTTCCTGGTGGCGAATTTCTTTATGCATATGGGCCTCTCATTTTATGCACAGTTTACGATCCCAAAAGCATTCGAAGATACTATATTGTACCCACATTCCAAAACCTGTGAGTGCACTGTAAATATGCGTACGTCTTCGCTTCGGTCATACGAAGCGTCTCAGTCGTGCAGAGGAAAACGTGAGCACATTGTCATACTTGCAACATTACAAAAGATTAATAAATTTGAAATGGTCTGCCAGATACTTGTAAAAATGCATCGTTTGATGTATAATGTGAATAGTTGAAGTGAACATTATGCATAATGTATTCGCGATCCTGCATCGTATAGTACATTATCAAATGGTACAAAGTAGATATTGTTGTAAGTGCCCTTTCTCCTCGTTTGAGATTGCAACACTACTTCCTATTAATCTATAATGGCAGATGGTCTCACCCTTACTGAGGCCCTTTCTCCTCGTTTGAGATTGCAACACTACTTCCTATTAATCTATAATGGCAGACGGTCTCACGCTTACTGATGCTTTTTCTCCTCGTTTGAGATTGAAATTGAGATTGCAAATGAGATCGAAAATATTCCTCTGGCATTCCCCCAAATATCCTAGTTCGCAACAAATTTTCTTGTGTATACGTCTTGCACTATGTCTGCATACAAAAAGCTAGCGGTTTTCGAAGGCGAAGATGGATAGAAGAGCACAATGTTGAGACCCGCTCCGATTCGTGGCGACGTGGGCATCCGGGCACTTGAAATATTGAAACACTGAAATGTTTAAAAGAGGCTTGTTGATAACGTGTTTAAAGTAAAAAAATTGCAATGGACAGCAGGGCTATGTGTATTGCTCACGCTCTATTTATCTGCGTGCGATCTACAACCGGAGACGCAAAGCGTACAACCTACGGTGACACAACAACCTGCAACACAACAATCTACGGCCACACAACAGCCAGAGCCGACTGCTGAACCAATGGGTCTGAGACCTCAACAACAGCCTGCCATGTCTGCACCAACTAAAACCGCAGCAACGCCTGGCCCACAGGCGACCGCACAACCCGCACCGGTTAGCGATAGTAGACATCCAGTGTTAGCGTTCTACTACCCCTGGTACAGCCAATCAACCTGGAGTGCCAGTAAGATGTCGGATCTACCCACTGTCCACTATAACTCGGCGGACGATGCGACGATTGAGCGCCAGGTCAATTGGGCGGCAAATGCGGGTATTACAGGCTTCATCAGTTCCTGGTGGGGTATCAATGATCAAGACGATCAGAACTTCGGCAAGGTATTAGCACATGCAAGCACACTGGAGACCAGGACACATTTTCATTTTGCCTCCAGCGTCTACTTCGAGTGCGATTCACCTAACTTTGGAGGAAGCGCAAATATCGTTACAGCTCTACGCTACCTCAAATCTCACTATGGTAACGACCCGCACTTTTTTCGCTGGCAGGGGAAGCCAGTAGTCTTTTTCTGGGACCCGCTTGGCAATGGGCGCACAATAGCAGAATGGGCAAATATCCGTAGCCAGGCCGACCCAAATAACCAGATGATCTGGTCGGCTGAAGGCGTAAATCTAGATATGCTCAGCGTCTTTGACGGCATTCATCTTTTCAGTGGCGGCTATTGGGGTATCCTGCATAACACGATGACAAGCGTAGACCAGGGTTTTCGCAACCAGATCGACGCCTATAATAGCGCACACAAGACCAATAAAATCTGGGCGGCTGGCGTACTGCCAGGCTATGATGATACGCGCGTTCCCGGTCGTACAGGCACGTTTATTGTTCCACGCAACAACGGCACAACCTACAGCACCAGTTGGAACGCCGCTATCGCCAGCCACCCTGACTGGATCACCATCACAAGTTTTAACGAATGGTATGAAGGTGCAATGATCGAGCCAAGCGTTACCTATGGGATGCACTATCTCACAGAGACACAGCAGTATGCCCAACAATGGCACTAGCGATAGGCTTGCTTGGCCCTACAGTCCGCTAATATACAAAGCAATATCAATCGGCACGCATGTATTATAAGCACAAAACCACAGCAGCCGGAAAAGCATCTTTTGGGAGACAAATAGTCGTAAGACTTGACATTATACAAGCATAATGGTATCATTTCGGCGGGTTACTAGCTATTACTACACAATCCAGGAATCATTTATTATGAGGGCAATTTTACTAATGGTCTATATCGCCGCATGAGCGACCACGCCAGGGCTTATGCGGCTGGAAACGGCGATTTACGATGCATGCTCGCTCAACGTGTTGGAACGAGTGCATGTAGTATGATCTGCGCATCTCTTCCGCCCCTTTCCTCCCTCAACGACGATTATTGGACCGATTTCGTTTCGTGTGTCGCCAGGCATTCATCCTCTCGTTGCTGATTGTTGCGGCATAGTGTGCTTCCCGTTTACGCCCAGGCGCGAGAGTGCCTGGCAATCTTATGCACACCAATAGTATATACAAGCCTTAGATAGGCGTGCCCACACAGAGGCAGGACATGTCATTGAAAAAATTATTATGCATGGATTTATCAGTTTGAGATTTATTCGTTAGTTTCAGTACCCTCAAGCGGGTCGTGAATGGACATGTGCTCCTGCCGCCCCTCAGCAAGGGTAGTATACCTACGAAACCCGAAAAGGTCAAGTGGAAATGCGCTAGGAAGCACATAAAGGATAAGATAACATATGCTGCAAGTTAATCATATTAAGCTCTCGTATGGGGCACGTCTTGTATTAGATGACATTTCATTTACAGTTGCACCAGGGGAGAAAGCCGGGTTGATCGGCGTCAATGGGGCTGGCAAAAGTTCGCTGCTTAAAATTATTGGTGGCCTACAAGAGCCTGACGGCGGCAATATCATGCGCCCGCGTACTTTTGGCTACCTCTCACAGGATGTCGCTCACGAAACACCGATGGGAAAACATGGAGTGGTACGCGACTTCATCTATAGTAGCACAGGCCTGGACAAGGCGATCAGCACCTATGAAGAACTATCACATAAAATAGCAGACCCCGATAACGCAGACCTGGAGACGAGCCTGCAACACTTTGAAGAGGCACAGGACAAGCTGGAACGGCTGGGTTACTACGATGCCGATTCACGCAGCGAGCAGCTTATCGCGGGCCTGAATATCGGCGGCGTTACACTTGATCGCGAGGTTACAACGCTCAGCGGTGGTCAAAAAACTAAGCTCGCCCTTGTGCGTTTGCTGTTCCAGGCCCCAGAGTTGCTCCTCCTCGACGAGCCTACGAACTTCCTGGACGTAGAGGCTGCTATGTGGCTAATGGAGTATCTAGAGAGCTATAAGGGTGCCCTCTTGATTATCTCCCACGATCTGGACCTGCTGGACCGCAGCATCAATAAAGTGCTGCGCCTCAACGAGTTCACGCACAAACTTGAGGAGTATAAGGGCACATATACCAACTACCTGACGGTAATTGGTGATGCACAGGCACTCATGGAGCGCACGAAGAAGCAGCAAGAACGCGAGATAGCTCGCCTGAAGAAAACATCCGAACGCCTGCGCGGCTATGGTGCAACACGCGTGAAACAGCGTATCGCGGTAGATAGACGCGTAGTGACACTGGAAGAGAGCAAACCACAGCTACAACAGGCCAGCAAGCGTATGAAAATCGACTTTCCGGTGCGCATGCAGAGCAGTCAGTTGGTAGTAAAAGCGGAGCATCTCGCCAAGAGCTACGGTAGCAAAGAAATTTTCCGCGATATTAGCTTTCAGATCGAACGTAGTCAACGCCTGGTTATCGTCGGGCTAAACGGTGTGGGTAAGACGACTCTTTTGCGCACAATGCTGAACATTACGCCGCTGACAAAGGGCAAAGTGGTGCTGGGAGACCGCGTCCACCTGGGCTACTACGCACAGGAAAACGAAGGGCTTGACTACGAAAATACTGTACTCAACGAAACCACAGCCATTCTACCAACCGACGCCAAGCGCGTGCGTGGCGTGCTGGGACGTTTTATGTTTAATGGGGATCGCGTCTTCCAAAAAATCGGGACGTTAAGCGGTGGCGAGAAGACACGCCTAGCTCTGGCAAAAATGGTGCTGGCCGGCCCAAACCTGCTGGTACTGGACGAGCCAACTTCGCACCTGGATATGATTTCAAAAAACATCATTGGCGAAGCTCTTGGTAACTATAATGGAACCATCATCACCGTTACCCACGATGTCGAATTTGTACGACTCCTAAAACCTACGATGATGCTGATGATGCCAGAAGGTCGCATATTACCATATGACACGAAATACGATGATATGCTGGAACGCGCCTAATCTTTTTGATTTACGATATTTTTGCACTTTTTATTTTTGCCCGGCAAAAATAAAAAGTGCAAAAATATCGTAAATCAAAAATTCGGATAACCCATTGCTTTTTTCGTGGCCAGCCAAAGTAAGGTTCAATGTGCTATAAATAGATTGTCACATAACCTTATAGTGAAAGGATCTGGCCGGATATGACATTCTTTGCTCTATTGACAAAAGAGTTGCGGTTGCGGTTGCGGCGAGAACGCACAATGTGGATTATCATTCTCTATATCCTTTTGATGGGCCTGCTAGGATGGTTCTATCTTAGCAACAATAGCAACTACAATAGCACAAACAACAATGGTCTGAGTAGTGTCGGCACAAGTCTCTATACGATCCTTTCACTCGTACAACTCATCTTGCTCATCTTCATCACACCATCCTTTACATCAACAGCGGTCAATGGTGAAAAAGAGCGGCAGACCTATGATATGCTGTTGTGTTCACGCCTCTCGGCATTTTCGCTGGTCACGGGAAAACTGGCTGCTGGCTTAATGAACGCCCTGTTGCTCATCTGTGCATCGATACCACTCTTCAGTCTGGTCTTCTTTTTTGGTGGGGTAAGCCCGGCCCAGGTCATGAATGCGCTGGTGGTATTTGTTGCAACCACATTCTTGATTGGCACCATAGGCATCTTCTGCTCTACCATCTTCACGCGACCAACAGTATCAACTGCAGTTACCTATCTGGTCAGCTTGTTATGGATGTTTCTGCCAATCCTCATCTCCATCGTTCTGTTTTCATCATCAGGCGGGATACATTTCTTGCAGCTCTACCCTACCCAGGCAAAAATCTTGTTCGCCGGGAACCCGCTCGTGGCACTTACCAATACCTATCCCAACGATCTTTCTACATCACCACTCTCATTCCTATATTCGATGGGTGCGGGCTATGGACCTGGTTATGGATTAGTAGGAAGTAGCGCGACAACTGGCTCGGCCTTCACAATTGGCAACTGGCATGTCTCTTTCTGGATGGGCTATACGCTGATCTGCTTTAGCATAACGACCTTGCTCGTCCTCCTCTGCCTGCTGACAATCAAGCCACGCATACTCTACTTCGCCGCCAACAACCAGAAAAGTGTTCGGAAATCATAATGTTACACAATGAGCTTATATGATCATCTGGATAGTATATAATAGCACTGTACCCAGAAAGGGAGAGGACATGAGAATGCATCTCAACCTTCTTGCGTGCCCTTAGAAAGAAAACAAAACCGGTCCTATTATTTTTCTAACATAAGGAGTTTACACATGGCAGTAGTACGTACTTCCAGAGTTGATTTACACGTCAATGGCAATGGTGCCTATGCAGTTGTAGCGCAACCAGATGATGAGCAGCAGCATCCAGGTGTAGTACTCATACAAGAATGGTGGGGAATCGAGCCACACGTACTTGATCTCGCCCACAATCTTGCGAACGAAGGCTTCGTAGTCGCAGTTCCCGATCTTTATCATGGCAAAGTTGCAACCGAGCCAAATGATGCGATGCGTATGATAATGTTGATTCGCGGCAATGTTGAAAAGGCAGCCCAGGAAATCATCGGTGCACTAGATACCGTCAAGAATCTGCCAAATGTCGCCCCTAAGAAATTGGGCCTGATCGGTTTTTGTATTGGTGGCTTCATGGCCTATACCGTTGCATCTCGTTATCCTGATCTAGGAGCGGTCGTACCTTTCTATGGAGGTGGCTACGATCCCACCCCCGCAGAGGTTGCAAAGGTAAATGCGCCCGTATTGGCCTTCTATGGCACGCAAGACGAGGGCATTCCGCCAGCACAGATCCAAAAGATTGAGCAACTCTATAAAAATGCGGGCAAAGAGCTCAATGTAAGAACCTACAATGCGGGCCATGCTTTCCTCAACCCCGATCACGGCATGGGTAACGAAGCTGCCGCCGCTGACGCGTGGCCACGAGCCGTCGCGTTCTTAAAAGAGAAACTAAGCTAGATAGTCTCCTGCAATATAAGTGTATTCAAGCTACAAATGCGGAATCCTTTATACGTCCGAGATCGGTAAACATTCCGCGTGCTTTGCCTGAATGCACTTATTGCTCTGTCAAACTTCATTCGAACCATCTCGCGGGCGGTGTGATGCTGGGCGAGGGCCACACCGCACCCCTATGGGGAATTGCCATCAACCTAAGAATTGCTGGGCTTATTTTGGATGAGAAATATAACACAAACATCGTCTTTACCCGTAAAACATCTGGAACACATTGGTGCCAATTCATTGTGCACCGTCAGTGCCATCAACTTAAGAATTGCTGGGCTTATTTCAAGTAAGAAATATAACACAAACATCGCCTTTACCCGTAAAACATTTGAAATCTATAGGTGCCAATTTATTGTGCACAGGCCGGCTTCAGCCGGAGATCACCATAGATCATGCTTATACACGAAACGCTCATTTTGACTTCCCAGCCCGAAAAGCACACACTAGTTCCACATGTTCATCGTCAAAAGGCGCGATACGCGTATTTTAGGCAAATAAGATAGGCGAACTTTTGTGTGTATAAGCACGTTTTGTGGAACCCTCCGGCTGAAGCCGGTCTGTCCTGCACGATAAATCGGCACCTATAGGTTTCGTTGTGTTTTGCATGAAAAAATACAATAACCGCGCCTTTCTTTTCCTCGTTTAATAATTCACGCCACGCCCCTGTGAGGTTGCCCTCTCCCTCCATGACACATCCCGCGACATGGTTCGATTCAAAATTACAGAGCAATACATTGCACCATGCAGCAAAAACTTCTCCCTCCCATTTTACTATAGTATAGTCGTGTACAATATTTATAGGATGAAGTGCCATTACACGCACTTCTCTAAAAGCATGTGTAAGGCCAGAAAAAATGTAGAAAGCGGCGAACGCATTTACCTCCGTAAAAAGTGGCAACGGTGCACGTTTATTGAGATACATAAAGATATGTTATAGAAAATAGCGAGACGTTTCTGTACCTGGTTGTTTTTCTTGCAAAGAGGAGCCATTTATGCAGCAGAGTGAGGTCGCCCAACTACGTCAAAAAATCGTAGAAGAGTATGAAGCAATGAAACAAGGTCTAACCGGCCTGGCATTGGGGACAACTAAACACGCTTTTATTGATGCTCGCATGAAACGCGTAGATGTATATTGTGATCGACTGGCCCAATATGTGGGCGAACAAGAAGCAAATCAAACGATCAGTGAACTTTATATACAAGTCATAGGTTAAACCAAATGGTGTAGGAGACGTTTTACGCCCTACACCGTCTCCACCACCTCACAATTCTGAGCAATAGTCCAACTTCTCTCTTTTTCTCCTCATACTCGCACCCACAGCACTCACACCTAAGAAACACAATTATTTATAAGTACTCGCGTCTGGTATAATTTTTGAGCGGAGACTATAAAACAGATGCATCGAAAAGGAACAAATTATGCGCTTGAGAAGATCAGAATTATCCACCCCTGGCAGCAATGAACATATGATGGAGAAAGCTGCGGCAAATACAGCAGATCTTGTACTGCTTGATCTCGAAGATGCCGTTGCCCCGAATGAAAAAGTAAAGGCAAGGGCGAAAGTAGCGCGAAGCCTGAAGGCACTCGATTGGGGCAAGAAAACGCGTGCAGTACGTATTAACGACCTTGAGAGCGCATATGCCTATCAAGACATTATTTCGATAGTAGAAGAAGCAGGCGACTATCTTGATATACTCATCATACCTAAAGTGAAAACGGCTAAAGAGGTCTGGTGGGTTGATGTGTTGCTCTCACAAATCGAGAAACGATTGCAGCTTGCGCGACGTATCAAACTTGAGGTACTTATCGAGGAAGTGGAGGCTATGCTCAACGTTGCGGAGATCGCTCGTGCAAGTTCGCGGCTAGAGGCACTGATCTTTGGTCCCGGCGACTATAGCGCATCACAAGGCATAGATAGTCAAGGAATCGAAGGGGCAATAGCTGGCTATCCAGACGATGTCTGGTACTATGCACGCAATACCATAGCCATAGCGGCTCGTGCAGCAGGAATTGACGCAATCGATGGCGCTTATGCAAATTTTAAAGATCCCGTGGGCTATGAACGCGAATGTATACGTGCTAAAACACTGGGCTTTGTAGGCAAGTGGGTTATCCATCCTAGCCAGCTTGCCATCGCAAACCGGGTCTTCTCACCAACACCGCAGGAGATCGCTTATGCACGTAGATTGGATGCTGAATACACAAAAGCGTTAGCTAACGGTCAAGGAGCAGTGGCTATTGATGGCAAAATGATCGATGCAGCAATTGTAAGAAGTTTCAGAAACACTATCCAAAAAGCTGAACTTATTGGCATGTAATCTCTGGTCGAGTCAGCCGTACTGCTTTGTCAAACTTCATTGCACGGGTCCCGCGTAGCGACAAAGGGGTGGGGCGGGGCGGTGTGGGGCCCTTGGGGTTGTCGTTTTCCCATCGTAAGGTAGAAGCTACTATATACAAAGGATCACAACCATGGTTGATGAGACACAGAAAAAACAGATAATAAATCAACCAAATAAACAACCAGCTCATACACAACTACTCCCGGAAACCCTCTGGTCAACCGAGCCAATGGCAACGGGAATTCCGCCTGAAGATGCCGTAGTTGTCACGATTGCGCGTCAATTTGGCAGTGGAGGATCAGATATTGCTCGGCTCGTCGCACAAATTGGCGGGCTTACATACTTAGATCAACAGATTATCGCTGAAGTTGCGCAACGCCTGGGTGTGGATATGGAATATGCCACCGATCAGGATGAGAAGACAGTAGGCATAGTTGGACATATTCTGGATGCAATGCAAACATCAAATCCTTTCAACTTGCACTATAATACGTTGCAGCATCCAGCATCAGCTCAAACTCAATTCAAAGAGCTAAGCTACTTACATATCACACAAAAGGTGATCCTGGAACTTGCGACACAGGGAAATGCGGTCATTGTTGGTCGAGGATCGCAATTTCTCCTGCACAATGCACCCCGTACCCTGCATATTTATATCTTTGCCCCACTACCATACCGCATTGAGACCGTCATGAACCAGTTCCAGCTCAATCGCCATGATGCAAGCCAGCTCATAGAGCAAAGAGATCACGAACAAGATATGTATTTACGCCGTTACTATGGTACCGATGGACGACAGCCAGGATTCTATCATCTGCTCATCAATACAGGCCTATTCTCTTTTGAGAGTGCAGCAGATTTTATCTGTCAGGCACTGCCAAATATCAAAGAGTTAAAATAAGCGTATTATGCTGAAAGATCTGCTCAGGTCAATACCTGAAACGATCATAGGATAGGCCTATACAATAATAGCATCATAAGCTATTATTAGCAGCAAAGCAAAAGAATATTCTATTTTTTAGAGGATGGGAAAAGAATATGAATATTGATCAAAACAGACAAGCAGATCAATGGTGGGCACAAGGGGATACGCCTGTTCGTTCAGGCTCACAGCTCACTTATTTTGTGGATGGACGCGCAGTCATGCTCGATATGTGCCGCCACTTTTTAAAGGCACGCAAATATATATACCTTGCGAACTGGGGCATGACACCAGGCATAGAACTTGTGCGCGGAGAAGATGGGCACAAAGCCCTCAATGACAATGGCAGAACAGAACTCATCACAGAACTGCAGGCCGAAGGTCTACAGGAACAGGATATCGCCTTCTGGTTCAACAATGACCTCTCGCTTAAAGCGGTACTGGGATACGCAGTGAGCAAAGGTGTTGAGGTCAAAGTACTGCTATGGAAAGCAAACGAGATGTTTGCACACTGCAATCCTTCAGAAGCTTATAAACAGCTTACGGCCGTAGGAGTAACATGCATCCTGGATGACAGCGCACAAGGTATTTTGCACCACCAGATCGAATCGTTACACCAAAAAATCTCCATTGTCGATGGATTGTATGCCTATGTTGGCGGGGTTGATCCATTAATCGAAACAGAGGGCGAATTCGACCGTTGGGATACGACGGGCCATCCGTTTGAAACACCGCTACGACGCACGACAAAGGGGGATAGCCCTCATCCATGGCATGATGCACACACACGTGTGGATGGGCCAGTGGCCGGGGACGTAGAGGCAAATTTCCGCCAGCGCTGGAACGATGTTGTCAGACGTCACCACTGGGATCAACAACTTTTGGTACCAGAACGTCCGCTACCACCTCCACTTGAGAGCACCTATCCAATCCAGGTAGCCCGCACAGTGCCACGACATACCTATAGCTTCGAACCACTAGTAATCCAGGGCATTTACCAGCTTTACACCAATGCCCTACACAATAGCCAGAAGTTTGTTTATTTAGAGAATCAATATCTATGGTTACGGGCCTACTATGGTGTTGATATCCCTTTTATTAGTAAAGAGAGTCCAGAGATAGCGCACATCTTACGCGAGCTAAGTGCAGCCCTGCAACGCGGTATCACTATGAGCATCATCCTGCCAGATCACCCCAATGTGGGACGCAATTTTAGCGATGAGGGACTGATCCACCTGCGCAATGAATCTCCACAAGCGGCAGCAGAAGGAAGAATACAAGCCTTCTGCCTGGCAACTTCTTCAAGTGAAGGGGGACAGCAACACTACAGACCTATCTATGTACATGCGAAAGTTGGCATTGTCGATGATATATGGTCAACCGTCGGCTCAGGGAATCTTAATAATCGTGGCATGCGTGATGATACAGAACTAAATGTAGCTACACTTAATAGCGAAAAAACACGCAATTTACGCATGATCCTACAGGCCGAACACCTGGGATTACTAGATGCTAACGACCTGCTTATGCTCTCCCGCTTCCTGGGCCAAAACAGACAATCGCAGGCAGAAAAAACACGAAGCAAGCAATTGTTGGACTACCTCAACCAGACACTGGGTGATACACAAACCGCAATAAACATGATGCATAAACAAGCCTGGGAAAATTTGCAGCGCTATAAAGCTAATCTACCCCTGGTAGGACACCTGCTTCCCTATCTCACCGAGGATGAAGCTTTACAACAAGGGCTAAACTTCCGCAAAGAACACGGCTGGGTTGAAGAATCTTCCAAATGAGTTCGCGCGGCTGCGCCGCACAAACTCATCTTCTATTACAATACTTTTTTTATCAAATATTGGAATAGGCAATAAAAAAAGGAGGTGAGCCTGCAACTGTGAGCAAGTATAGTATATTAGAATTAGATGAGTTCCAGATAGCGGCGGCGCTCCCAATTGGTAACTGCACGCTCATACTCTTGCACTTCCCAGCGGCGTGTGGTTGTAAAATGCTCAACAAAGTCAGCACCAAGATACTCTCTTGCCACCTCGCTCCGCTCAAATAAATCGGTTGCAGCAGCTCAGATTGCGAGCCAGAGGAGAGATCTGCCCCTTTGCAATACCCTGCGCAAGATTAGCCATATTGTAAGCACTACCATTCACACGCTCTGGCAGCTCTAATTTGCGCTCGATACCATACAGCCCACTCGCAAGCATAGCAGAAAAAACAAGATAGAAGTTAGCATCAGAGCCTGGTACGCGATTTTCAAGGCGTATTGCACGACGGCTATTGTTAATCACACGCACCGCACAGGTACGATTATCGGTACCCCAGGTCGTATTAAGCGGCGTCCACGTCCCTTCTACATAGCGTTTATAGGAATTAATAACCGGCGCATAGATAGCCATAAATTCTGGTAGCTTATCGAGAACGCCCGCTAGAAACTGCCGCATCGTTTCCGACATATGATCAACGGCCGTATCGTCCCAGAACATATTCTGTTCCCGGTTATGATCCCAAAGACTCATGTGAGCGTGGCCGCTACTCCCATCTTCCTGTTCATGCCACTTCGCCATAAAACTCACCAGAAAACCCGCCTGGAGACAAATCTCTCTAACACCCGATTTAAACAACATCGTGCGATCAGCGGCCTTAAGAGCATCTGAGTAGCGCATATTAATCTCATACATGCCAGGGCCATGCTCACGGTTATAGCCCTCAACCTCCACGCCATAATCACTCATCAACTGAACCACATTCCTCAGCAAATGATCGTCTGCGGTTGCATGGCTAATCACATAACAATTTGTACCAGGATTGAGTGGCACTAGATCGGGTCCAAAATCCTTCTCACGCAAAGAAACCTGATCTTCACGGAAGAAGCGCATCTCCAGCTCGGACGCCGCAAGAGGCTCATAGCCCATAGCACGAGCACGCTTCAGCAACGAAAAGAGTACATAGCGTGGAGAAACGGTAATCGGTTCCCCATATTCAGTCCATAGATCACAAATACAGGAGGCAACACGATCTTCCCAGGGAACCAGAGCAAAGGTCGCCAGATCAGGCTCCATAATAAAGTCACCAAAGCCACGTTCGACGTTGCTCACCCTGAGATTGGGCACAATCTTCTCGGCAATATCCCAACCAAAAAGGACATCAGATTGGGGAAAACCATCCGACAGAGAATTAAGGAAGAACTTTGCCGCAACACGCTTCCCACGAAAAATACCATCAACATCTGGGACACCAAGTTTAATATAGCTAACCTTCCCCTCTTCGATAAGGTTTTTCACCTGGGCAAGATTCATTAGATTTACATCCTTTCTCGGAGACAGACACTACCTAATGTGTGGGCGTTATGTCTTGCCTGCCATGTAGCAGCCGGTAGAATCGGTAACCGCATTCACACTCGCCATTGAAGGCGATAGCTGGCTAGAAGGCGGTGTGATGTCCGCAGGTTAGCATGCATAGGCCAACACGTCAAGAGCAGACAGGTTCTAGTCGAAAGGATACAAGGTCGCTAGAAACCAACGACCGTTTGCGCATGCAACACAAGCTCATTGCGTAAGAGGGGACGAGCACGTTGAAAATAGGTTTTGGCCGTATTCTCCGGCATGTTCAAAACACGCCCAATTTCCACAAAACTCAAGCCTTGTGTATAACGCAAAAAAACAACCAGGCGCAACCTTGGCGGCAATTTCTGAATGGCATGCGCCAGAGTAGCCTGTAGTTCGTGGTGTTCGGCAATCTCTTCTGGAAGTGGACAGGCATCGGGGATAATATTAATTATCGTCATCTCTTCATCTTCATCAATCAGATCCAGCTCAGAAAATAGGATAGAACGCTGTTTGCGCAATTCATCCATGCAACGATTCCATGCAACTTGAAAGAGCCAGGATTTCAGCGGCGTTTTTGTGCGCTTAGAATGCAAATTATGCTCCAGTTTAGGTAAAGAAATGTACAATTGCATAAATACAAACTGAAGCACATCATGTGTAAGTTCATAATCTTTAAGGCAATGCCCAATAAAATTATACAATTGCATATGATATCGTTGCATTAAAACCTCAAAGGCACGATCATCACCAGCAAGAGTCTGTGAAATTAATGCTGTATCTGTAAGCTTTATAGGCTGAATACAACTATTATTCTGCAATATCATATATTATTTCCTGTTATTCTCTATATTACCATTTTTGCTTCTTACTCAAGTGCGCACAGCGTGCCTTCTATCTATTACATGACTCTATTACATAACTCATAGGCCATGCAAGAAATGGAAGAGAGGGCGTTTACTCGTAGAGAGAAGCACGCTTACAATAGAATGTATAGCAATATGCATGTGGTGCTTTTTAGGCATGCATAAAAACTACTCTCCTCTACCTTCAAACTTTAGCATAGGGGAGTCTAGAAAGTTTCAAAAAAATGTAAAATATTTGACAATTTATCTCTCTTGCACAAACTCAGGAAGAGATGACCCATCCAATGCCAATATAGCCATAGTTGACAACAAAAGCATAGGCTAAGTATATTAAAGAGGAGAAAGAACAGATGTAACATTCCATTGAAAACAATACGTTCGCATATTTCATTCTGTATGGTTTAGCTAGTAAAGATGGCTCGAACTGAGAGGACCCGCGCATGCGAAGAATGCCGCCCAATGAAGATGAACAATCAAGCAATATAACCAATACAAACAAAGCTCGGCGGCAGCATACCGTAACGGAGCAAGACCAGGAACAAGATTCACGCTATAATGACGAGCATCCTGAAATTCCCAAAGTGAAGCGAGCTTCGTTATATCTCAACACCCCCCCGGCCTCATCACGCCCCACCGGGCAAACAAAGCGTAGCAGAACCACAAGCTTGCCCGACGATGAGTTGGGAACAGCCTGTCTCCCCCACCAAACCGACAAAGCGTAGCAGAACCACAAGCTTGCCCGACGATGAGTGGGAACAAACTGCCTCTCCCCCCGAACAGACAAGACAACCACGACCTAAACGCGCAAGGGATGACGATTGGGAACAAACTGTCTCTCCCTCTCAACAGACAAGACAGCCAAAACGTGTGCACGATGACGACTGGGAGCACACTACCTCTCCCACCAAACAGACAAAGCGCAACAGAACTGAAAGATTGCTCGATGACGACTGGGAGCACACTACCTCTTCCCCTCAACCGACAAGACGACCTAAACGTGTGCGCGATGACGACTGGGAACAAGAGACATATCTGGACCAGCAAAGGCCATCCACCAGCGGCAAAATCATCGTAACCCAACGCCATCGTCCCATTGTATACGAACCACAACCTGCCGATTATCATAAGCCCCAGGGACATCCTCAGAGGCGTCTGCGACGCTCACAAAACGCTCTGTGGGCACACATCCTGGATGTGTGCCACAACCGAACGGTGCTCTTTGCTGGCTGCATTTTGATTGCCCTGATCATCATCGTGCCCCTCCTGGCAAATTTTAGCCGCCAGAGCACAACAATACAAACCATAGTAAATGGCACAACTAATCTTGTAGACTCTCAACATACACAGATGCAAGGTATCACCAGGGACACAGATCATCCGGCACCACCTGTCTATGCTACGGCGGCCTTTCTATTAGATGCAGATACAGGTGCCACACTTTATGAGCATAATGCTTCAATGCATCTGCCTATGATGAGTACAACCAAACTTATGACGGCCTTCCTTGCCGCCCAATATGGGAACCTGGACCAAAATATTTCTATCAACGATGCAATAGCCAATGACATCAATCAGCTATCCGCCGATAGTTCTGTAATGGGTGCCAAAAAAGGCGAAACCTATACCTTGCGTGACCTCTTATATGGTCTTTTGTTGCCCTCTGGTAACGATGCTGCACTCGTTATCGCCGATACAATAAGTGGTAGTGTGCCAAAATTTGTGGACCTGATGAACAAGCGTGCACAAGAGCTGGGTCTTCATGATACACATTATGAAAATCCACATGGGCTTATCGCTGATGGGCATTATTCAAGTGCACACGACCTGGCAGTGCTGGATAAGTATGTCATGGATGTGCCTATCTTGCGCCAGATAACTGGTACCCGCGATTATCACCTTGCAGGCAACAATGAGCATGCGGAGCACTTTTTCACGAATGGCAATCAATTTATGTGGTGGTATCCAGGTGTCGATGGCGGAAAAATTGGCTGGGATGCGGCCGCAAACTTTGTGCAGGTCGTCTCTTGCACGCGCAACAAACATCACCTGATTGGCGTTACACTCCATACCATTAACTGGTGGACTGACATGCGTGACCTGATGAATTGGGGGTTCAATACTTTTACCTGGCTCTCGCCTCGTGAGATCAACGCCAGCGGCCATCCTATTCCATATGCTGCCGACTGGAACTACTTCGCACGCGATACAAGGGATTACAGCATTCCCATAGGGAAACAAGGGCGTTACTATGTCTATACAGGATACAGCGTTACGCAACCCGTTCTCAGCTTTTTTGATAAAAATGGTGGGCTTACAAAACTGGGCTTTCCCATTAGTCAACCTCAGACAAATGTTACGATGCTCCTACAACAACGCTTTGAACATGGGACCATTCAATGTGATCAAGGATCAAAGCAATGTAAACTCGGGTAGCCGCAAACAATGGGACTAAGACACTTGCTCCCTCTACTCATGTTTGTTATACTGCAAACGACGTAACCGTGAGCGTTCATATCTAGAGAAGGTTTAGTGATGGGTCTTTTTACTGTATTATCAATATACAAGTCAAGAGCTAATTCATCACTCCCTTGAACGTTAACGGGAGAAGTGGCAATTCATCCACGAAACTTCGTGGTTTTCTCGCCGAACTTCTATTCAACTTTTGTTGAGCGCTCATTTTTGTTTTGTGCAGCGTGATCATGGGGATTTCCCATCGGTGCGCCATGCAACATTTTTAGTCAGGGTATGGGTTTCTATGCTAACAGACAATTCAAACAACGACAGCACAGCTTCAACAGGGCTACGCAAGGCCCGACTGGCTTTCGCAATATCGGCCGGAAAGCTTGCTGGCGCATCGGGACGCTTCTTTCATATTGGAGGAGGAACCAGCCTCCCTGGCATGATTGCACGCCGCATTGATCCAAATGTACTAAAATCGGTTGTGGGCGCAAGCAAAGCCAAGAAGATCGTCATTACTGGCAGTAATGGGAAAACCACAACAGCGCGTATGACCGCTGCCATAGCAGATGCAAGTGGACACCGCGTATCGCAGAATCGCACCGGGTCAAACCTTCTACAGGGCGTCACCTCAGTCGCAGTAAACTTCGCAGATGTGCTCGGTCGCCTTGATAGCGATGTACTCCTCTTTGAAATTGATGAAGCCACAATACCACTCGCTGTGCCCGAAATTCAGCCTGATGTTGTTGTGATTACAAACATTTTTCGCGACCAGTTAGACCGCTATGGAGAGCTTTATGCGGTTGCCAGAGCGCTCAATACGATGTTGGAAGAACTACCGGAAACGGCAACTATCCTGCTCAACGGCAACGATCCTCAGGTAGCCAACTTTGGAGCCAACGCGAAGGCCAAACGCCTGTTCTTTGGGCTCGAAACTATAGAAATCGGGACTCCTGTACCCGAACAGTCCGCAGACATCGTACGCTGTATCCATTGTCACCACGACCTCGACTACAAAATTGCCTATATGTCGCACCTGGGAATCTATAGCTGCCCCAACTGTGGCTATACGTTGCCAGACCTCGATATAGCTGTCACATCAATCGCGCTCGCCGAAAATGGAGAGGGCCCCAGCCATATCAAACTGCGCACACCACAGGGTGAGCTGAAGCTGGAGATCCCATTGCCTGGCGTTCATAACGTTTATAATGCAGCAGCCGCAATTGGCGCAGCAATGGCCGTGGGCTTCCCTCTGGACAAAGTGCAGACGGCCATGAACAATGTTCGCACCGCTTTTGGACGTATGGAGAAGATACAGGCTGGCGATAAAACAATCTTTCTTTCTTTCGTCAAAAATCCAACCTCTTTTAATCTGATGTTGCGCTTGATCGCCCTGCATCCTGGCAAAAAACACCTCCTGCTGGCTGCCAGTCATACTGTCGTTGATGGTGAAGACTTTGCCTGGCTGTGGGATGTCGATATTGAAGAGATTGCAAGCGATATCCTTGATGCAGTGTGTAGCGGCAATAAGCCGGAAGAGCTGGCCATGCGCCTCAAATATGCAGAGGTACCAACAGATAAGATCACGCTCATTCAGGATCGAGAGGCTGCCCTGGATGCAGCAATGAAGCAAGTCGAACCCGGTGGCACATTGTATATCATGAGTAGCTACACACCAACCCAGGAGCTACGCCGGATTATGCAAAAACGTGGTTGGGTCAAGCATTTTTGGGAGGAGTAGAACTACAAATGAGCGAGAATAAAAAAGATACGGGCATGGTCGTGAAAATCGGGCATCTCTACCCAACTCTGCTGAGCGTTGCCGCAGACCGTGGCAATCTTTTCTCGATTGAAAAACGCTGCAAGTGGCGTGGTATCGGCGTCGAGGTTGAGCAAATTTTCGTCAAGCAGACACCCGACTTCACAAAATATGACCTGATTTTGTTCCACGGGGGTGCTGATCGTGAAATGGAGATCGCCTCTAAAGATGTCCAGCACAAGGCCTCATCACTACGAGAAGCCGCTGAGGCCAATGTCGTCTTCTTTAGCGTCTGCGCTGGCTACCAGCTTCTGGGCCACTACTACAAACCATTTGAAGGGCCAGAACTAAAGGGCGCGGATGTGCTTGATCTCCATACAGAAGGTGGCAATACTCGTTTTATGACACATATCGCTTTGGAGTGCCATTTTGAAGAGACGGGAACAAAAATTCTGGTGGGTTACGAAAATCATAGTGGACGCACTTACCTTGGCTCGAAAGTAAAGCCACTGGGCAAAGTTTTATCTGGCTGGGGAAATAATGGCAAAGACGGTTTTGAAGGTGCCGTCTATAAGAACGTCTTCGGCACATATACACATGGACCATCCCTGCCAAAAAATCCCTGGTTCACCGATCTACTCATTCAACGCTCTTTAGAGCGTCGTTATGGCAAAGTAAGGTTAGTACCTTTAGATGATACTACCGAAAACGCCGCACATGATGCTGCATTAAAGCTGGCAATGGAGTTCAAGGGCACGATGTCGGCAATTGAAGCAACATCATGGAAAAAGTAACTGGGACAGAAGGATAGACCTACATGCCAGCAAAAAAAGCTATTAACCTCTGTCTTCTCTTTACTCTGTTGGCCGGTTCTTTGCTGGCCTGTGGTCTTATACCAAGTATAAGCTATAGTGGAACACCAGTTACGGCTGCAAACAACACTGGAGGCACGCCAGATTCACCGCCCCTGGATGTCTGGACACAAGCCAAACCCGGCGTTGCCGTTCGTTACGAACATTGGAAAAGCGCCGGGAACAACGAAGATACGGTAACAATTGTACGTTTCGACCCTCACAATATACATTTGAGCGTCAGTTATCAGCCAGATAAACCGCTGAATCTGAACGTGTGGGTAAAACAGACAGGGGCAATGGCTGCCATCAATGGTGGCTACTTTGATAACCATAATCAAGCCACCGGGCTTGTTATCTCCAATGGGCGTGTCAGGGGTGCCGCTTCCTACAATGGCTATGGAGGCATGCTTGCCGTTAATGCCCAGGGAAACATCTCGCTGCGCTCACTTCGTGATCAACCATACAATCCTGACACAGAGTCGCTCCTGCAGGCAACACAATCGACACCCATGCTCATCATTAATGGAAAACGCACCGATTTTAGCGCAGACGCTTCATCCAAGCGTCGTACTGTCGTCGCCAAAGATAAACAAGGACGTCTACTCTTTATTATCAGCCCATCATCGTCCTTCTCGCTTGATGAGTTGGCCGACCTGCTTGTCGAGCATGCTAACGACTCAGACCTGGCAATCCAGACCGCTCTCAATCTCGATGGTGGCTCATCCACCGGTCTATACTTAAATGCTGGCAGCCAAAAAGTGTCTATTGATCCTATTACACCGCTACCAATTGTGATCTCTATTAAATAAGTTGCACTATTTAAAAATAATGTAAATAATCCTCCGATCAAACGTGTATGAGTGTAGCAAGTAACATGACAAATTGCCGATAAAGAGGAGTAGACAAGAGTGTGTAATGTGTATTGTTTAGTAGGAGCGATGAATTGAGCAACCAAAACAACATCGCAATTATAATACCAGCATTAAACGAAGAAGGAGCTATAAAAAAACTTCTACTAGAAATTGCCCCCACAAGCGCTAAATGGATCATTGTCGTGGACAATGGCAGTACAGATAGAACAGCACAGGTAGCAAAAGATGCAGGGGCAATGGTTGTAACAGAGCCAATAGCTGGCTATGGACGTGCGTGCTGGAAGGGTCTACAGACTGCGCTTAATTTAGGGGCAGAACTGCTCATTTTTATGGATGGGGATGGGAGCGATGATCCAACAGATATACCTCAGATGCTGGCTCCCATTCTGGAGGGACGCGCGGATCTCACCGTAGGATCACGTATTAGCCACCACGCAGAGCAAGGCGCAATTCCACCACAAGCAAGATTGGGCAACTGGCTCGTTAGCCATATGATTAGTTTTTTATATACCGCTCAAATTCATGATATCGGATCGTTCCGCGCCATACGTAGCGAGAAATTAGTAGCCTTAAATATGCACGAAATGACATTTGGTTGGCCGGTTGAGATGTTGGTCAAAGCCGCACGCGCACAGTATCATATACTTGAAATACCTATTCACTATCGACGACGTAGTCATGGAAAATCAAAAGTGGCAGGCACAGTGCTGGGTAGCATGAAGGCCGCTTATTTTATGTTAAGTACAACCCTGCGTTATGTAGGAAAGGAAAGCCATGGCTGATACGGCGCTCATCGTCATGGCGCGTTATCCAGAAGCTGGTAAAACAAAGACCAGGTTGGCACGCTCGCTTGGTGGTGCCCCCGTTGCACTGCTCTATAAAGCCTTCCTGGCCGACCTGGCCCAACGCTTTGCAGGCTATAATGTCTGTGATCTACGCTGGACATACACGCCTGCCGAGAGCGATTTTCCAGCCCTGGCAACAACATTGGCACCACCCTTTATTCAACGGGAAGATTGTTTTTCGCAACAAGGGACAGATCTGGGAGATCGTTTACACTATGCCTTTCAATGGGCACAGCAACAAGGCTTCCTGTATACCATCGTGATCGGATCAGATACGCCACAGATTGATCGCCATACTATTGATAATGCGCGTGAGAAGCTTGAGCATGCCGATGTGGTTTTGGGGCCAGCAGAGGATGGAGGTTACTACTTGATTGCTATGCGCTCACCCTACGATGTATTTAGTGGCATCCCCATGAGTACCGCCGTCGTATTACAAATGACAATCGCAGCCGCGAAACGGCAGGCTTTACGCGTCGAGTTGGTAGAGACTTTATTTGATATCGACGAGTTGCCAGATTTACAACGCCTGACCAGGATGCTTGAAAAAGACCAGACACTTGCACCAGAAACAGCACACCAGCTTATCGAGATAAGGAACATGTTATGACCATCACAAGTACCACCACTACTATTCCTGCTGTAACGCTACCACGTTCAATCTATATTGAGCCCACAAGTCGTTGTAACGAATTCTGCCAGCAGTGTCCACGTACATTGCTCTCGCGCGAGGACGACCGCGATCTGAGTTACGACAATTTCCTCTCAATCGTAAACCAGTTTCCAGTGCTTGATCGTGTGGTGTTGCACGGTCTGGGAGAGCCTCTACTCAACAAAGATCTGCCGCGCATGGTACGTTATCTCAAAGATCGCGGCACCTATGTTTTATTTAATTCAAATGGGATTCTCCTCAACGAAAAGCGCGGTCAGGCACTTATCGACGCCGGGCTTGATGAGTACCGCCTTTCAATGGACGGAGCTAGCCGAGAGACATACGCCAAAGTGCGCGGCGTTGATGCCTTCGACAAAATCTGGCGCAATATGCGTGCATTTCGAGCACTGCAAAAAGCTCAGGACAGCAAGAAGCCTGTCGTCTCGCTCTGGTTCACCGCCATGCGCGAAAATCTGCACGAATTGCCTGCACTCATCGACCTGGCCTGCGAGGCAGAAATTCCAGAAGTTTATATGCAGCGCCTGGTATTCTTTGAAGAAGGCCTGGCAAACTCCAAACAATCGCTCTTCCGCCGTTCTACAAGCGAAGAATTGGACCTGGTACACCAGTGCGAGCAAAAATGCAAAGAACTAGGCATCAAGTTCAGCGCAGCAGGTTCGGCGACGCCAGTAGAAAGCCTGGTACGCGACTTTGGCGAGCGCCCCTGGTCCGGCTGCCAACGCCCATATACGCTCACCTATATCACCTCCAGTGGCAACGTACTCTCCTGCTGCTTTGCTCCCTTTGGACATAAAAGCGCCAGAGAATACAAAGAAGAGCGCGTATTAGGGAACGTCTTCGAACAATCAATAGCGGACATCTGGCAGGGAGAAACCTACAGGGCATTTCGAGCTGCTTTTGAAAGTGACCATCCCGCAAAACATTGCTCACAATGCGGTTTCAACTGGAGCTACTAGTTTCGCGACAACTCGGACCTTTTCTTATTAAAGGCATAAATTGAACTCTTACCCATTTCTGCGCATTGCACAAAAATGGGTAAGAGTTCAATTTATGCCTTTATCACACGAAGCTATTCATCCATCTCTGAATGAGATGCCATCTCTACCACCGCTTCTGGGGCGGGATGAACGATGGATATGCCATGTATCTTCTGTGCGAGGATCGTACTATCGATATGATAACTTTCTGAATCAACCAGCATCTTGAGCATTTCCACCAGAGCAACACGAACCTCCTCATCAGAACACACCATCAACTCATCCTCTGGATGAATAACGCTTTTCGCATACAACGATCTCATCTCTTCTGCAGGCATAGAATTGCTAGCAGCATTTTTTCGTACGTGCCGTTCTAATAGATCGACATAAGATGTATGTATTTTCATCATGATAGTTAAACCGATCCTTCCCTACTTCGCTCGTATCTCCTGCATGATCCAGCTTTTTATTGAGAATGCCGATGCGAGGTGAGAGTGAAAATCGCATATCCTTACCAAAGACACCCAATAGCGACACACCCATAACCATTCCATCTCCCACCTACCAGCCCGCTTTTTCCGCTCCCCCCTCACAAAAAGAGCATAACCCAGTTTTTTCTCCGTCAGTAGAGATATTTGGCACCTATTTCGGGGTCAGAAAGTCCTTAGATGAAAAACAAGAGAGGAGACCACTATACAGCATAATCTCCTCTCTTGCGGAGTTACACAACGAAACCACAAAATCGAATGTAAATGGCTCATGCTCTATCGCTAGCAGGCAGGGAAGAGGACGCCAGTTTTGCTTCTTGTAAATAGAAACGGTAACGTTGCAGGCGCGACATACCTTTATCCAGCTTAAGCCGTCTGCGCAAACGAAAAAGGAGAAGTAAGCACATTAAGATAGCTTCTGATGTAGCAGATATAACCGACGAGAGCGGAACGGCAAGGATGGAAAGAGAGTGGCTCAAAAGGGAGAAAAGGATAAATAAGAAGCACCAACGAACAACCAGGGCATAAATATTGGTGAAAAATGGAGTCCATGCATCTTTCAAGGCATAAAAGCCACCACCAATTAAACTGCCAGCCGCCTGACCCGGCAAGGCACAGGCATAACCCAACAGCGCTAGATTGGTAAGAGTTGATGCATGCGCATCAAAAGCGCCGTGTTGAAAGAGCAAATGGATCATCGTCTTGCCAAAGAGAGCAAGCATAATGGCCGCCGGCACAGTAAGCATGATAGAAACGCCCATAACTTTGAGGGCCAGTTGGCTCATACGCATATAGCGTCCAGACGCAGCGTGGGCTGCAAGATGCGGCAAGAGCGACTGGCCAATAGCCTGCCCAATCAGTGCCACCGGCAAAGCCTGCAACAATTCTGCATTATGTAGAGCGGATAGGCTAGCTTCGTCAGGTAAAAACGAAGCAAATCTTGTATCTATAATATTGCCCATATAAGCAACGCCGACAGCAAGTGCATTGGGAAGGAGCAAGTACAAAACCTGCCGCACACCAGGATGAAGAAAATTCCAGTCAAACGAATAGCGCATACCCTGCTGAAATACAGCGGGCAACTGGATAAGCAACTGTAACGTCACAGCAACAATCGTACCATATGTCGGACCATAGATCCCTACGCCAGGTACAAACTTACTAACCAGCAAACCACCAATCAGGCCAAAATTGTAGATGGCAAACGAAGCAGCAGGCAACAAAAACTGGCGACGGCTATTCAAAATGGCAGTAACCACAGTACCAAGGCCAAGAATTAGTGGCTGAAGCAACATAATGCGTGTCAACTGTATCGTCAACGTCTGTACGGGAACAGAATAGCCGGGCACAAGAATGCGGCTCACAAAAGCAGGAGCCAACCATTCAGCACACAACGTCAACAAGGTCATGGCCACCAGCATCAGGTTAAAAATGATACTGGTCAAGCGCCAGGCCTCTGCCTCACCCTCTTCTTTTTCGTATGTAAGAAAGACTGGCACGAAAGCAGCAATAAGCGCACCACCAGCAATGAGATTAAACAATGTATCAGGAAGGCGTATAGCCGCATAGTACGCATTCGCTTCCGGTCGGACACCAAAGAGAGCATTAAAAACAACTTGACGTACTACACCCAGAATGCGAGACGTTACAAGCGCCAGCATAAGCAAAAAGGCACCTTCTGTAACGCTGAAGCGACGAATAGAGAAACCGTCAGTGAGGCGAAAACTTTTGATATTAAAACGAAACGTCCGTCCTCCCCATACAAGACGGCGCTTACGCGTAGGAGGTTTTACGGATCTGGCAGGTGAAGTTTTTTGTGTTTCTACATCTACAGTAGCTGAAGATGGAATATTTACTGGATCACGTGTTTCGTATGAGATATGTCGCACTCCTCTCGATCTAGTGACACTACAAATTTCCATGTTGTAGCAGTATACCAGTTCGGCGAGGTTCAGAGCCAATTCACAAACCAAAAGTACTAATCATGCATACTCTAAGAAAATGTCAACTTCCCATTGCCATCGCTTTCTTGCTTGATGAGTTTGCGCGGCAAAGCCGCTCTTCTTCTCTCTTCTTGCATTTATTTTATTTTTATCTCTTTTTGCGAAAAGCGCAAAAAGAGATAAAAATAAAATAAATGCAAGAGACGAAATAGTGGCGCGAGCGGCGAAGCCGTGAGCACACACAGCAAAATAAAAAAGCCCATCGTGATGGGAGGCTTTCAAAGAAAATGTCAGGCTCTAAAAAAACAAGAGGCAAGCAATAATGCCAACCTCTTGTTCACACATACTCAGGTCATACTTGAACGTTATATTTTGAACGGCGGCGACTAATTGAACCACCTTTACGTCCTGCTGCTTGTGCCTCTTCACTTGTCCATTTATGGGCTGTACCTAATGCGTGAGCCGCTTTTCCACCTTTACTAGCAATTTCGCGTTTCTTCTCTGGGCTCATCGAGGCAAATCCACGACCACGCCCTTTTTGTGTTTGCATTATCTTTCTCCTCTGTAAGAGTGTTAGATATCACACCCTTAAATCATTCAGGACGATAAGAGTACAGACTTAGAGCCGAACTCTCCCCTGTACATGCATTTTTCCAGATAGCCATTGTCAATTGTAGATAGAGTAGCTTACTCTCCTCTATTTACAACACGACTCATCCAGTAGTTTAGATACAGTTAAGACGATCAAATTTCCCCATCTTTAAATTTATTTCTCAAGTCGGGGGCAAAGCTTGCTTTTTTATTTCGACAGAACATACAATTTTCACTAATGAAAGGCTAGTAATGTGTCAAGGAGAATATTTGTGTCTTTTATATTTAAAACACATTTCTCTATTACAGCTAGTAAATTTACTAGCATTATCAGTGAATTGACTTTCGATACTTACAAGAATACCAGGAAAAACTAGACAAGGACAAGCCATTTATAGATTTTTTCGCTAAACTCTAAGGTAGAGTCTTCTTTTCTTAGAAAATGATAAGTCTATAAGAAAATCCATCTGGAAATTACTGAAAAGTTTAGCAACCTCATCACTACTCGAAATTGAGAGAGGCATAACATTTCTATTCATGACATCTCTACAAGTATGGCACCCTACCCTTGACCAGTATGCCAGGGAACGGTACAATAAAGCAGCAATGTGTAAGAACAGTACAATTTCGTACTGTTCCCGCAAATGCAAGGTCGTACTAACATACTAATAATATGTTGTTATTAAGTATGCAATAACCAGGTTAGAGAGGGCCACGGTGTATGTCTGATAGAGACGGAGAACAATCTGTCCCCTCGACAGAAATTGATATGACGGAGCCAGGGCGCGTATATCTAGAAGAAGATGTAGACCGGCAGGCGGCCGAAAAGCAAAGCAGCGAAGAGCAAGCGCCAGTGCAATCTGCAACAGAGATAAAAGCGGTAACCCAACGCGCTGCCCAGACACCTGAACGCGCAGGTACGGTCGAACACCTTGCTGCGCGACGAGCGGCCGTTGCCATTGACGCAACGACGCCTGAAATCAAACACAGACTGGGTCTACTACGCACAGAAATAACCAGGAATCTTACTAGCTTACGTTGGGAAGATCAATCGATTGAAGAAACGGCCAAAAATCTGGTTTCTCTCATCAATGTAGGTCCCATTCAACAATGGAAAGAGGTGCTTATCCCTTTCCTTTACGAGATAGATCGTGGTGGGGCATTAATTCCAACATGGTTGTACATTATCGACCAGGGCGATCCAGGCGATCTGCCTCCCGATAGCAATCCTGCAGAGAGTATACAGGGGAGAGCGAGACGCATTGCGATTCTTATGCTTGGCAACTACCGCATGGTCGGTATTTCTGGTGTAGGGAAATCAGCACGCTTCGCCAGCCGGGGTGAAAGCAATAGCAAAGAGCCTTCAGACATTGCACACATCTTAGGCCGCCTCGCCACTGACCCTAATACCTCCCTCTACGCCACACAGGCACTTGTCAAACAAGGTACTGCATCCGCTACACAGGCACTCGTGAGCGCTCTAAAAGATGCAAAAGGTTGGGCTAAGGTTGATGTCGTTGAGGCCTGCCTCACACTCAACCAGGAACAATTCTATGACCTCATTCTCGCCAGTGGATTAGATGAAGTCACCGGGCTGGAAAGCTACATCGCAATTCCCACTTATCGGACAATACCTCTGGAACGCTACTTGCGCAATGAGAATGGAACAAGTGCACGACTAAACGCAAATGCGGCGCTCATCGTTAGTCAGGTGCTACAAGATAGCATGACACCTCCTACGACTCAAACAGCACCAGAGGCTCTGCCGCCAATCTTTGCACGTTATCTACCAACAGTTGCGCAAGCACTTTTTGCAGGGGCACGCAGCAATCCAGGCTGGCAAAACACTGTTGCCGTCCACCGCCTTGGCGTCTTTCTAGGGCGTTACTGGAGCGAGATTACCAAAAGGACGCTGCACGATGGCCGCATAATTGATCCGGTCTCCCAGTGCCTGCCCATGATGAACGATGTCGAGCGCTGGATGAACGGTCCCGGACGCGATACGCTGTTACAGACGTTAAACAATCTGGAAGAAGATGCTCCTGTCCCTGCGATCAAAGTGCTGGGAGAGTTGCGTGATCCAAGAGCGATTATTCCCATACTCAAGCGCATTGAAACAATTAATACATTACGTGATAGGGCTCAAGCACTCATGATCGGTGCACTGTGTGATGCATTGGGCCAACTAGATGACCGCCGTACAGCAATACCTATGTTCCAACTCGTTAATCGCACCGTGGACCGAGAACGACGTATAAACATCCCCAAACGGCGCGATAATCTGCCGAGCGGCGATGCCGATATTCCGGGCAGTGTTGTATACGCAGCCGTCGTCCGTGCCGCTGGCAATCTTGGAGAGAGCAGCACTTTAGATGACATACTCCAGGCATCTAGAGACTTCGACCCCTATGTACGTGCTCAGGCATTTGAAGCACTCAAACGACTTGATCCAACTGGGGAAGATATACGTAGTCGTACAGCAGCACGCGAAGGACTCAGCGATCTACGCGACTCTGATTATTCGCGCAGCATGCCAGCTTATTGTACAATATCACGACCTCGACGCGACCTCCTTTCTACAAAATCTCATGGAAGCACGCCCAGATTTATCCTATCTGGCTCAGGATGCATTGCACCAACTCCGTCAATAGATTTTTATCATCTGTTATATATTTATAGTTTTTGCCCATGTTACAGTCATGCAAACAGCTGTTTGCATGACTGTAACATGGGCAAAAACAATATAAAATACAGATAATGCCTGCCTATTGTTTTAGCAACTATACTATCTTTAGTGAAGAGTATACTGCTCCCCTTCCGGGGGCTTTGTTTCCTCCCTGGTTTAAAAACACAGGGTTTCCACAAAAGAGGGTTATATGAATATGTTGGTGGGGAAAACTCTTGGTGGCTATCGACTGATCCGGCTAGCTGAGAGCGGTGGAATGGGTGATATCTATCTGGCCCAACATGCACGTATTGGTAGGAAAGTTGCAATAAAAGTTGTATGTGGTGATCTCCGTGCAGTGCCAAACACTCCTGAGGGGAAACAAGCGGCATTACGCTTTGAACGCGAGGCTCGTGCTGTCGCAGAATTGGAACACGAACATATCTTGCCGCTCTATCATTTTGGTGAAGATATAATTGACGGCGGTGGGGGGCCTGTTACGTATCTCGTTATGCCTTATTTGACTGAGGGCTCACTATGGAGTTGGCTGCAAAAACGCACACAGCAGTTTGGCTTTGGCTGGCCTATCTCGGCTGAGGAGGCGGGCTATTATCTTTTACAGGCTGCGTCTGCGCTGCAGTACGCTCACGACCATGGCATTATCCATCGTGATATTAAGCCGACTAACTTCCTTATCCGCGTTGAGCGTGGCCCTCTTAAAAGTAACTATGCCTATCTCGCAAATATCTTTCCCCATGGTCGGCCGCACCTTCTCCTCGCAGATTTCGGCTTAGCCGCATTTTATCGAACCGGGCGCTCACTTCATCGCTCGGTGGGCACACCACTTTATATGGCTCCTGAACAATTTGATGATCCATCGCTCGCAAGCTCCGTCCATGTCGGCCCTTTTGCAGATCAATATGCCCTCGCTGTTATGATGTACCAACTGATGACCGGTCGAGCTGTTTTTGAGGGTACGGCCGCTCAACTCTTGCATCACCATCACCACACACCACCAGAACCGCCCAGTAACTTTAACCCATCTTTACCACTAGAGTTGGATGAAGTGTTTCTACGTGCCCTCGCCAAAAAGCCTGAGCAACGCTATCCCAGTATCATTGCATTCGCTCAGGCTTACGATACTATATTAAAATCTATATTGCGAACTCGCCAAGCACAAAAAGCACAAATTCGCTCTACAAACCGAACACGTGAGATCAGCAAAGATGCCCTCTATAAGCAGCGCGAAGTTACAACATTGCCGTTACAACCAATTGCATCTATCGAGAAAACAGCGACGCGCACACCAAAGCGTGCGTTTTCGTTGGCCACTGGTGTACAGGTGGCTACACGAAAGGAAACAGAGCAGCTCGCTGCCGATCCACCCATCCAGGCTTTACCGACCAGAGGCGGCTTTATCACGGATCATCCAGCGTTCTTCTCCGCTATTCCAACCTTTACCGGGCTCAATAAAACTATTCCAGAACGCTTCCTGCGTATCTCACCATTGATCACTATCTTTTTGATTGGCTTAATCGTTCTTCTGTTATTGGCGATTGGTATGTTATCGGCAATGTTGTTTTTGCTACACGGTCATTAACATAGCCAAATTTATGGAAAAAACCATCATCCAACAGATGCAGGCACGACAGGCAAAAGGATATATGAAGGATGCTCGGCATCATGGAGGATGGTCTGGTGTGCAACAATCAGATCAGCGTCAGCGCCAAAAGCGTGTCCTGTATTTGGATTGCGATCCCAACGTGGAAAATTGCTGCTGGTGACGTCCAGACGAATACAATGTCCTTGCTTGAAGACATTACTGGTTGACCACAAATCAAGCACAAACTCATATGCTTTCCCCGTTTCAATAAGCGTTGGAGCGGCACCAAGCTTGAAATCGCGATAGCGAGCACGCACAATGCCATCGGTCAAATTGTGGGCATAGCCGTTGGGATAGACATCTACCAGGCGAGCAACAAAGTCCGTATCAGGCACACTGGAGACGGCCCAAAGATAGACGCTAATAGGGCCGGTAACTTCTATGTCCTGTTCCAGAGCAGGCGTTGTATAGACAAGAACATCGGTCCGTTCTTCAGTGCTGCGCTGGTCAAAGACACCGGCAGGAAACTCTGGTGTCATTAACAACGCTCCACCACGCGTAAGGACTGGATTTGCTGGATCATAATCATAGTGGTCAGCGGCTTCCGTTTCAGGAACGCTCGTGCTCAGGCTACCATCGCCATGTAAAGAGTTGGCTTGCCCCTTGCTATGTAGATAGTAGCGCGTCTCAACGGCCCGAGCCAGAGGCCATTCCTGCTCATCACGCCAGACGTTTGCGCCCATAACAAACAACTTGATTGGGGCCTCACTAAGCATGCCTGTATCAAGCCCCTTGAGGAAATGATCATACCAGCGCAGCTGCATACTCATCGTATCACCCTGTAAGTCAAGCAAACCAGCGGTTGACTTGATGCCAAAGTTTATCTCACCGATAGGATTCAAGAAACTGGTATGAGCCCAGGGCCCGATCAACAATTTGCTCTGCCGTGCCTGGGGGGTACTTCCATGCTCACGCATCACACGGAAGTTTTCCAGGGTATCCTGCAAAAAGATATCATACCAACCACCAATATGAAACGTGGGAACCGTCACCTGTTCTAGCTTTCCGCGCAGAGTAATGGGCTCCAGATACTCACGGTCCATTGGATGCTCAATAGCCTCAAAGAAAGATGGGCCAATCGCGTTGCGTTGCACCGGACCAAAGTCTTTGAGAGGTAAAGATCTGTAGCCCTCTGTACCAAGCGCATCTATTTCGCGTGCCCACATAAACATATCATAGCCAAGTTGACGTGGGTCAGTATCAAGTGCATGACGGCGCATCAATACGTTCGCACCCATGAACAACTGCCAGAAGGCCGAGAGACCCAATTCAAGGGCACCATCTCGAAAGAGCTGGCCGTTCAAAGGATCATTCCAGGTGATATAGGGAATCATAACCTTGAGGGCGGCAGGACGATGGATAGCCGCAGACCACTGCGTAAAACCAAGATAGGATGCGCCAAATGTTCCAACCTGACCATCACTATAGGGCAACTGAGCGGCCCAGGCGATAGTGTCAACACCATCAAGGGCCTCGTTACGCATAGGGTTCCATTCACCGGCAGATGTAAAGCGACCACGCGTATCCTGCACAATCACGACGTAGCCACGACGTGCAGCAAGTACCGGGTCTAGTACAGAAGAGGAGTTCGGGAAATCCTTGCCATAGGGAGTGCGGGTCAATAGCACAGGCCAGCGCCCTTCACCCGCAGGGCGATAAATATTGGCATGCAAAACAATGCCATCTCTCATTTCCGCAGGCACATTAAAATCTATAGTCACATGTTGATCTGGTTGTATTAACATCAGTAAATAACCTCTTCTCGTAAAAGACTTTTTTTTAACTGTATTTCAGCAATCAGGCTTCATAGTACAACACAGCGCGAAGAGACTGCTAACCAAAAAAGAGATTTGTACACACTTTATCACAGTCATACGTAAGCTATTAAGTATCTTCTCTCGCTTCTTGACACTTATTCCTTCCCTTAGTTATACTCAGACGAGTAGAGAATAGATAGTATTACGAGGATCGAAATATTTTTCAGCAATGAGTAAAACAGAGAGTGGAGCCATATGGTAGAACAAACATCAGGAGCATACCTTGTCATCCAGAAAGGCTCACTGGTTGGTAAGCGCATAGAATTATGGAAACCATGCACGACGATTGGTCGTAGCCGCGATAGTGATATTTTTCTGGAAGACATCGCTGTTCATCGTAAACAAGCACGCATTTTATATTCAAACCAGGGCTATAGTTTACGCGACGATCACGGGAGCGGTGATTCTATAGTGAATGGGCAAGCGGTGACCGAATGCCAGCTAAAAAGCGGCGATCAGCTCCTTTTTGGTGCCACACAGATAATTTTTTATGCAAATGAGGGCACACGGCCTTTCCAATTGCCATCATCGCGTGGGCGCGAACTGCATATAGGCAAAACACCTGAAGTTCAATCTGCCTCCACAGCTGCTCGCCTCTACATCACAAACCCACACAGCGGCGCACACAGCATTGAGTTGCTTCCAGGCATGACGATAGGGCGTAGCCGAGAGTGCGACATCTTTCTAGAGGATCTAACTGTCAGTCGCCATCATGCAACGGTCAACGAATTGGTGCAAGGCAAATATGAACTCGTGGATAATCATTCCGCCACAGGCACTTTTATCAATGGCCAACAGGTGACGCGTGCCTCCCTTAATGACGGCGATACGATCCAAATTGGCAATAACACATTCACATTTGGCCTTTCAAAGCTGTAAAACGAGTATATGCGCTAAATGGTATTGACTAATTTGTTGATAAGCTGTAATCGCTCTTCATAGTAATCTATCTCATCACCATTCTTTTTGTGCATGGGTGGTGAATACGCCCGCGTCTTCTGCATAAAGAGGCGTACTTCGCGGGGAATGGCACGCTCATAGCTGTGTTTCCGCTGACGAGCGGCGGTTGAAGAGATGTTTCGATAGCGCGAGTCAAACGGGATAGAATGAATATAGCGAGCGAAACGTTTGTTTTCCGCTTTTGCAAGCAGGATTTGTAAATCGGCTTCATCATCATCACCACGTGGCGCGACGAGCATCTGAGCCTCACGAAAGAGAAGCTCAAGCTCCATATCGCGATCTTGATAGTATCGTGGATCAAAGATCTGTACGATTTTGTCATAACCCATAAGAAAATGTATGTGCTTCACCGATGGGTACGAATGACGAATAGCCTGAGCTTGCTCCACATACAGGCCTCGATTAAAGAGAAGCATGCCTGTATGCGGCAGGCGCATGTGCAGCAGATGTTGCAACAATAGGATACGATCCCGCAACAATGGGCGTTCCAGCTGCTCTTTGTTTACCGTCACCTTACTAAACGCGGCGTAGAGATGCATCGGGTTTTGTCTCCCAACCTTCTGATGAACATACCGCTGGCACTGCTTCAAGAGGGCAAGATGAGCAACCGTGGGGGGATTGAACGAACCGGTAAAAACAATAATGTTTCCACGCGGTTGTTGAGGTGAGCCAGGGACAAGCAAGGCTTCGGCATCTGCGTCTGGCCTTAATTGCTCGATTCGCTCCTGCACCTGTTTTAAACGCTGCAATGTGTGCCGTGATATATACATAACTTTACCACACTTTTCCAGTTTTTCTTACTAGGATAAGATATATACTATCACAGAAAAGTACGGCGTAGCACCTCTTTACCACCCACAAAGACACGCTCTACGACAGGCACACCACTCGCGCCAGACTGCACCAGCAACAGATCCGCAACCTTACCAACTTCAAGCGAGCCAAATTCTGCCGCTAATCCAACAGCCTGTGCGGGATTAAGCGTTACAAGACGAACAGCCTCGGGTAGCGAAAGAATACTTTGCCTGACCAGGGCAAAAACAGCGCCTAGCATGGCCGCTGGATAGTAATCTGAACACAACACATCAGTAACACCAGCATTAATCGCTGTGAGAGCGCTCAGGTTGCCCCCGCTCGACATTCCGCGCAAGACATTAGGTGCGCCCATACATACGGCCAGACCAAGCTCGTGCGCCTTCTGTGCGGCCTCCAACGTAGTAGGAAACTCAGAAATATTTATCCCTAATGAGGGCCATTGCTCCACTTTGACGGCTGTATCATCATCATGAGTCGCGATGGCCAGGCCAGCCTGGCGAGCAAGTTGCGTTATGCTTTTAATACGGTCAGGGATTGCCAGAGTCTGGATCTTCTTCGTGAGCAGAAAGGCATCGATCTCCGCGTGACTTTTTCCGGTTGTACGAAATATATATTCGCGATACGCAGCCTCGGTACGATATTGGCCCTGGCCTGGACTATGATCCATCAGAGAAACCATGCTAACAACGCCTTGCGCTATCAACTCCGTAATCGCGTTATAGCCACGCTGACTGCTCAGTTCCAATCGTGTATGTACTTTATGCCGCAACGACTGGCGCGTCTCAGCTATCACCTGACAAAGCTCACGCACAAATATATCCGAGCGCACACTAAACTCATCGTCATCCAACGACACGGCATGGAACTCGGTCGTGATTCCACTGGCAACCAGGCGTAGATCAGCCTCCTGCAAAGCCAGCGGAAGAGAAAAACGTACCCCAGGTCGTGGTTCCACCAACTTCTCAATCGTATCACAATGCAAATCGATAAGGCCAGGCAGCAAAAAGCTCGCGGCAGCATTAATAATAGTCGCAGGTTTGTGGTGTAGGCGTATAACTTCTGTGCCAAGAGCATGAATAGATCCATCTTCGATGAGCAACCAACCATTCTCAATCACAGTTGTCGGGAGGACAATCTTTGCGTTGTGTATGAGTATCTGCATTTTTTCTGCTTCCGAGATAGAGAATTGTAATCGGAGTTGGAATACGAATGCGACTGAAATTTATTCAGTCGCATCGCAGACACAATATTCTCAGCCTTCTATTATGAATTCAGCAGCCTGCGCAGCACAGTGACCAGGATACCACCATTCTCATAATACGTAACATCAATAGGGCTATCCAGGCGTGCAATCGTCTGGAAGCTGAAACTGGAGCCATCGGCACGAGTCGCTTTCACAGTGACTTCCTGACGCGGTTTCAGCCCCTGGGCAATGCCAACAATATCATATGTTTCACGTCCGGTCAGGCCAAGCGACTCTTTGTTCTCCCCCGCACGAAACTGCAAGGGCAAGATGCCCATACCAACCAGGTTGCTGCGATGGATACGCTCAAAGCTCTCCGCAATCGCTGCCCGTATGCCAAGCAGTAAGGGACCCTTTGCCGCCCAGTCACGCGAACTGCCGGAACCATATTCTTTACCGGCAATGACGATCAAAGGAACACCATCTTTTTGATACTGCTCCGATGCATCATAGATCGTCGTTTCTGCGCCATCGGGCAGGTGAACGGTATAGTAACCCTCTTTCCCATCAAGCAGGCGATTGCGCAAACGGATGTTACCGAAGGTTCCACGCACCATCACCTCGTGATTGCCACGACGTGCACCATAGGTATTGAAATCGCGCTTCGCCACGCCACGCTCGATCAGATATTGTCCAGCTGGACTTTTATCGGAGAAGCTACCGGCGGGCGAGATATGATCGGTTGTGATCGAATCATCGACCATAACCAGCACGCGAGCACCTACAATATCCTGCACCGGTGTCTGGCTCCGGCGTCATATCTTTGAAGAATGGAGGCTCTTGAATATAGGTCGAAGCGGGGTCCCAATTGAAGAGTGGGCCAGTCGAGTTTGAGAGTGACCGCCACTGCTCATCCCCTTCAAAGACATGGGCATAGTTCTTAGAAAAGACCTCAGGAGTAACCGCCCTGGCCACAACATCGCGTACCTCTTCCTGCGAAGGCCAGATATCGCGCAAGTAGACAGGTTCAGCATTAGAATCGGTCCCGATGGGGTCCGTAGTAAGATCAATATCGACCGTCCCGGCCAGCGCATAGGCGACGACTAACGGAGGGGAAGCCAGGAAACTCGCCCGCACCTGTGGATGAATGCGCCCCTCGAAGTTTCGATTCCCGCTCAAGACAGCTGCCACAATCAGGTCGTTCTCCTGCACAGCTTCGGCTACTGGCTCAGACAAAGGACCACTATTCCCGATGCACGTTGTACAGCCAAAACCCACCAGATGGAAGCGCAACGCCTCCAGATAGGGGTCAGGTCGGCATTATTCAAGTAGTCGATAACCGCACGCGAGCCCGGAGCCAGGCTCGTCTTCACAGACGGATTCACAGAGAGACCACGCTCAACAGCACGCTTCGCCACCAGGCCAGCCGCAATCATCACCGATGGATTCGAGGTATTCGTACAGCTTGTAATGGCTGCAATAGCAACCGAGCCGTCCGTCATATGCGTCTGCAAATTGTCACCTAACTGCACAAGGACATCCTTGAGGTGACCATTATTGTGACCATTGCTTTGACCGTTACTCGCACCCTTGCTAGCCAGTTCCTTTTTCTCATCCTCGGTCTGGGCAACGGCATCGGGATCGGCACTGCCACCTTCAGTTGCCAGACGCAACAGGCCAGATTCCGTCTTCACATTGCTTTCCAATGCAACAAAGCGGTCCGCATAGGCGGCGCGGAACGTCTTGCTTAGTTCGCGCATAGGCACCCGATCCTGTGGACGGCGCGGGCCAGCCAGGCTCGGCTCAACCGTTTTAAGATCAAGCTCCAGTAAAGCATCAAATTGCGGCTCGGCCAGATCATCTGTGCGGAAGAGACCTTGCGCCTTTGTATAACGCTCAACCGTATCAACCAGCTCTGCATTGCGGCCCGTATCGCGCAGATAGCGCAGAGTCTCCGCATCGACCGGGAAAAGGGTTGCCGTAGCCCCAAACTCCGGCGACATATTAGAGATCGTTGCCCGATCAGCCAGACTCAGGTGGCTCAAGCCGGGGCCAGTGAACTCCACAAATTTGCCAACCACCCCACGCTTACGCAGTATCTGAGTCACCGTCAACACAAGATCAGTTGCCGTCGCGCCCTCCGGCAACGCCCCGGTGAGACGCACACCAATGACTTCAGGAGTCAGTAAATACAACGGCTGACCGAGCAAGACGGCCTCAGCTTCAATCCCGCCTACGCCCCAACCAAGCACACCAAGGCCATTGATCATCGTCGTATGTGAATCGGTCCCAACCAGGGTATCAGGATAGGCAACCGTTGCACCATCTTCATCCTTCGTCATTACCACTGAAGCCAGATACTCCAGATTCACCTGGTGTACAATACCCGTACCGGGAGGCACCACCCGAAAGTTATCAAACGCTTGCTGGCCCCACCGCAACAAAGCATAACGTTCACTATTGCGCTCATACTCGCGCTCAACATTACGCGCAAACGCAAGAGTTGAGCCAAACGAATCCACCTGTACAGAATGATCGATCACTAGATCGGCAGGAACTAATGGATTAATCTTTTTGGGGTCACCATTGACACGAGCCACAGCCGAGCGCATCGCCGCCAGATCAGCCACAGCCGGTACGCCAGTAAAATCTTGTAGCAGGACACGCGCTGGCAAGAAGGGATATTCCGCCTCGCTTCCAGTAGATGAACCAGGGGTCCAGCGTGCAAGCGAAAGGACATCATCTTCTGTCACCAGCTCGCCGCCAGCATGACGCAACAAATTCTCTAAGATAATTTTAATGGTAAAGGGAAGTCGCTCAAGGCCCTGCACACCCCGTTCAGCGAGTGCCGCCAGGCGATAATAATGGACCGCGCCATGTGTGCCATCCGCACTATCCAATACCTCACGAGCGCCGAATACGTCTTTGTACGTAGTCATAGCAAATCCTTTTAAGAGAAAGCTTTTGTAGAGGACGATGACTGCGCCCTGGAGTATTACATGTGAAAGCGGAACGCAAGCCAAAGCCTACAGCGTTAAACAGTTATCGTATGGCTCTCATTATATAACATGTTCACCACCTTGCCCGCTGAAGCCGCACTTCTAATTATTGAAGAGATATTGTTTGTACTTTTTCATTATTTTTGCGCGACGCGCAAAAATAATGAAAAAGTACAAACAATATCTCTTCACACTCTCTTAAAACTATTCGTGGATAAGATCGCCGACGCGGACCACACCGCTGGAAAGGATCTGAGCCACCAGACCCCCTCGGTGCATCATACTCACCGCAATCTTATGGCCAACATCTTCCATTAGCTGGGGGCTCGGCTCATAAAGGGACAAGCCACGCAACCTGACTTCTCCAACCTGGAATTCATGATCTACCAGATGATTGACGGAGAAACCACGCGTCACAATGTGACGGCGCAACGCCTCGGCTGAGACAGGAACCTTCGTTTCGCGTTGCAAAGACTCAATTGCCTCACTCTCAATCAACGTGACCTCGTACGCTGGCTCCTCATCGTCCGAGACAGCTGCGCCCTGGAGATAGCAGCGATCACCCTCGATGCCACGGCCCTCGACAAAGGTAGCCTCCTGCCGCGTTTGCATTGGTTCAGAGGCAGTAGGAGCCACATAAAGTGCGACAACATCACCCTCCCAGACCGGTTTTTCGTACATACTCTTCTCATCCCTGGAATAACGCCATTATGAGCATACATAAGTATAGAGAAGCATTCTTCCTGCTCTTCTATACACAAACCAGCAAAGCATAAAAATAATGGCAAACATACATATAAATTTAACGAACCATTCCCTGTTGAAGGGAGTATAAAAGAACCATTTTGCGAAGTCAATAGGACATCTTAGGCATCATGTAGCACTATACATAGCCATAATCGTTGATACAATAGATGAAAATAAGGCATCCATAAATATTGCATCTGGTCAAGGAATGGCCGTTGCACCTAAAAAGCGCAGGGCAACCTGACACATTTACAACCAACGTATTGACAATTTATAGATTCATAGATAAATTTAAGCTTTCCTAGAATAAGCTGGTGATATTGACAAATTGGTCATATTTTCGATACAGTAGAGGAAAGACACATTCTATACATGTTAAGACATGTCATGTATAGAGCAGGGAGGACGGACGGTCATGGGGAAGTGTTTGGATTTCAAGAATTGCGGATTTGAAAATAGAGATAGAGCGCGTTTTTGTGCAGGGTGTGGCATCCCTACTGGGGGAACTTTCTTGCTAGGCCGTTACGAGATTCAGTCGCTTGTAAGCAAAGAGCACAAAACGATGACATTGGGAGCAATTGACAGGCACAGTGGCCACCCTGTCATGATCCGTGTGCTCATACCAAAAAATGCAAATGAACAAGAGCGCGAGGATTTTTTACAAGATGCAGAACTTGCCGTCTCGCTCTCATCACACGTTAGCGATCCTGGTAGTATTCGTGTCACCGATTATGGGCAAGACGGACCCGTAACTTTTCTGGTAAAATCCGAGATGGGCATACAGCAACAGAGCACACATCCGCGTATTATCACACGTGTCGATGAGCGCCTTCTTCCTTCTATGCCGACTATACCGACACAATCAAACATAATGGAGGAAGATAGAACCCAGTTACGCATCGAAGTCGCGCCTAAAGCATCAAACAACCAGCACCCTTATACTTTGGAACCAAATTACCCACCCACGCCCATTCCAACAGAACATAGCTGGCTGGAGGAAGGGCATATAGCCTTTGAGCAGGGCAACTATAAAGATGCGTTGACCGCATATGAGATAGCAATACAGCAAGATGGGATTTCAGTTGACGCCTGGAATAGCAAGGGAGCATCACTTCTTTATTTGGGACGGCCTGAAGAGGCTCTACAGGCATATGATTATGCCATCTCGCTCAGCCCGCATGATCCTGACCTCTGGACTTCAAGGGCCAGCGTATTACACGAGTTACAGCGCTACGACGAAGAAATGCATTGCTATGACCAGGCACTCACTTATAACCCTGATTATGCCTTTGCCTGGAGTGGACGCGGTATGGCACTGGCCGAACAGAATTTCTCAGAGGAGGCTCTGGCCGCTTTTGATCGCGCTCTCCTTCTTGATCCCCAACAAAGCACTATCTGGCAAGCAATGGGGGATACCCTTTATAGCTTACGACGCTACGACGAAGCTCTCATGGCCATAGATCGAGCCATTACACTCGATGATGGACAGGCCTCGCTCTGGGATACAAAAGGGAACATTCTACGGCGTTTAAAAGATCCTACACAAGCTTTAACACTGCACGAAAACGCAGCCACCCTCGAACCAGATAACGCCGCCATCTGGTTTGACAAAGCCAATGATTTACGCGACTTGCGCCGCTATGCTGAGGCGCTCTCCGATTACGATAAAGCAATCGCCCTTGACCCAACGTTGACAGAAGCATGGTATAATCGAGGGAATGTACTGGCGGCTCTCCACATGTATGAAGATGCATTAGAATCTTATGATCATGCACTCCAGTATGATGACGGATTGATTCCAGGCTGGTATAATAAAGGCAGCTTGTTGCATGAACTGAAACGAGACCCGGAAGCACTGACTGCTTTTGACCGTGCACTGGCGCTTGATGTCCACTATATTCCAGCCTGGAATAATAAAGGACTCTCGCTCTTTGCCCTGGATCGCCTGGATGAGGCATTGGCAGCCCTCGACCAGGCGACATCATTCGCCCCAGACGAGCCCGATGCCTGGTATAATAAGGCGGTCGTACTTGAGAAACTGGGACGAAAACAGGAAGCAGTATCTTGTCAGGAATGGGCCCGATCACTGGATCTGCAAGCAAAGAAGAGCCAGGGCACAAACACACATGAGAGTTGATTAAAAAGAGAGCAGGCAGCTACATAGTTCAGTTCAGTTTATAGTCGCCCCGGTGGTTTGCCAGCCAGATTAAGAACAGGTGACAACTATGTGCCACATACAGGTACTGTTCCACATTAACACGTACGAATGTATTTCGTAATATGGAGGAGGGAATGCGACGCTGCGCAGACCAGGTTGACTGTGGATACGACAACCGGGATAGTGATTTGTTTTGTAGAGCATGTGCATTGCCATTATTGCATACTTCCCTGGCCGGTCGTTACATGGTAGAAGCATTATTAAGTAAAGGTGGATACGCGGCGGTATTCCGTGGAATGGACCAGAATCTATCTCGCCATGTTGCTATCAAGGTGCTCTTACCCAGTAAGACAACCGCCAGTGAACGAGAACATTTTCTACGCGAAGCACAGATCGCGGCTACACTGGACCATCAGAATATCGCGCCCGTACTCGATTATGGCAAGGATGGCTCTAGCGTTTTTCTTGTCATGCCTTTGTATACTATCGGCTCTTTACGTACAAGGCTTGCACAGGTAAATGGCCCTCTACCTATGCAAGAAACAATGCAGAACTTTCATCAACTAGCACATGCACTCTACTACGCTCACACGCGCCAGCGACCCGTTATTCATCGCGATATCAAACCAGAGAATATTCTCATTCATCAGGAAGATTATCGTTTAATGATTACGGACTTTGGCATTGCCCGCGCATTAGAACCTGGCGCACGTGTGGGCAAGACTATTACAGTACGTGGCACAGTTGGCTATATGGCACCAGAACAGAGCAGCGGTATCGTCGATCCACGCAGTGATCAATATGGTAGCGCCGTCGTGCTCTACGAAATGTTGAGCGGCTATCATCCAATTGACCCGCGTGGAGGGGCTATTCCCCCGGTATCATCACTCAACGAGAGCTTGCCACCGATGCTGGATAATGTACTGCAACGCGCACTCGCAACACGCCCAGAAAATCGCTACGCAGATATGCTAGAGTTCCTGCGTGCATTCGAATTTGCCTACCGGCCAACCGCGAAAATGCGTATTGTGATGCGCAACACACCATCCGAGGAGCAGGCATCTCATACAAATGGCTCAACACACTTCTCACCGGCAAACGCACCTGTAATATCAAGTAGAAGCCATATCGCAAGTAAACAGCAGAATACGCCCAGGATGAACCCCAGTACGGGTACAGTACGCGAGCGCAGTCGCGAGGGCGATCAATTTCTAAAGCAGCAGATGTACTCGCAGGCCCTTCAGGCTTACGAAGATGCACTGCGCATGGACCAGCGAAATTTTTATGCCTGGAACGGCAAGGGGACTGCCCTTTATAATCAGGGAAATTATCGCAAGGCCTTAGAGGCATATCAGCGTGCAACTGAGATTGAACCTGACAACGCCGATGTATGGGTCAGCGCAGGCCTGGTACTCAACCGCCTTGAACGCTACCAGCAGGCGCTCGTTCATTTTGAGCGTGCACTGGCGCTCAATGATCATTATGTGGCCGCCTGGAACGGAAAAGCGGATACACAGCTAGTGATGGGTATGCCCGATGAGGCATGGACCTCTTATGAGCAGGCGCTCAAGATCGATCCCAAAAGCTTCCAGGCCTGGAATGGGCTGGGAAATGCTCGCTCCAGCTTACATGACTTTACTGGTGCGGTCGAAGCTTATACGCGTGCGCTAATGATTAATCCACATAGTGCGGTTGCCTGGTGCAACAAGGCTGAGGCGCTTATTCGTCTTGGCCATAACAAGACTGCGCTGGACGCACTCAACGAAGCCACTGAAATGGATAAAAACTATGGACGTGCCTGGTTACTCAAAGCAGAAGTTTACGAGGCGCTGGGAAATCCCCAGGAGGCACAGAAAGCCCGCAGAAGGGCCAAACCCTGGGGATTGAAGAACTAAAAATGCTTTAAGCAATACGACGACGCAAAAGCTCTTCTTGCCGCCATTTACGCGCAAAGAAGAACAACTCGCGCAGCGCACGAAGAATGACGGCAGGTCTGGCACCGGTAGCTTGCCCCTCCTCGCGCGGAAGATGGCGTACGCCAACTTCTGTATATGTATAACCATCCCGGTTAAACTTATACATAATTTCGGTATTGATCATTGCGCCTCGTGTCTCCAGGTCAAGCGTCTGAAAGAATGCTGCGCGATATAGTTTGAACGCACAATCGATGTCGTGCACACGCAGCTTAAAGATCATATGCACTAATTGCTTCCAGCCCCAGGCATTAAGCTTACGTAACCAGTGATCGTGGCGTGGATTACGATAGCCTAGAACAGCATCATATTTGTCAATCAGCGGCAGAAAGTGCTCCAGATCATTAATGTCAAACTGCCCATCCGAATCCATGAAAAAGACCAGGTTCTTTGTCACTGCATGGAAGCCTGTGACCAGAGCGGAACCATACCCCTGATTAACCGAATGGTTAAGCAATTTAATCCGAGGGTCATCCAACGATAGACGCTCAATACATTCTCTGGTACGATCTTTACTGCCATCATTGACCACAATAATCTCAAAATCGTCTGTCCACCTGGAGAGTGCTAAGATAGCCTGTGATAACGTCTTTTCAATAATAGCTTCCTCGTTATAGGCAGGTAAAACAACTGATAGGCTGCCAGGCTTATTGATTGGTGCCGTTTTCACGAATTGCAAAATACTACCCTGCTCAGGGAGGACTCCAACACTTGCAAATGTGCGTTCTGGTTGTTCTAACATAGATATAAAACCTCTTTCTTAGAAGAAACGAATATGAGATGCTCTACATGTATCACCTTATCATTTTACCTAGTACCGCCAAAAGTGCTTTGCGGCGAGAGGTGACGGTTCGTAAGTATGCAATCGCAGCAGTATTTATCAAAATGGCGCTCTTCTCTCGTCGCCTGCGGGCGAATGAGAGAAGAGCGCCATTTCTTCTTAGATTGATATTCAGATAGAGCTTATTTACTAAAAAGGATATCGTCCAGTCGGGCAGTGCGAGAATCTTCGTTGAATGTGCCCTTTTTTGCAGAACGATTCAGGCCAAGGGACATATGTACACAAACAGCACTAAAAAGAAGAATAAGAATAATTCCGAATGTCAGTAGATATGTAACCATTATGTCCTTTGCCTTTTTTATTTAACTATTGCCGTTTAGTTTATCTGAAATTTTTCACTCTATAATCAGTTAAACGCAAGCATTAGAGCAAAATAAAATGGAGGCTGACATTTTGCATTTTACATCTTTTGCGCAGAGCGCAAAAGATGTAAAATGCCAATAGATGATATATAGCAAGAGAAACTTAATTTCCTAAAAAGGAAGCGACAATCGGCTTGAGGTGCGTGGCAATCTTCACATGTCCTGCATCACTAGGATGTAAGCCATCGTTTGTGTCGGCAGAAGTTATCCAGCCAGTTGTGTCAATATAATGCACATTGCGATCACCAGCAGCATTGACAGTCTGAACCACCTTCAGTATCGATGCCGCCTTCGCACCTTTAAAGGGTCTCAGGGCAAGGATAGTGGCACTTGCATATTTCGCCCGTATTTTCTGTATAAAAGTGACGTAGGTTGACTGAAATGTGGCATCCGGGACGTGATACCCGTTATCATTTGTACCCAGATTGATGACTACCTCATTGGCCTGGTACCGGGAAAAATCCCACGCTGGTGAATTGGGAAAGTAGATCGTTTGCATTTTGAAAAACTGGCTACTCATGCCAATCCCAGTGGATGTACACAGTACACTATCGGTGAGGCAGATGCCACCCTGGGCGATCTGTGTATGTTCTACCTTCAACTGTTCTCCCACCAACCAGGCATAATCAGAGAGTGCATGCTTCGTTGTGGTTGCCCCAGCAGTAATTGAATCTCCGACAAACTCAACAAGTTTTGAAGAGATCACTGGTGCACTTGTTTTCGCGCCCGCATCGAAGAGAAACCCCTCAAAATTCAATGAGTCATGTTCAGAATATGTTGCCACGCGTATCGTATGAGTTCCCGCTGCCAGTGGAGTTGGAGTGAGATTCACCGTCCCACTTGCTTTCGCGTAGAGTACATCTGTTTTATTATCAAGACTCACAAAAATACTTACCGTTCCGCCCAGTTTGATTTTTACCGTCTTACCAGTAAAAACCGTTTTGAGGTAGGCACCAGGCCAATAGCTAGTGGCGACAGAGGTGGAGTGTGTGTCCCAACGACCAATATATTTGATGTTTGGGTCCGTTGGTGTCCCAAGAGCAGTAGCAGCATGGGCATCGGTTGAGAGATGTAAACTACCAAATAGTGCCATAATGGCCAAACTCACGATAATCAAGCCCTGCAAAATCCGTTTCGCTGATGATGTTATCATCACATAACCTCCTTGTTTGTGGATGCTAGACAACCTGTTCCATCAAGGTAGCGTCTACACCGGCTCACTTCTATTGCTCTGACCCAGTTCAACTGGCGGTTGGCCGCGTAGCGACAGCGGCTTGTCCCTGTTGCCGTGGAACCGCCTGTAGAGCCGGGCAACGACGACAACCACAAGGGTCGTCGCTACGCGGCGAGCCGCCAAATAAACTGTGCCAGAGCACTACCTACTATCATTGCCAGAAGAAAAGACTGGCTTATATAGACTTATCTTATTCTTAATCTAGAAGCATGTATAGAAGTGTGTCTATCATAATATTGTACAAGACAATAGTGAAAAAAGATATGAACCAAGACTTTTAGCCAGCTGAAAATCTCGGACGAGAAAAACGAAAGACACTTCTGGCACTACAGTGCTACTTAGTGCCAGACTGCATCCACTATCCATCCATTGCTAATGTGAATCGGGATATAATTCAGATCTCGATAACACATCAGTATCCAGACGAGGAAACAAGAGTGCACCAGGAACCACCTGTGTGATTTTGCACGCACCCCAGCTTGCCTCTTGCTCCCATGAACCACGAACAATAGAAGGCAAGCTCAGTTGCTCCATGATACGATCACTCGATAGAGGAATATAGGGAGCGAGCAGGATAGCCAGGATGCGCACGGCCTCTGCCGCTGAATAGAGCACGGTGTTCAAGCGTTCCGCGTCTGTAGCCAGCTTCGCCAGCTTCCATGGTTCGCATTGCTCAATATATTGGTTGACACGACGGACAAAAGCCCAGGTAACGGTGAGCGCATTTCCAAGCTCCCAGTTCTCCAGCGCAGTGGCGGCACGCAGACGCGTCTCCTGGGCCATCTGCTGCAATTCTATCTCCCACGGCCCGGCAAGACCAGGTACGGGAATATTCCCTTGCCGATAACGCTTGATCATCGAGACGACCCGATTCAGCAGATTGCCCAGATCATTGCCCAATTCATCATTGTAGTGATGCAACAGGCTAGAGCGCGAGAAATCACCATCTGAAGCAAACGATAGGTTGCGCAAAAGATAATATCGTACGGCATCCACGCCGACTTTATCAACCAGCTCAACGGGATCGATTATGTTGCCCAGCGTCTTCGAAATGCGCTGCCCCTCAATCGTCATAAAGCCATGCACTGCAATCTGCCGTGGGAGAGGAAGATTGGCGGACAGCAGCATTGCCGGCCAGTACAAGCAGTGAAAGCGTGTAATATCTTTGCCAATCACATGTGCATCTGCGGGCCAGTAGCGTGCAAATTTCTCATCGTCATCAGGAAAACCCACGCTGGTCAGATAGTTTGTGAGCGCATCAAACCAGACATAGATGACGTGCTGCGGATCACCCGGCACAGGAATGCCCCAACCTTCCATACCAGGACGCACAAGGCGCGAGACAGAGAAATCGCGTAATCCCTGCCGCAACAGTGAAACAACTTCAGCTTTGCGCGAAGCCGGCACAATAAAATCTGGATGAGCTTCAATATGGGCCAACAGCCTCGCACCATATTTGGAGAGCGCGAAGAAGTAATTCTCTTCATGCAGCCACTCAGGCGAGAGCGAAGGATGGTTGGGACAACGTCCACCGACCAGCTCCTCGCTCGTATAAAATGCATTACAGTTGGGACAATACCAGCCTGAATACGTATCTTTATAGATATCACCATTGGCAAGCGAACGCTGGAACATCTCTTGTGAGGCCCGTCGGTGGCGCTCCTCCGTCGTGCGAATCCAATAATCGTACGAAATGTTGAGTTTTGACCAGGCTATACGAAATGCTTTGTCCATGCGATCCACCCAGGTACGCGGATCAACCCCTTGCGCATTCGCGGTTCGCAACACATGCAGGCTATTTTCGTCAACGCCCATGCTAAAGTATGTGTCATGGCCACGCAAACGATGGTAGCGTGCAATGGTGTCGGCGGCAACTTTCTCAAGCGCATGGCCGATATGCGGAGCCGCGTTTGGATAATCAATGGCGGTTGTTACATAGTAACGTGTGCCGCTAATAGAGCTGACATTGGCCGCCTCATCATCATTAGCGGCATCTTGATGTTCTAAACTCATTCTTTCTTTCCCTCACTATAGTATTTTCAATATCGTCCTCTCAGCTTCTAGAGCCGTTGAACGATGTTCTGGACTGTTTTGGATGACATATATAAAAAAAGAGAGGGACAGGTTTATCGCCTGCCCCTCTCTGCTTGATCGATGCTATTTCACTTATGGGTTAACAACCTCACGGTGCGAATAGAGGAGAGCGACACTTCTCTAGATGCCATCATTTGCATGGGCATCCAGAAACACATAGCAAGCAGCATAGACATAGAAAATTCTTGCTTGTGGTATGAAGTGATCATAATCTCTCCTCACAATCTGTTTGAAATGCTTGTTTATGTCTAATAAGAGACAAAGTTAACTCAGCTCAGGCATCTCCTGGACAGGAACGCTGCTATTGGCGTAAATCACGCTCATAGGAAGCGCAAGTTGTAAGCTTACCAATTCTATTATTTCGTCCGGTTCGTAGCGCTGATATGTCCATTTGCCATTCTCGCGTCCGTAGACTTCGAGGAGTTGACGTTGCCAATTGACCAACACATATTCTCGGATGCTAGCTAGCTCTTGATAGTGTAGAAACTTCCTGCCTCGATCATACGCTTCGGTGCTTGGTGAAAGAACCTCTATGATCATTTTGGGAGCGTAGACGGCCTCCTGTTTGCTCTGCCAGTCAGTTTCCTCACAACTTACATGAATATCTGGGTAAACATAACGTGATGCATTAAGCTGGACTTTAATATCTGAGGTATGGACATGGCATGGGTGCTTGAGCCGATCATCCAGCCACTTAGCAATATTAAGTGCAATGCGCCCATGGTCAATCGTACCACCAGCCATTGCTATGGCCTCGCCATCTAGATATTCATAGCGAGTGTCCGGGCTGTTCTTCTCAAGCTCCTGGTACTCCTCAACAGACATCCAGCGTCTCTGCGGATTTGCGACCATGATTGCACATACCTCTTCACCTGGAAATCTTTTCGCCATTATAACAGTTTAACGAGGCGAGTACCAGTCCTATTTTTTTCATGAGTGCATTTCATTATATCATTCCTCATCAAATTGTTTACATACATTCTTGATCAAGCATGTCATAAATAGACACCCCTAAACCGCCAATAATATGTTACAATGTCTGAAAGGCCCCCTTGGGCTTGGATAAGCATAGACAGAGTTGCTTTCTTTTCTCCCTGGATCTGACAGTATAAGTACACCCAGAAAGGGGTTTTACATGGACACTACAATGTCAACAACTCAGACGGACCGTATCCTTGATCTTGGGACAAAAGGATGTAGCCGGCTGCTAGAAGATATCGCTGATGCAATGCAAGATATGCAACCAGGACAGACATTGCTCGTCCTCGCTAACGATCCTGCCGCCCCTTTAGACATCAAAGTGTGGAGCCGCACCACAAAAAACCCCTTGCTGCAGGCCGATATTGCCGCTGGTAGATTTATATTGCAGAAAAAGTCGGCTTAGCAGACGTCAGGTATACTAGTCAATCTCATAACAAACTCGTGGTACACGTGAACATATGACACTACGAATCTCTTTGGTACACCAGTTTGAACAACAAGAGGAAACATGGAATCTCCGCTTTTCTTTGGATGGCAAAAGGCTGGTCTCGTCAGATGGAAAAGCTCTTTATTTGTGCCAACTTGATGAAAATGGAAACTGGAACTATGAGAAATCGCTCCCGTTTCGGGGTGCCTGGTTAGGTTTTGCTCCCGATGATGGTCTCTATATAGCTGATCCGCAGTGCCTCCAGATCCTCTCTCTAGATGACGGAAAGAACATTACAACAGTCCTCTGGGATTCCCCTACAAGTTGTGCATTTTCACCTGACCAACACTGGATGGCAACCAACAATACAACTTGTGCATTTTCACCTGACCGACACTGGATGGTAACCTACAATACAACTGGCAATATCCTGGTCTGGGATCTGCTTACCTATCAACATATCTCCCTTTCTGTATCTTCTCCATATGAGGGCGAGTTCTTGGGTGGCGCAGGCGGAAATTTTCGATTTACTCTTGACGGTCAACGGCTCGTCTTTAGCTCCAAAAGCGGAAATGTACAGATTTGTTATTTTGACCCGCTACAGCAAGAGCTCATGCTCCAAAAGACGTTTCGACATGGGTGTATAAATATGGCTATTTCACCTAATGGAAAAATACTTGCAATGATTGTTCCAAATCATAAAAGGTATGCTGCCTATAAAGAAGAAATCTATATCTACGATTTGGATTCGCTGGGTCCACTACAACTACTCCACGTGTTTCCACAAACCGCAAATGGACGATATGATCTTCTCGCCTTTTCCCCCAACAGCCAGTATCTGATAAGTAGCAACAGTAAACTTGATGGTTGCGTCGAGATACTCTCTTTGACCTCCTTTGATCGTACCACTTCTTTCGCCGCTCATCCAGGACTCTGGTCAGGTCCTATTGGCGGGTTAGATTGGTCAAAGACGGGCTATATTGCAACTGGTGGGGCCAGCTTTTTTGAGAACGATATGGATATGGAGGATTATACCATCAAGATATGGAAGGTGGAGGATGAAAAAGAGCAACACCCATGACAACCACAAAGGTTTTTCGCAACGCGAGAACAACCTGACGCTTGAAAATATGATGCCTCTGTGATATAATTGATTCATACAACACTACTATAGGAGAATTAACGAGTGATAGTCTTCAATTAACCATGGATCAACCGTCTGGCATATGTTGCGGTTCTCGTTTGCTTGCTTGCCGTTCTTTTTGTGGTGCAGGCATGTATGTGGAGAGAGCGTCTATTGCTGCGGTACCTGGTGTGAAGGCCAATCATTGTTGTTAAACACTTAGTAGCACACGGCTACTCCTTTCAACGTGTAAGGCTTCTTCCCTCACCATCTATCTCAACACCATACCTCTTGTATACGTACACAAAGATACACACATGTTCTCTAAACAAGATCTTGCAAGCAGCACAGAAAACACAAAAGAATAACACAGTGCCGCAACTCCCTCATAACCGTAGTCAAAGCAAACAAGCAGCACAAAAACAAAGGAGTTAGTCTTGACCGAACAAGCTATCCCACAAAATAAACAGAATAGAGATGAAGAAAAACCGATGCGCGGCCTTCTCTCTGACGCCCCAATGCGTGCAATTCTCGCCAGCATCTACACGCCAGAGACCGATTGGCCCATCAATGAATCGCTGGATGAGCTGGAGCAATTAGCATCTACCGCGGGGGTAAACTGCGTCGATAGGCTGGTACAACACCTGGACCATCCAAACTCATCCACGTTAATGGGTGCAGGTAAAGTCAAAGAGCTAAAAGAGCTTGTCCAGCATTACGATTGCGATGCCGTCATTTTTGACCTTGAGTTGAAACCTTCGCAGCATCGCAACCTGGAGCGCGAACTCGAAGTGCAGGTATTAGATCGCACAGCCCTGATCCTGATTATCTTTGGACAACGCGCCCGTACACGCGAAGGACGCTTGCAAGTCGAGCTGGCGCAGGTTGAATACGATCTGCCACGCCTGACTCGCCAGTGGGGACACTTATCACGCCAGCGTGGCGGCACGCAACAGCGCGGCGAAGGTGAAAAACAGATTGAGGTTGACCGGCGTATGCTGCGGCGGCAGAAAGAACAATTGCTGGAAGAACTCGAACTGGTACGCAGCCAGCGGCAGATGCATCGAGAACGCCGCAAGTATACAGGCGCACCCGTGGTTGCACTGGTTGGCTATACGAACGCAGGAAAATCTACACTGTTGAATCGTCTGGCGGGATCACAAACTCTGGCCGAAGATAAGCTCTTCGCAACGCTGGACCCGACGACACGACGCGTACGCTTCGCCGGCGGACAGGAAATTCTTTTAACCGATACAGTAGGTTTCGTGCAACGCCTGCCAACAACTCTCGTAGCCGCGTTCCGGGCCACTTTGGAGGAGGTGGCGGAAGCAGACCTGCTCGTCCACGTTATTGATGCCTCTCACCCATCCGTTCAGCTCCAGATTAATGCCGTTGAACAGGTATTGGAAGAGATCGGCGCTGGCGGCTTGCCGATTGTGCTCGCGCTCAACAAGGCAGATCTGTTACCAGCAAACTTAATACTACAGCTACAAGGTATATCGGCAACACTACCACAGATCAGCGTTTCAGCAATGCAGGGCACAAATATCGATGCGCTACTCCGCTGCATCAACGAATCATTGGTTCAACAATTTGTGGCATTTGATGTCGTGATACCCTACAGCCATGGCGAGCTGGTTGCTCAGTTTCACCAGTTTGGCACAATCGAATCTGAAGAGTATGAAGAAGCGGGCACCCATCTGCATGGACATATACCCAGCAATCACAGTGGCCCCTTCTATGCCTTCCAGAAAGCGGTAGAGGTACAAGAAACTCCGCCAATCGGCAACGTAATTTCAGAACATAGTGCGTAAATTTAGAGGAAGAGGCTCTCACGGGCGCGAACTTTAGCGAGAATATATACTCTTCTCCCGCTTATTCGCGCCTGCAATGCTCACCTTTTTATAGCTTGGACTTTTGGCATTATTATGCAAAATGCAATAGTGCTCTGTTAATCTTCAATTGACGGCTTGGCCGCGTAGCGACAACGGCTTGTCCTTGTCGTGGTAACTCAGCTCTACAGGCGGTTCCACGACGACCCCACAGGGGCACGGCAACCACAAGGGATTGTCGCTACGCGGCCAATCGTCAATTGAAGATTAACAGACTAATAGCGGCAAAAGTCCAAGCTATATGCACTACCATATTTTTAATGCATATATAAATCTAATACCCGTTCATGTGTTGAACCGCCAGATATGCACCAAGAACACCGTTGATGAGAGTTAATACCAGAGCAATAATAGAAAGCACCAGACCTATAGTAGCCATGGTACGACGGGAAACACAGCGTCTGCCTTGTACAGCTAAGACAATACCAACGATAGAGACTGGCAACCCAAGAAATGGAAGCAGCCAGACTATCATGCCAAGAATGCCCAACACCAGTCCGGCCACAGCCATCCCACGACCTTTTTCTGGTGGACTCATGACTCCTGGGGACATACCTGGATAAACGGCATAAGGATTGGGAGGTGATGCATATGGATCAGAGGATGGGTAAGAAGTGTATGCAGGAGAAGGCACACTTCCTGGCGCAACCTGCTGCATTGAACCTGGCTGTCCATATTGCTCCCCATAAGACGGCAATGCATTTCCTTGCGATTGCGGATTTTCAGGATTGTAGGAAGACTGATTCATAATATCATATGTTCCTTCTAGAGATTCCCGATCTTCAATATATTCTTATACCAACATTGCTTAACCATTTAAACTATACACTGGCTTTACAAAATATGCAATATGATTCTCCCACCTTCTATCTTTGCGATTTTTGCAGATGCATGTCATGTGTATGAAGTACATACAAAAATCAATAATACATGTTTGCTTCCCTTCTGGTAATTTCTATATGAGTAAGAGGTCGATGTGTATATCTGGCAATTTCTCACAATCCTTTTACGCGACGTTGACGATCAATTTCATACAGCAAGATAGAGGTGGCACATGCGACGTTTAATGATGAGGCCGATCCAGCAATGGGGATGCTCACGATTGTGTCACAGAGCTCGCGGTACGCTGAACTCATACCCCATGTTTCGTTGCCGACAACCAGGAGCGTCGGTTGAGTAAAATCGTGCATATCCAGGTCGTGCTCACCGTGCTCGTCAGTGCCAACAATCTGTATATTCTGTATATCGCGTTGTTTGATAGTCTCTAGCCAGGGGAGCAGTTCTTTTTGTGAGGGGAGACGAACAGTTGGCAGCGCGAAAAAAGAGCCGGTCGTGGCGCTAATTGTTTCTGGATCATAGAGATCTACGCCATGGCCGGTTATTACCAGACCATTTACATGCAGAGCATCGCAGGAGCGTATGATTGTGCCCAGATTGCCAGGGCTGGCGGGCCGATCAAAGACAACGACCAGCGCAGGCTCCGCGAGAGGAATACGTGCCAGGTTATCTTCTGGCATGGTGACAAGCCCGATGAGCTCGGATGGTTCCGCCTTCCCGCTTAATTTGGCATGGAGATGCCAGGGAAGCTCATAGTGCACGGCTGCCTGTGAGGTGCGCAGAATATTTTCCGCCCAATCGGATAGGTGCTTTTCCCTTGAATAAAGCCAGGCACGAACATGCCAGTTATATTTGAGTGCTTGATTAATGGGGCGCACGCCCTCTACAAAAAACTCGCGTTGGCGCAGGCGCTTCTCGCGCTTCCGGCGCAATGTTTCGGCATACTGAAAATCATTATTTTCTGAGAAGATTTTGACAATACGTGGCTCTGTGCTCTGCTCCATCACACCCTGCCTCCAAACAAAGTGGAATCTTCGCGCGGCTTCACCGTGCGTCCGACCATTATTACATATATTGTGCACTTTTACAAATGAACTATATGGCAATTCATTTGTAAAAGTGCACAATATATGCTAAGAATCTCAAGCGATATCAACGGGCAGGCCAGTTTTAGCCGACTCAATAGCAGCAAACATAAGTGCAAGAGTCTTCAGGTTGTCCCGGCCAGAAGTTTCTGGTATCGTATTCGTCTTCACAGCGTGAACAAAGGCGGCCAGACTGCCAGCACGATCAATTGCGGCCAATGTTGGTAGCTCTACAGTGCTTACAATCTCACCTGGCAGGCGTAACTTGACATATTCTGGCAGATCGCCGCGACAGGACCAGGTAAGCTCACCCCTCTCACCCTCCATGTGCCAATCGCCAGTCCAGTTCGTCTGCGGCCCCATACTGACCCAGCTGCCACGATAGTTAACAATAGCACCACCATCAAAAGTAATGGTCATCACACCGACAGCAGGCTCGATGTATTTACTCCAAGATGGATTCCAGGCTTTACACATCACCTGGAGCGGCTCCTGCCCAATAACCAGACGCATAAGGTCGAAGTGGTGAATCGACATATCAACAAGTAAAGGTTCCCATATTTTATAGTGACGATGGGTCTCAAATGGAGCCGTATTATCATAGCGTCGAAAATCAATGTTCACCATGCCAATATGTCCAATAGCGTGCGCCTGTATAACCTTTGTAGCAGCGCTCACAACGGGAGCATAGCGATAGTTCTGACTAATCATGAGCAGTTTGCCCTGGGCATCCGCCAGATTCACCAATTCTTGCGCCTCTGCCACTGATGGTGCAAATGGTTTCTCCATCAAGACATGCTTCCCGGCTTGCAGCGCGACTCTAGCACTCGGCACATGCCCCGGTAAGCTAGCTGTAATCAACACAGCCTCAGCCTCTGTAGCCGCCAGCGCGTCTTCCAACGATGTAAAACAGCGCTCCGCTGGCAGGTTCAAGCGTTCCTGCAATTGTCGCAGCACCTCAGCATCAATCTCTACCAGGCCAACGGTCTCAATATCTTTATTCTTTGCCACTATATGAGTAGCCCAACTCGTCCCCCAGCCACCCAGGCCAACCTGAATAATCGGTAGTGTCATTATAACTCTCTTTGCTTGTCTATAGGGTTAGGTAATCGCCAATCATGATATTTCCTTGGATCATATCCCGAAATCTTATCATCGTCAAGAAAGCCCTGGGTCATTTGTAAAAGAAGTGGGGTAGTAAAGGGGCAGAGGAGCGACTTTTTTGCTTCAGTTACTACTTGAGATTACACACAAATCCGAAATGTGATCATCCTGTGATCATCAAGCAACCTGTTGTGATGAAAGAGTAAGGAGTAGAAGCCAGATTTTAAGTTCGTTAATGAGTCGCAGAGCGTAACTTCGTTGTCACGCCAATAAGCCAATAAAAGGAAAGCAAGGTTATCAACATTTTTAGCTGACCAATACATATTCGAAATATGCTGTGCGTGCTTCACAGCATTTCTACATACAATATTGCTTATGCTAAAGGCAAAGCTTCATACAGACGCCATTCAGGATTGAGATCAATCTGCCCTAGATGCTTCTCTCCAGCTGTCCCGGTACGCAAGACGAGGCGCGAGTTTTTGCCATCAACCAGGAGCCAGCGATCATGGCGATAGTCGTAAGAGCAATCCTGCAACCAGGATGTATTGGCGGATACCTCGACTTCAATCGTGCCATGTAGTCCCTTAATATTGACCAGCAGCGCACGACCACGAGCCGTATCAGCGACAGTGATATAATCCTCGTTTAAAATGCGCACAGAATGGGGATGGTCCAGCCCCTCTAAGACAGGCTGCCAGGCCCCGGTCGCCCGATCAATAGCGATTATCATGCCTTGATGAAAGAGCGTGGCCAGGATGGTGCCATCGGGTAGCTCAGCCACCGAATTGACATGTGTGGTTTGTGCAAGAGTGCCATATTTAATGCCACGATGATCAACAGCTTTATCCAGAATACGCGGCTCACCCGTAGGAGTCTGCTCAAAGCCATGCTCGGTCGCCCACCAGCTCCATAACAGCTTACCCTCTTCCGTAAATTCCAGGATAGTGTCCAGGCCAGTGCTGGCAACCAGATAACCCTGTTTACTACGGGAGAGCGAATGCAACATATTAAAAGCGGGCAAGCTTACCGTCTTCTCTTCAATCGTTGATAAATCAGAGGTAACCTTATGGACATCATAAATAGATGCCACCATAAAACCATCGTCAGATAGAGCCATACCAGCAGGCATAGGTAGCTCAGCACCTGCTCGCACCTGCCCATTCTCGTCTAGCAAAGCGAGCAGGCCCCCTTGATCTTCCTTTGGCTTTTGCAGACTTCCTAGCACACTAAGAGGACACTCAGTCTGCTCCTTTTTCTGCTCAGATGTAGACCAATGCTTTTTGAGCATTGAATGCCTGGTCGAAATGCAGCTCAGGAGAAATTCCATGTGTTCACTCCTCACATATTTCTATGTTTTTGATTGTTCATTACCTGGAAAAAGCTTGACATCGTGGTACACTAACCTTATAGTAAGCATAGTACTTTGTTGATAAACTATATCAACAAATTCACAAATAAGCAAGGGACAAACATCACATACTGAGCAGTGCAAAGCAACCATACTACAAAAAAGAATAGTGCCAGGTATGTCCTTTTCTGTAACTCTGCCTTACAATATTTCAATATAGTTGTACAAACCTATCTGAAGGAGACAAGACGCAATGGGAACATCTGACCAGGAAAAGACTACAGCAGCAAAGAACCTCCTGGAACTAGGGACAGGCGTGGGCAGCAAAGTTGAGCACATTAAGATCACAAGTAACTATTTGCATGGACAGATTGTAGAGGAACTCAATCAAGAGACCTCTCGCTTTACAGAGGATCAGGTGCAGCTCATCAAATTCCACGGCATGTATCAGCAAGAGGATCGGGATGCACGCCAGACGCGCAAAGCAAGCGGCGCGGAGAAGGCATATCAGTTTATGATTCGTTCGCGCATTCCTGGCGGAGCCGTTACTGCAGACCAATACCTGGTTCAGGACGATCTGGCAAGTCACTATGGAAGTGGCTCGTTGCGCATTACAACGCGCCAGGGTTTCCAATTGCATGGCATCCTCAAGGGCAATATCCGCGCCACGATTCATAAGATCAATGAATCGCTGCTCTCGACACTCTCAGCCTGTGGGGACGTCAACCGCAACGTGATGGCCTGCCCGGCCCCAGTCGCCAACCGCGCACAGGCTCAGGTACAAGAAGTTGCGGGCAAAATTGCACTGCATCTAGCACCACACAGTACAGCCTATCACGAAATTTGGATTGATGGAGAAAAGGCCCATACAGTTGGGGAAGATGAGGAGACACAAGAAGAGACGGTCGAACCCATTTATGGTCCAACTTATCTTCCACGTAAGTTTAAGGTTGGTGTGGCCTTTCCGGGTGACAACTGTGTCGATACATTCACACAGGACGTTGGACTTATTCCACGCCTGGATGGCGAAAACTTGATTGGCTTTACACTGGTCATCGGCGGCGGCATGGGCATGACGCACGGTAAAAAGGACACGCTACCCTTGCTTGGACAAGCCTTTGCAGATATCACCGTTGAGCAAGTTTTGCCCGTCATCGAAACAATCGTCACGGTGCAGCGCGACTATGGTGATCGCACCAACCGCAAACACGCACGTATGAAATATGTCGTACAGGAGCGTGGCATTGAGTGGTTCCGAGCCGAGGTCGAGCAAAGACTTGGCTATCAGCTAAGCGATCCCAGCGCAGTCCATTTCCACGATGTCGATGATCATCTCGGCTGGCACCAGCAGGCAGATGGACGCTGGTTTCTCGGCCTGAACATTGTGAATGGGCGTATCAAAGATACCGAGACGGTACGTCTAAAGACAGGTCTACGTGCGGTTATCGAGCAGTTTCACCCCAACGTACGATTGACAGGCCAGCAAAATATGCTCCTGGTCGATATACCAGAAGAGCAGCGCAATTCGTTGGAAGCAATGCTGCATACATATGGAATCGCAACTGATCCTAAAGAGGCTGGCACATATCGCTTTGCTATGGCCTGTCCCGCAATGCCAACCTGTGGCCTGGCAGTTGCGGAGGCAGAACGTGTACTGCCTTCTGTAGTACAGCAGATCGAGGCAAACCTGCGCGAGATTGGCCTGGGCGATGAGCCAATCAGCTTCCGTATGACGGGTTGCCCCAATGGATGTGCACGGCCCTATATGGGTGATGTCGGCCTGGTAGGTCGTACGAAAGATGTCTATAATGTGTATGTTGGTGGTGACTGGGGAAATAACCGTCTCAACACTCTGTATGCGCAGATGATCCATCTCAAAGAAATTCCCCAGACGCTTCATCCGCTCTTCATCTTGTGGCGAGATGAGCGCCTGGCACAGGAGACATTTGGTGATTTCTGTCATCGTATCGGTATTGAACAATTGCAAGCGAGAGTAAAAACTCAGGTAACTGTGGGGTAAGATAAGACGCCTATGCCAAACTATTATCCCATTATGCTCGATATCCGTGATCGACCGGCGCTTGTCATTGGCGGCAACCCTGTCGCGGCAGAAAAAGCGGCCGCGCTGAGCGCCAGTGGTGCAAAGGTAACCGTCATAAGTCCAACATTTTGTGAAGAGTTGCAGGATCTGGCTACGAATAGCAATACAATTGCCTTGCGTTATAAAGCATATGAGCGAGGCGATCTCAAAGGTGCCTTTGTTGTTGTTGCCGCAACTACCTATGAACCTGAGCTTTCAGAGGAGATATGGAGCGAGGGGCAGGAGAATGGGCAACTCGTTAACATTGTCGATGTACCCGCACGCTGCAATTTTATTGTACCTTCGATCCTACGACGCGGTCAGCTTACCGTCTCCGTTTCTACAGAGGGTACAAGTCCGGGACTTGCCAAGCGTATCCGTCAGAAGCTAGAGGGATTCTTCCCTCTAGCCTATGAAGAGTATTTGCGCCTGGCAACCATTGTACGCAAATACTTGCGCGACAATGGGCTCTCTTATGCGAAGCGCGACGAGTTTTTTGGCGATTTTTTCAGTTCGAATATACTGGACCTGCTCATAGAAAACGACGAGGTTGAGGCTCTGGCATGTACAGTGCGACTCCTGAGACACTATATGGTTGACATTTCCGTGTCAACCATCATACATGATATGCAAGAGGCAAGGGAAAATAATGAGAAATTCTCACAGGACATGAACAAGAGCCCGCATCTACCGAGCCAGACAACACTGAAGATTCTCACAGCGAAGGCCAACGTCCCGGCAAAGTTTACTTGATTGGTGCCGGCCCTGGCGACCCAGAGCTGATCACGCTTAAGGGTTTGCGAGCCTTACGCATGGTCGATGTTGTACTTTATGACCGCCTCATCAGCCCCGAACTGTTGCAAGAGGCACAGCGCCGCTACAACATTAGTTTATGTGGGTAAAGAACCAGGTTGTCATACCATGCCACAAGAAAAGATTAACGCTACCCTGATCGGATTTGCCCAACAAGGGCAGAATGTGGCCCGCTTAAAGGGGGGTGATCCCTTTGTATTTGGACGAGGAGGGGAAGAGGCACAGGCTCTTGTTGAAGCTGGCATCGCATTCGAAATTATTCCAGGCGTCACATCAGCGATTGCTGTACCGGCCTACGCAGGTATTCCGGTCACTCATCGCGACTATGCCTCCTCAGTCACCATCGTTACAGGACACGAGGGGAAAGCAGCTTCACCAGAGATAAACTGGGAGGCTCTGGCAGCTTTAGGTGGCACTTTGATTGTGCTTATGGGTGTGAAAGCATTGCCAAAGTTCACACAACGCCTGATAGCAGGAGGGCTAAATACGGCCACACCTGCGGCAGTTGTTCAAGAAGGCACAACACCACAACAGCGTGTGGTTATTGGCACTCTAGAAAATATTGCCGAGCGTGCCTCGAATGCAGGTCTCACATCGCCAGCACTAACAATTATAGGCTCCGTAGTCGATGTTAGCTCAACTCTACAGTGGTACAAACAAAACCAACTAGCTCGAACAATATGAGCATTAAAAGCGCGACTTCTCCGCGCTTTAACTCATGAACCGTTCTGTATTATTACATTTTCATAATTTTTTGTGTTGGGCACAAAAAATTATGAAAATGTAATAATACAGAAGATACTAAGCTTTTGTCGGTCCGGCTACAACAGGATTCACAATCTTACCAATACGCTCAATCTCAATCTCCACCACATCACCGGCCCGCAAAAAGATAGGTGGCTTGTGGACAAAACCGACGCCTGCAGGAGTACCGGTGGAAATAATATCACCTGGCACAAGGGTCATTACTGTACTGATATATGCGATGCTCTGAGCAACCGAGAAGATCATTTGCTCAGTCGTACTATCCTGTAACACCCGACCATTCACACGCGCAAAGAGCTTCAGTGTCTGCGGATTGGGGATCTCCGATGCTGGCACGATACCGGGCCCCATAGGACCAAAAGTATCAATAGCTTTACCAGGCATCCATTGATTCGTGTGGAACTGCCAGTCGCGAGCGCTCACATCATTCATGATGGTATAGCCGGCAACATATTTAAGCGCATCTTGTTCCGTTACATCTTTACATATTTGCCCGATGACCACCGCCAGTTCAGCCTCATAGTCAATCTGGGTACTAAAATGAGGGAGCACAATAGCATCTTGCGGTCCAACCAGAGAATTACGATACTTTGGAAAAAGGACAGGATATTTGGGAAGGGCCATACCGGACTCGGCCGCATGATCGGCATAGTTGAGACCCAGACAAATGATTTTATCGGGATCAGGAACGGGTGCGCCAATGCTAATGGCATCGAGAGATAAAAACTTCTGCTCGCCAACCTCAAAAAGACGTTGGGCGTTGGCTAGAGCCTTATCGACAGCCGCTGGACCAGCTTCGAGCAGCACACGCACACTGGGTGGGCGTTCGCCATAGGTATGGACCGACGTAGCTGCAATAACACGGCCATTCTGTTCGAAACCTGCCTGCCACGGCGCATGTACACTGGTACGATAACTAATAATACGCATCTGAGAATCTCTCCTCTTGGAAATTTCCTTGCCGACAATGGGCTTTATAGATAGAAACAAAAGAGCACACTAGTTGCTCTCTCTTTACTATAATACCATTTTGGGCTTATAACACAGCCCCGGTAATGCGGAGCGCTACCTTTACACACATTTTCCATTACTGTTAGCAAGCTCCTAAAAAATCACACTGTTTTTCTCATACAGCCTCTTCTACTAACGTACTATAATATATATACTCAATCAGGAATAGTAATCAAACAGTTTCTCGCCCATCTGTTTCAAACGCATATGTTATCAATAGCATTAAAAACACGTTATTATTAGGAATCGGGCACGAGGAATTACTGTTAAGGCTAAGGGAGGCGACTATTGAGCACTCACATAGACCGCTGGATAGACGACGCAGCATTTCACATGGATGTAGATTATATTGAATCGCTCTGGCAAAAATCTTCCATTGGAAATATTGAATTGCCCCTCATCGATATCGGAAAAGGTGAGCCACTCGTGTTCATTCCGATACTTGAACATCTTGAGTTTGTCTACGCACGCCAGATACGAGCACTAAGCGCCACAAGGCGTGTTATTCTATATCGACGACAAGAATTGCGCAAAACGCCTTTCGGGCTTGCAGAGCGGGCAGAGGAGTTAAAGCAGGTGCTTGATGGCCTGGGACTGGAGCAGCCGGATTTTATAGCACATGGTGATGCAGCAATGGTACTTTTCGAATTTGCTATACGCTATCCACAACGTTGTCGCTCATTGACAATTGTTGCGCAAGGAGCCGACTATCGCATTGCGCCGCACCCTTTTATATGGCTCTTACACGAGCTATTTATACGCTTACCCGTCGAACATGTGCTACCAGCAACGTTTCTACGCAATACAGTTATCAACTATATTATGGCGCATAGGCAGGATAATCAGACAACGCCAGCGTTACCACGCCATCTCATAGAAGAACAATTTAGCAAGATCCACCAATGGCCCTTTGTCTACAAATTCTCCGTGTTGCCCAGCATCCATAATTTTGATGTCCACAAACGGCTTAAAGTACTCACTATGCCAATCCTACTCGTCAATCGTAGAGACGATTCACTCTCGCCGGAAGCTAACACGTGCTGGCTGGCAGAACAATTACCTAACTGCGCTGGCTATCACGTCGTTGCTGGTCGGGAACGTTTCTTCATGTATTCGCAAGCAGAGACAGTGACGCCATTAATAGAAGCATTTCTTGCAAAACAAGATGCTACCATCGGATCACTTAAATACAGACAATAGATAGGAGACGAGCAGGAGATAAACATGAGAGCAGCACAGCTTCGTCCATTGCGCAGGGTTGTGATAAGTGGAATCGGAGTTGTAGCCCCCAATGGTATCGGGAAAGAGGCGTTCTGGCATGCCTGTCTAGCCGGCCAATCAGGCATCCAACACATCACACGTTTTGATGCAAGCTCACTACCTTCACAGATCGCAGGGGAGATTGCACACTTTGATCCCAGCCAGTTTGGCCTGACAGTAGAGGAGATACAGCATACGGACCGCGCAACACAGTTTGCACTGGCATCAGCATATTTAGCACTACAGGATGCCAGCCTCCTCAACACTTTAAATGATGACGAACGGGAACATACAGGAGTTGTTATTGGTTCAGCACTGGCCTGTCTGGAGGAAGGTGAAAAACAATGGTCGCAACTGACCACACGGGGAACAAGCACAGCAGCCATTAAGCCTGGTACTATACTGCCCGACACGCTACTGATGTCACACGCCCCGGCGAGTAGTATCGCCGCGCATCATCATCTGCATGGTCCTAACTCAGTAATTGCCACAGGCTGCTCAGCTGGAGCAGACGCAATTGGGCAAGCATTCTGGTCCATCCAGGAAGAGCGTGCCGACCGTATGTTGGCAGGAGGAACCGACGCCTCAATCAGCTATGGAGTACTCGACGTATTCTGCGTCATGGGAGCCTTAAGCACAAAATACAATAAAACGCCCACGCGAGCCTCACGACCATATGATAAGCTGCGCGATGGCTTCGTCATGGCAGAGGGAGCGGGAATAGTTCTGCTGGAAGAGCGTGAGCTAGCCCTGGCACGCAGAGCCCATATTTATGCAGAAATTAGCGCGTTTGCCTCGAATATCAATGCTTATCACATGACCTCGTTGCCACCAAATGGCAAGCCATTGCAGCACCTGCTCACTCAGATCCTTACAGAATCTGCGGTACATCCAACGCAACTTGGCTACATCAACTCACATGGCAGTTCGACGCTACCCAACGAGATTGCAGAAACAGCCGCATATAAAGCAGCCTTCGGCGAACAAGCCTATCACATACCCATCAGCTCCACAAAATCTATGATCGGGCATACACAAGGGGCCGCCAGTGCAATCGAAACGATTATCACCGCACTTGTGCTTGAGCAGCAGCATATTCCACCGACTATAAACCAGGAGGAGCGAGATCCACAATGTGATCTCGACTATGTGCCCAACCACGCCCGACGTGCAGCGGTAGATATTGCATTGACACACTCAAGTGGCTTTGGAGGGGTTAACAGCGCCCTTCTCCTTGCACGACCAGACTGGATGAATAAACATGATAGATAAACAGAAGCGTCGCGTTGTCATCACAGGGCTCGGCGTCGTAGCGCCTACTGGCATTGGCAAAACTGCATTCTGGCATGCTATAAGTGAAGGCATCTCTGGTATCAGCACCCTGCCACCGGAAAGAGGATCAGCAACCGAACACATACAGGTTGCTGGCATAGTACGTGATTTCCTGGCAGAAGAGTACATTGACCACAAAACTATTAACCGGTCTGACCGTATGACTCATTTTGCCTTTGCGGCCATTCAAGAGGCGCTTACCGACGCAAAGATAGAACTGGCACAGGAGAATCCACATCGTGTAGGGGCGGTGATTGCGAATACTATGGGTGGCGTCAACTATGTGCTCCAGCAGCTCCAGGCGCTCTATACACGTGGACCACGCTTTATGAGCGCTTTTACGGCCATCGCCTGGCTACATGTAGCAAATATAGGGCAGACCGCCATCCGCTACGGCATTCAGGGCTACAGCAAAACCCCTGTCAACGACACGATTGGAGGTCTGGATGCGCTCGGAATGGCCTATACCGCGATCCAACGCGGGTCGGCCGACGTCCTCATTGCAGGTGGATGTGAAGCATTCCTCAACCCTTTTATACTCCTCGTCCTGGCGCAACAGGGTCAATATGTTACCACGAACGATCCAAACGGCTATCGTCCATTTGATAAGCGTGCCGCCGGACTCATCCTGGCCGAAGGGGCTGGCATGTGTATCCTGGAAGATTATGAGCATGCCCGCCAGCGAGGGGCAACAATGTATGGCGAGATTGTTGGCTATGGGCAGACCAACGATGCCAACGGATTAGTCGCACCATCAGCAGATGGTACGCGTTATGCGCACGCTATCAAACTCGCCATGCAAGAAGGCAATATCCAACCTGAGCAGATCGCCTATATTAGCGCCGATGGGCGAGCCATAGCATCATCCGATCAGGGAGAAATTCACGCCCTTAACCTCGCCTTGGGCAAACACCTGCCAAGCATTCCAGTCAGCGTTCCCCGCACAATGATCGGACACAGCTATGCAGCAGCGGGCGCTATCGATACAATTATAGCCCTGCTGGCTCTCCAGCGGCGTAAAATTCCCCCCACGATAAATTGTGGGGAATTACAGCAGAGTAGTGGTTGTTGTTTCAAGCTCATAAGAGAGAAGGCATACTTGTTGCCGGATGCAGATCGATCAGGAACAGAAGTAGCACTAATTGGGGGGCGTGGCGTAGGCGGAGCTAATGCGGTATTAGCGGTTGCAACCTCGGAAGATTGAAATGTAGGAGAGGACAGACCCCACACACACCAAACCCACAATGAGTATAGACGAAGATATAGCGAATTTCAATTAAGAAAGCATTAAAAATGAGAGATAAGGGGCAGGTCATCATTGTAGGTGCTGGACCCACGGGGCTGATGGCCGCGAATTTACTCGGCAAAGCGGGCATTGCGACCCTTGTAATGGAGCAGCATGCAGGCTTGAGCAATGAACCCAGGGCAATTACCATTGATGACGAAGGATTACGCATCTGTCAGGCAATTGGCCTGGCAGATACAATATGTGAACAGGTACAACTTAACATCGGCGCATACTACGTCTCAAAAAAACATTTGCTCGCCCAGGTAGCCCCACAACATCATCCTAATGGCTATCCTTTGATATCAACCTTTTATCAGCCTGACTTCGAGGCGGCCCTGCTACGAGGCCTTGAACGCTTCAAACAAGTAGAGATACGCTTCAACCATACGGTAGAATCCCTCACACAGGATGGAGATGGTGTAATACTCACGGTCAATACATCAGATGGCCTGCAACAACGTATAAAAGGCGCTTATGTGTTGGCTTGCGATGGAGGGAAAAGTAGACTCCGCCAGGCATTAGATATTACGCTTCGTCCTCTGCAATTTCGTGATCTCTTTGTCGCACCCTCAACTGGTAAGGGCCAGAAGGCAAGTACTCATAAAAGACAAAAACATCGTGCACAACGTTGGCTGATCATCGATTACAGCGATCATAGTGACCAGAACAAACAAAACGATCATATCACTTTTTATTGCAATCCAGTACGGCCAGCAGTCAATGTACAAGCATCACAAAAGCACAGCAGATGGGAGTTTATGCTTAAGCCAGGCGAACGAGAAGCATTTTTTTTTGATGAAAAGGTCATTGCGGCAATGATCAACCAGGCAGAGGCAACACGACCAAAGAGCTTACAGCCAGCACAGGGCAGGGAAAGCAAGGAGGGTTTACAGAGCAAAGACGACAAAGAGGGCTCACAGACTGGACAGCTACAGATCAATCGTCGAGTGGTCTACAGATTTTACGCGACCATCGCCACGGCGTTCTCACATGGACGCATCTTTTTGCTTGGTGATGCGGCACATCTTATGCCTCCATTTGGGGGACAGGGCATGAATAGTGGCTTGCGCGACGTTTACAATCTATGCTGGAAGCTGAAGTTGGTGCTCGAAGGACAGGCCTCGGAACATTTGCTGGCGAGCTATCAGCAGGAGCGCTACCACATGTGGCACAGATGATTGCCTTCTCATCCTTGCTAGGAAGCCTTATCATGCCGACCAATCCTCTCCTGGCATGGGTACGCGACATATTTTTTCGCAGCATCGGCAAGATTCCATTTGTACAGGAACAGTTCTCAGAGATGCGTGTGAAACCACAGCCCAGATACACAAAAGGCTGCTTATTGCCGACCAAACAGGCAAAACTCGTGGGCCGTCTACTGCCACAACCATACGTGCTACACAATGGGGTACGCGTACGCTTTGATGAGGTACTGGGTGACAATTTCGTGCTTTTAAGATTCTATCAAAAGCCTGCCGAGGCTTTCAGGGCATTGCAGGACGAGGAGTGGATGGGTCTTACAATACGCTTCGTTTGTGTCCAGCCACAATTAGGGACGGGAGAAGTAGAGAAGGGTCAGTATGATGACAATGTGTTTGTCAGGGATTGTGATGGGGCGCTGGCGACGTTTTTGGGGTATCGAGAGGATCTGTTTGTGCTTATACGTCCCGATCACTATGTCATGGGGGAGTTCCATATAGAAGATGCTGGGGGAATCAGGCAAGCAATATATGAACTCCTGAGGGGTGGGAAACTGCGGCCTTGATGATTGCGATTTTTGCAATCTATGTTGCCGTTCCCTTTGACCTTCCCTTACATTTAGATATCTGGGGCCACATCTGGCGACGCCTTGCGGAGTTCGCACTGATATACGGAGGCGTCTTCGGTCCATATTTATTCTATATTGGTATCTCAGATGCCGAAGATACTTCGCTAACAACTGGAGTTGTGTTTCTCATCAATGCTGCGGCTTGTCTGCTATTACTCCTCTTCGTCATCCCCCTGGCCCTCACTTTCTGGGGACAATATGCATCCACCTAAGAATTGATGAGCTTATTGAGCGAGAAAAAGAAAGGCACAATTAGGGACTCTCGAAAACTAAATTGTCCCAGGGATGATATACTGTAACCCAAAAGCGCTGGGAGGCAGTAAGATGGAATTGGTCGAGGAAGTGAAAGAGTTGCTGATAGAAACAGAAAGAGAGCTCAAAGGTAGTACACGCCGTTTGTTTATGGCACGGACGGTACGGCATTGGGAGAAGGAGGTCAGCGCCTGGCAGAACGGGAGTTGGGATGGAATCGTGGAACCATCCGTAAGGGCCTGCATGAACTCGAGCATGGGATCGTCTGTCTCGATGCGTTCTCATCGCGAGGCCGCAAGCGCAGTGAAGAGCATCTCACCAACTTACTTCGAGGATATCATTGCCATCGTGGATGGGCAGAGTCAAGCCGACCCGAAGTTTCGTACCAACGTCTGTACACCCGCCTGACGGCAACGGAAGTGCGTCGCCAATTGATCGCTCAGTTCGGCTATCGTAATGACGAATTGCCCACGGCGGAGACGATTGCTACGAAGCTGAACGAGTTGGGGTATTATCCGAAAAAGGTTGCCAAGAGTCAACCTCAAAAAAACTGCCCGAAACTAATGCTATCTTTGCCCAAGTGAAGCAGATGAACGAAGAGGCGGATGCCAACGCACAGGTTTTACGAATCTCGATGGATGCGAAGGCCACCGTCAAGGTCGGCCCCTTTGCGCGAGGTGGAAAGAATCGCGTCCCAACCAAGGCTGCCGACCATGATTTTCAGCCGGAGGCCAGGGTGACACCTGTGGGGATTTTTCTTCCCGCCTTTGATGAGTTCTTTCTCTATGGTGTGACCTCAAAAGTGACCAGCGATTGTCTGGTGGATCGTTTGGAAGATTGGTGGGAGCACTCGAGAGCGTTTCTCAGCCTCCCGACGCTCCCATCAATTTGGATAATGGACCGGAGAACCACAGTCGGCGCACCCAGTTTATGCAGCGTCTGCTGAAATTTGCGCAGCGGTATCACATCAGTGTCCGTCTTGTGTATTATCCGCCCTATCATAGCAAATACAACCCGGTTGAACGGTGCTGGGGCATTTTAGAGCAGCACTGCAACGGAGCCTTGCTTGATTCCATCGAGGCGGTGATCCAGTATGCCGCTTCTATGACCTGGAAAGGAAAGTGTCCCGTGGTTGAACTGGTGACGACAACGTACCAAGCGGGAGTCAAATTGTCTAAGGAGGAAATGGATGCGGTGGAAGCTCAGATCAGGCGATTACCTTCCTTGGAGAAGTGGTTCGTAGATATCAAGTGCATTCCTTGCCTTTCGATAGAATAAGTGTTGAGAGCTATTGTGCCTAAAAAGACAATCTGCGAAAGCCTGACGAAGATATCGAGAAAGTGAGCGAAAAATCCATGATTACCACTCTTTCTTTTGATGCGGATGGGACCTTGTGGGACTTTCCTGCGGTGATGCAGGAAGCCTTGTCTCGTACATTGAACGAACTTCGTGCTCTCGTTCCCGGGCCACAAGCCGAAGCGCTCACGGTTGCTGACTTGAAGCAGACCCGCGATGAAGTTGCAAAAAACCTCCAGGGAAGCAAGATCCCTCTCGAACATATTCGTCTGAAGGCTTTTGAACAGACTCTTAGAAACCTTGGGCGAGACGATCCTGAGCTAGCAGCTCGCCTTACCAGACACTACCTCGAACACCGCTTTACTGCTATCACGTTGTATCCCGATGTGCTACCAGCTCTCTCAGCGCTCAGAGGCAGGTATTGTCTTGGACTTGTCACCAATGGGAACACCTATCCAGAACGCTGCGGATTGCCGGATATCTTTGCCTTTACCGTCTTTGCCCAAGATCATGAGGTACAGAAACCCCAGCCTCAGTTCTATGAGTGGGTCCTAGCAGAGGCGAGCGCATTGCCCCATGAGATTATTCATGTTGGTGATTCCTTACACAACGACGTGTTTGGCGCACAAGCGGTTGGTATCCGCACGATCTGGGTGAATCGCCACCAATTGCGGAACGAAACGGATATACAACCGTTTGCCCAGATTATCTCATTGGAGGAACTGCCTGAAGTGCTTACCCAATGCGCTTCTTAGAAAAAGGGGATTCGTGGGCATCCAGTGTGTTCCTTACCAGAAAGTTGGGATAGTTAATAATTTTTGAGTCACTTAGTGCTTTTTGCATGTAAAATACACTAAAACCTATAGGTGCCAATTCATTGTGCACAGGCCGGCTTCAGCCGGAGAGCACCACAAAACGTGCTTCTACACACAAAATTTCACATATCTTATGTGCTCAGATTACACGTATTGACCCTTTTGACGATAAAAATATAGAGCACAAATGAATTCTTCGGGCTGGGAAGTTAAATTGAATATTTCGTGTATAAGCATATTCCGTGGTGCTCTCCGGCTGAATCCGGCCTGTGCACAATGAATTGGGACCTATATATTCCAGATGTTAAATAAGCAAAAACGATGTTTGCGTTATATTCCTCCTTCAGAAAAAGCTCATCAATTCTTAGTTTGATGGCTATTGGCCCTCACTTTCTGGGGACAAGTGTACCTGATCGGGTTCTTGATAGCCATTCTGTCCCCACTCTTATTGGTGGCAGATGAGTTGTAGCCATATATTAGCCCTCCCCAAATTGCTGTTTATAGAGATCAAGCTGCCGGGCCGATGCTTTGCGATAGATAGCGTTACGTTGTTTGTCCGGTGTAACAGGTTCGAGCAAGTTAGGCTGAAGTTGAGAGAGATCAGGGATGATACCCAGGGTCTCAAGGGCCAGGAGGGCAACGCCACGTGCAGACGCCTCTTGCTGATCGGAAGAATAGATAGGAGCATCGAGCGTATCAGCAATAATTTGCTGTAGAGTCTTAGAATGCAGTAAAGCGCCGCCGCTGGCCATGAGTTTATGATCAGCATTATCCATTTGCAAGGCGGCCAGAAGCTGCTCGTGGACTGCGCCAAGCTGATAGGCAATCGCCTCTTGCCCGGCACGCAGCATCTCGGCAGGCGAGGTGTGAAGAGAGAGACCCGCAATGGTCATACGCGCCTCAGCATGCCAGCCCAGGCTACGCTCACCGGAGATAAAGGGTAAGATCGTCAGACCGTGTGCATCTGGCTCTATAGATGCTGCAAGCGCGTTAGCGTCCTTGAGCTCCGGTAATTTTAGCATATCACACAGCCAGTTGAGTAGATTTCCACCCTCACTTAAAGCTCCACCAATCACCGCACGCTTCCCATCGATAAAATAAAGCCACAGGCCAGGCGGCACATCTACCAGATGCCCAGGATCAATCACAACACGAATCGCGCTGGAGGTACCCATAGTGAGGGACCAATTGGCGGTATTTGTACAATTGGTCCCTACACAGGCGGAAGCACCATCACCAATAGCGGCAAACCAGGGTATTTCATGTAAGGCAGGCCATTTCGATGCATATTCAGCAGTGAGGCCCTTGACACTATCGCCCACATCACCGATAGGAGGAAGTTGTTCCGCATGTAGGCCCAGGACTTGCATCAGTTCGTGATCCCATTGCCTGGTACGTGAAGTAAGCAGGCCAGTGGCCGAGGCCATAGAGAGGCTACAAACAGCATGACCCAAAAATTTTCGATGCAGGTACTCGCCAAAAGAGATCCATTGTGCAGCACGTGCAAAGACATCCGGCTGCTTCTGAGATAGCCAGCGCAATTTAGCCGGCCAATAGCTGGCATGGAAACGCACACCCGTCCGCTCATGAACCGCCTTCTCATCCAACTCCTTGCGCAATTCTCTGGCAGTTTCGTATGCACGTGTATCCTCCCATGTGATCACAGGAGTAACTGGACGGCCACTATCATCAAGACCAAGCAGGCTATGCCAGAAGGTATCCATCGCAACTGCTGCGATATGCTCGACCATCGTGCCAGCGGATTGCAAAACTTCAGTAATCGTCTGAGCCACAACATCGACCAGCATATCCGCATCAACCGAAACCTCACCCTCCGACGACGTTGTAAGCTTGTATTTGCGCTGCGAAATAATATCCGGCACCGCATTGCCCGCTGCATCAAAGAGCAGGGCACGCGTGGATGAGGTGCCAATATCAAGTGCAAGTACATAAGGTTGTTTCGCATCAGTCATACTATATCTTCTCCTACCTCGAAATAGGGTTTTCTTCAGATTTGAAGCGCGGCTTCACCACGCAAACTCGTTGATATCTAACTGAAAGGCTATCATTTTTGCTGTGTAGATGCAAGATTGGGCAACTGCCAGTCGATAGCGGGTTTACCAGATTCGAGCAGCGCCTTATTGATCGCAGAAAAAGGTTTGCTGCCAAAAAAGCCATTGCGGGCCGAGAGCGGCGAGGGATGAGCAGACTGCACAATGGTGTGACGCGTGGTATCGATCAGAGCCTGCTTCTTCTGTGCATAGTTGCCCCACAAGACAAACACCACAGGACTCTCTTTAGCATTAACACAGCGAATAACGGCGTCGGTAAAGGTTTCCCAGCCACGGTTTTTGTGCGAATTAGCCGTGTGGGCACGCACCGTCAACACAGCATTGAGGAGCAATACACCCTGCTGTGACCAGGGGACAAGGTAACCATTGTTGGGAACACGAAAGCCAACATCATCATGCAACTCTTTAAAAATATTGACCAGCGAAGGAGGAGGCTTAATACCCGGACGCACAGAGAAACACAGACCATGCGCTTGATTATTATCATGATAGGGATCTTGCCCAAGTATAAGCACATTAACATTTTCATATGGGGTAAGGCGTAGAGCAGAGAAGACTTCATCTTCGGGCGGAAAGACAGTAAAATTCTGGCGCTCATTATCGACAAAGTGAGCAAGTTGCGAGAAATAAGGCTTTTCAAATTCGCCGACGAGGTGCGCACGCCAGCTATCAGGAATGTCTATCTGCATAAAATTTCCTTTATATCAAGTTTTTTCGACATATTTTCTGAGAAGAGAAAACAGTGCGTTTTCTTGCCTTCTGCTACTATAACATTCTTAAATAGGGTACGAATAGTGGTAATAGTTTGCCGACTCTTGTTTATTGCATCGTTAAAAGTTGCAGAAACGTGTCTCCTTGTAGAGGCTTTCGTTATCCCGATTTAATGCCAATAATTTGTAACCATATACATTTATAAATCTCAATCATTCAGGCTCATTTTAGCTTAAATCTTCAGGGCAACGGAAGCACTATTCATTAATAAACTCATTCAAACAAATAGGAGGGCGTAATGGGCAGAGTAGCAGATTCCCAGGGAGAATATGCACCTGGTAGGGAAGCTCTATCGGGTGAGCCAGAAAGGCAAAACACTTATCGTCGCAGGATCATCACAACTACCCTCTGGATTATTGGCTTGATAGTTCTAATCATAGCCGCTGTCCTCATTCATTTACATCCAAAACCATGGCCTGTTGAACTTGACGTCACCAGAGCTCTTCAGGGGCCACACCAGATACCCTGTGTCTACAGCCCACGCACACGATCACAACTAAATGGAGCTGTCGATTTCATGAATACCATGGATGATCCAATTCAATCCGTGGCATTACCCGTGCTCTGGATGATTGGAATGATGCTTTTCCGCCTGTTCCGACAAGCGTTCACGCTGGGGCTGGCAGTATTAAGTAGCAGCCTCTTATGGGAAGGAATTGAAATGCTGGTTGCACGTCCACGGATCACTCCAATACTAGGTGTCTGCGTTCACCGCAAAATTGCAGCCTTTAGCTTCCCATCCGGTCATGTTATTCATGATAGCGTTTTTTATGGCTTCCTGCTCTACTTGAGCTTCACCAAACCAGTACGGGAGTGGCGTTATCGCTGGGTCCTGATCCCGCTCCAAATTGCTGCCATCCTTTACATGCTTGGCATAGGCTATTCACGCCTGGAGGCGGGAGAACATTTACTCTTCGACGTGCTGGGAGGGTATCTAACGGCTGCACTCTGGCTGTTCCTCTGCATCTTTGTTTACCACAGGGTCAGTAACTGGCTAACACAACACCACGAGAGGAAAATTGCACAGGCTTGAGTGGGAATTGATATGAGAGTAGCTTTCTGCTCTCTCAAAACAAAACGAGCGGGGAGATTATGGCTGATAATCTCCCCCGCTCGTTTTTCTGAGCATAGCTAGAGCTGTGTAGTTTAGCCGACGCTACCGGACATCTCAAGTTGGATGAGGCGGTTGAGTTCGACGGCGTACTCCATAGGGAGCTCTTTGGTGATCGGCTCGATAAAGCCGTTGACGATCAGTGAGTAGGCCTCGGACTCGTCGAGACCACGGCTCATCAGGTAGAAGAGCTGATCCTCGCCGACTTTAGAGACGGTTGCTTCATGGCCAATCTCGGTCTGGTTCTCCTCAACACGAATGATTGGATACGTGTCGGTACGAGCATTCTCGTCGAGCAAGAGTGCATCACAGCGGACGCTGGACTTGGTGTGGTGCGCACCCGGATTGATGCGGACCAGGCCACGATAAGATGCACGACCAGTACCCTTCGAGACTGATTTCGAGAGAATCTGCGAAGTTGTATGAGGTGCCAGGTGGGTTACTTTCGCGCCCGCATCCTGGTGCATACCATTGTTCGCAAAGGCCACCGAAAGGATATCACCACGAGCACCAGGCTCCATTAGCAGAACGGCAGGATACTTCATAGTGATCTTCGAGCCCAAATTCCCATCAACCCATTCCATTGTCGCATCGCGGTAAGCGGCAGCACGCTTGGTAACAAGGTTATACACATTCTTCGACCAGTTCTGGATGGTCGTGTAGCGTACACGCGCACCTTCCATAACCTTGATCTCTACTACCGCACTGTGCAGGCTATCGCTGGTATAGCTAGGAGCGGTACAGCCCTCAACGTAGTGAATGTAGGAACCAGGCTCGGCGACGATAAGTGTGCGCTCAAACTGCCCCATGTTTTTGGCATTGATACGGAAGTATGCTTGTAGAGGGAATCTCTACACGTACACCACGAGGTACGTAAACGAAGCTACCACCACTCCATACCGCACTATTCAAAGATGCGAATTTATTGTCGGAGGCAGGAATAACTGTACCAAAATGCTCCTTCAGGATATCAGGATATTCGCGCAGAGCTGTATCCATATCGGTGAAGATAACACCCAGCTTCTCAAGATCCTCACGGACCTTGTGGTAGACGGCCTCGCTCTCATACTGAGCGGTAACACCGGCAAGATATTTCTGTTCAGCCTGAGGGATACCTAAACGATCAAATGTATCTTTAATCTCGGCAGGAATATCGTTCCAGGTCTTGCCCTGCTGAGAAACTGGCTTAATATAATAATAGATATCGTCGAAATTGATGCCCGACAGATCAGCACCCCACGTTGGCATTGGGCGCTTCTCAAAGAGATCAAAGCTCTTGAGACGGAATTGCCGCATCCAACTGGGTTCGCCTTTCATCTCAGAGATCTGCTCAACGACCTTCTTATTCAGCCCTTTTTCGGACTTAAATGCATAATTTTCTGCTACATGGAACCCAGCGCTGTAGCCACCCTGTTCCAATTCAAATGCTTGACTCATGACTCACTCCAATTGCTGGCTGATTCTATCTGAGTATCCAGAAAGCCGATTGCTTTCTCTTTAATCCTTACTTAGCAGGTCGGATTTGTATGTATTATAGGTGGTTTTGGAAGCCTTGTCAAGGTTAACAATGCTCAGACAGGCTTTTAGCCTATAGTTTGTGCGCTTGTTCAGGGCGCAATGGGGTGTTTTTATCTTTCTTTATACGTTACAAAAAGTCATGGCGGAGAGCGTAAAAATTGCGAAGACAAGCGCTTGACAGATCACAACAATGGACTTGTTATTATAAACCGTAGGATAAAAGATATCCTGCAATGCGCCCATAGCTCAGTGGATAGAGCAATTGACTTCTAATCAATTGGCCGCAGGTTCAAGTCCTGCTGGGCGCGCCTTAAGTCATAAATGTTTTTAGTTGCTCTCGCTTTATATTCCACACTCGATGGCTCTAATGTCAATATTTCTCCAGCATCATAGGTACTTTCAGGATAGTTTGCAAAAATCATACAGCAAAGATTGTGTAAATATCGACACGTTCCTAATAGAAAGCAACAACTTTATGGTGCCATCATAGTTACTGCAACAGTCAAGATTTCTATAATGGTTCTTGTGGATCGTACAAACTGGTTTGTTTTAAAGAAAACGAATTTATACATAAGAAAGGGAATAAATTATGTTGAGACCCTGTACATGGTCATTCGTTCGTCTTTACATGTTAGGCTTACTTGTCCGCACTTCCGGCGTTGCTATTGACCACAAACGAGGACAAAAATGAGCACATGCTGTACTACAAAAATGTATGAAAAATGAGCCAGGAATGGAAAAACGGTTTGGGGCTCGGCTTCGCCGTTGATCATTCTGAATCAAGATGATATACTTAGACACAAACCAGGGAGAAGATCAAGTGAAAATTTTGCCTGGATGATTTGTTGGCGATTTGTAGATGAGCGACAAATTGGAGAGTGGTACGATGACGTATCGCAAGTATACATCTCCTCTCTGAATAAGGAGAAAAGCGATGGTAGAACATTCTGCATCCGTAACAGTTAAGGCATCCGTGCATCAAGTATATGCACTATTTACCCACTTTAATGATTTCCCCAAATTTATGAGCTTTGTGAAGGAAGTCACATACTATGATGAGCAACGTAGCCACTGGGTTGTGCAGGTTGGAAGAGAGTATGAGTGGGATGCAGTCAATGAAGATTGGATCATTGATAAGCAAGTAGGATGGCGATCTACAAATGGTCTGAAGAATTCTGGTCGCGTGAAGTTTCGCGCATTGGGTCCTGAACGTACCGGTGTGGATGTATATATGCAGTATGTTCCTCCGACAGGGACGCTAGGCGGGCTGGGCGAGGTATTAGGGGTGGGCGCTTACTTCGATTCGGTACTCCAGAAGGATTTGACGAACTTTGCTCGGATGGTGGAAGAGGCCCCAGCAGGAGCGCTCGATCCAATGTCATCCCATTACCTGTTTCATGATGATAGCGCAGCCAGAAAGGGTCAGATCACTAGCAGGCAGAAAGCTGCGATGGAGAATGATCCGATGATGAGGCCAGAAACGCTGGCCGAGCGGCAGGCGAGGATTGAACGGGAAGCAATGCTCCGTCGCCAAAAAGAGCTTGAGCATGAAACAGCTATGAAGCGGAAGACAGAACTTGAGCTTTCCACTATGCAACAGCGTCAGGTGCTACTGGAGGAAGGTGAGATTAAAAGAAGGCAAGAGCAACGCATCCGCGAAGAAACACGACGGCAGACTGAGGCCATACCACTCGATCCGCGCCATATCTACGCAGCAACAGCACGCGGCCTGGGCGATAAAGACGGATTACGTGCACGCGATCCTAATTTTGTGCAAGACCCGATGACTTCACGACGACCAACGTCGCCAGCACCCAAGAAGCCAGCAACTCAACCGCCCGCCAGGGCAGAATAAACAAACTCGCACTCCGCGTAGCTACGTCGGCTTGTCTCCAATACTGTTTAGATAAGCAAAGTTCGTGCTCATGCTGCTGAGCTAGCATCACTATCTATATAGAAACATGCAAAACAGTCAGATATGCTTCCGGTTAGGAGAGCATGCCTGACTGTTTTGCTAAGCGCAAGTGAACCCGGACATCGCATACAAACAAGTGCTATCATAGACATACAATCTACTGAACTCCATATGACCGATCCCTTTGCACGATTGAGTTGGCCCCTGTGGGGTCGTCGCTACGCGGCGAGCCGTGCAATCAAGTCTGTCAGACCATTATTATGAATGATAACTAAGCAAACACGTAGAAAGGCAGAATAGAGCCATGGCATCGACGCATGAAATAGATGGGGCGACGATACGTACTGCCATCATTGGCTATGGGCTAGCCGGAGCAGTTTTCCACGCCCCTCTTGTTGCCGCCACACGAGGGATGCAGGTTGCGGCAATAGTCACAAGTAACGCTGAGCGTGCACATATGGCCCATGAACACTATAAGGACGCCAGGATCTATGGACACGTAGATGAACTATGGCACGAGGCAAAGCAATATGACCTCGTGGTCGTTGCAACTTCAAATAACGTCCATGTAACCCTGGGGATCGCCGCGATGCGTGCTGGCTTGCCTGTTGTAATTGACAAGCCAATGGCCGCTACAGTTGCCGATGCAGAACGATTGATTGCGGCCAGCAAAGAAACGGGCAAGATGCTTACGGTTTTCCAGAATAGACGCTGGGATAATGACTTTTTGACTGTGCGAAAGCTACTAGATACCGACTTGCTAGGCCCAATTACGCGCTATGAATCGCGCTTTGAGCGCTATAGGGCCCAACCACGCGAGGGGGTATGGCGCGAGTCGGCTGATCCTGCGGATGCAGGTGGGCAACTCTACGATCTGGGAAGTCACCTTATCGATCAGGCTTTATTTTTATTTGGTCAACCAGAACATATCTATGCAGAGATAGCGTTGCGACGTCCACATGCACAGGTAGATGATGATGTATTTGTTGCACTACAATTCAAACAGGGCGTCATAGCACACCTATGGATGAGTCAGGTTGCACGTATTGCGGGAGCACGCATGCGCGTGAGCGGGCTACGTGGTACCTACGAAAAATGGGGTCTGGACCCACAGGAAGATGCACTACGCGCAGGTGGGCGACCAGGAGATCAGGGTTGGGGAGTGGAGACACGCGAGCAGTGGGGAAGGCTCTCCACCAACATCAGTGAGGATGGTATTCACATCGATGGGCCGATTGAGACAACGGCAGGAGCTTATGAACAATATTACGCACAGGTACGACGCGCACTTATAACAGGTTGTCCACCACCAGTCGATCCTGACTCAGCAATGCAAGTGATCCGTATCATTGAAGCAGCACAACAGAGTGCACGCGAGGGCATCATTGTTACTCTGTAGTACTCTATGGCCGCTCCTCTTTTCTTATCTATTCCATTTATCTGATAAAATTACCAGATAAATGGAATAGAGGCAGAGTTCGCGCGGCTTGCCAGCACGGACTCACTGGGCAAGGGCAAGAGTCACGTGCATTTAGCCAATTTCAAAGCGGAGTGCATCGTACTCCAGATTATTGATTTGCGTTGTCGAGCCATCATTAATGCGAAACGAGATGGTGTTTGTCCCTGCCGTGAGCATAGACGCAGCCGAAAATTGGAAGTAATTGATATGATAGGCCCCAGAAGCACCACTGCGGTAAGAAGCACTATCCGTCGCAGTAGTTGGAAAATCCCAGGCCGGCAGTTTGACGCCATTCACAAGGACAGTCATACTACCAGGCTGAGTTGGCGGCACAGGTAGTGAAAGCGACCAACTTGCCAGAGCCACCGTAAGCGTAGCCGTGGCACCAGATCGCGGCAGAGCTGCCAGGTTAAATTGAATATTCCAGTCGGGCTGACGCTGTCCGTTGAGTTGTTGATACTGGACATAATTCCAATCCGTACTGGGATTGCTCTTACCCACAACAAAATTTACCCCATTCGGAAACTGCTGCGGGAACAACAACTGGTTACCATAGGTACGATAGTTAGTACCGTTACGGAATTCGGTAGAGAGCCGGTCAGGCGTCCCAAGTTGCCACAATTGTTGGCCATACGTCTTAGGCATCCATACTTGCGTAGGCAGATGGAAGATACCACCATTGTTCCACGATAGCCAGTCGAAGTTCTTCGGGGCTAAGTCCGCCGTAGGACGCTTGAAGGGACTGTCGCTTTTTACGACGACGTTATCTACATGATAGTCGTCGAAGATGCCTGAGCGATAGGCAGAGAAACGGTATGTGGCAGGTCGAACATTTGGAATACAAAAGGTTCCATCGGCCTGCACCTTTGCCCAGTATTGATAGCCCTGCCAGGTATTCTGAAACGAGGTCCCATTATCCGATAAGACAACAGTAGCACCCGCCATTGAACCCCCATGTGTGGGACTTGTGACCCTTCCTACAACCGTCGTGCGCTGGCTACTAGTCGCATAGCCTGGCATGCCCAATGAATCGTAGAATGCTTGATTCCAGGTCACCTTAGCATATTGAAGAGCATCATTGCGTAAAGCCGTTGCATCGGTGCCAGCATTGAGATAAAGGAAGTAAGGCCCATAGGTCTTGGTCCAATCTCCGCTCACAATCATTTGCGGACCACCATAATGGGTACTCTGCTCCATATCCAGCAGAGCGGGCGTAGTCGCGGTCTGGTGAAGCGTGAGATCCTGATGGAGTGGACCACCATCAAAAGCTTCGTTGTGATCCATCGTAAGCCAGGCTCCATACCCATTGCCATAATATCCGTGCAGCACGTGATCCTGGTAATACACCGACCAGTCGTACTTCGTATAATAGCGTCGGGGATAGGGCGAGTTGAGACCTTGCAGATCACTGGTTGCATCCTGCACAGCCGGGGCCGTGGCGATTTCTTGCGGCGTAGGGAATGCAGAAGCGCTCTGCCGGAAAGGCTGTCCTATAGCATCATCCTCAACAGATGCGTTTGTAAAGATAGTCGGATCACCACGCATAAGGAAACGGAACTGAGCAATGGTATCCGCTGGTTGCGAACTGGCATGACTCATAACCGTAAACACGTGAATGCCAGACACACCAGGTTGCAGGATATAATGCTGAACAATACCCATCGGCGCAACGCTTGATCCCACATGCGTGATGGAAACATCGATGGTATTTCCGTCTCCCAAGACACTGAACCGCATACGTCGTGTTGGCACTGTCAGTACTGCCAAGCGAAAAATAGCCCACCAGCTGCAACACTATCGTTCATATCCCAATAGATTGAACCACCACCTCCAAGCAGTTCTTTCCCGTTACGCTGCAGAGAGGTGATGCTGCCTTTCGTTTTGCTGAGCGTAAATGCTACAAGACCATTGGTCGCCGTAATACTCGTTGGCGTCTCAGTAGCACAGGACGCAGCCGCCTTCGCCGACGATGGCGACGAAGCGAAAAGCAGTTGAAAACTAACAAGCAAAATTCCACAGAGAACTGCAGAATAACGCGTAATTGACATCCCTGTCTCCTTCAATAAAAATAATTTTTACCTATGTAATTAGCAGGCTATAGCGACATCGTAGATACGACCTCTATTCCTCCTAACTTTTCCAATACAACTTATTGATAACTCTGTCGCTTGCAAAACATATTGCTTCGCTTATTACTTAGCATAAAAATTGTGCGTGGTCAATGTTTGTTAAAAACTTCTTCGTCAGCTTCACTGCTTCACTAGCCACTGCCACTAAAATTTAACTGAACGCGACACCAAGATTGTTAATACGCGACTCACCTTTCCATTTGTTGCACATAGCTTCGTAGATTGTATAGACCTCGTTGTGGCGCAACTGGTTTCCAGCTTTTACACACGCATGCAAGGCCGCTTCCACGTAGGAGCAAGATTGCTCGATATCGTCGAGGCCAGACGAGGCGGCCGCCTGACGAACAGCAAGCTCAACACGATTGGGCACGAGCGTTTTAGGAACGATCTTGTCGATGCGCTCGAATAACTCCCAGGCACGTTTAAACTGCTTCAAGTTCAGATACATCTGACCTTCAAAAGAAGTCAAAGACCAACGATTGAAGTGGGTATACGAAAAACTGGGATCAGTTTCACAATATGTGGGAAAGATCTGATGGGCAAGAGAGAGAAAGTGTAGCGATTCCTCTTCGCGCCCAAGATGGCTATATGTCTCGGTCAAACCAATATAGACACGGCCTCGTAGAAGCGGCGATGCATCGTTACTATATTGGAGCGCTTGCTCATAAGCCTGCAAGCGCTGCCTGGGACGCTGAAGATAAAAATACACCTGCGCCTTACGGATTAACGAGCTCGTTTGCAAATGTGGATCGTTTATCTGCTTCGCATGAGCGAAAGCCTGGTGAGCATAGGCTAGAGCCATCCCAAAATTTTGATGTTGTAATGCGATTAGCGATGCAAGTTGATACCCCTGCGAAGCCAGGGATGCTACCTGCTCGCGATGGGGCATAGAACGCTGCATAAGGGCATCCAGTTGTAAGAGATAGCCAGGTAGCAAGCGCTCGACATCCAGCATACCACCCTCGAAGAAAAGTCGCCAGGATAAAGGGATAGCAGTCGCACAAAGAGATAACGTCTCAGCTGGATGCAATACAGTGGATTGACCATCACTAGTTAAGCCAAAGACGGCTGCTGGTGCACAGAGTAAAGCGGCAAGTGCATGCCGTCGTGAGACGTCCTTTGTTTCTTCACTGTTATTGTTATGCCATAACTGATGCATATCTGCTAAGCTCCTTCTGGCCTGCTCAAAACAACTATGAGCAACCGAGAATGATAGTTGCTGAGAAGATCGAGATTCAGTAAACAAACTACCACTAGAATCCGGGAGAGTCATCGTGGCTAGTAAAGATGGAGTTGCACATGAGGCCTGATTGGTGAGCATAGATCGATGCTCTGACCCTGGTGAGATTGATGATTGAGAAGGGGTAGAAGATTGACGCTTCGCCATAACAGCGGCCCCAAAACCCAGATCATCAGGAGATAATGCAAAAGCCTTACATAACTGATCGAGCATCCCAAGTTGTGGAAGTTGCAGGCCTCGTTCCCAGCGATTGAAAGTATTGATGCTCACGCCTACTTTTTCGCTGGCCAGCGCCACACTCCAGCGTCTATGCATCCTTGCCGCCTCTAATTTTTCATTAGGCATTCCCATATTTATGCCCCTCTTCATCACTTTTGCCTCCTAAACATTTAAACAACTGGAAACGCAGTCAATCCAGCTATCGTAAGGATATGTAATACATCGACGAACACATCCATTCATCTATGCATTTACACTTTTTTAGTATAAAGAGCAGAAGGCGGCAAAGTCAATCAAAAATGATAAAGCATGATAGAACGATAGAAAACGATATGTTACCGACTACATAAGGGCAATCCAGTAACGCAGCTTTTTAATAGGAGAGCCTCCGACGGGAAGTGCATTTTCGAATTGTCCGCCGTTGAACTCGATTACTTTTTTGGAGGCGATATTGGTTTCATCGCAGGTCAACAGGACGTGTTTGATGCCCAGCTCTCCGGCCTTTTCGAGGCCGAGCTGCAAGATACGCTTGCCATAGCCACGACAGCGCATGGAGGGGCGAATCTGGTAGCCGATGTGGCCGGCAACGCGCAGCAGGAAAGCATTGAGTTCATGGCGTACAGAGAGATTACCTATAAATGTCGCATGCCCACTTTCATCTTGCTCGATCAACCAGTAGGTAGTAGAAGGGATGGCATCGGGTCGCAGCTTTGTTTTGTCCTTTTCATTACGAACGCGTTGGAGGAATGTATCAAAATCACGCGTCAGTAGTGGTAGATCATACTGACGTAAGAGCCCCTCCTGCTGAAACTCATGCAAGCCAGCAAGGAAACTATCCTTATATTCCAGAGTTGGCTCAACCAGAAATAGCATTGTGTCATCCTCTCCCTAAATAAATCTACAATCTCGTCGTATAGTTTGTAATAGTGCAACGTAGTATATAATGCTGAGTCAACATTGTGTAGCCCCGCTACATATTATAGCTGAAAAGGTGACTTTTCATTTGTGAGCCGTCTGACATTATTAGGTACAGGCACATGCCAGATCGAGCATGAGCGACGTGCCTCCAGCGTACTGCTTGAGTTAGAGCATACATATATTCTTTTTGAGGAAGGAGTAAAATAGTATTTCCTCCCCCAAATAATAAATATCTCCATTGAATTATTAATATTCGCCAAGCTCATGTTGATTTTTATCAAAATTTATGGTATTATTCCTTTGTGACAAAAAATAAGTGCCAAAGACAAAGTAATTTTTGTAGGCAGCAAATTTTATTGTAGAGCTAATATTACATGCGGCTTCGTCGCGCTTAGACCATTTTTACTTATTTACATTTTGCATAATTTTTTGCACGGCGTGCAAAAAATTATGCAAAATGTAAATAAGTAAAAACAAAGAAACGGGCGCGAACACCGAAGGCGTGAGCACTCACGAGGAGACATAAACATATGTATCCATTGATTACTAGAGATCCAGTGAGCGGGGAAGAGATGATTGTTACACGGCTGGAGTGCCCGGCAAGCGGCATTACTATTGAAGGACAATTTAGCCTGGGGTGGATCGGCCACCTGACACGCGAACAACTGGATTTTGTTGAGCTGATGGTCAAATATCGAGGCAATATACAAAAACTGGCCGCAGAGATGAATATAGCCTATAACACGGCACGCAGCCGCCTGGACGACATTGTGGCAGCTCTTGGAGGTCCACCTGAGTACGATGGGCGCATAGATCGACGCTCGGTGCTTGATCGACTGGCCGCCAAAGAGATCAGCGTAGAAGATGCCATGAAAATGCTGAAAAGCTAGAGAGGCTAGAAAGACTAAAGAGGCTAGAGAGGCTAAGCATATGTCACCCTCAAAGGATGAACGCGACCGTATCCTGCTCATGGTCGAGGCCGGCCAGGTAAGCGCGACACAGGCAACACAACTGCTGGATATGCTAGAGCATGAACCAGTATACACCCAACCAGCGGAACGTATACGCGAACGCACACTACGCATCCGAGCCACGCAATCTAAACAGCCAAAAACAAATTTTAACGCTAGCATATCCGTACAACTGGTCAAGTTAAGCTTACGGCTAGGGGGACATTTATTGCCACAGCTAAACAGTAGAGTATTGGAAGATATCCTGACCTCTATTGAAAACGGGGCAAGCGGTCGTCTGCTCGATCTTCAAGATCTGGAACAAGGTGAACGGATAGAAATTTTTGTTGAATAAGATGTACCAGACAAAAAATGCAAATAACATACTGCTAAGAGATGAAGAAGCATTAAAGGAGTAGCATAATGCAACAATCATTCGCCGCTGGCACAGCACAACGCATAGCCATAACCGAACTAAAAGAGATGCTCAGAGTTCGCGGCTGGGATCAACAAACCATCCTGGTCAGCTCCCAGGGACCAATTGCAACGCTACAAGTAGAGGGCGATACACTTGTAATCAATGGCTGCAAAGAGACGCTTGACCTCTCGGTACCATATGAAACAATCATCAGCGCCTCACACGTTGCAGAAAAAGTCTCGATTGAAAATGTGCGACAGGTAGATATACAGGATATTAAAGAAAACGTCAGCATTGAAAATATACAGGAAGATGTCAGCATCAACAACATAGCAGGCAGCGTCATACTCAAAAATATCAAAGGAACAGCCAGCGTAGGAAACGTAGACGACGACCTCTCGATTTTGAATGTCGCACGCGTCATAACGCAAGGTGAGCTGAAGAGCGACGCATTCTTCTCTGGTATAGGACAGCTCGAAGTCAAAAAGGTAAAGCATAGCGCCTCCCTACAAAACATCGAGCAAGCAGTTCTAGGTAGCATTGGCAATAATCTGACAGCTCAGGACATCAACATATTACGAAGCGGAAGTATTGGCAATGAATGCAGAATCGAAGGGAACCAGGATACAGATATCGCGCTGGAAAGCATTGGCAATAATCTAGTCGTCAAAAGTATTGCCCGCCTACAGGCCAATAGAGTTGGCAATAACTGCCAGGTGCAAGATAGTGCACAAGCAACGGTAAGCCTGGGGACAATAGGAAATAATCTGACAATCGACGGAGCCACACAGGTACAGGTGCGCAGTACTGGTGATAATTGTCGGATACGCGACATCCGGGGAGATATCACCATAGGGAATGTAGGGCATGACCTGCTCCTGGAAAGAATTGGAGGAGACGTTGTATCGGGACGTATTGGAGCCGATGCCACACTACAAGGCATTCATGGCAACATCAACCTGGGCAATGTCGGAGCCAACATATATGTCCAGGCGGACTTTCCGCCAGAGAGTAGCACTCAGCTACGTGCAGGAAACAGCGCAAACATCACGCTGCCTGAAAACGCTAATCTGACCATTCGCGCCACAGCTGGCGGAGGCATCAGAGGATACGGAGTCGTTTCGCAAACAACAAACCACGTTTTACTACGCTATGGAGAGGGAGCCGCACACTTAGATGTTACAGTAGGCGGCAATGTGGAGATACACAGCAATACAGAACCAGCTAGTAGTAGCAGCAGCAGCGACACATGGTGGAATGACTTCATGCACGATATGTCCGATTTTGAACGCAGCATGAGCCAGATGGGGCAGGATTTAGAAGCAGAGATAGCAGATTCTATAAGCGGTCTGACCTCCTCCTTAAACAAGGATATCGCACGCGAAGTGAGCCGCAATGCCGAAAGACAGCGCAAAAGGATGGAGCGGCAACAACAAAGAGCTGAAGAGCATGCCCGGCGCTTTAGCGAAAAAATGGCGCGTATGAGTGTACGCATCAACAACCGAGAATGGCGCATGGACCCGGAACGCATCAATCGAATCATGGAGCAAGCCAATAGGGCAGCTGCAGAAGGCGTTTATGGAGCCATAGAAGCTGTTGAACAAGCGCTCAAGAACTTAAGCATGACGCCGCCTTTGACACCTGCTACTCCTGTAACACCGGTTAGTCCTGTACCTCCACCTCCCAAACGGCCTGTACCACCCATGCCGCCAACACCCCCTCAACCCCCTCATCCAGGAACTCAGGCACGAAGGGATGAGGCCTGAGACAAGCAGATGATGAACGAGCACAGCCAGAAATACCTGTAGCGCCAGCAGAAAATCAAATGGCTACAGATGAAGCGGTGAATCCAGAACAGGAACGCGAGGCCATTCTGCGCATGATTGCTGAAGGGCGCATCACACCAGATGAAGGTGACATGTTACTAGAAGCATTAGGTGGCTAAAAAGTCTATCTACTTGCAAAAAGAGCGGACAATTGTATACTATATTATATAGTTGTCCGTCCCACCTACAATAGAAAGTACTCAAAAAAGAGATCTAAATATCATGGAGAAGGACATGGACTGGACTGCCACAGCAACCATAGCCCCGCTTACGCTCGTATTTTACTTTTTCATAGTAGACTGGATAAACCTCTTCCCCTGGAATAACGTTTCGGCTATGACACTACAAGAAAAACTATTGAATAGCCTGGCAAACTCTATGCCATTGCTCTTCGTCTCCGTTGCATTTCTCAAGCATGACCGCGAATTGATGCTTGGGGCACTTGTGATTGTCCTGCTCTATGTCATCTTGCACATCATATCCAGATGGATACCTTACTTCTTTGGAGCCAGCGAGGAACAATGCCAGGAGCATCAGCGTATGTTTGGCAAGACAATAACAATTCTCCCTCCTATCAAAAACAATCCTATACCTAATGTTGGGCATATGATCGCGGGAATTTACATACTTATACTCCTGGTCAGTACAGGAAATGCAGTTGCAACATCTATCTGGTAATATATGAACGTAGAAGTAATATATTGAACAAAAGAGTGCTAGAAACGTTTTAAAGGATTATCATGCTGCCACACTATACTTCACATCGTTCGGTTGTCGCCAGTCGAGCGGGAATGGTTGCAACAAGCCAGCCTCTAGCTACACAGGCTGGCCTGCATATACTTATGGCCGGGGGCAATGCGGTGGACGCAGCAGTGGCAACGGCGGCAGTGCTTAATGTCGTAGAACCAATGTCAACAGGGATCGGCGGAGACGTCTTTGCACTCTTCTACTTGGCTGATACCGGCGAGGTGCACGCACTAAATGGAAGTGGGCGTTCACCATTGGCAGCTACAGCAGAGCTCTTTCGTGAGCGTGGATACAACACTGTTCCATTACACAACATCCTCGCAGTCACGGTACCAGGCACAGTTGACGCCTGGGATAGGGCATTGAAGATGCATGGAACAATGACGCTTGGTCAGGTCCTTGCACCCGCGATCCACTACGCGGAAAAGGGCTTTCCGGTCAGCGAGATTATCGCTCGGCAGTGGCAATATAGGGCTTCGCTCCTGGCACAACACGAAGCGGCCCGGCAAACATACCTCATTGACGGACAACGCCCACCACACTTCGGCGAGATATTCATACAACCAAATTTAGCACATACGCTACGACAGATCGCGGAAGGTGGCAAAGACGCATTTTATCGTGGTCCAATTGCCAGAGAGATTGTACGCAGCTCAGAAGCGCTGGGTGGCTTGCTCACAATGGACGACTTCGCACAACACGTTTCCACATGGGAAGAACCCATTAGCACTGATTATCGTGGCTACACCGTCTATGAATGCCCGCCTAATGGACAAGGGTTGAGCGTACTAATCGCACTCAATATACTAGCAACCGAAGATATTGCAGGGCTGGGAGCAGATGCAGCGGATACAAAACATATAATGATCGAGGCGTTGCGACATGCAATGGCTGATTCCTATGCGTTTATCTGTGATCCAGCATTGGCACATGTACCAGTAACCCACCTGCTCTCAACGGAGTATGCAGCCAGGCGACGAGCCGCAATCGACATGCAGAGAGCAGCTCCAGAGGTTTCGGCAGGCGATGTCTCGGTGGGGGAAGATACAGTCTATCTCACCATTGTGGATGAACAAGGAAACGGGGTTTCGTTCATCAATAGTCTCTACTACGGCTTTGGCTCAGGAATTGTTGCGGGCAATACCGGAATAGCCTTGCAGAATCGTGGTGCAGGCTTCACACTGCAAGAAGGACATCCTAACTGTATTGCACCTAAAAAGCGACCATTTCATACTATTATTCCCTGCATTGTCTTAAAGGATGGTCAGCTATGGAGCAGCATGGGGGTCATGGGCGGACATATGCAGCCACAAGGGCATGTACAGGTACTCAGCAACATGATCGACTTCGCCATGACACCCCAACAAGCACTCGACGCGCCACGCTTCGAAATCTCCGCAGACCTCGCAACAGTTGCGTTAGAAGCGGACATAGCCCCCGAAGTGAAAGATGAGCTGATCAGACGAGGGCATTGCGTGACCGAACCAGATACATTCAGCTTTGGAGGTGGGCAAGTCATTGTGATCGATCCCACCAATGGAGCCCGATTGGGCGGCTCAGATCCACGCAAAGATGGCTGCGCTAGCGGCTATTAACTTTGTTATTCATTCATATACATATCCGAGAACGAAAGCGATTCATTTAGAAGAGTACATATAATGTATGCTTTTTTGCGCACTGTGCAAAAAAGCATACATTATATGTACTCTATCTCTCAAGAATTGTTTTGATTTGGAGCACTACTACCTTTCAACTGAGCCTTAGCATCATCAGCCTTTTGTTGCAGAATATTCATAAGCAGATTGGGTGTCAGGCCAAAAAGAGATGCAATGATAATACCTTGACGATTTTGGACAATATCATAGACATTGATTAGTTGTGGTAATCCACCACCAACACCAGTACCAGGGGCATTAAGTATATTTATCGAGAGCACGGCAATAACAAGAACCCCGGCGATAGCAGCCAGGCCAGAAATAAGAGGTGTCACAACTACACGCGCAACAGTCAAGCCATAGTCATCGACAGCGCTATCATTTTGTGACTCTGTATATAGGCGACTAAAGAGTCCTACAATGGCTCCAACCAGGTAGAAAATCAGAGCAGCCTTCATTGCCTCCACATTAATATCCGCAGCAATAGCAACAAAGAGCAGGACAAAGGTAAGCAGGGCAGTAATCAAAGCCGTGCCCACCAACTGATTGCGCTGAGTGACCAGGCCCTCCCAGAGGCCAGAGCGAAACTCGTTGAGCGTCTGCCTGACATCGCGCAAAGCATTACGCGCCTCAAGCTCTGTAGTCGGATTAAGGACCAAATTCTGTGCTGGTAGAACAGGAGTAGGTGGAGCTACAGTATCTATCGCATTATTACTGGTGGGGAGTACAGTACGATCCTGGACAGAAAGGGATTTCAAATAGACAGCAGCAGAAGGACTAAGAACCTTGATAGATGTCTTTATATTGCTAAGAATATAAGCACGATCTGCAATAGTAGACCCATCAACAGACGCCTCATCGTGTAGCGCCTCTCTAATCACATATTCACGAGGAGCAATAGCAAGCAGAGCTTCCTCAGCCCGTTGCACAAAATTCCACATCCCAATATAACCACTACCCATAATCCAGGATAAGTTCCCATTTTCTATTTGCCGATTCGTTTCCAACAGGCAAGAGCAGACGGTATCGAGGGCGAGATCATAATCCTCAGGGTTTGCAGCACGGAAAGCACGAAGCGTCTTATCTACACCACCTGCATTCCCTACGGAATTTACCTGTTCATACGAAAGTTTTAAAATCGATTTTAGTACAAGAATATGTCGTCTAAGATGGCTAGCACTACGCACATTTGCAGTATCAAATATCGTGAAGCGCTTAAAAGGCAATGCAATAAACAGCCAGAGTAAGAGTGTGCCCAATATACCCGCAAAAACGACAAGTGCCTTCGTAAACAAAAGAGAAACGATGATCTCCTTATCAGGACGAGTGATATAGAATGTGGCAGTTATGATTGCAGCGGCAATAGGAAGAGGCACGATACTACCAGTGAGCACCAGCGAGGCCCAATACGTAGCAGATTGCGGTTTAAGAGGTGCCATCGCTCTTTGATAGTCAGTTTCCGTAAGAATTGAAGGCGAAACATCTTCTGATGACATAGACTGAACAGAGTGAGAAGTTTCTGCCTGGCTAGCTAGCGCTGGCACACCAGCAATAGGGCCAGTTTCTTGATGAGAAGTTTCTGCCTGACCAGAGAGCAGCGATGTACCAGGAATGGGACTGGCTTCTGGCTGAGCAATACGTTGAGATTCTAGTTCAGCATCATTCGGAATCTCCATAGATAAGATCTCCTATATTCTTTTATACTTCATACACCTTGTAAATTATTTGTGATTATACCATACTGCTATATAAAAAAACATATAGAACTTGAAGCGATAACTTATCGCTCTTCAATAGACTTTACATCCTACCACCTGACTACTTGACATAAGATAATAGATATTGACACTTGATCCTGGGGTGATACGTGTAAAGACAAAGAAACAAAAGCATACATGTAAGATAGACGAGATGAAAGGAACTTTTATGCATACACGAAAATTTGGGAAGACCGATTTACAGATTACGCCAATTGGGGTAGGAGCGTGGGCCATGGGAAGTGGAAACTGGGAATCTGCCTGGGGCCATCAAGATGATACAGAGTCGATAGCAGCTATTAAACGCGCTATCAAGCTGGGAATCAACTGGATCGATACGGCCGCAGTCTACGGACTGGGGCACTCGGAAGAGGTGGTAGGCAAGGCCATCAAAGGAGGCGAGAAACCTTATATATTTACAAAGTGTTCGCTTGTCTGGAACGAGCAGGGGAAAGTCAGCAGTAGCTTGCATGGGGAATCGATAGAGCATGAAGTCGAGGCAAGTTTGAAGCGGCTGGGTGTGGAGGCAATCGATCTGTACCAGATACACTGGCCAAACCCTGAGCCAGACCTTGAGGAGGGCTGGAGCACGCTGGCAAAGCTTAAGAAAGAGGGGAAAGTACGCCATATCGGCGTCTCAAACTTCAATGTCGAGCAGATTAAACGTGCCGAAAAGATTGCGCCAGTCGAGACGCTACAACCTCCTTACTCGCTGATACATCCAGAAGCACAGGACCAGATTCTAAATTATTGTCACGAGCAGAACATCGGAGTAATCGTCTACTCACCGATGTCCTCCGGCTTGCTCAGTGGGCGCATGACCGAAAAGCGCATCGCAAACATGCCCGCCGATGATTGGCGCAAGAAAGCCCCGGATTTCAACGAGCCACGGCTGCAGCGCAACCTGAAATTGGCAAACCTTCTTACAGAAATCGGCTTTCCACATAATGTGCCAGCTGGCGTTGTTGCAGTAGCCTGGACACTGCATAATCCAGCGGTCACAGCCGCCATTGTTGGCACACGCAGCGCCACACAGATTGAAGAAATGATTCCAGCAGCAGAGTTTCGCCTGACTGATACTGAGATGGAACGGATCAACAAATTTTTGCGCGAGAATCCTTAATCGCAAGCAACAAAACAAGGTAAAAAGAAGAACATAATAAGAATCAGCAAAGCAGGTAATAGCGTATAATATACGCTATTACCTGCTTTGCTGATTCTTATTATTCATTCGTATAGGCGTAACCTGGGATCAGGTTAGACGTAGATAGAGATAGAGCGTAAAAAAGCACAGAGAGATCCTAGCATTGTTCATACAAGATGCGTTCTTCCTTTAAGCCAGGTGCATCCATTTTGAGCTTGCTAGCAGAGGCAAAAGATGGTGTGCACAACGAACAAAGAAAATTGCACGCGACAAATACAACCTAGTATCATTAAAACAGAAGGGGTGGGATAGAAGATTGGCCCGCTGTCTCAATCCACACGCTGGTGCAGGGCATGAGAACCCGAATACAGCTATAAGCTGCCGATATTGTGATTTTCTGGTACAGGGGGGACTCATTGGCATCTACGAAGTCATATCTTTTATTGGAGCCGGTAGCTATGGGTATGTCTATCAGGTACGTGAACCTAACCCGCTTGGGCGTATACTGGCACTCAAGGTTTTACGCCTCGATCAGTTCAATGCAAAGGCACAAGCGAACTTCTTTCAAGAAGCGCGACGTATTGCGAATCTGCAACACCCCAATATTCTCCCGGTGTATAACTTTGGACAAATCGCGGAGAGTCAACAACCTTATTTTGTAATGGAATATGCACCTCAGACTATCAGTAATCTCTTCCATAAGCCCGCTGGTGGACGTCGTCTTGCCTTTGTGGAAGAGCTAGTCCCTTATGTGGAGCAAACAGCGAGTGCGCTCAACTATGTACATGATAATGGCCTGGTGCATCAAGATGTAAAACCGGGCAACCTCTTGATCGGGCGCAATGGGCAGATATTACTCTCGGATTTTGGCACCACTTATTATCTAGGCATGCAAACACATGCTTCATTAGGAGAGATCACTGGAACGGCCGCATATATGCCCCCGGAACAGTGGCAAGGCAATCCACGACGCGATTCGGATCAATATGCACTTGCCCTCTGCTGCTACGAGATGTTGTGTGGTCGCCCACCATTTATGTACAAGAGTCTGGAAGATATGTGGAAAGCACATATGAAAGAGGCCCCGCCACCAGCACAAAAATGGAATCCACGTGTACCAGTCGAAGTGTGGGCGGTACTACAACGCGCTATGGCTAAAGATTACCGCCAGCGCTACGGCAGTATCAACGAGTTCGCAGAGCAGTACACCAACGCAGTACGCATTGCCCAACAACGCTATATCTGTCAGGAATGTGAACAACAAAATCGGACCGGGGCGCAACGGTGCTCATTCTGTGGCGTAGAATACGATAACCGCTACTGCCCCTACTGCGATGCATCCATCCGCTTTGGGCAACGCTGCTGCTCAAATTGTGGCAGATTGGTAGCCCTGGCTACCCCGTTTATGAACAGTCCATTAGTCGGTGTCAGCGTACGACAAGAACGTTATACGATCAAGCGCGTCATAAAACAATCTGAAGAGACACGAATAATGACGGCGGTAGCTAGCGATAGCAATAATGACGAAAAACAGGTCGTTCTCAAGCGCTGGGAGTGCGCAGATGGACCAATGGCACAGCGGGCAAAAGATATAGCTTACTATGAAAGGGCAGTTGAAACATTAGCCCAACTGAAACATCCACTTGTTCCAGCCATACTGGATCGCTTCGCCGAAGGGAAACACTATTACGCCGTTATGGCCTATATTGATGGGGAGAGTCTGGAAGAGCGCTTATCAAAACTATTACATCCGCTGCTCGAACGCGATGTTCTTGGCTATATGAATAATATATTGAATATTCTCGGCGCTTTAGAGCGCAACCGGCCCCTACTGCGTCACTATGATATTGCACCTGCAAATATTCTTATCGAGCGCAGGCGCGGACGCGTGTTTTTAACGGGTCTACAGATCGCGCCTCCGCCCCAGGCACCCGCTACACGTGCAGCAGGACGCGGGAAACGCACGACGCGAAAGTTGACCGTCTCACCTTACTTGCCTATACAGGATAAACCGTTTGACCAGCGCACATGCATCTATGCGTTAGCTGCAACAATGCATCATGCCCTGACCAATGTTGCCCCACCGCATTATCCAACATATCCACCAGTACGACTGCTCAATGAGAACATCTCGCCTGCGCTTGAAGCAATCCTGGGCCGTGCGCTCCTTGAAGACAACACAGCACGCTATCAAACCTATGCGGCCCTGCAAAAAGATGTCCAACAACAGCTACAATTACTATCCCGATAGGCGCGTGAGCAAAAATATGCTACACTAGCTCAGACCGATAAGCATTGAGGAATGCAGGGGAAGTAAACGGATTAAAGCGAGGGGATGCGGTATGACAAAGCTTGCACGCGACGACGAGACTCAACTCATCGCCCGTAGCCAGCAAGGGGATGTAGAAGCGTTCAATCAGCTCATCATACAGTATCAGCAGATACTGTATGGTACTGTTTTTCGCTTGCTTGGCGACTATGATACGGCCTCGGATGTCACGCAGGACGCGTTTATTGCTGCCTTTAGATCTATCCGTACTTATCGCGGCAACTCCTCTTTTCGGGCCTGGCTCCTGCGTATTGGCTCTAATCTGGTCTATGACCACTGGCGACGCGTGCAACGCCATCCAGCCAGTTCGTTAGAAGCTATCAATGAGGAAGAGGAGGATGCTCATAGCACAAGCTTGCTAGACACACTGGCAACAACAGGAACCGAGGGCAATCCAGAAGAGGCCGTATTGACTCAGGAGCTACAGGAAGTCATTCAGCAAGGGATACAAAGACTTCCACTTGAGCAACGTACTGTGATCGTCCTGTGCGATGTTCAGGGACTCTCATATGAAGAGGTTGCGCAGGTCACAGAGACGACAATGGGTACTGTACGCTCACGCATTTCGCGCGGACGAACCCGTTTGCGCATCTATTTGCAACAATACAAGGAACTTTTACCCAGGCATTATCGTCTCACCAACAGCAACGATTAATCATAGAACAATTCATTTGACAAAGCAATGACGGGGAAGGGCACGTGTCACAACTTGATCGGCATCTGACAACCGAAGAACTTTCAGTACTGCTCGACGACCAGTTTGAGCCAGAAGAAGCGGGCGCAGAACTGCGCGGGCATCTTACAACCTGCCAACAATGTCAGTATGAACTGGCCGAGTTGAGACAAACGGTGCATCTGTTGCACGCCTTGCCACAACCAGCACTACCTCGTTCATTTGTATTACCTGCGGGCATGCTACAGATAACGACCACAGATACGCAAACGCAGAATGTTTCAAACATACACATATCAGGATCAACAAATCGTACACAACCACACAGACCAACACGTACAAGCATAGGGCGCAGGGTACTCAACCTTGTTGGCACACTTGCAGCCGTGGTAGGCATTTTGTTTATACTGTCTGGATTTATCACAGTGATGCCTCACATGGCAGCAAGCTCAAGTACTGCAAGTACGACAGCTTCAGCTCCAAATATAGCTATGCCAGCAAATCAGAGCGCAGCCAGCACTGCTGGCCGCTCACTAGCACCAGCCGCTACGGATGAAAAGCAGCTCAAGGTGCTCAGGCCGTTCAGGCACCCGATACTGAGAAGCCGCAAGCACAACAGGCTAGTGCAGCCCAAACGAATAACGCACAGCACAGAATACGACAAGCATGCAACCAGCAGAAAAACAAGAGGCTGCGCAAAGTACGCGTAACTCGGACACGCCATCTTTCCTGAACTTAGACGCGACCGGAGTGAGAATAGGGTTCGGCATTCTACTATTTATCGCTGGTATGATGGGCATAACGGTTAGTAGAGAACGACGTAAAGGGATCAAAGAGAGGTCAAAACATGAATAATACGTTGTTATTACTTGCACCGGCAATAAACGTCCTGGTTACGGGTCTCTTCGCGGGAGTCGTGCTAGGGCAATATTTAAGGCGGCGGCGTAGCTATCAACTCTACTGGTCGCTAGCATTGAGCATGGCTTTTCTCGCCACTCTGGCCTATATAGGGATGATTATTGTGCATCCGACCAGTGGAGCTGGCGTTGTGCTCTTTCGCAGCTACTATGCGTTGGGTGGCGCGATCATGCCCGCATGGCTGGGATTAGGTAGCATCGCATTGGTATGCAATAAGAGATTTACGAAGGTTTGCTACCAGACTTTGTGTCTTTTAAGCTTCATTGCAGTTCTGCTGGTGCTTTCAACACCGGTTAATATGGCAAAGCTACATGGAATCGCTGGCACACCGGGCACGGGCACATTGGAGACCGGACCCTGGTTGATCATGGTTATCGTGCTCAACACGCTCGGCGTTGTAGCCGTGGCCGGAGTTGCCCTTTATTCAGGCTGGAAGTTGCTACGCCGCCAAAAAGCCTGGCGGGAAACCGCACGAGCACTATTGTGTGGGCAAATGTCTTCATTTTTACGGGCGCAATCCTGGATGGGGCAGCCGGCACGCTGGCACGCTTCCTGGGGCTACAAAGCACATTCTGGCTCATTATGGCTCTGGGCTGGATCATCTTGTTTGTGGGGGTGATACTGGCAAGCAAACGATCCAAAGCTGTGCAACAGACGCTCGTTGCAGACGAGACAACACGGACAGCACACATTTAGAAGAAAAGAAAACGCTGGAAAATAGTCAGGCAAGCAACATTTTGCTTGCCTGACTATTTTCTTCTTATTAATACGATCAGTTTTGGCCAGCAGCTAGCTCGCCGAGAGTGACGGTGAAAGTCAGTTGCTGATTGGCGCGATATGCATTGACCGTTACCTTGTCGCCAGGATTCTTTGAGATCAAAGCATCCTCCAGGGAAGGAATAGTATCGATAGCTTTATTATCGATCTGTACGATGACATCACCAGCTTGCAGACCAGCTTTAGCCGCTGCACCATTATTGACAACCTTCGTAACCAGGATACCATGATTAACCGAAAGATTATCTTGAGCCTGGGTCATTTGATCGACAGTCGTAGGATAAATGCCCATGGCCGCACGACCAGTATGGGTTACCTTCCCATTCTGGATAATCTGCGGCACAATAAACTGGACACGGTTCGACGGGATGGCAAAACCAACACCGTTAGCTGGAGCATTGAACTCAGGGTCAATCGCAGTCAATGTTGGAATACCAATCAGATGACCGTTGAGATCAACGAGAGCACCACCACTATTACCAGGATTAATAGGCGCATCCGTCTGTATGGCATTAGGGATAATAGCGCCAGTGCAACCTCCAGTCTGGGTTGACTGTTGCTCACATATATTGCGACCAAGTGCACTGACAATACCACTCGTCACTGTTTGCGTATTACCCAAAGGGTTACCAATAGCCAGTACCTCTTGCCCAACTTGCAGTTGAGAAGAATCACCAATCGGTGCCACAACCATATTGGCAGGTGGATTGATCTTGATCACAGCCAGATCATCGGCCGCATCAACACCAACTACTTGAGCGTTACGCACACGAGTGCCATCGGACAATACAACCTCATCAATAGTTTGGGCCCCCGCCACCACATGGTTGTTGGTAACAATATAGCCACGCTTATCAATAATTACCCCTGAACCAATCGCCATACCCTGGGCGGTCGTTACATTAATCTGCACAATAGCAGGACGTACATTGGCAACCACGGCCTCACGAACAGCCTGAGTGTTATTGCCACTAAGAGCTGGTATTGCTACATGCGCCTGACTACTAGATGGCTGCTGCAACTGGCCAGGTGCATAGGGAGTAACAGCAGTACTCGTATGCCCAAACTGCCAACCAGCAAAGAGGCCAACACCAAAGACCACCGCAATAACCAGAGTTAATGCCGTAATTGCCCCGGCACGCCATCCACCACCAGATCGCGGTCGCTTCCCTGGTGTCCCAGGTGGTAAGTCGCCATAAGCTGAGCGAGTAGATAGGCCAGATCGGTCAGAAGCCAACGGACGCGATGGTGCAGGGTATGGAGCTGAATTATATAAAGTTGGGCCAGACTGAAAAGAAGACCCTGGCTCAGGAGACATTGGCACTGGCTGGTATGGATTGGTCGATCCACTGACATTCGCTTGACGTGCAGATGGCGAAGCGGAAGGATAGTATGGCCGATCATCATACCTGTTTTGGTAAGACGGATTTTCGTCTTCATGCGAATTATTTGTATCTGGATAAAGCATATTTATAACCTCCTCTTTGGCTTGCGTGGCGATTCATCCATCATCGACATAGCGATATTACGCTCTCCGTGCATCTTACAATATCTAGCAATTACTATGTAGGTAAAAATGCCGCTCCTCCTAATAAAAACTTTTAGAAACGCCACTCACATTACTAGCACTTCACACTCACCTGACCGAATAGAATCATATGTAATCTTGCTTAGTCATACTGTAACAAACTGGCATAAAAAAACTTTGCTACTTTTGTAAAGAAATTGTATAGAATTCGATCTCACACCAAAGATCACTCAGATCCAATGGACGAACATACAGCTATAATTATAGCAATTATGCATGGGAGGGTTGCCCATCTCTGCCAATAATGAGATAATGAGAAACAAATCGAGCAGGAGATGGAGAGCGCACGATATTGGACGAGCAGCAAACAGATGGGAGGGGGCAGGGTCTTGCAACCTCCTTAGGACAGGGAACAATAACCTTGGATGAACAGCACTCGCAAGCAATACAGGATAAGATGCAAGAGCTACGACAGCAGGGACATGAGCAACTGGCCGCACAGCATTGGACACAGGCAGGGGAAGCCTTTCTAAAATTGCTTGACTATGCACCACAGGACGAAGAGGCACTACAGTGTGTAGCCATAGCCCTCGACAGGGTCAACCAGTTCGAAGCTCTGTATAATACAGCACAGCGCATCCTTGAGATCAGCCCAAACTCAGCACCCGGGTTGGCATATAAAGCACGTGCATTACAAAAGATGGAACGTTTTTCAGAAGCAACTATCGCCAATGATCAGGCCTTGCTGCTGGATACGAACCTTGGGCTAGCATGGATCAATCGCAGCGGCCTACAACTGCTACAAGGAAAACTGCCAGAGGCACTACGCAGTTCACGGCGAGCAATCGAGCTTGCCCCTGAAGATCCACGAGCCTGGGCCAACCAGGGCGTTGCGTTAACAAACTATAACCGCCTGGGCGAAGCTCTAGAAGCATTTGACTATAGCCTGACACTTGATTCTCAACAGCTCTTCGCCTTACAAATGAAGGGAGAGATACTCAGCCGTATAGGGCGCATGAATGATCTCCTGGCTGTGGTCAACCTGGCATTAAACCTCAATCCAAGTGATACGGCGGCACTAACACAGGGCATACAAGCGTTACGTACATTAGAAAGGTACGATAGACTCAAAGAATTATCGCAGCGCTTGCTAAAAATAGCTCCAGGAAATGCGTTTGCCTGGGAACACTATATGCGCAGTCTGCGCGGCCTGGGCCAGTTCGAAGAAGCCAACGAGGCCCTTGACCAGCTTTTGAAGCTCGATGGCTCAAACCCACGCTACTGGACAATGAAAGCCGACACGCTCTATCGCCTGGGGCGCTATCGAGAAGCTGTCAGCGTGGCCGAACGAGCCAAAAGGATTGCGCCCGACTACCTCCCGGCGCTAAGAATACACGAGAAAGCGCTCAAACTCATGTACCAACGAAAAGAAAAGAAAAAGAAGTAGGTCACTTTTTTCGTGAGCCCTCACGCCTACGGCGTTCGCGCCTGTTCTTTTTTAAAGCATATAATTTGCATTTTTGCTATTTTTTGCGCAAAGCGCAAAAAATAGCAAAAATGCAAATTATATGCTTTAAAAAGTCTTTTACGACTTTTCTGTGTTCAAATAGTTATTATATATTTTCTTCATTTTTGCTCATGATTGCGCAAAGCGCAATCATGGGTAAATTTTGCACAGCTATAATAACTCAGATAAACTTATCTAACGTTGGCAACAATACTTCCGCTTGCTTTGCCAGGACGGCGGAACGCAAATGTTCAGCTACCACAATGCGAATGCGGCGCTGACGCTGCTCATAGCGTGCAAGGTCATCTGGCTGCAGGCCGGTCACATCAACCCATTTCATCAAAGACTGCATGCCCACTGGTGGATGGGCAAACGAGATCCACACATCCATCTCCCACTTCTCTGGGCGTGGTATATCGAACAGGACCTGATAGTCGGCCACCTCTACATCAGGTTGCAAAGCAGCGGACAGCGCGGCCGCTAATTCATGCTCCACACGACGGCGCTTATCTGCATCCCAGAAAAGGGCCTCAAGGCGTTGAAACAAGCGACCAGCGGGCTGACTGACTTCAAGTACAACTTTATAAGGGCGACGCAGTTGCAGGTCGGCGGCCAGCGCACGTGAGCTAAGAGGCATTGAGTCAGTGGTAAGCAGGGTCAGAAGAGCTGCATCGGTCAGACCAGTCAATTGCTCTCCTGTCAGCGCTCCGGCGGTCAGTGCATCGTGCACAGCACGTACCAGCATAACCTGAAAAGCTCGACTGGTATGATGCCAGTAAATATTATCAAACATCTCCTGCCGAGCATGAAGCAATGAATGCAATGGACTGATACCCTTATGCGTCACAACGATACGACGTTCGCCCTGCACATCCCCATCTATACGAAGAGCACTCAAGAGGCGTGAAACATCAACGCCGCCATACGGCACATTGCAAGCACGAGCATCACGAGGCAAATAATCCAGCTTATCCACATCCAGAGCACCACTTAAGAGATGGCTGAGCAACTCATCATCGGGTGGTAGAGCCTTTGTTTGTGGAGGATCAATAAAATCCGCCACACGCTCTGGTGATAGATGGTACTCGTGCTCAAGAATCGCAGCAATCTCACTATTCTCGATGATAGAACGGCCCACCTTTTCATGGTGCATAATCGGATGGCCAAGATCCTCAATAGTATGTGAAAACGGGTAATGGCCGATATCGTGCAAGAGAGCTGCTACAATCAAGGTCTGCACGCTGCTCATAGCGATACCAGCCAGGCCACCTTCTGTACCACGCTGTAGAAGCGAACGCAAAGCACGAACCGTTAGATGATAACATCCAAGACTATGCTCGTAACGGGAGTGAGTTGCACCAGGCCAGATACGATAGACAAAACCCAACTGTTTCACCTGCTGGAGGCGCAGAAATGCCGCTGTATTAATTAGCTTTAGCTCGCGTGGGCCCAGGGGGATCAAATCATAGAGACTATCGCGCACAGTTCCAACCGGCTGTTCATCTGGTAACAAAGGATAGCCAGTAGCATCAATCCAATAGGACTGTTTATGAGCCTGGACCAATGGATCTGCTGACTGTTGCTGGCCAGTTGGGCGCTTCACACGCACCCCTTTAGGACGCTCTTCTCGCATCTTCATAATTAAAATTGTATCAGATACGCAAGGAAGATGTCTAATAGTACAATAGTACACCACCATTCAGGCCATCATTACAAAGTTGTGAGAAAAAATGCAATGGATAAGATATAATGAAACATAATAATATAGACCTATCGTAAAATAACATTCGAAAATGGAGCGAACATGGCAATATCAATACCAGAGATCAAACTTTTGGCCATAGATATAGATGGAACATTACTCACACCGCAAAAAACCATTTCAGAGAAGACACGAGCAGCCATTCAAAGGGCACAGGCAGAGGGTATTATTGTCACCTTAGCCACGGCACGGCGTTACATGAATAGTAAACAGTTTGCAGATGAATTGGGCATCACTATCCCATTGATTACATGTGATGGTGCATTGATCATTAACCATCCAAATGGCGCGGTACTTGATGCAAACCTGTTGCCAGCCGCAATAGCCCACCAGGCAGCAGAGATTATCATCAGTAAACGCGTGCAACCAATTGTGCAGCATATCAATGGAGCAATTGAAGAAACCTGGAGCGGACACGAAGAGTTTGATAACCCGGAACTAGAAATATATCGAAAACTTTTCCCCCACATGCGACGGATGCCACACACGATACTCTGCCAGGGACAACCTGATCCATTGCGCGTCGTCGCCTTCGCCTCTGAAGAGGCAATTGCAAGCATCATACCAGAAATGCCCCGCTTACTCTGTGCATGGAACACCCTGCAAAGGGGAAATTATGGCTGCGCAGAGATAAGCATCATGAATCATACATGTTCAAAGGCAACGGGAGTCGCCAGATTGGCAAAACGCCTGGGCATAGAGCTAAGCCAGGTCATGGCAATTGGAGACAACACCAACGACATCGAGATGCTACAAGCAGTGGGCTGGGGAGTCGCCATGGGGCAAGCGCCAGAACTGGTCAAGGCCAGCGCCCAGGCAATCACAACCAGCAATATAGAAGACGGAGTCGCCATCGCAATCGAGCGCTACGCCTTGCGCTGCACCGACAAAGCCAGCTCGAACTCTCTTAAACGCTGAATCTGACGGTGGTTGGGAGCAGCCTGCCAGCGCTTTTCTTGCACAAGATACAGAGCATCACGGGCATGCATACCATCATAGACAAGAGTAGCGCAGGTTAGCAACACACTGCGACCAACACCATGCTCACAATGAATCAAAACCCGTCCACCATGGACGATACGGTCGTTGGCCCAGGCAGCCCCTTGCATCAACTGCTCAATAGAGAGTGCATGGGTATCTGGCGTAGGGAGATAGAGCAGCTCAATATGCTCACGAGCCAGAGCCTCCTTATCGTCAGCATACTCGGAACGAGTATCGATAACATGGGTCACCCCCACCCTGGCAAGCGCTTGAATATCCTCAGGACGAATGCGCCCACCGACCGCCAGTTGGCTATTGACCCAACTCATATTCAACTTATCAGGTAGAGGAATATGCAAAGAGTGTGCCACCTGCTCACCCTTTGAATCTTCAGGGAAAAGACGGACCGCGATACGCGTCCAACTCCTATAGAGCAAACGTGTCAGGCCAGTAAAAACCCAATGAATATACGAAAACTTCACAGGATGACTTCGCACAACAGTCGGATGTGATTCTGCAACAGAAGCAGCAGGAGCCGAGGTAATGTGAATATCATCCTGCTCCTCAGATGGAGGCGGAGTAATTGGATCTAATGACATAAAAATGTGTTTTCCCTTGCTTAAAAAACTACTGAGAGATTGACAGAGAAGATACGCCAGCCGGCTTATCATCCATAAGTGGAGAGGCCTCAGAAGAGTCTGGTCCCAGCACACGTTGTAGAGCAGCAATGGCGCACTCAATCATGCTATCATCTGGCTCACGAGTGGTCAGGCCTTGTAAAGCGAGACCAGGGGCAAGCAGCCAGCGGACCACCCGAAAACGATAATTGGCAGCCCCCAGACGCATAAGCTCATAGGCGATACCCGCCACAACAGGCACAAGAAGGATGCGAGCCAGCACATTAAAAAAGAGCGTGTGAGAGCCAATCAAAGCGAAAACAAAGATTGACACCACCATAACCAGCAAAAGGAAACCCGTACCACAACGAGTGTGGACACGCGAAGCCAACCTGACATGAGCTACATCAAGAGGTTCTCCATGTTCCAATGTATTAATAGCTTTATGTTCTGCCCCATGATAGCCAAAGACACGCTGAATATCAGGCAAACGGCCAATCAAATAGAGATAAGCAAGCAAGAGCGCCAGGCGGATCACACCTTCAACGACCAGACTTAACCATCCCTGACCGATCTGATTATGCAGCAGACTGGTCAGTAACAGAGGTCCCACAAAAAAGACTGCAACCGCAAAAGTAAGCGACAAAACCAGCGTAAGTACAAGAGAGAGGCCTCCAAGTTGAGCAGGCTTTTCCATCGGATCGATAGCAGGAAGCGCAAGAGAATCAGCAGATGAAATGGACCCATCGGCAGGAGACGAGGGGCTAGAAAGTTCGATAGCACCAGCAGAGACGTTCGCAGACAGAGTCATCATACGTGTTCCAAGCACTAACATTTCCCACAGCAACAACATTCCACGCAAAAAGGGCAGAAGGAATAGTTTATTCTGGTACAGTTTTGGGCTCAGAGCCTCCTCGTACAGATAGATATCGCCTTCCGCACGCCGGATAGCCACCGCAACAGACTTGCGGCCACGCATCATCACCCCCTCCATTACAGCCTGCCCACCATAGTAAAACTTTGCCATCGCCTCTAAATCCTTTCGCCCCCTGATATCCTGACATTAGAAATCAAACAACCGTAGCTATTTTGTATTTTTCGAAAGATCGCGCGTCTTGAAGCCCAATAAAGCCAGACGACGCCGTACAGTACTGGGCAGAATAGGATTAGGCAAGTGACCACGCAAACGACGAATACGAATAGCAGAATGCAAACGCCCCGACATTTGATGCTGTACACGGTGTGAATGTTGAGAATGCCAGATCCCAGGCTCACCAACAGGAGGCAAATGACGCAAGAGACTGGCCGAGATATCAAAAGAAGCAGCCGGACAGCTAATCTTCTTTGCATTCTCCAAATACCGGCGCAGATCAGGTGAACCCGGCTTAATCATACGACGCAACGCATCAACCAGGGTAACAGGATCAAGAGCCAGAACACCTACATCATTATGCACAACATAATCGATATTGCCCTCTTCCTGCCCTGGAACATAGCCACTCAGGATTACAGGCAAGTTACAGGCCAGAGCCTCACAAATTGTACCAGGGCCTGCCTTTGTAATAATTACGTCCGAAGCATGCATAAGTTCCGGCATATTCTGCACAAAACCAAAAATTTTCGTAGGCACATGAAGCTTTGTACGCGTACGTTGTAACTGTGCATAGAGTCTACGATTGCGACCCGTCACAACCATCAACTGCACAGGTAAACGAGCCTGAGAGATAGCCCGTACAGAGGCATGCAGCCCACCAGCGCCATCGCCACCTCCCACCAGCAGTACCACAGGCAGACCAGTCTGCAAGCCAAATTTGCTCTGTAGCACAGATTTCTCTTCTACCGGAATGGTAAACTTTGGATCAATGGGCATGCCTAACATCTCAACGCGCCTGGGATCAAGACCGCGCTTCAAATACAGTTGCTTCGCTTGCTCTGTCGGCACAATATAGGTATCAGCGCCAGATGCAAACCAGGAATAATGGACGCTCACCAGATCTGTGACAACTGTAATAAAAGGAATGTGCAAATCGAGCTGTTGGAGCGCACGAAGAGCAACAAAATTTATAATAGGATGGATCGAAACCACGATATCAGGCTGGAGCGTAGAAAAGAGACGTAAGAGACCATTCAAGATAAGAGGAGAAGCAAAATAGTTAGCAGTTTTTACCGTAAGTTCTTTATTTGTACGACGATAGACCTCGCCATACAACTTTGGATTATAACGGATAGTCGGGCCATACAACTTCACCGCCTCACGCAAAGGGAATCGGCTATATTCCTCAAACACATCGACAATTTCCAGACGATATGTAGGAGGTTGAAGATCGGTCGCCGGATCTTTGATAAGAATATTTGATAATGACTGATCGCTAGTATGTGGATCGCTCACATGCTTCTGGCTCTGACGAGCCAGCCATGCCTCTTGTTCGCGCTGCGAAATCAAGCGGATAGCATTACTGATAGCATTTGCGGCACTACGATGGCCAGCACCTGTGTCAGCAATTAAGAATAAAATTGTTCTTTGTATCGCATCGCCCAGTTGACTCACCCCCCTTAGTATAGTAAGTATATATTTAGATGATCATATACAAATAGGGATAAAGGCGTATTAATATCCACCTTTATCCCTATACAACGAAATGCTACAAACCTATTCATCATGCAAGTTAAAGCGCTTGCGGAAACGCTCAACACGCCCGGCAGAGTCAAGAATGCGCTGCTGCCCGGTAAAGAAAGGATGGCATTTTGAACAGACGTCAACCTTCAGCACAGGTTTTGTGCTCATCGTCTCGAATGAATTGCCACAGGCGCAACTCACCATAGACTTAACATAATTTGGATGGATTCCCTGTTTCATTGTTACTCCCCTATATCGACACTTATGGCTTGGAGTTGATTTGGAAGGCTGAGTATGTACACCTGCCTCTTACACCCACGAAAGCTCATAGCAATACAAGCATGATTGTACATGCAAGGTACACGTTCGTCAAGATGTCTAACCACTTACCTACACCCTTACTCCGAGTTGTTGTGGTTTCTCTTATTCGCTCCATTCTAGCATATATAACACAATGATGCACTCATTTATGCCCAATCCAACAGACCTGCCTTGTGATACACTAAAGCAGAGCACAATACGACACGCTCATAATTTTTAGAGCGTGCTCCGCCTACGGCGTTTGCGCCAAACACTGCTAAGAACAACATAAGGATAAGCACTACAATGATTGAACGTTACTCGCTACCAGAAATGGCAGCTATCTGGTCCGAACAACATAAGACGGATATGTGGCTACAAGTAGAGCTCCTTGCCTGCGAAGGCTGGGCCCACGAAGGAGTTATAACACAAAGTGAGCTTGCAAAGATCCGTCAAGCACAATATAACGTCCAGCGTATGCACGACATAGAAAAAGAGACCCACCACGATGTCATCTCATTTCTCCGCTCAGTGCAAGAACAGCTAGGGCCAGAAGGGCGCTTTATCCATCTTGGCATGACCTCATCAGATGTCCTGGATACTGGTCTGGCAGCACAAATCAAAGAGGCGGGGCAGATACTCGCCGGTGCACTGGCCGAACTGGTTGAAGCAGTTGCGCAGCAAGCAGTAAAGCACAAATATACATTGATCGTCGGGCGCTCACATGGCATTCATGCCGAGCCCATGACTTTTGGTTTAAAGCTGGCACTATGGGTTGACGAGCTACGTAGGCATCAACAAAGGCTAGCAGCCGCACTCGAACAAGTCACAGTCGGGAAAATTTCGGGGCCAGTGGGTACGCATGCTTCGATTCCACCCCAGATCGAAGAGTATGTGTGTGAAAAAATGGGACTGGGCGTTGCCCCCATCTCGAACCAGATTGTACAACGCGACCGCCACGCTCACTTTATGAGCGCTCTGGCACTGCTCGGCTCCTCGCTAGAGAAAATGGCCCAGGAGATCCGGCACCTGCAACGTACAGAGGTAAGTGAAGCCTTTGAACCATTTGGCTCGGGACAACAAGGATCATCGGCCATGCCGCATAAACGCAACCCCGAATTGTGTGAGCGCATCTGCGGCCTCGCTCGCGTCCTGCGCGGATTCGCGGTTACCGCCATGGAGAACGTCGCACTCTGGCACGAGCGCGACATCAGCCACTCCTCAACCGAGCGCATCATCATCCCCGATGGGTGCACGCTATTGCACTACATGCTCCACATCTTCACAAGAGTGGTCAGTGGGCTAGATGTAGATGCCGAACGCATGCTAGCCAACCTCAACATGACTGGTGGCCTGGTCTTTTCGCAGCGCATCCTCCTGGCACTAATTGACAAAGGGGTTGGACGACAAGAGGCATATAAGATGGTGCAGCGCAATGCTAAAGCAGTCTGGGCACAGGCCAGCCAGGGTGCAATTCAAGGCTCTGCCTTCGTTGATGCACTAAGTGAAGATCCAGAAGTTGCTGGTTATCTTTCACGCACAGAGCTACAAGGGTTAACTAATACAGATTACTACGTCAAGTACATTGATACGTCTTTTAAGCGAGTTGGACTCTAATTTCTTATGAAACATCCCGAATTTTGCAAAATTCGGGATGTTTCATAAGAAATTATCAATGATGTAACAAATATTTAAATCTCTGCTTCTCCGCACAATATATACAATAAATTCAGTGTACCTCTTGTCTATCTAGCAAACGTCAGGAGTTAAGAAGAGACATGCAGAAAGGATCGTTAAAATCTTATGGCGGACGAAGTCAAGCAAAGAAAAATTGAACACGTCAACATTGCATTAGAGCAAGGCATTTCGGTACCACAACGAGCAAACTGGAACGACATCTGCCTGGTGCATCAGGCTTTACCCGAAGTAGATCGAGATGACATTGACACCTCTGTCAACTTCCTGGGGCATACATTACGCTATCCCATTTTTATGTCCTCACTCACAGGAGGACACCCCGACGTTATCGCCATCAACCGCAACCTGGCACGGGCCGCAGAACGGTATGGACTCGCGCTAGGGGTTGGTAGTCAGAGGGCCGCCATCGTCAATCCTGAGCTTGCCTCTAGCTACGCAGTCACACGCGAAAATGCACCACACGCATTTCTCATCGCCAATATTGGAGCACCACAACTCATCGCACAAAACCGCCACAATCCATTCACCCTGCAGCAGGTACAGAGCGCAATCGATATGATCGAGGCCAACGCCCTTGCGATCCATATGAACAGCTTACAAGAAGCGGCACAACCAGAAGGTGACCGGCACGCCTTTGGAGAAGCAGCGGCCATCGAAGCGCTCGTCCACCAGCTCGACATCCCCGTAATTGGCAAAGAGACTGGCGCGGGCATTTGTCGCGAGCAGGCTCTGCTCTTAAAAGCCTGTGGGGTCAGCGCTATAGACGTAGGAGGAGCGGGCGGCAGTAGTATGTCAGAATTGGAAGCAGCACGCTCACAATCGCGCGGCGATGGGCCAACAATGAACATTGGCCTACTGTATCGAGACTGGGGCATAGCTACGCCCATCGCGGTCGTAGAAGCAATACAGGCACAACTACCAGTCATCTCGACAGGAGGCGTGCGCAACGGCCTGGATGCCGCACGGGCAATCGCCCTGGGAGCCACCCTGGTAGGTATCGGCTTTCCCTTCCTCAAAGCGGCTAATGAGAGCTACGAAAAAGTATGCGAGGTCATCGAGGGTATTATTGCAGAGCTAAAAGTCGCAATGCAACTCAGTGGAGCAACAAACCTGGCACAGTTACGCACCGCCGACCTCGTAGTCACCGGCCACACACGCGAATGGTTGACACTGCGCGGATTTGAAAAAGAACTCAAAGCGATGGCGCAACGGCGCTGGCACAGATTGCAAGCCAATAAAAACCAGTAGCCATCAACCTTATCAGCTAACTATCGCTATCAATCAGGGAAGAATTATTGTATGCCTGAGCTAACTCATCAGGAGTATTTATATTAAGAAATGAACGCAAGTGAGGATCTACCTGACGCAACTGTACCTCTTCAATGTAGCGCGTCGGCGCAACTTGCAGCAGTGAACGAGGGTCGCGACGACCTTCACGCAGATAAGCATCTATAAGCGAAAGAATAGAGCGCGGATACACGGCAAGTAACACCTGTGGGATAGCATCTACCAGCGGAACAAGCAACCGGTCATCCAGCGGCTGCGAGAGCAAAAACGCGAGCAGAGCAGGCTGGAGAAAGGGCGTATCGACTGCAGTTACTAATGCATGAGAGGACTGTATGCCACGTAGACCACTGGCCAAACCCATTAATGGGCCGATAGCCGGAACATCGTCGAAAACAATGCGGACGGCCGGGGAGAGATAAGAAGTATAAGCCGCACCCTGAGCTGCATCGCGGGTAACAAGCACAACTTCACTGCACACATCCGACAAAAGAGTTGCAAGATGTGAGATAAAAGGGATATGGTCAACACCGGGAAGCGGCAGGAGAGCTTTATCACTACCCATACGCCTGCTCTGCCCCCCGGCGAGAATAATGCCTGCTGTGCTATACATATACTACGTATTTCTTATCTTGTTCAAGAGAATTTGCACTTTTCCATATTTTTGCGCCAGGCGTAAAAATATGGAAAAGTGCAAATTCTCTTGAACAAAAATGCAATAATGTGTAAAAAGCGGCCAGACTACAACAAGCCAGTATTGTAAGCCAGGCTAGCGAGATGCAGCCCTGACCTTTTGACGTTTGCTGCTCTTAGGGATATATTGCTGACGCTTCTGATAGGCAATAAAGTTTGCACGCTCCGCTGGATATTTGCGTACCAGGTATGCAATCCAGAGTACAGCCCAGATCGCCAGACTAAGCAGCCAACCATAACGCCAGAAACGCCAGGCGAAGAAGTAGCCATCGAGATACACGCGAGCCGCCAGCAAAGGTAAGCCAATAAAAGCAATCACCGCGAGCCAACCCAGATAGCGATCCAGCATATACTTGACGAGTGGACTGTTCTTCACAAAGCGCTTACGACCCTCAACCGAATAATAGAACGGAATGAGCAGGCCCACCAGGCAGGCTATCAGCCAGGGCCACAGAAAATGGAATGGCTCCGATCCAGGGAGATTAGCGTTTGATCCCGCCGTTACAGGATCAGTAAAGAGCCATTGGAACAAATCAAAATGCATACAAGTACGACTCCCTTCTTTCAGATATGCGCACAATAAGAATTGCCAATAATGATAGCATGGATAAGAGCTAGCGTCTAGTCGGGCCTTATCCAAATTTCCTGTGACTCATGCCACTGCCAGCCAAAATAGCGCATATCGAGGGGAGATTTATTCTTCCCCTTCAAAAGCAAACGCGGCCAACCAGCGGCAATGCGCTCCAGAATCGTAGGCCAGCTCGTAATGCCACTCAAAGCATCAGCAGCCTCGACACTACAAGCGCCAACGGCACAGGCAGCCGAGAGCGCAGCTTCGGGAGACATACCACGCATAAGCCCAAAAAGAAAACCGGCAATAGTAGCATCGCCCGCACCCGTTGTACCAACAACATGTGTGGAGAAACATGGGGCCCATAACTCACGGTTCGCCCAGGAAGCAATTTTAACGGGTTGTGCACGCCCCATTTGCTCCAGAGCACCAATGTTCGTTGTACGCAAATACAGGCCACGATGTCCAACCTTCAAACCAACAACCCTGGCTCCCATACCTAATAGCGCCGCCCCAAGTTCTGATACAACATCGGGCGGCACCAGATCAACTAAAGGCGTATTGCCTAACCGATGGGATAGCTTCTCAAATAATGGGCGACGCAAAACCTGCAACAGTTCTTCAACACTTGGCGAAAACACATCGACATAAGGCAGAACAGCCGCAAAAATAGCGTTCCAATCGACCTGGCTAGACGCGCTTGCAGGATCTGGCATAGAGAAATCAAGCGATGTCGTCACCCCTTTAGCTTTTGCGCGTTTAAAAATATCTACTAATTCAGCACCATTATTCTGATACATACGCGCCATTAGCGGGGGATAGCCAAAATGAAAAAGTCCAGCCTTTTCTAGCATATCATAACGTACATCATCCGCGCCAAAAGTATTGTTGCTACCAGCAGAATGAATAATAACACGATCAGTCTGAGGTGGACTGATAATGACTGAATATGAGCTAACCTCGCCCGGCACGACGACCATCCCCCTGGCCAGACCCGTATCAAACGACTCAAGAATCTGCACAATAGCCTGACCAAATAGATCAGTACCGACCTTGCCCATCAGCCGTGTGGAGAGACCGAGCCGGTGTAACGCAAGTCCCGTATTAGAGACCGAGCCGCCGGTCGAGAGAACAGCCTCGCCAGCCTCAATCAGACGCCCTGGAGCCAGGGCAATTGTATCACCCATCAATGTTGGAATAATATCCAGGCAGATATGGCCCGCCACGACTGCTTCCACTTTTTCAGTGCGAAGAGGTACTGGCAATGGTTGTGTGCTCTGTTCCGGCAAACCTTCCTGGCGAAAAAGCTGCTTTTCAATCTCTTTCATAATGCGGCCCTCACGCTATCTCCTTTGAGCATTTACATATATCATCGTGTTTCTAGATATTTAAAGGATAGGCTGATTGTATCTTACAAGTATTTAGAAATGCAACCCATAGAGTCCATAACCACCATATATTCACATCATACACAAGTTACAACCCATTACAATGCAGTGTTTGAAAGAGGATTTCGCAGATGAGCACGTTCGATGAGGGACGTTGCTTGCTCAAGGAAGGTCCAGAAGAAGGTTACACGGGAATCCTGGCGTGTCTGTTCTTCCTGCATTTGCTTTGCATGCATGAACCAGGGAACAGGGTTTGTGATGCGCAGACACAACACAGCATAGACTTTCTCATCCGTTTTGAGTGGAAATAGACGCAGAATATCGACAGAACCGACACGAGTATAGAGGACAATCCTATTCAATGTATCCTGCTCGACAGGCCGAGGAGCATAGCGCCGCTCTACGATTGTACCCTGGAGCATAGCTTTGACGGCCAACATGCGCTCCTCGTCTGTGAGTGAGAAGCCAGTGCTCTCAGATGAGACATCCAGAAGTTGTGTCAGAGCCCCCTGAGCATCCGGCAATAACAAGGCACAAGAATGTACACCCCAGGAGGCAAAAACACGGATGAAGGACAAGAGCACAACCTCCAATTTGTCCTCAAGAAGTTCATGGGAGTTAGTGAGGCGGATAAGTTCATAGAGGATGCGTGCTTCGCGCTCACGCCGTTGAGCGGAAGCGGCACGGTCGCGCATCACCAGGTTCAACTGACTGGTGAGAAGGGCAGTCACCAGGAAGATACCCAACGCAATCCATTCCTCCAGGCGATCCATCGTAAACGTATAGAGAGGCGGCACGATAAAGTAATCAAACGAGAGCGAAGCAGCCAGGCAGGCAAGTAGCGCCGCATAACGCCCAAAGATACTTGCCAGTACCAGAATAGGCAAGAGATAAATAATCGAGATATTTGGAATCCGTGGGTAGAGGTTGAAGATATCAATGAAGCCAGTTACGATAAAAGTACCCCCACAAGCCAGAACACTCTCAAGAAGAACATGCAGCCAATCTATAGGTGTACTTGCTACAAGCACTGGAATGCTCTCTATTTTCTTCATATAAATCTCCATGCAAACCTATGTGCTTGCTCACGCACGACTACTACTGCTCTGGCACAGGTTCACACATGTTGCAAAAACAGCAATAATGAACCATGTGATATCAGTCACATATGCATATTAATCATATTTACCGTATATGGTGTGCAAACTGTGCGAATATACCAAAAATTATCATCACAAGCAAAATAGCAACAATAATTAGAAAGACACGGATAACAGGCCAATAACGACGTACAGGTTTTGGTGAAGCAGGCACATATTGAGCAGGGACAACAGCGCTCAGATTGCGAAGATCGGCCAGCAGGGCATGCAACGAGGCATAGCGCATCCCAGCATCACGGCGCACAGCATGCATAATAACAGTCGCCAGAGCAGGCGAGAGTTCTGCATTGAATTGAAGGATATTGGGCGGATCATCTGAAATGTTATGGCTCATAAGTGCAGTCGTATCATCCAACGCCTGAAATGGCGTACGACCACAGAACAATTCATAGAGCATCACACCAACCGAGTACACATCACTACATACATCGCCACGCTTACCAAGCAGACGTTCAGGAGCCATATAATCAGGAGTACCAATAAACTCCGAATAACCACGCCTGAAACGGCTGCGCTCTTTTTCCCACAGTGCAATCCCGAAGTCAATCAGCCTGATCTCACCATTGTCCAGCACCAGGACATTCTCAGGCTTAATATCCTGGTGAATAACACCACATTTATGCACGTAAACAAGCACATCGCAGACAGGAAGCATAATATCCAGAATCTCCTGCGTAGTCAGCAGGGCAGGGGCACGCTCTTGCATCAGCGAACGTAGATTACGCCCTGGAATATACTCCAAAGCCAGATAATCGCGGCTCCTCGTTTCATTCTGGTTTACATGGTGCTGAAGCAATGGGTGGTCCAGGTGCCTCCCGATCTCCGCCTCGCGTCTATAGCGTGCAAAAACAGCAGCCCCGCCAATGAGATCGTCAGAAGGAAACTTGAGAACGACCTGCCGCTGAGAATGGAGGTCGCAGGCCAGATAGACGCCAGCAGCATCCCGACCAAGCGTATGCAAAAGTTCGTAATGATCAACTTTCTGTCCCTGGCGATAAATAGTTGGCATATCTTCCTTCTCCTCCAGACAAAATGACGTAGGCTAAAAGCACAAGCATGGCACACATTTTTAGTCTACGACAAAAAAGATCAAGAAAACTTAAAGGGAAAGGACGAATATCTAAAGGGCTGCTCAAGGAATTAGCGCAATTTAGCCAGGAGGCATGACGAAAATTGTTTGCACTCTGGATGATCTGGAGGCAACGATAAGCAGGTTTTTAATAGATAGAAATCTGCTGTCATGTATAATAAAGGAAAACATTTTGTGGTAGTCTATCATTCACGAGAGAAGAAGGGTGTTTATGCGACGAATAGCCATATTGGCGGAAGATGCTCTCAACTGGCACACGGCAAAGACGGCGGTTGGCGTGATGCGTTACGGGAAAGACCCCGTAGTCGCCGTTATTGATAGTACGAAGACAGGGCAAGATGTATCCCAGGCGCTGGGTGGGCCTGTAGGGATGGGTATTCCTGTTATTAAAGATATCAATGAAGCCCTGGATTACCAACCTGACGTCTTGCTCATCGGCATCGCGCCCAGAGGAGGTGCATTGCCAGAGGCATGGCGCTGGCAACTACTCAAGGCCATTGACGCTGGACTGGATATTGTCAGCGGGCTACACTTCTTTATTTCTGACGACGAGGAACTACGCACAGCAGCGGCAAAACGTGGGGTTAAGATTCAGGACGTACGGCGTCCACCAGACAGACAACGCGTAGCTGACTTCACATCCCATCGCCCAGGGAGCCACACTATTCTCCTGGTTGGCTCAGATTGCGCCAGCGGAAAAATGTCAACAGCCCTGGAACTTAACCAGGAAGCAGAACAACGAGGACTCAACAGTGCATTCGTCGCAACAGGGCAGACAGGGATGCTTATCGCAAACAATGGGTTACCAGTGGATCGCCTCATTTGTGACTTCGTAGCCGGACTGGTAGAAGAGATGATACTCGACTTCACAAACAAGCACGACTGGGTCTTTGTAGAAGGACAGGGAGCCCTCAACCATCCCGGCTACTCGCCCGTAACGCTCGGCCTGGTGCATGGCTCCATGCCCGATGCCATGATCTTCTGCCACAAAGCAGGGCAGAGAACAATCGAGGGATACGAAAATTGCCCTTTCCCCACGCTGAATCGGCTCATTGAAATCAACGAAGAGGCCGTCAGTTGGCTACGACCCAACCGGCACAGCAAAATCGTAGGATTTTCCATCATCACCAACCACCTCAACGAACAGGCAGCCCTTGAGGCACTCCAGCAGGTCGAGAATGAAACGGGATTACCAGCCACCGATCCTTTTCGCTTTGGTGCAAGCAAATTGATGGATGCCCTCAGTAGACATTTTGCATCATGATAACGAGTGGCAATATAAATCGAGCAAGGACCAGTGCCTCACTCCTATTGCCACATTTCTTGTAAATCCGCAATATACACAAAAAGAGAGAAAGAAGAAATACTCATATGCTTCACCTCAATGCTAATCCTATTGATCTCAAGCTTACCATGCCTTTTCGTATCGCAAGAGATGTGCAAAACATCGCTTCTAATGCAATCATTCAAATAGGGCATAACGATCTTATAGGTTATGGGGAAGCGGCACCATCACAATATTATGGTGAGAGCGTCGAAACAGTTCTTGCTTGCATTGCCATTTTTGCCGGCAACTTAGGTGATAACCCATTTTTTGTTGATGACATTATGCACCGTCTAGAGAAAATCATCAGGTTGAATCCAGCGGCAAAGGCTGCCGTAGACATGGCGCTTTACGATATCATAGGGAAGGTGCTTGGTATTCCTCTCTACAAACTGCTCGGACTCAATCCCAAACGCACACCATATACCTCTTTCACCATTGGCCTTGACACACCGGAAGAGATGGCCAAAAAAGTGTTGCTGGCGAAAGATTACCCTATTCTCAAAATTAAAGTTGGCACAAAGTACGACCTTGAGATCATTAAAGCTATTCGCGGCGTTACCAACGCGGTACTTCGCATCGATGCGAATGCGGGCTGGACACCCAAAGAGGCGATCAAAATGATAAATGCTCTGGCCCCTTACAACATTGAATTTGTCGAACAGCCAGTCGCCGCTCATGATCTAGCAGGATTAAAACTGGTCTACGACAACGTGCCAATGGCCATTATTGCCGATGAAAGTTGCGTCGCCATCGAGGACATTCCCCGCTTAGCTGGATGCGTTGACGGCGTCAATCTCAAGCTCATGAAAAGCAACGGCATCAGCAATGTCCTCAAAATGATTCATGTTGCCAGAGCACACAATTTGCGTGTTATGCTTGGCTGCATGATCGAAAGTTCGCTGGCCATCACTGCCGCTGCACACCTGACGCCGCTGGTAGACTATGCCGATCTCGATGGGCACCTGCTGATCGATGATGATCCGTTCGTAGGGGTAGGCGTCGAGAACGGCAAACTGATACTACCAGATGAACCAGGACTGGGCGTAAAAGAACGCAGCAGCGTCCAGACGGCCAGCCTGCGCTAAATATCTACAGCAAGCCCTCCAGACCGTTTTTTCCATAGAAAGAGCACTTTTACTTATTCCTACGTAGTACATGAGAATAAGTAAAAGTGCTCTTTCTATGGAAAAACTAAGAAAAGCTTACGCCTTCACCTCAAAGATACGATTACCCCAGTTAGCAGCAAAGTTACCTGTGCCAGGAATATACTGTGTTGCCAACCAGATATTACCACTCGCCGGATCAAGCTCTCCAGCAGAATAGTCGCCCCAGCGGGATACGCCTCCCCGTAGTGCCGTACCAGTATAGCCGTTGTCAGATGTTATTCCTGCTGCCGCCACCTGCACTGACTGGAAGCTAGCCTGCCTTGCGGGACGACTGGCATAAGCCGCGCTAGGATAGGTCGTGCTGCCAGTGAAGGAGAAGGTAATTGCTATCGTACCATTATAGCTCTGAGCAATATATGGATAGAGCAGATAGAGCCCTTGCAACGAGAGATAACCTTGATCTACAACCTTTGTAGAGCTACTAATCGCATTGGCCGTCAGCGAAGGAGTAACTTCAAACCAGGCAACTCCATCGCGTTCGCCTATATCCCCAGGAATGGTGATTGCAGTATCCAACGCCCCGAATAGATGACCGTTGATGTACTGGACATTCATCATCCCATCATCATCAGCATTCAAGAGACCTGCTGTGGGTTGATTATAACGGTTATTAAAACCAGGAGGGGTCGGCGCGTTGACAGGCAAGCCGTAAGCTTCACTACTGATCACCGTTTGAGTAAGTGAGGGCGTACCACCTGAGGCAACCACAGTCCGATTAGTAAGTGCCCACACGCCTAAACGATTATCAAAGGTGCTATTGGGATCGAGCGAATTCATAAAATATTCAGCATCAGGATTCCCATAAGAGATGGCAGGCTGCAAATGATAAGCAATTGCGCCTCCAGCGCTCAGGTTTCCGAAATGTACAAAAGGCAGTGGCGTAGTCCCTTTTGCAAGGGTAGATTTAGCAATGGCATAGATCTGCGCACCATTGAACTGGGTACCAGTCGTATCAAATTCATTCGTGCTCACATAGATGTTATACTGATCGATGCCAAAAATAGGATAGTCAGCCAGACACGGACAACCGGGATTATTGACCGGATTCGTTCCACCCGCATCCGTTGCATCTATTGTATACACAGTCCATGGCTTTAACGGATTCCCAGAAGTATTAACAGCGATGTCGATATGTGATGATGTCGTATTGCCTGTAGTGGCATCGGCTGTATAGACAAGGACAGTTGCATACCAGGTATTGCTAGCTTTATCATAGAAAGTTCGCGGGTCGCTCGATAAAGCGGTTGGGGCCTCTTTGAACAAGTCATTTGCGCTAAAAGGCGCTTTAGCCACAGTTCCGTTAGTCAGATAAATTGCGCCAGCCCGATTGACGATGTTGAATACATAACCATTACCAACCCCTAACCCCTCATCAGGTGGCTCTCCAAAGAGGCCGCCAGTCGCAGTGTAGCTCTGGGCAAAGCTCACACCATCGAAGTTCTGTAACAATGTACCCGCTGGCGTACGCGAGGCAGCTGCAACACTTGGCCTCTGTATAGCAACCTTACTGGCAAATGATAGATTCTTCGGACGTTTGAAATAGCGACCAAAGTTTTTATTATCCAATGGAGTTTGCTTGCTAGCCGGTAACAACGTGGCAGGGTTTACAGTGCCTACATTCTTCATACTGCCGATGTTCGCGGGGAAAGACGTTGTCGTCATAGCCGCCGCATGTACCTTGTGACTGGCTAATCCCAGATTGGAGAATACCAACGCACTCACAAGGGTGACCAGGGAAATCAAGAGGAAAATCAAATTCGTTTTCGTGCGAGAAGAGAAGGTCATAGGAGATTGGCCTCACTTTCAAGACGGACAAAAATGCATAAAGAGTCTTTTCTCTTTTATGCTGTCAAATAGAAATATGTGTATACGTTATTATGATACAAGATTGGCTCTCTTGTGTAAAGTAGAAAGTGGTTGTGATCTGGTTAATTTTGAGTGAACATAGACATATAGGGGTAAAAAGGGCTAAAGGGCAAGAAACACCCCTTCTTTTCTATTGATGTGTTTTTTCAGCATAAGACTGCGAAGAAAGGCAAGAAAGATGGAAAGAAGGAGCTCATCCATTTGATAAAACAACGGTAAGCGGTGGAAGGCTCCTTGCTTGAGTTTGTTGCTATACAATTCTTTGAGCTATTCACCAGATAATCTAGTTTTACTGCTCATGCGCTCATCTGGCAAGTGGCATACCTTTAACTAACGCATCCACCGTATTCCTGTATCCAGTGGTATGTTCACCTCGGTTGTCTGGCCTGCTACAACTGACACAACAGTCAGTGGTGCACGCTGACGCATGGGATAATTCGCAGACTGAACTTCTACCAGATAGCGTCCGGGAGGCAGTTGCATGTTAAACGCTCCTTGTTGATCCGTAGTCATCGTTATTAATTTTCCATCTGCTGCTTTGATCTGTACCTGCCAGTTGGCCAGCGGCCTTGGATTACAGATATCATCCAACGTTTCTACCGGACAAACAGGCGAAGCGGTAACTGTTCCATGAAGGGTACCTTGTGTAGACATTGGTGCAGGACCTCCAGTAGTTATGAAGCCATCATTGAAAATGGGCAAGTAAAATAGAGCAAGCAGAAGCCAGAGAAAGTGAACACTCATACTTTTCCCCATAGTAGTTTAAATCTCCTTCTCACCAGATGATCTTTCGCGGCTTCGCCGCACGCCAAACTTTATTTTTATATATTACTTATATTTTTATAATATTTTGCGCGATGCGCAAAATATTATAAAAATATAAGTAATATATATAAAATAGAAAAAGCGGGTTAAATCTGTAGCAATAGGTGAAAATGCACGAAAAAAACAGAGCAGCTCAACATATTGACAGCCCCCACATTCTACAGAATCGACGTATTTCTACACCCAAAAGTTCCGGCTGCTCTTTACCACTAATCAGCTAGCATGCCAACAGTGAGTCAACCACTCCGACCTGCAAATAGAGTGATTTCCGCACGAGCCAGCAACTACACATAAATAAGAACTGGGGCGAGAGAAAAGAGCCCGTTAGTGCCCAAACAGCCAGCCCCCATTAACATTCAAAACCTCGCCCGTAACAAATGATGCCTCCGGCGATGCAAGATAAAGGGCCGCCGCCGCAACATCTTCGACGCGTCCAGCCCTTGCGACAGGGATCTCTGCGACGATGCCACGTACACGCTCTTCCGGCCATCCGCCTGTGAAACCTGTATGCGCAATGAAACCTGGAGCGATAGCATTAACAGTGATACCCTGCGAACTAAGCTCGCGGGCGAAACCATACGTCAGGCCATGCAGGCCAGATTTAGCAGCAGCATATGCGGTAGAGCCGGCGCGACTGCCGCTAGTGAAGGTGAAAATATGGGAAATAAAGAGGTAAAATACTGAAATTGCGTGTGCTATAATAAGGCAACAGCAGCGAATTCCGCAATATTTTGTAGTGAGGAAAAGGAAAACTATGCCAACACGTGATGATGCTTATAAACTCATGACGAGCCATGTTAAGAATGAGAGTCTGCAAAAACATATGCTCTCAGTAGAGGTTGCAATGCGCTTCTATGCCCGTAAATATAATGAGGACGAGGAGCTATGGGCAATAGCGGGTCTCCTGCATGATAGTGACTACGAAGAATATCCCGACCTGAAAGAACATACGCAGGTTGCAGCACAATGGCTGGCTGACGCTGGCTACGATGAGCGGATCATCTATGCTATCCTGTCCCACAACGATTTAAACCTGGCAACACATCCACGCAACAACCTGCTCTCTAAAGCCCTCTACGCCTGCGACGAGGTAACAGGTATGATTACTGCAACCAGTTTAGTAAGGCCCAATAAAAGCATTCTGGGCCTCGAAGTCTCATCGGTGCGCAAGAAGATGAAGGCAAAAGGCTTTGCCGCAGGGGTCAATCGCGAGGATCTGGTCAAGGGCGCAGAAGGACTGGGGATAGATCTCAATGAACACATTGCCTATGTGATTGAAGCAATGAGCAGTATCGCGGACACGCTTGGCCTGGCCGGCATACCCGAACCTAAACAGGAAGCGTTGAGCTAACTACTTCAATAAGGATAAGTATTCACTCACCAGACCAGACATACAGACAGAGTAAACTATGCAACCGAAAAACAACGTCAGGCGCAATAAAGCTGTGCAAATATTTACGGCAAGCGAGATTGCAGAGTATGAGTATTGCCCTCTTGTCTGGTGGTATGAGAAGTATGAACCGCTAGTTGAGACCGGTACAGAAGAACTTTTTGCTCATCTGGTTGCAATGGAGCATAAACATGGATCACAGGCAACTGCGATACCAGAATACCAGGTGATTGAGCAGCTGTTGGTACGCCGTGGCGCATTCGAGGCCGATGGTCAGCGGAGGGCTGAGCAGGCCGAGCGCGATGAGGGGGCAGCAGAAATGGTAGCCGAGCGTTCTGATGCTCCCGCTGTTAGCAATAAGCTACGCAAGTTACAATTGTTCGCTCTGGCCTCGTTAGCGACGGCGGTAATCCTATTTATTCTATCGTTTCTCAGCACACTTTTACATTAGAGAGATAGATGGCCGGACGAATGCAAGTTACATGCAAGGCAAGGGGAAAAACGCTATGACTGCTATCATTGCGCCTATAGCGAGCGTATTGCTGCCAGCGGGAATTGGCTTTCTCTTGCTTTCGCTAATGCTTTTGGTACTGCTGTGGAATGAACGGCGTTCCCAGGAACGGCGCTTGATCGAAGAGTATCAACGCATGCTGGATCTGCCTGAGGGAGAGCTGGTGTATGAAGATATGGATGGGCAGGGTGAGGCGCTTATTTCGGAACAAGTGCCGCTACTTGGCAAACCTACCTATGTGATAAAGCTAGAGGATGGTCGCCTGGCACCCATTGAGGTGAAGAAAACTGAGCAAAACGAGCTCAAGCCAGCAGGCCATCATGTATTGCAGATAGCAGCCTACTGCTTGATTCTTGAAGATTATGCTGAGCTACCACCTTTATATGGCATTCTACGCTATAGTGACCGTGAGTTTACGGTGGAGTACACGCCTGCATTGCGTAAGAAGGTTATACGCTTGTTAGAAGAAATGGCGCTATGCAATGAGCGGCAGCCCCCTCCGCTACAAAAGCAGAAAGCGACGAAGTGTCGAGCTTGCATCTTCAAGCCAGTCTGCCCCATTGGGCAAGGAAAATAGGGGAAATAATTTGTAAATGGAAGGTAAGTTTTGCACTTTGCGCAAAACTTACCTTCCGATTTATCAGTGCAAAACTTACCTTCCGATTTTGACAGACGCTCCTTCCCAAAAGCGAAATCTGATTTTGCTCAAATTAAGAGAACTGAGAAAGTGAGCCGAAGAACACAATCTTACCAAGTAAATATCTCATTGAGAGTGTATTAAGCAATCATATTGATGAGGAGCGAGCAGTAAGATGATTAACATAACAGAGCCAGTAACAGTAGTAAAATCTATAAGCCCCTCAGTGAAATATCCCGAAAATCAGAGTATACACCAAGCATCAGAGATTCCACCTAGAAGTCGCCTCTACAATCTCGCGCCATGTGGTATAGAAACGATGTGGGCTGAATGCCTGACCAGCTATACTAATCGGTTGGGATGGATGTACCGGGTACCACCGAAGGCATTAGTGGCACAGGAAATAGTTCCTCTTCTTGGTAGGAAATACCCCCATCAATTTTTAGGTACGTGTTGTCGAGGAATATGGTTCATGAATGTCAATGGAAACGGAAGCATTGCCCAAGATTGGTCAACCATCCTTGAGCAACTTACACTACATTCGCACATTCACTTATTGACTCTACACTGGTGGTTGGGCGATCTATCATCCCGTGGACATTTACGGGCTGCACCCGCATGGTGCCCTGCTTGCTACGATGAATGGAGGGAACAAGGAAACCCTATTTATCAACCTCTGCTCTGGATGGTACGTGTGGTAACTACGTGCTTGAAGCACAAGAGAAGGTTAGAAGATTATTGCCCCCATTGCCAGAAAAAGCAGTCGGTAATCACGCTCCAAACATCACCAGGCCACTGTACTCAGTGTAATATTTGGCTAGGTACCACATTGAACAAGACGTCAAGTCTGATACTGGATGATGAAACAATTGAATGGCAAGTGTGGGTGGTCCGCTCTTTGGAAGAACTGTATGTGGCAAGTAGCACCTCAGGGCCTCTTTCGTGGAAGGCATTTTTTGCAAGCATCGCATTTTGCATGAAAGAGAATGGTATGTGCTCAAAACTTGCTCGCTTTACGGGAATAGAACGAACAAGATTTTATACATGGACCAAGGATACACCTGCATACATTCCTACACTTGAAACTATCCTTGAGTTCTGTTATCCCTTAGGTATAACACCCCTTCAGATCATAACAGATCAGTTCGTTCTTCCCAACTTTGCACTTCAGGGTAAAGTGCCAGTTCGGCGTCCTCGATATTCTCATATTACACCACCACAGGTGGATCGAGAACGTTGCCTAAAACTCATCAATGCTGTTATCGAAGGACGAGAGCAACTACATGGAGTTACTCAGATTGCTAAGCAATTGGGCCACTCCGAGCGAACCCTAAAATTCCACTTCCCTCAAGAATGTGAATTGATTACTGTGCAAGCACGGGAGTATCGTCAGAAGCGAAGGCACCAACGGATCACACAAGTATGCACAGAGGTACGACAAGCAACAATTACACTTCATAGCCGGGGTGTCTTTCCCTCTTACCCAAAGGTAAGTAGTTTGCTTACTAATCCAAATGCCTTACTTATACCGGAGGCTAGAGAGGCTAGACGCGCCACATTGCAAGAGCTAGGAATTGAACAGCAAGAAATTTCTATTTAATCAAATTGGAAGCATATGGCAGTTAATACTATTCTTTGAAGATCTCATATGTATTATCTCATGGTTCGCTCATTTTTTGAGACATAAAATGAATTGCATTTCCCACTTTATGCTCAAAAATACCGTATAATATCGGTAAAATAGGGTTTTACCCCCACCAAATTTGGACACTTTGAAGCTCAGAAAGAGAATACCAATTCTGAAATAAAAAGTATTAAATACTTTAAGGGTGTAAGAGCATTCTTTGTGAAACGATCGTCCCTGCCTTTCTCGAAAATGGATGAGTCATTACCTAGTGAGCATCACAAATGTGAAAATTGCCTCTAAATTTAAGCGAACCGTGAGTATTATTCTTCTAGCTGCTCCTTTTGCTTGGTCTCCGTTCTGTTTAATAAAGCCTGCAAAGATTCCATTTCTTCATACTGCCCCAATTCTTGTAAGACAGAGAGCAGATCTTGTTGTGTAGCCCTGATTTTGGGTGATCTGTCCTGAGTGTCTGTTCACGAATTGCCAACGCACGTTTATACAAAATGCACGCTTCTGAGAGGTTACCTTGTGCTCTATAGAAAGATGCAAAATCGTGGAGGACAGTTGCCGTTTCAGAGTGCTCAGGTCCCAGTTTCTGCTCCTGGACCACCAAGGCACGCCGGAAAAGTGGCTCAGCTTGGTTATATTTACCCTGGTCAGAATAGAGATTTGCTAAACTGTTGAGGACACAGGCTACATCAGAATGTTCAGATCCCCAATGTTGTTCCCAGATGCGCAAAGCTCGAAGATAGAGTAACTCTGCTTCGTCATACTTTCTCTGCACGTGATAGAGACCCGCCAGATTGTATAGCGGAGAAGCTACATTAGAATGCTCAGGTCCTAATTGGTGCTCCCACAGGATGAGTACTTGCAGATAGAGCGACTCAGCTTCAGCATATTTCTTTTGCTCATTGTAGAGGTTGGCCAAACTATTTAGTGGATAGCCAATATCAGGATGCTCCAGACTCAAATGTTGTTTTAGTATGTGTAGCGCCCGCTGATAGAGAGGCTCAGCCGCGTCATACTGCCCTTGTTCTTGATAGAGATTTGCTAAGTTATTTAGTGGGTGGAACATTTCAACATTATCAGATCCCAATTGCGGCTCCCATACCTGTAGTGCCCGCCTATAGAGTAGTTCAGCTTCGGCATATTTCCCTTGCACTTTATAGAGATCAGCCAGTCCGTTCAGTGGATACGCTACCTGGGGATGCTCAGCGCCTAAATGTTGTTCCCATATCTGCAATGTCCGCCTGTAGAGTAACTCAGCTTCGACATATTTCCCTCGCTGCTTATAGAGGATCGCTAAACAGTTTAGTGGATAGGCTACTTGAGGATGCTCAGGCCCCAATTGTTTCTCCAGGATATATAATGCCTGCTCATATAACGCCTCGGCTTCAACATATTTCCCTTGCTCATCATAAAGAATCGCGAAGTTGTACAGAGTAGTTGCTATTTGAGGATGCTCAGGTTCCAATTGTTTCTCTCGGATACGTAGCACTCGCTGATATAACGCCTCGGCTTCAACATATTTCCCTTGCTTTTTGTAGAGGACAGCCAAATGGTTCAGGGAGTTTGCCACTTGGAGATGCTCAGGTCCTAAATGTTCCTCTCTAATACGCAACGCCCGTTGATAGAGTGGCTCAGCCTCAATATATCTCCCTTGCTTATTGTAAAGATTTGCCAGTTGATTAAGCGCATATGCCACATCGGGATGTTCGGCTCCCAACTGGTTCTCTTGGATGCGTAGCGCTCGCTGATACAAAGGCTCAGCGTCCTTATACGTCCCTTGATCATAACGGAGACTCGCTAACCCATCTAACGAATCGGCTACATCGGAATGATCGGGTCCCAGCAGTTCCTCTCGTACGCGTAGTGCTCGTTGGTAAAGGGGTTCAGCCTCCACATAGCGAATACGGTCCTGAAGATAGGATGCTGTATTCTGGAGCAAGCTCCCTAATTCTACTCGATTGATCTGGTGCGTGTCACTCCACTGAATAATCTGCAAGGCGTGTAGCAGTAGTCGATCACACTGGGGCCAAGTCTCATAGCTACTTTCTGGAAAGGCTGCATTGACCGCCAACACTATACATTCTACCCAGTTACGCCGTTCGGCTTCCTCTAATGTGTCTCGGAGTACTGCCTGCACCAGCCTATGAACCGAAAGAGTCTTCTCATTAGGATCACGCCGCACCAACGAATAGGCCCGCAACACTTCCATAGCCTGATTGAGCAACAAGGCATCTGCTACCGCCAAGGAGAGCACAGGACCAAGAAATGAAGAACCTGCCGTCAGAATCTCCTCAGGGATAGCATCAGAAGCGAGAAATGTACACATGCTCAATAATTCCCCAGCAGCATTGCTTCGCTTTTGTACTTGTTGAAAATTTAGCCTGAATGTAGTAGCGACAGATTCAGGATGATCAGTAGGTATTCTTTCTCCTATCCGTCTTTGAAGGAGGCGATCCTGATACGTTTTAAACAAAGCAAGATACTCGGCAAAACTACATGGCGTTTCTAGGATATATGCACCAGCCTGATCAAGTGCAAGAGGCAGATCGTCTAGAAGTTGTGTAATTGCTCTTGCCGCTTCAATATCGTGATCAGAGGCATCTTCAAGAGACATTTCAATAGCAAGAACTTTTGTTCGCTTTAACAAAAAGAGAATAGCATCGTTTTCTGGTAAAAGTTCTAACTCAAGTGCTTGCGCGACTGGCTCTGTAACATGCCGACGCGTTGTAAGAAGAACGGCTCCTTGTCGATCTACAGGGATAAATTGCTGGAGGAGATCCAAATCTTCAATATTATCCAGAATGAGCAGCCAACCTGTGTGCTTATTTAACCAGTGCAGAACTGCTTCCTTCGCCTTGTTTTGATCAGATTCTTCGTATTCAGGCAAGTGCAGCAGACCCGCAAGCAGAACATACGATATCATTAGTGACTCTTCTGTGTCCGCATTCGCCCAAAAGATATCGTGATAGCTTTTCTGATGACGATAGGCATACTCCAGAGCTAATTGTGTTTTGCCAATCCCTCCCAGCCCACTGATTGCTTGAGTAAGCGCTACCTGTTTCCCTGCCATGAGAAGTGTATGGAGTTTGTTCATTTGAGAACTGCGACCTGTAAAATAAGGATTTCGCTTTAGAGGGGGATTATGAAAGGATGTTGCCAAAGCCGTTACAGTGTACGCCTCGAACAACTGTTGTTGTTCCTGGGTGGTAAGGCCGAGAACATCCACTATTTTATAAAGTATGTGGTCTGCCTCCGGCTTATACTGCCCCCGTTCCCACAAGCTGACCGTTTCACGTGCGACTTCAATCCGCTCTCCCAATTGTGTCTGATTCAGCTTTTTACGTTTGCGAAACTGCTTTAACAAGTCACCGAAGAAAACGTTCTCTGATGTATTCATATCCATATATATATTCATCCTGTAATGCGAAAGTCTATTCCGCAACTGCTCTGTTAAGCTAAGAATGATCGATCGAGGTATTGACAAAGATGATGCGCATCATCGTTCTCACTGGAGTGATGACGATGCAGATTAATTGGCTCTGGCTGATAGTAGGGCTTCTTCCCTACTCTATTAAACGAGATAAGACAAAAGATAGGCAAATTTCGACAGCAAAAGCACTCTTTTGGCAGGTTACTATCATTTGGAGGGAGGAACAATACTTATTGGAAGTTTCCATTCCTTTGATTGAACACTTACGTCAGTAGTAACTCAAAAAGAGAATAACCTATTCGCTCATACTTTTCATAAGGAAACAGGGGTAATTATCAAATCCCGCTTGTTTCCTTATGAAGAAGCAATAGAATGAGAAATAGTTTTGAAAACTAGTGATAAGAATTTCACATTTCAATACCCAATTCTCGCCTAGTTTTATGCCAGATTTCCCGACATTCTGGCCTACGCATCAAATTCGGATCTGAAAGCCTCTTAGCTAAATGATACTTACTAGGATTTATTCCTTGCTCATGCAATGCGATTGTTGCCTGCCTCACTTCTTCACAATCCCGTTCAACGCGTTGCCTTGCTCGCTCAGTTCTATAAGCCAGGTATTTAGCAGTGACCAAGGCACATTGATTAGGAAAATGATTAATAAGGGTTACTCCCCCAAGCCCGAGTTGCCGCTCAACTTGACGTACACCAAGAGGGGCTTCATCACCATTAAGTACGGTGTTAATTAGTTCAAGAGATCGTTCATCATTCACCTGATTATATAGTAACCTATCGGGTGAAGGATGCCGCCGCACTTCTTTACTTTGCAGATGCCGAATAAGGTCTTCCTGACTACTTAAGATCAGTTGAATGGGAGAAATACTCAGCACATAACACAATTCTAATAAACATTTGAAAGATGGAACAGATTCACCGTTAATCCAATGGCTTGGAATAGCAGATGGAAGACCAACAATACGAGCGAGTTGTCTCGCTCCTCCTACAAATTGTGCACATATAGCAATATTAGCTGAACATTGTTCCCAACTTAACAAATCAGTAGTAGAACCCGCCCGTTGAAGTTCATCAATAACAGCCATAACCCATTGCTGCCAAGTCAAAATATCATCATTAGTCTCATATCTCACATCTGAACTACACGATGATCCTAACCAGGTCGTACATTGTGTACAGTATCCAGGCCGCGTCTTTACAGCAATTGAGGACTGTAACTTTTGACAATTGGGGCATCGTTCTTCTAACCGCCCTTGTGCTTCAGACATATCATCATCACCTGAAACATCCAATACAGCGGCTGATATATAGGCAAATTATGCTCTTGCCAGTGAGTATAACAATCAGGACACCATGCAGAGAATTTCCGTAGGAGCCCACGATGAGGCAAGCGCCTTGCCCATAAACATAAAGTCAATTGGCGAAGGTCCAACCGCATCGTTAGTATTTCGAGTGTGTTAGACCAATCAATTGCATTCTCTCCAGCAGCGTTGACACTCATTGCGTCTTCTCGACAAAAGGTTCCTAAACGCCTAGGGAATAACTGCATAGAATGTGATCCGCTAAGATTGGGAAGTATAGCCTCAGCTATAAATAAGCGTGGACCAATACCATATGTCCACGCCAACCGATTGATGTAACTCGTAAGACACTCAACTTCTGATGATCCAATCTCAATACCCAGCGGCGCGAGGTTATAAGACTACTACGTGAAGGTATATCATCTGCTGGAACAGCATTCCCATCAGAATCATTGTCCATAGCACTATCATATTTCTTCATCCTATGGATAGCTTTTATAAAAATACTCTCTATTCATATTTTTATCTCAGATATTTATTTCGAACATAACAAGTACTAAAACGATTCCATATCTAGATATGCCTGAAACGTTTGTATACACGTGTTACCAAAGTCGTTTATTTCCGTTGAACAACATCTTCGTCATCAAGAAAATGCCGCCGCCATGCCAACATATATCCATTGATAACCCACGCTTGAAGAGTTCGATTATCAGGATAGGTGTCACATGCAAAAACATAGGCATAACAATCCAAAGCAAAATCAATCATCGAAATATATTCCATTTCTTCCTGATTGTTGGTTACGCGAACAAGATCCTCGTGAAAATGTGCTTGTCCGCTATCCCATGCTCTCTTTATCTGTGGAAACACTCGTTGTAACTGACGCCATTCTTGTTCAAACTGTTTGGTTTTCTTCGCGTTTTCGACGGCACGCACGACAAACGCTTCGATCTGTCCTGGTTGAAGTGCCTCGTCATCGCCAGCTCGTCCATATTCGCTTCCTCCATACGAGATAAGTTTTCTAGATGTTGTACAGCAAGAGCTGCTGCAAACAGTTCTGGATCAAGATCGTCTCGCTGAAGGTCAGTATAGTATTCCACACTCTTCTGCTCCATTGAGCCCTCCCCTCCTCGATAAGCGGTTAGATACGATTCTTCTAGGTCAGACGCCACTTTTTCAGTTCTTCATCCCAGAGAACTCCATGAGCAGCTAAAAAATCCCTCATCTGCTGATGCCACTCTGCCACTTTTCCAAGATTTTCGTGGAATTGTGCGATATCTTCCTCTTGCACAACTGGAAGCAACGGAAGTGCAAACTCTTCAATCACTTCTCCATGGGTGTTGATCCTCATAGCATCAATAACTGGGATGCTAGCTTGATCCTGTAGTTGACCTCGTGCATGCTTTAATGCCATATCGATGATCCTTCTGCCCTCACTCATGATATCTTCCCACTCGACACAAACATCGAAATCATCGAGATAGACGTGCAGTGATGCTGAGAACCGAGGAAGTATTGTCTCTGTATTCGAGTAGGCGGTGAGGAATGCGAAGAGATCACGCCTGAATGCCTTATATCGTGCTTGCATGTTCTGATGCGTTTGGTCCAGGACTTTTACTCCTGCATTTGTTGCTTTTTCGAGCTGTCCGCGTCGCTCTGGAAGAACAAGAGACCAGTCAAAACAGCTGAACCAGAACAGAAGGGCTCCTCCGTGAAGACACCAAACCATATGCTTCCCTCGCTTGGGTGTCTGGTAGGGCAACTTTCGTGTATGCTCCCATAAGAATAATCGCCGCCACCTGGGGATATGAGTATCTGCACGTAGCCCAAGCATTTTACACAATTCAACCACGGGAATATAAGCTGTCTCGTCGCTCACATACAACACGGGGATTTCGTACTCAAAATAGGAAAGTACGGTTGTCGTTTGTCTAATTTGTTCTGGGGACTCTTCCACTTCCATCAACCCTGCCTCTCTCAGCAATATGCTCACTGCTCTTTTGTGCTTAAGTAAAGAGTCAGATCTTGAACGACCGATGGACTATTTGCCCACCGTAGAATATGTTCTGCGTTCCGCACCAGATGCTCTTGAATAATGACTTTTGATCGTTTACAGATGTCGTGCTCTTGGAAGATTGGACGTGATAGCTCAGATTGAACAGCGTCGAAACAGCGTTGGGGCGTTACTACACAAAGTTGCATGTCGCGTTTTGGAAATAGCACAGCCAAGTCAGAGAGGCGAAGCAGGCTTTTAGAAATATCCGCAGTGGTCAGTTCAATCTCATAGGCAGCGATAACCTCGTTTTTACGCAACCAGAGAACATCAGTGTGTTGAATAATTTGCTGAAGAGCGGAGTCGTCAGGAAGAGGTAAAGACTGTAAACTGAGGCTGCCCAGCTTTTCCTCGTTCCATACTTTCTCATGGTCATCAACGGCTATCCAGACACTACAACCAATCTTCAGCCCTATTTTGGCAAGGAGCCATTGTATGTATGTATGATTCGTGTCCCGTTGCGCTTTTTTATAGATCATGTTTCCCTTCCTGCTGATGGTACTGGCATATATACTTGCAACATCTCGCGGTTGCTCGTTTCTCATTTCTGGTAATTGTCGGGAAGAAAGAGAAGATTTTGCCACTGCCCTGGAGGTACTATTCATATGATGCCAAAGGACAAGTTGCTCCAGCTCCCAGGAGGTGAGATCAAGCACTTGCTTCAATGCAAGAAACCGTGTCTTGAACACAAAGTACCTACCAACAGGGTTCTGTAAAGCGCCCAATGCTTCATCTTCTCCCAGAAGGCCATTGCGCACCTCATAGGAGAACATTGGCCAGTTCTCTATCTCTTGGATGTGCCACCATATACTCAGAAAGAATGGAACACGCGCCGGCTGAAGTTGCCATCTCTTCGCTTGCTCGGAGATAATGAGATCTTCTAAAAAGTGAATAAATGCCTTCATATGCTGCTGCCCATTCTGCTGATCCACTGGGACACGCAACATCATTCGTAAGAGATGAGCAAATGCTTCTTCATGAGGGATATATTTGATGAGTTTATTGAAGAATAATCCTCCCGACATTCCTCTCAAACCAAGTATGCTCCACTCTGCATGGGTTTTCTGTTGAAAGGTTGTATTAAATTCCTTGAGCGTAATAACATTGTCCAGAAATGTGTTTAATACTTGAAGCATCTCCTGTTGGACTTGAAGCCGCTGCTGGACTACCTGTTTACAAGCATCTACTAACATAGTATCGGCAAAGTAGCCTTGTTTAATATCTCGCCATCGCACTATTTGTTCGTCTGTCCACTCCATATTCTTTTCCTCTCCACTTCCAACAACCATAGACATCCAGAACTCTCGACTTTAAATAAAGCTTGCAAATTTCATATATATCCTGTTTTGCTTTAAGCATCAATTAGGTCTGGTCGATAGGATGAATATATCACAAATTATGTGAGTTGAAAAGTACCTAAATCTACAGCTTAGTCAAAAAATACCAATAATCTATAGACTGTATGCATGCACGTAAATGATGGTCAGGCAAGTGTTCCAGGCTATGTATCCATCAAGGAAGCAGCGGAGATGCTTGGTCTTTCGCCTAGTAGAGTATATGAATATGTTGAGGATGGACGGCTCTCTTCAGTAAGGGCTGCACATGTTATTCTTATACCTCTGGAAGAAGTGAAGATCTTTAAGCCCAATATTGCGGGGCGTCCACGCAAAAGTGTTCTACGATGGCGCATCTCTCCTGAAAATAATATCCTGCTTTCAACTTCTATTGTGGTGCAGATACGAGCTGATGGTCAGGCCGAATTGCTAAAAAAGCTAGAAGAAATACGGCGGGGAGATAAGTATCTGTTTCCTGGAACAGTTGCACGCTCTATTGTGAGGAGCGAGACACTTCCTGGACAAGTAGAGATTTCGCTTACCTGGCGAACTACTGCTATGCCAGATAATTTAGTGCGGGAAAAAGCTCTAGCGGATTTTCAGCAAGCACTAGCAGATGTGCTGGACTGGAGCACCGCCCAGTACAATCACGGAACAGTCTTGCTTCATACATAAGTCGATCATTATTTTTACGTGTTTTGTTAGCAAGGAACAAACCTGCATATTAAGTTGCAAAAATAATTTAGGAGGCATCAGGTGGCACGAAAGAAAAATGGTGGTGCGTCATATCAAGCTGGATCTAGCTCTACAAATCAGCAATTGCTTCCTATGGCCATCAACACAGATGAACACCTGAGTATTTCTGCACTGGAAACATGGCTGTGGGATGCTGCCTGCGCTATTCGCGGTGCCACTGATGCCCCTAAGTATAAAGACTTCATTTTGCCACTTGTCTTTTACAAGCGTCTCTCTGATGTCTTTGACGATGAATGCAGCAAATACGATGAAGAATACGGTAGTGAGGAACTCGCTCGCGCAATCATTGAGGAGGACCACCGTCAAGCATTGGAGGATGGCCGACTTCCAATTGTGCGCTTCTTTATGCCTGCTAAATATCATTGGAACAAGATACGTAATCATACTGTTGACGACCTGGGCGAATTCGTAACAAACGCTATGCGCACAGTTGCCATCTTGAATCCTTCGCTCAAGGGCGTGATTGATGTGAAGGACTACAATGAGCGACAAAGCGGGCAACGCACACTCGATGATGATCCACTCTATAAACTTATTGAAATCATCAGTCGCCATCGCCTGGGACTACACAATGCCGAACCTGACATTCTGGGACGTGCCTATGAGTACCTGCTACGGAAATTTGCAGAAGGACAGGGGCAAAGTGCAGGCGAATTCTATACACCTAAAGAAGTTGGTGATCTAATCGCCGAATTCTTAATCCTCGTCCACGTACGCGCATCTACGATCCTGCCTGTGGCTCCGGTGGTCTATTAATGACTCCTTTGGGAAATTTTGTACGGACATCATGCCAGCATGCGCTTCTGTAACCGAGCAAAAGGTGAGGGTGACCGCTTGCGTCGAGGTGGCAGCCCCGCCTGTTCTCGCACCAGGAGCGCATGGATGCGCACCAAATTCATCGCAGCCGCAATGGCAGTCATCTGCAACTGCGTCTTTTGCAACCCGACATAGCGACTCCTCCTCATTCCATGGCTGCGTACCCCCTCAGACATCGTACTCTCGACGCCCGATCTCTGCCCATATCTCTCTTGAAAGTCCTTTTCATATTGCTCTTTGCGCCGTTTTTGAATCAATGTGTGCGCTTGTTCGCTCGTGAGCGTCAATGTCCTGCCTCCCTTCTCACTCTTGGTACACGCCACTTTCACTGGACATTGTTGACACACTCCTGGCTCAAAAAACACTTGTACCATCTGCTCTCCTCGTTTGCCCTGTCCTGGTCGCCAGATCTGGCTCTGTACTCCTTGTGGGCAGATGGCCTTTTTGTTCTTCCAGTCGATCTCGAACGTTGAGAGCCCATAGCCGCTTTTGTCCTGCCAACTGCTGTCCTCATTGACCGGTCCGATGATCTCTACCCCTTCGTTTTCTCCCCACGCGAGCACCTCCCCACTGGTGTAGCCTTTGTCCATCAAGAGCACATCTGCCTTGAGATCGCGGGCTTCTATCCGCTGCATGATCGCCAGCGTTTCTTGCACATCCTGCCAGGTTGCCGGCACACTCTTCACATCGATAATCAGGTGCACCTTGTCCTCTTGCCCACACGTCTCGGTCAGATGCACTTTGCTGCCAAACCACTCGGTGTCGCGTTTGCGACTTTCTCGTGCCTCTTGATCATAGGGAGAGACCACCCGTTCTTGATTCGCGTACTGCCGGTCCATCGCGCCAGCGGATACGACCGTCTTTGCGCTCAAAATGCTAATTCCACACCTGTTGCAAGACCGCCACCAGTGGCAAGGCTCGTACCACCTCGGAAGCCTGCTGACTTTGGCACGCTTGCAGCAAGTGCCAGCCATCCTCTCCTACCTGTTGCTGCATCTGCTCTTGAGCGTGCTTGCCTTTGGGAAAACGTTGCAGCTCGAAGCGGTGCACGTAGCGATCAAACCAATCGGGCTTGATCTGTGCAAGCAGCCAGTCGGGTTCTTCCTCGGCGATCTCGTTCAACAGCGCTCGAATGCTTTCCCCCACCGTTTCCAAACTGTTGAGCCGACGCACGCTGGCAAGCACCATGGTGGAATCGACCCGTTGCTGCCCGCCGGCTTTGAGCCACCCGTGTTCTCGGCAGACCTGTAAAATCGGCTCCAGAAGCAGATCGACGGCGTCTTGATCGATGAGACGTTGGCGAAAATCGCTCAGGACGCTGAAATCAAACCCATCATCATCAGGAGGCAGGGACAGGGCATATTTCCAATCCAATCGTCCGCGTACCATCTCGGCTGCCTGGGGATCGGAGAGGTTTTCCGCCCCTTGCAGCACGGTGACCAACGCTAAGCGCCAAGGTGCGGTGGCCGCGCGTCCACGCCTTGGAAACAGCTGGGCAAACTGTGGGTCTTCATAGATGGGTCCCAGACTATCACGCAGATTCATTGCCAGTGTTCCTTTGGGAAAGCTGGTCTTGGCAAGCCGACGCGTCAGCTCAGGGATTGCTTCTAAAGGTTGAGCATGCAAGGACATCCTTCTTCTCCTTCTGACTCCGGTGATGTTTCCTGTTTTCTTGTCTCGATTGTACCTCCTTTCTTTTCCTTTGTCTACACAACCTGACAAAATTTCCCAAAGGAGTCATTAATCAAAGCCCGGTATTTGTTTGAGCAGCGGCACCCAGAAGACCGTTCTCGTGCACCACAGCTCTATGGGCAAGAATGGAATCCTACGACCTACGCGATGGCGAAGATGAACATGTTTCTGCACGACTACATCGGAGCCACGATTGCAGTTGGCGATACGATGCGCAGTCCGGTCTTTGCGGCAAAAGGTGCTGGGTTGGATACGTTCGACTACGTGACGGCTAATCCGATGTGGAATCAGGATGGCTTTGATGAGACTTTTTATGATAAGGACATGTGGAAACGCTTTGAGGATGGGACACCACCTACCAGCTCAGCCGATTGGGGTTGGATACAACTCATTCACGCCTCTCTTAATACAGAGGGAAGCGGGGCCATTGTTCTAGATACGGGGGCCGTGTCGCGTGGATCTGGTAGCCAGAATAGCAACCGCGAACGCGATGTCCGTAAGAAATTTGTCGAGAAAGATCTCATCGAGTGTGTGATTCTGCTCCCAGAAAATCTCTTCTATAACACCAGTGCACCAGGTATCATTATCGTTCTCAACAAAGCCAAACCGGCCGAGCGTAAAAACCAAATTTTGCTGATCAATGGATCTCGATATTTCGTAAAGCGCAAACCCAAAAATGAGTTAACAGTTGAAGGTATTGCTGCTGCGACTGAGGTCTATCGCAATTGGGAGACACGTGAAAAGCTGAGCCGAGTGATTACATTAGAGGAGGCACGAGCAACAGATTACAACTTGAGCCCTTCGCAGTTTGTGGATGTGGATGATGCAGTGGTGCATAGACCGTTAGCGGAGATTTTAGCGGATCTATGGGAAAGCAAAAGAAGAGAGGGAGTTGACGGATAGCCAGTTAGCTAAATTAGTTATTAAGTTGGGATTGGAGAAAGAGACAAGGGAATGCTGCAATCATGTAAGGACAAAGTGGTCAACGAGCAAAGAATCCTTCCTCAGAAAAAAAGAGCGACTCTTTGTGAGATGCAATCACTTGCCTTCCCCTCAAATTGGCAAGTCCTAAAGATTGAATTTAGGAAGGATCTTGGCGGTCGAAATCTTCTACAAAAACCACGGAATGATTGGGGAAGTGATATACCTTGGGTAACTCCGGGTGAAATTTCTCAATTAATAACATTTTTATATCAACGACAGAACGTAAAATCACCAATGCTGGTTTGGTCAATAGTTCTTTAGAAGTTTTGCCGATTGGAACAGTGTTAATGACAAGTGTGAAAATATTGGAGAAGTGGCTATCAACACTGTTCCTATGACGTCCAATCAGGGATTTATAAATATCTTTGTGATGCAGAGCGGAAATAATTTATTTTTACCAACTGGATAATGCACAATAAGCAGAAATTAGAAGTAGATTAGTGGAACAACTTGTGGAGAGCTATCTAAATCAAACTTTAAAATCTATTCTTGTTGCCTTCCCCCTCTCTCCGAACAACGTGCCATCGCCTACATCCTACAAACAGTCCAGCAAGCTATACAGTCGCGCCGTAAAGAGCTAGAACTTGAACGTGAGCGCAAGGCTGCATTGATGCAGCATCTCTTCACGCATGGCACAGGGAATGAGTTGACAAAGCAGAGCAAGGTTGGAGAAGTACCGAAGAGTTGGGAAGTCCTAAAGCTGAGAGATGTAATAACTCTACAACGTGGTTTTGATATTACTCTCAAGGAGCAGAGATTAGGGAAGATACCTGTAGTCTCTTCAAGTGGCATATTGAGTTACCATGATACTGCTGGCGTTAAGGGGCCGGGTGTGATTATAGGAAGAAAAGGCTCTTTAGGAACAGTCTTCTATGTAGAAGATGATTACTGGCCCCATGATACTACTTTATGGGTTAAAAACTTTCATAATAATAATCCAAAGTTTATCTATTATCTTTTGAAAACTGTCAAAGTAACTCATTTAAATGTTGGTGCATCTAATCCAACGTTAAATAGAAATCATATGCAGAATATCTTGATCAAGCTACCTAAGTTAGACGAGCAGAGCGAAATCGTAAGCATACTTTCTGTCTGCGATGCCAAAACCTCAATCCTTGAAAAAGAAATTACCTTACACGAAGAACTATTCCGCGCATTACTTGACGAACTCATGACAGGACGCATATCAACCCTACCACTTGTAGAACAGCTGGAGAAAGGGACTTTGACCCATGGGCAGAGAACGCCAGACGGTACAGGAACCACTCATTGAATACGCCGAAAAATGCGGCTGGAAACGCATAAAAGCGGATGAAGCTCAACAACTTCGCCGTGGCCTTGGAGGACGCTTCTTCTATGATATTCTGGAGGAGCGGCTGTTTCATCTCAATTCTGCTATCCTCAACGCGCAGCGTACTGGAGATGTCATGCAGCAGCTCAGTCGACTCAAGCCGAGCATTGAGGGAAACCGTGATGCGCTCAAATGGTTACAGGGCAAGATGTCTGTTTATGTTGAGGAAGAGAAGCGCGAGCGCAACGTTAAGCTGATTGATTTCGAGGACCGCAAGAAAAATGTCTATCACGTCACTGACGAATGGTATCAGCGCAGTGATGATGGTGTGCGTCTCAATCGGGCCGATGTTGTGTTCCTCATTAATGGTATTCCTATTGCCGTTGTCGAAACCAAAAGCGCCTTTGCGCACGATGGACTGTATAGCGCTTTTGAGCAGATCAGGCGATATCACGAAGAGACGCCCGAACTCTTTGCACTGGCACAAATCTTTGTTGTTACTCAATTGTTTAGCTTCTGCTATGGCGTGACCTGGAATACGGATCGCAAGAACCTCTTCAATTGGAAAGATGTGGTTAGTGGTGGCTTTGAGCAGCGTATCATCACGTTTTTTGACCAGGAGCGTCTGCTCCGTACACTCCAGACCTATATTGTCTTCCTGACCAAAGATGATGCACTCACAAAAGTTATTCTGCGCCAGCATCAGACACGTGCTATCGAGAAAGTCATTAAGCGCGTCCAGGATAAAGAGAAGCGGCGTGCGCTGATCTGGCATACTCAGGGGAGCGGTAAAACGCTCACCATGATTACCATCGCCAACCAGTTGCTGCGCACAAGTGAAGAGGAGAAGCCGCTTGTACTGATGCTCATTGATCGCATTGAGCTAGAGCAACAGCTCCACAGAAACCTGGAAGGCTATGGCATCACCAGTTATGAAAAGGTAGGCAGCCGAGAGGAACTCGAACAGGTACTCTCACGAGATCAGCGTGGTCTCGTCGTCTGCATGATTCACAAATTTGGCGATCTTGCCATTGATAAAGAGAAGGTCAAGCAGTATAAACGCAAAGTTATTGTCCTTATTGACGAGGCGCATCGTTCGACTGGCGGCGCAATGGGCACAGAGCTTATGGCTGTCCTGCCCGATGCCTATTATATCGGTTTTACTGGCACTCCCATTGATAGCATCTCAAAGGGCAAGGGCACATTCAAGACCTTTGGTGTCGATGATGACAAAGGCTTCCTCGATAAGTATTCTATCGAAGAATCTTTTGAAGATGGTACGACTGTACGCTTGCACTATGGCCTGGCAACCTCAGATCTCCTGGTCGATAAAGAGACGCTAGAAAAAGAGTTCCTGAGTAAGTTGGCACAGGAGAACGTGCAGGATATCAGCCAGATCAACGCGATTCTTGATCGTGCAGTCACGCTTAAAGAATTTATGAAGGGCGATGATCGCGTTGATAAGGTCGCTAAATTTGTCGCCGAACATTTCAAAACAAATGTAGAGCCAATGGGCTTCAAAGCCTTTCTCGTCGCCGTAGATCGCGAAGCTTGCGTCAAATATCGCAAGGCACTTCTCAACTATCTACCTGAAGAAGAGGTTGAAGTTGTCTACTCCAGCAACAATGACGACAAAGGTGATCTCAAAACATATGCTCATAGCCCTGTAAAAGAGCGTGAGATTCGCCGTAACTTTATAAAGCGCGATAAAGAACCCAAAATTCTGATCGTCACAGAAAAGTTATTGACCGGATATGATGCGCCTATTTTGTACTGCATGTATCTGGATAAGCCTGTCGGTGGTCATGCTCTGCTGCAAGCTATTGCCCGTGTCAATCGACCATATGAAGATGATTTGGGACAGGCCAAGCCATGTGGTTTTATTGTTGATTTTGTGGGCATCTTCGACAAACTGGAGCGTGCGCTCGCATTTGATCCTGATTTTGTCAGTACCGTGATCGATAACATCGAAACGCTAAAAGCACACTTTAAACAGATCATGGGGGAGGAGAAAACGCAGGAGTACCTTTCCTATGCACGCCCTCTGAAGACCGGTACCGACAAGGACATAGAAGAGATCGCCCAATACTTTATTGACGATTCAGAGCGTCAGGAGGCGTTTCTTGACTTCTACCGCAATCTTCAGAGCCTTTTTGACATCATCGCCCCAGACACTTTTCTGGACCCCTATCTGGATGACTACAAAGCGCTCACGAGTCTCTATCGTGCATTACGTGAGCGCATACAAGGCGAAGATAGCATTTTGCGCAAAGAGCTCACAGCGAAAACGCGCCAATTGTTGCACACTTATGCAAATAGCACCGAGATCACTGGACCTGATGCAATCTATGAACTCGACCGGGAGCGACTGGCGGCCATCAAACAACAGTATGCGCCGACTGCATTGAATCTTTTCGATCTGCGAAAAACTATTAAACGTGTCATTGAGAGGGATGAAGAATACGAACCTCAACTGCGCTCAATAGGCGAACGCGCCGATGACGTGATACAGCAATTCCAAGATCGGCAAGAGGGAACAAAAGATGCTCTGCGTGAACTGGTGGAGCAGGCAGAGCGCATCGTTGATGCTGAAGAGGCACGCAAACAGTTTGGGGAAGATGTCGATACGAATACCTTCTCTATCTACCTGGAGCTTAAACGTGATCTGATCGCAGTGACCCCTGAGCAAGCCATTGCCATCAACGAGATCATCAAACAGTATCCTAATTACGAGTGGGATAGTCTCCAGGAAAAAGGCTTACGCAGCAAATTGTACGGCGTTATGCTCTCCTTCTCTAATATGGTAAAATCAGTAGGAGTGGCAATTAAGCTAACCTCAAAAATACTCAAACTGAAACGAATATACAAAAAATAATCAAAACATAATGCCAATTCAATCGGAACCACAACGCCCACAAAAGTATTGGCGTGACGACGAAGAAGTACGCTGGACAGTCAAGCAATGGGCCACAAAAATGGGGGTGAAAGAGCCTCCTGTACGCTTTCAGATGATGTCTGAAAAGTGGGGGACTATCACGCCTTCTGGCTGGCTTACACTCGATCCAACGCTGCTGACTATGCCACGTCACCTGGGTGAGATGGTTGTTGTCCACGAACTGGTTCACCTGCTAGCGCCCAACCATAGTCGGATTTTCAAACACTTCATGGATGCCTACCTACCAGACTGGCGAGAGCGGGAGAACGAATTGCAAACATACGCAGCAAAATAGGTTTGTATTGTCCTACTCACTCTGGCATTGACATAACCTCCTATGAAGCACGCATTCAGAATAAGAATTTATGAGGATTTGTTTATGCGAGGGAGATTGTCCAGGGAAGAACCATGAGCGGCCAGGTCCCCCAAAGCGATCCATTCTATATGAGACTATTAAAGTTTCTCGGTCCTTTTTTGCTCTCAGCAGGTGGACTTACGGGAGGGTATGGTGTTGCCTCAAAAGATCACTCAGAATCCTGTTTTACAGATTGTCATCACAATTATAGCTGGTTTACTAGCTTATGCTCTTAGCTTTATCAATAAAGTATGGCAGAAGCTTGAAGGTCCTCTGGTTGATAAAACTGCCGAGAAGGTACCATCCTTCCTCAATAGCAGGTTTGCAGGTTATCGTAGACAATATCTCAATTATCTTTCTCATGCACATCGTGTCTTAGAGTTTAGCGGACTCATTCAACGTCAGCCTATAATCGGGAAATAGAGCGCATCTTTGTGGAGCCAGAGATTTCTCCTGTGCCTCCTCATCTGGCAACTTCACATCCTCTTAAACGCACACAGTTAACTACATCAGATGCACATGATATCTGGTATTACTTGAGTGATAAAATGCTTCATTCTGATATATTTGTGCTCCTTGGTGCTGCTGGTAGCGGTAAAACAACGTTGATAAAATACATAGCTTTCTCACTTAGCCAATCACGTTTGCGCTCTCGATTGCTTCGTAGACATCACTTACACCAAACGTTCCCTGTCTTGCTTTACTTTAGGGATCATATCACAACCATAAAAGACAAACCAGCATGTACATTGCCAGAACTATTGCAATCATATGTTCAAAGTAAAGGACAGATAACCATCCCAGTGCAATGGTTTGAGCAACAATTCAAACGAGGAAAATGTCTGGTCATGCTGGATGGTTTGGACGAAACCGCTGATGAAGAGGCACGCAAACAGCTAGCAAAATGGATACAAGGGCAGTTCCTATCCTATTCCAACAACCGTTTCATATTAACTGCTCGCCCTCATGGCTATGTAGACACACCACTCGATGATGCCATAGTACTCAATGTACAATCCTTTGCGCCAACACAGATCAAAACCTTTATCAAACAATGGTTCCTCATTGATGAGTTGATGCGTTCGGAGAAGAAAGATCCAAGCGTGCACCTGCGTGCTTCAAGAGTACAGGTAATTTGTTAGCTCACCTAAATCAGAATGTATCGTTGTTAGAGTTAGCCGCAAATCCACTTCTGCTTACAATGATTACCACACTTTCCAGTAATGGTAGTTCCTTACCAAATGATCAACTGGAGCTCTATCGTGAAATCTTTCAGGTGTTACTCTATAGGCGTAGAGACACAATTGGTCTGTCACCAAAGTTAAATGTGCAACAAAAGCTAGAAGTGTTACAACCGTTGGCCTTTTACATGATGCAAAAATATTCGCTGGAGCTTGAGTATGATCGCCTTTGCCAGGTGATTACGCCGCATTTAACGCAGATGACTTCAGAGCTAACGGCAGCAGAGTTTCTTAAAGACATCGAACAGAACAGTGGGTTGCTGTTAGAAATCGACCAAGGAATCTGGGGCTTTGCACATAAAACTTTTCAAGAGTACCTTGCTGCAACTCATTTGAAAGAGAAACGCAAGGAAAGCCTCCTCCTCAAACAAATCAGTGATGATTGGTGGGATAATTGGTGGCATGAAACTATCTGCTTCTACAGTGCTCAGGTTGATGCGACAAAGATAATTCAGGCATGTTTAGCTCAGGCTAATACTTCAGTGCAAATGCTCAATTTAGCACTTGAATGTAACAGCCAGAAACTGAAAGCTGACACAACAGTAACTCAAAAGATTGAAGAGTTATTGCAAACAGGGATCGAGGATACTGATAGCAGGAAACGCAATACTGTAGCCGAAGCTCTCCTAAAGCGGCGGCTAGATACAATGGTATATTTGTCGGATGATGTCTATATCGATACATCACCGATGAGCTGTGTTGAATATCAGCTTTTCATTGATGATAAAAGTGCTCAAGGACATTACTATCATCCCTGGCATTGGCATACCGCTTCATTTCAACCAGGTCAAGGACGTGAGCCGATTCTAGGTGTACAACCCTTAGATGTGCAAGCTTTTTGTGACTGGTTAGCTGCTCGCGATAATGGACGCTGGCATTATCGCCTTCCGCACCAGGACGAGGTGCCTCAGGTTCTATTTCACCTAAATAGAACCACGTTGTCAGACAATGCTGGCTTCTGGGCTGAGGATAACAAGTTTATTTGGCTAAAGGAAAAAGCACCTGAGTATCAAAATCTCGAGGAACTCGTTCTCGATCAGCTGTTGCTAGACCGTGCTAAAGCATTGGACTACGATCGCGTAAGAGCACGAGACCGGCGAGAACCTATTGATGATGCATTGGAGTTGGAACGAGAGTTGAATAAAATGCAGGCCCCAGATATTGCCCCTTTACTTGTATATGGCATTAAAGTTCACCCATTGATCCTTGATAGTTCTCATTTCAAAAACGTTTTCCATTCCATTTTTGAGAAGAGATTATTCTACTCTGAAGTTTTAAGTGATGTCACGAAAATAGATGCTCCTGCTATTCCCAGCTATTTAGATCTATTATATAAACGCTCATCTCCACCCTATACAAAAGAAGAAATGCATATTCGCTGGTTTATACGTTACCATAGTCAGTTGCAAGCACGCCGGTCATACTTTCAAATGCAACACACAGATAGTTCTCAAAAGCGACAAAAACGCCTGTTGCGGCAGATCGAGCTAGAGACGAACCTGGCAGAGCAAGAATTCGCATTTTACAGGAGGCTCTGTATTGATTTTACCTTGCTAGAACTCAGGACAAGAGGCAAGATATTACCATGGGAAAGCATTTTGTTGATGAAGGAGAGAGTACAGATAATATGAGCAACAAGAGTATCACAATAGAAATGGATATTCTCACAAGGAGATCTCAGAGATATTTGTGGAGCACAGTTAGATGTAACATCATACTTTTTCGTTAAAACCGCACTGCCCTAATGAAGAACTATTTAGGCATAAACTGCATATATCATCATCAGAATACAAATCGCAAAACGTTGGATTGACCAGCCTCGAATTGATAGAGCCTCTAAAACTGAGATATACTCTACCAAGATCAGGAAAGGAAGTATCGATGGGCAAAATTCAAAAAGGTCCACACGTGAGACTTTTTTAAACAGGAAGATGTGTAGAAAGGATGTAAAGAGATGCCTTCACCTTTAGAAATGAAATACGAGGAGACTGGAATAACCTCAAAGGTACTGAGTATCACCTCATCTACACCTTGTGGTTACTGATTTACAAAAGAGTAACTTCAGTTGCTTTCTACAAAGGTAACGATCTTCTTATTCATATAATTCAACCACCGCCGTCTTTAGAGACAAATCAAGCATTTCTTCATATTCAGCAACCAGATAAGGACATATGGATCCAACTGAAAGCAACAGAAGAAATTTGGACAATTAGCGAAATACTGAAAGACAACTTACTTGCGAACTTCATATATAATGCTCTCTCTTCTAAAAGTAATGGACATACCTGGGCAGTGCAATTGGTTTCTCAAGGAAAGATCTCAACGGATTTGAAGAGTTTCCGCTTTAAATACTCGGAAAGTAAGTCAAAATCATATGAAAAACTGGAAGGTATTATAGCAGAAGTCCAGAAACGCCTAAAGAACGAAGGGCTAAACGAGGTGGATGATATGCAGCTCTACCAAACAGCGTGTACTATTCTAGAACAATTGGCAGAAATGAAACCAGTTTACCTCGAAACGATTAAGGCTCAAATTGAAACACAACTGGCCTATGGTTTCCTCACCCAGAAGCAGTAAGGCAGATAGCAGATAGATTGCTAGGAGCCCTTCTCCGTGATACAGCACCTGGCCCCAACCATTCTCCTGTTTACAATGCAAAGTCCTGCATAGAACAAGTCGTTGGGAACCAACCAAAGAATATCACATATGTTGCTATCAAGCGATCCAATAAGTGCTTGTACAGAAGCTTTAAAGGATTGCCTACCACGTAATTGGGACGCCAAACAATTCGTTTCCAGAGTTCCCCTGGAAAGGGCACTCAGGCAATTTCTATCAGCCCAAGAAACGCTCTTCGTCCTTGTGGGAATGAGTGGGGTGGGTAAGTCATGGGCTATTGCAAGTTGGATGACACAAGTTATACCAGGACATATGCGTGTGCTTATACGTGGTACAGAGCTGTATGATTACAAAGAGTTAAACACACTTGTTGCTGAAAAATTTCGTCGATTTGCACCTGCCGATTGGATTGATCAACAATTTCTCCACCACTTAAGAGCTGTAGCGAGTGTTGAGGGACGTGGGCCATTCATTATTGTTGTTGACGACCTGCACTTCCCTGCTGCTAAAGAAGGTGCTATCACTTTTCTTCATCGTTTGGTACGTCTATTTGAACACTGTCGAGAATATGGAATTAAACTGATATTTACATGTCAGAAAAATATTTGGGCCTCCTATCGGTTCTCTAAGGAGATTCCGCCGCATGCCATTTTTTCTATAGAGCCGTTGACAGAACCAGTATTTACAGCACAAATTGAGAAGAGGGAAGCCTCCTAACAGTTTCTTACAGATCTCACACCAGATGAATTAACAGAAGTACTTAAACAACATGTATCACTGGAGACCGCAGAAAAAGTAACATTACAACTACGCGCATCAGCATTTAATGCACTAAGGAGCCCCTACCTGCTAGCTCTTTACATTAAACAGAATAAAGCTCATCTTGACAAGCTGAACGCTACCCCTATCCCGGTAGATATTAATAAACTTTTGGACAAGCGAATAAATGATGCACTACTTGTCGTCGCTGATAGAATAGGGGTAGATGAATATGAGGTACGTGAGGCGCTCGACGCGTTGCAAAAAAAATTATGGGAGACACGACCTAATGGGTTGACTCCCACAGCAGTCAAACAGGTTCTTAATACTTACTTATCTGAACTGAGTAATAATGCCTTACGAGAGTTACGACAAGTTGGCCTACTAACTAATGAAAATCCCGTACAGTTTGCTGAACCGGCCGTTGCTGAACATCTATATGCAGTAGATTTAAAGCAGGGACTTCAGGATGAAGAGGATATAATAGGAAAACTGTTTCCAGAGGTTGATGCCGGAGTTGTAAGTGCACTTCTTAGAGATATTCCTGAGCCAGTAATATACGCAGAAAAACTTTTTAAACAAGATCCACGTTGGTTGGCAGCTATTACCTATGGATTAGCTACAAGTACAGCATCCAATGACTTTAAAGTTCTTGCTTTTCTCTCAACACTTACTCGACCCAAATCGCGCTTCCTGGTAGGAATCGAAGCGTGTGATGCGTTGGGACAATTAGCATCTCGTGGAGAACGTGCTTGGAAAATCGGCTGACAGAAATGTATCTTAGCTATCGAATAACAGAACGATTGCGAGGAAATAGGGTATTAGCTACCACAATGGAATTTCATGCCATATCAAGTAGAAATGGCTATGCAAAAAAGATTAGAAAACGCAGCGCAAATCGATGACACAGAACAAGAAAGTCGCGAAAGTCTCTTGCAAGATGCACTAAGTCCCTTGTTAAGAATAAATCATCGTACCTCTGCTGAAGTGGCACAACGCATCATCCGTCAATTCAGCCATCTTGCAGGACAAACCAAAAACCATTTTAGCCAGAAATTTATGAGAGATATCGATGAAACGCGAGGTAAAATTGCACTTTTAGCAGGCGAAAAAGAAATAGAACAAATTCTCTCTGATTGCACTCTAAAGACGCTCTAACACGCTACAGAGCAGCTAGTGCACTTCACCCTGTTATCATCGAATCTCCTAAACGCGTACAAAAACCTCTATGTCAAGTAATTCAGAAAGAGAATGAGGGCTATGTAATAAATCACCTATTATGGGTGTCCTACAAATTAGGAGAAATAGCTCCGAATGATCTTCTCGATGCAATTGAAGTCAATAAAGCTTTAGATTGGTATAGATCAGATATTACTGCAGGCATGACTTTAGCCTTACTGGGAGATATTGCTGGTGAATACTCGTCACGTGTATTGCATCTTTTACCGCATTCTTTAGAATTTTATTCCGGATGGGCATGTGCATTTTTAAGCGAGATGCTTGTCTATGCATGGTGGCGTTGTGCAGAACATATATCAGATGCATATTCGCATCTCATTTCTCTCTCCAATCCTAATCTAAAGATGTACCAGATGATTTCCGTATTTTCGCATGCGCGGGCTGCAATGGCTCAACTAAGTACGATATGCCTACAACTTAATATTCAAACCAACGAGTTATCAGGAAAACAAACACCATATCCTGAGGCGTGGCTTACTTTTCTTCTATTTAAATACGGACGACTTCATTAGCCGTCATGCATCATCTCTCCGACAACATCCACAGAGCAAACAGCTCCAAGAACTACTCTTACAATGCAGAGAAGAAGAAAAACGCGTACGGACAAACCCTCTTCAACAAGGCCTAAGCAGCTCCCGCTATCTTTGTACAATCTCTTGCCAAGATATGCTCTCGCGCCTTATGAACACGTCTATAGACAAGAACCTAGCCTCCAAGAAACACTTGGCTACTATTTTGCAAGAATGATGGGCCGAGAACATCATTTTGCAAAGCTCATCACTGCTTCAACCAACGAAGTACTCTCTACATTAAATACTTGCATCTGTGACGAGGCAGATATACCTATGCTCTACTACTGGGAAGAAGAAACGCATTTATGGCAATGTTTATTGATTGCTCGCGTTTATGTACGAATGTTTGACAGCAACCCCATTAGCAAAGAAGATGCAGGCGAACTATGTGAGCAAATGATTACTGCTATCAACGCGCTTCCTAGCTCTACCATTCGAGATGAATATCAGAAAGTTTACACGGCAATCGCTAACCACTTGAATGGGCAGGCTCAATCGCTACCAGCCTTAACCGCTCCTACAAGTGCTTTACAACATTCTCACATCTTTGCTCTTTCACTGCTTGAACAAAAAACAGAGAAGGGTGATCCATTTATTTGGATAGCCGATGCAGTCCACGATAGACGTGGATGGTGGGATACAAGAGTTTATCAATTAAAGTATGGCACTTTTTTAATGGGTAGTCACATCTACTCTCTATATGTTTTTCCTGCAGTTCGCTTAGCACTTATTGCAGTAGGACAACATTTCTTGCTAGAAGATCCGATGGCTCAACTGATAAAGGAAAGAATGCAGGTTCATGAGCTATTCAAAGAGCATTGGAAGGCACTTGACTCCAGTGCGCCAGTAAATAACTTTAGCTTACAAAGAGCATTGGCTGCTTTCGAAGAACAAACGCAGTTGACTCCTCGTGATGAGAGGCTTTGGCAGTATCGCGGCCATATTTTACTGCAACTGGGGTATCCAAAAGAAGCAGAACTATCCTTAAAACAATGTTTATCTCTGCGATCAGGAGATCGAGGAACTACGCAGATGCGCACTATAACCTAGCATGTGCTTATGCCAAACAAGGAAAAGAAGATGAGTGCTACAATGCTCTCCAAGAATGGCTCCAACTTTCTCCACTCAATGAACTTACTTGCAATTGGCTTGCTCAGGATGCTGACTTAGAAACTGTACGAGAGAAGCCCTGGTTTCAAACATTACTAGCATAGTTGATTAGTAATGGTCCAGATACAAAGTAATGCTTCATTGCTGACTATAATCAATATAAAAAGAACAAGATGTCAACATTCTATCAAAAGACTGAACCCGAGACGATGCAAATTCAGCTAGTGCAAAGTGAAGGTATGTTAGGCAATTATATATTCGTTTCTAAAAAAGCAGTGGGAGAACAGCTTATTATATCGTAATAACCAGCAAAACTTACGGCAACTTTATGGGTTTATAAAGTCACAAATACTCAGCCTGATCTGCGCCAACCAAATCACTCCGAGAAGGTAATGAGGCTTCAGTTCTTTTCAAAAGAGGTACATTAGAACTAATAACACCCTCTTGCTGTTCCTCATCGTTTTCACCACTTCCTATTAAAACACCCTCTGACTTGCGCTCATCCATATTTCATCATCTTGTATTTTCTCAAGCTCCGTCTCTCTCTGCTTATCATCCTTCGTATCTGGTAATGCCTTTCTGTTCTCATCTCTCTTGGGGTTCCACAATTCTACTTCTTGCAACATCTGCTCCCCTTGGATCATATTAATCGCTCGGCTAAATTTTATGAATGCTTCCTCTGCACTACTACCTTTGTATTCATCTATATGATAGTCATACTTTTGACATTCCAGTCGAATTCTGCTACTGCTTTATGATTCGCATAAATCCTGTCTTGAATCTTAAAGGTTGTAAGCATCCCACCTGCGATAGTAGCAATTACTCCTGTAAAAGCCACCCATCCTCGCGCAACTCCGTCGATACCAGCCAGGGTTGCGGTCACAGCCGAAAAGACGAGCAGGATGATTTGCAAAACATTATATTGCCGTTGGAGTCTCATAGCACTCTCATTGCGCTCAGCGATAGTATTCCCCGTCACTTTTCGAAATGAAAGCCGCTCTTGCTCTTTGGCTTCTTCTTCAGCTTTCTGCACTCTTTGCTCCTCTTGCTCTTTTCGCTCTTTCGCTCTTTGCTCATCTCGTGCTTTTTTATCACGCTCACGTTGCTCCTCTCGCTCTTTTAGCTTCAGTTGATTTTGTGCAAGCTTTTCTTGCAGAATCTTTGTTTCAAAGGCTTTTTTCTGATCCTCTGAGATGTCTTTTTCCACGTTTTCAAGAGCCTGCTTGACCAATAAAGGTCCTAAGTGCTCTTGCTTTTTAGCTTCTTCTGCACCCGCTTCATCAAGATATTGGCTGAGATTGCTCCGTTATCCGATTTTCCAGATAGTCACTGTACAGTTTACTCACAGTGTGGCGATATTGCTTGGAAACAGTCACTTCAGGCATAGTTGCTCCTTTACTGGTTTAGCAGACTCTTTATTAGAAATAAACGTCATAAATCAAGAAATAACAAATTGATATATCCTGGAGTTGAGGTAACAATAGCCATCAGATAACAGTAACTAGGCTATTACAAAATAATTAATGTCTACATTTCTCTTTTTGATGATCTCTTCCGTCTAGCAAAGTACCTGAGTCCACATCTACCAGTGCAGTCCCGCCGAAAGCGTATTGTGAGAAAGATATGGCACAATTATAGCAAGAGTTTGCTAAGAATGTAGATATTGTTTATTACTACCAGCATCATTAGAACTTATGGAATCAGACAACCATCGATTGCAATAAAAAACGTATAATTACGGAAACAGGTCTATTTAACTATCAGTGCTCGATGGCCAGACTGGCGAAATGTCTTACAAGCCATATGAGTTGGGGGCAAAAGAAATTGGCTTCAACTTTATTACAGAATTGCAATTTCAAAAGGAAATGCCATAATGAAACTCATCTCTTGGAATGTGAGTGCACGAGTAAAAGATGTGTCGAAACAAGTAAAAGCTCTGATTTTACAGGAGCCACATGTGGTAGCACTGAGGATGTCAGGGCTTCTTCTGTGTTGCAATATGAACATACCTTTGCTAAATTTGGCCTATGCCACTTTATTCACACGTTCCAGGATACCTTAGATGAATCAACTCCTACTGGCGTTCTCATTGCAAGTTACTTTGAGCTTGAGCAACTTCTGCTTCTTCCATCTTCAGTGCTCTGGCCCGAAGGGCATCGTTCTCCCGATCAAGAGAAATTGATGAAACATTGGACCAGGCGAACACTGTTTGTAACTATACAAAGTCCCTGGGGACGAATAGACCTTTGTAACGCTTATATTACACCGGGGACTCATGAAAGACCTCACCAATAGGTCGTAAAAGATATCCATGGATCAAAAGGGATTTACTCTCCTGGATCTATTCTTCCTTGCCATTCCCACTAACCAACTTCGTGTTTTATGTGGTGATTTCAATACGCCACGGGAAGAAAAACCGACAGGAGAGATTATTACCCTGGGGATATGACTATGACAAAAAGAAGGAGAAATATCGGCTGACCAGACCTGATCAAGATAAAGTCGAGCGCGGTATTCTCCAGACTTGCTGCTTATAATCTGCATGACGTGTATCGACTCTTGCACGGATATCAAAACAGCGAATCAGTAAAGGCGCATAGTTGGAGAACATATCGTTATGATCATATTTTTGCCTCGCAGGCAATGTCTGCTCAGAGTATTGACTACTTATACATACTCCATGAGCAGCAATTGAGCGACCATGTAGCCATTGAAGCTGTTTTGGACTTACAACAATTTCACCTTCTTGTGAAATTCCTAACAGCCCTTAGAAAGTTGGCAGCATGTAATTGACGCAAAAACATTTCATAAATTCAGAGACATACTAAGTATTACAACAACAACCCAACTCTAGTCTACAGATTGATCTTCAGCCACAATATCATCTAGATCCTCTTCTTCCACCCCTACATTGACTCCAATTGAATCACGATCTGGCAACCGATTACCAGGTTTGCTCTTTCTGGACTTAGGATTATTAGCAGGCTGAGTTTGTCCTTCACCCTGTACATTTTCATCCTCTTTCCTTGGTGATACGATAGATCTTTTTGCTTCCCGGATCATCTTAAGAAGATCCTCATCCGCATCTTTTCCCTCAAAAAGATCATTTTCCCCCTGAATAGCAGTGGTAAATGCTAACTTAATGCGATCTTTATGCATAGCAGTCGCTTTTAAATGAGTTTCTGTAACAGTTTTCGCCCCCTCATTCAAAGCAAGCTCCAACGCCTGATTAAGGTGCAGCTTGAGCAAACCGATGCAACCAATACTTCGAGCATACAAAAACTCCCAATGTTTCTCAACTAGTGGAGGTTCTTTCTCGACAGGCAATTGACATTGCAAAGCCCATAGTATGCTCTTGAACAAAGCTCGATCTTCATCCTGCGTAGCATCGTAACGAGGAAAGTGCACATCGATACTCCTACAAGCAAGTTGTGCACTTACCTTACGAAAAGGGCGCATTTCATATGTACCGACCAGAACATGACTAACGCCAGTCCGATTTTCAAAATATTTAAGTTGATCGAGTTGGGCCTGAAGACTACTTCCACGGGCCGCTTTAGCCAAATGTTGTGCTTCATCTACAATCACAGCATATGGTTTTCGATGAACATAGGCTTCCAGCATTGCCTCTTGATAGTCTCGGCTACGGATTAAAGTAGATCGTTTATCAACAAATGGATCTTTAAATTGTCGAAGTACGGCCTTAGAATAATCTATCCAATCGAAACGACCCTGTCCTGCCGTAGTCACACTTGCAAATGGCATAAAGCCCGGGTCTTGTAACATTCGCTCCTTTGCTCGTTTAAGAAGACGTTCTTCCAGTTCACCAATCAGCGTCGTTTTGCCTACACGGGTAGGACCAATTACCAATACAATGGTACCTGGTCGCTTTAAATCAGGACCATCCCCTGGAGAACAGATAGCACGAATAATTTTATCTAGAGCATCTGAAAGGCGTGTGTGATCAACCTTATACTTCTCGAAGTAATCTAATCGCTCTGCTATCGACTGGTTCAGCAATGCGCGGTCAAATTGCTCAGGTCCTTCATTCTCTTGATCCTGTGGTACCATTTGCTTTATTGATGTGTCTTCCGCCTGTGCCATTTGATTCGGAGAATTTTCTTCTTCCGGTTGTTTTTTTCTTCTTCCCACTAACGTAACCGCCTAAAAACAATTAATTTATCTCCACTATGACTTTTTTGAGAGCCTTGAGATGATTTTGCCTGCTGAGTATTGCCAGTACCTTCAACGCCATCGTTGACACCACTAAGCGGATCGGAGGGAGCAGTATTTACTTTCTTTGCTCGTCCACCTTCAAGCACTTTAAGAGCTAATTTTGTCTCCCGATCATTACGTCGTTGACATGCCAATGCTTCAAGAGCGACATTCTTCCGCCTAAAAGCCGCTAGTTGTTTTTGAGTGATTTCTACTTGCTCCCTTCCGTACTGAATATGGTTTCTTTCTCGTAACTCCTCAGTAAGAATATACAGTTCCCGCTCGCTGCATCCCGAAACTCATCATATGGACAGTCGCACTTACGCCACTGCTTATTAATGTAAGCATAACCAATGCTTGCATCGAACGGATCAAAACATACAGGAACTTCTCTATTCTCAACCTCTCCATCTCGCATCTCTTCGCACCAATAGTCCAGATAGTTCATTCGCACACCTTGCCCTGGCTGCACGATTGCCTTCCCTTTACGAGTAGTAGGAAAAGTAGCCTTTTCGAAGACATCATCATACGGAATTAGTCTGTGTAATCTCTCTCCATCTCGTTGCAAACTCTGCTCATAAGCTTCGCGTGGGCTTTGTCCCAGGGCAGGATGGCGCATCGTATCGTACTCTTCATCTGCCCATTGCTGAAGCTGTGCTGCTAGTTTCTCCAAGGTCCACACTGCCTTCCTGCGTGGATCTGTTGCCTTAGTAGTAGTACGAGGCTGTTTCGAAGCCTGAGTGTTGCCAAGTAGATGATAAATAAACTCAGTATCCAGGGTGCCAAATAGACGCTCTAGAGGAGACCCAAATCTTGGCTCAGATGAAGGACGACGATGTTTTCGAACTTTGTATAAAGCAAGAAGCTTCTCAAAGTAAACACTTTTGAACTCAGCGCCACCGTCTACCGTAATAGCAGTTGGTAGCCGTCCATAACGCTTGACACATAGACGAAGTACCATCATGCAAGAACGATAGCTTGGTGGATCAAACGTCAAATAATATGCAGCAATGCGTCTGGGATGTGAAAGAATCAAGAGCGTTAACCAGCATTTTCCAATAGGCTTATCCGTCTCTGAATTGCACAACTCCTGATCTATCAATAGATGATCTACATGGCCCATACTCCACGCATAATTTCCGTGGCGATTGATGGTTTTCTCAGGCGAACGATGATGATCCTTAAATGGATAAGCTGCCCGTGTTCCTTCACGGGCTACAATTTGATCGTATAAAGGTGCATAACGTTTTGACTCTTCGTAGAAGGTCCGTTGCGTTGTCTTCGGAATCTCTTTCTCTTTACATTGAAGAAGAAATTCCCCATAAGCACCACGCTTGGGTTTTCGCGTTGTGGTGTTATAATGCGTTTTCAGGACTTCGTGAATGAGATCACGCGTGCTGGGGTCAATCTTTTGGCACCACCACAGTTTTTGTAATTGGGAAGGAGACCTAAGATACCACTACCATCCTGTACCTCTGCCTCATGATATAACTGCTTCCAATAAAGCTTCGTGCGCCTCGGGATTGTTTCAATATTTGAGTTAATCTTCTGTTGTTCCTCGTCATCATATTGATCTGGGTTTATTATACGGTTACGAAATATTGCAGTTGCCCACGCAGTTTCATCGCCACCAGCAAGCTTCTCTTGCCCTTCTGAAGTAATACTAGAGCGCGTATTTGTTTGTACGCCAACAATCTTTCCATTTTTAATAAGAGCTTCAAAGGCAGAGTGTTTCAACGGGAATGGTTCGCAATCATCAGCAACTAACGTAATTTCTGTTGTGCCAACACTAATACGCCAAGGCTTTCCATCCCAAAGTATCGTTTGACCTTGTACAATCTCCACTGGATGAGCATCAACACCGAGATCTTGTGATCCCTTACCTCGATGAGTAAATACCAATGACGATGTTCTATCCCGGAACACCTGGGCCCGTCTAGGTTCAGTAAGACGATAATCATTGAGATTCACATATAACGCATGCCTAGCAATCGCGATGTTGATCAGGTCGGACGGAATATCAGAAACCTCAAGACGAAGGTCAGCTAGTGTAATACCTTTGTTTTCATCAACGATTTGATAGAGCCGCTCTAAGGCTAATTCTGGTACGACTAAACGTTCCAAATCCTGATAGTAATCTTCGATATAGAGCCAATTGTCTTGTGCTGCCCAATTGATCTGATCCGATGCCCGAACTCGATAGGTGAGGCCATATCGCGCCGCAAACTCCTCGCCTGGTGGGCATCTCCAATTTCCTTGCTCATCTATTTGATAGCGTGTGGAACCTTCCTGATGTTTGCGTATCAGCTCTTGGGTCGGCTTACACTCTTCCCAACCAGCAGAATCATAACTAAACACAAAATAATCGGCAGTATGAAGCGGCTTCTGAATATGGTTACGTTTATCAAGATACTCAAGGGGAATACTCGGAGGCTGGTCATAGAATTCAAGAACATCATCGTCGTGTTCTGCCTCCAGGAGGAAAGCGAAATCAACTTTATGGCTCTCAGCTTTGATAATAAACTGCATCTTTTTGCTTGGGTACCATACAGACATATTGCCGCGACGGTTTTCAGGATTGCGACTGGGTGGAGATGAACGAATAAGATCTAGCATCTCACGTGTCTCTTCCGAGAAACCAAGACGACGATAATAGGTATGAAGTGCTGTCCCATCCAACGGTCTTGCCATTGCATCCTCCTGCCTTTTGTATTGGATGGCGCAATTTGTGTTGTTTCCACATGCCACATCACTGCAACCATCTTACAAGTTTTAAAGCTAGTTCACATATGTAAAACCACAGCAGGATGTAATGGTAACAACTCTAGCATTTCTCCTATCACTGCGAGGTTTACCTTAAATTCCTAATTTTCACGTATTGGGAAAACAGCAATAACCTGATATTCTCAGTTAAATATGGAAAACAAAAATTATACTGGCGAGATGGTAGAAGATACCTAAACCTACGAATGAGGAAGGTGTCAAAATCAAGATAGTTGTTCTTTTTCTTCAGCCTCTTAGCTGCAATAACGGTGAACTATACTACGAAAAAGCTTCTACTTAGAAGTAGTCAAGGAATAAAGATCACAAGAAGGGAAAGGCATGATAGATAGTGAAGCCAGAAAGAAGGAGCAATCAAACGATGATTTGAATCGGTAGGCGAGGAACTGAATGAACGAACACGTCGCTTGCTTGTAGAGATCGAAGCAAAAGGGAGAGGACTGAAGGGATATCTGCTGTCTCGCAAGCAACAGGATTGCCACACAAGGTTATCAGTCAAGGGATTAAGAATCTGCAAGACGAGCAAAAAGTGAGTCAAGGACGGATGTTCTGCAAGGGAGGTGATACCAATCCTCGCTCTAAGATACCATTCTAAAGTGAGGAAAATACGTCATGGAATGGAGAAGCTGCAAATTGTTTTCGAGACGTAGCAATTGATCACAAAGAGTGTGAATAACTGCATCTAATGATGAAAAGATACGGTTACAAAATGCTTTTTCACGTATATCATCCCATATATGCTCAACAGGGTTAAACTCAGAATTATAGGCAGGCTGAGCGATAAGGCGGATATTCTCCGGAATTACTAAATCTTTGGCATTATGCCATCCAGCTTGGTCTAACTGTATAATAATGAAATAGTCCGAGAAATTGTTACTTACATGCTTTAAGAATATATTCATCATTTCTGTGTTCGCATATGGTAATATGAGAGGTATCATTTTACCCTCTTCTGGAGCGACAGCTGCATAAACATATGTATATTCACGGACAATCTGTCTGGGAATAAGTGGACGAACGTGTTTTGGAACCCATGAACGTCTAGAAGTACTTATGCGTCCAAAACAAGCTTCATCTTGTGCCATCTGAAGCACTTTCCGATGATCTGTTGGGTCTCTTGCCTTTAGCATCTCTTTAATAATTTCTGGAAAATTTTGCTTAAATTGTTCCTGCTCCTCTTTATTCGCATTAGGATGGAAAGAACGTGGTACCAGCTTTCGCCACTCATATCGTTCAAGTAAACGATAGATGGTGCTATCATCTACTTTGTGTCCTACCTTCTTCTCAAATTCTTGTCTGATTTGCGCTGTTGTCGCAATTTCTCCCTTTCCTGCATGCTCAAAAAAGGGAAGTAAGAAATCCCGTTCTTCCTCAATTGTTAGGTATGAGCTACGTCGTCCACCTTTCCCAGATTTTTCTACTAATGCAACTCCAAATCTGTTATACATCGATATAACTTTATGGACGTTATGAACTGAACACCCGTGTGCTTAGCTATATTACTGGCCTCACGTGGATCAACAAGAGCATTATATATAATCATCCATCGCCTTCTACACCATGGACGTGGATCATTATTCATCCTTGCTTTCACTTCTTCTATAGCTAAGTGCGGCTCTGCACGCGTTATCGTAGCCATTGTTTTATTCTCCTTAACGTGAGTTATGGATAAGCAAATCCCATTCCGATGAGCGAGAATAGGAGCAAGATTAATAGCATCTATTCAGTCATCGGAGGGATCTGTGCGCCGTTTCGGCGAGTATGAAATTCCTGTTTGAAACAGGGGAGGTTGAGAGCAAATAGCTTCCAGGACGACGGCTTACCCTGAACCGAAAGGGAAAGGTGGACAACAGCATGCCGAAGAAAGCGGAAAATAGCAGAAGGCGTGTATGCTATGGATCTGCAAGTCCTGTGCGCATGGTGAGACTGGACAATTGTCAAACCTGAGTTTTCGAGCGATACATCCGATATCTATCACTCCACGCAGAAAAGTGGTAACACTGGAATACATATCTTTTAGATCCAGATATGCAATTGCTCTCTCCAGTGAGCAGTGGGTAATGAACCCGAAAGAAAACAAACGGGCACCTAAACGCACTACACGTTTCATAGTCGTAAATGCGGGATCGCCTACAAGACGAGAGTCTCATGGCGACGGAACCCTCATAGTATTGCGCCCATGTGGCATAGAAGCCCTTGCTTCAGAAAAAGAGGCACCACTAGAGCAAAGTGGTTAAAGCAGCATCTTATCTACTCGCATAAGAAAGTAGAGACACCTTCATCCGAAAGGCGTGGGGGGACAACAGCATGATGTGAGTAAGGCTGATAAAGTCCGAGTACCACGGGCCAGAGGTCAGTCAGCTAGGTCGTGTATGGTGAAGACAGTATTGTTTAAATCCTAGTCGTGGTGGAACACAGGGGCAGCCCGCAGGACATGGTATTATCGCCTGCGCCCGACATTGCAGGGAAAGCTACTATTTCCTTGTAAAGCTCTTGTTGGGACCAGCCCACAAGGAGTGGGAAACGACGTAAGGGACACCTGCAGCACGAAACGGGGCTTCTAGAGCAACTTGGGGATGGCCTACAGCCCGTGAGGGCCAGGGTCACGGAGGAGTCATAGTACTCTCTCAAAGTTTTTTTTTTGAGAAGGAAGGACTCTAGGGAATCAGCTTCACATTTGAGGAGGTTGACTTGGATGAGTCACAAAAGACCTTACACAGACTGGAGCGCCTACGACAACTGAACACAGACAGGAAGAGAACAAACAATCATCTCTATCGCTTACTGTACAAAGAAGATTTGTACGTCCTTGCCTACGAAAGGATAAAATCAGCCCCAGGAAATATGACCCCAGGATCGGATGGAAAGACAATAGATGGAATGTCCATGCACATGATTCAACACATCATTGAAGAAATGCGAACGGAACAATTCCAGTTTAAACCAGTTCGAACAGTCTACATCCCCAAAGCAAATGGAAAAATGAGGAAACTGGGGATTCCTTCAACACGAGATAAAATCGTACAAGAAGTGATCCGCACCATCCTCGAATGCATCTACGATAGCCCCAACGGTCCGTACTTCCATGAAGCCAGCCACGGTTTTCGACCGGACCGCAGGTCTCATACGGCGTTACGCGAAATTCGAGGCAAATGGCCCGCGATGAACTGGTTTTTGGAGGGAGACATCGCCAAATGCTTCGACGCCATTGATCATCGCATCTTAGTAACACTTATCCACAGAAAATTCAAGACGAACAATTCCTAAACCTCATCTGGAAACTCCTTCGAGCAGGATACCTGGACCTGCAAGAAGCGAGACACGATAGTTTGGCAGGACCCCACAGGGCGGACTTGCAAGTCCCATCTTAGCCAACGTCTATCTCCACGAGCTTGACGAAAAAGTAGAGGAAATACGCGTACGTTGGGAACGAGGCGGCAAGAGAAAACATCCAAATCCCCTGTACAGGAAATTGTCAGCCCAGAAAGAACGTCTTGTAAAGAAAGGAGCAACGCGCACCCAAGCATTCCGCACACTTGTGCAGCAGATCAGAAGTACCCCTGCGGTAGAAGTAAATGATCCGAATTTCATCCGTATCAAATATTCGAGGTACGCAGATGATTGGCTGATCGGAATTTGCGGCCCTCGTACACTCGCGGAGCACATCAAAGAAGAACTAAAAGAGTTCCTGATGCAAAAACTTCACCTCACATTGAGCGAAGAGAAAACCCAGATTACACATGCACGCGAAGAACAAGCCCACTTTCTAGGAACACGATTAGCCATTGGAAGAGGAGGAGTTCAACGTATCGTCACGACTCACAATGGCTCAGGAAGCCGATCCAACGTCGTTCCACTGGTTCAGAGATTGTGATGACGGCCCCAAAAACGAACTGATCAGAAACTCCACAACAAGGGATTTTGTACAGCAATCGGACAACCAACCACGAAGCTAGGTTGGATATACCTTGACGTAGAACAGATCATTCCACTTTTCAATGGGATCAACCGGGGGATACAAAACTACTATCGCTTCGCAGACAATTTCGGACACCTTGCTCAAATCCAATATATCCTAAAATTCTCTCTTGTCAAAACCCTTGCAGCAAAATACAAACGCTCGGTACGTCAAATCTTCAGGCCATTCGGAAAACCCCCAACGGTTATCATCAAAGCCAAAGATGGGAAGAGAGACAGACTTGTTACCTTCGTTGTGAACACGATTGGAAAAAACAACGGAATGGTTTCCAGATCGGACAAGCCAAAGTGGATAGTCTCCAATGGAGCATTACCATGCGAACACGCTCAAATTGGGGATGCCATGCTGTATCTGCAATGAGACCAAACAAGTGGAAATGCATCATGTCCGCCATATTCGAAAAACGGAGGAAAGAAACCTGTAGGGGTGAACGCACTCCTACAGATGATCAATCGGAAACAAATTCCTGTCTGTACAACATGCCATCGAAAGATACATCGTGGAGATTACGACGGGATGCACCTGTCAGACCTCGCATACAATCCATATGAATCAGAAAAGCGTAGGAGATTCCGTGAGAGCTGTATGCGGTGACAAGCCGCACGTACAGTTCGGGAGGGGAGGGTTGGTGTTCTTGAGCAATCAAGACCTGGCCTTCTACCTCACGTCTCCAAAGGAACAAAGTAGTTCCCAAAGAGGTGAAGGAGCAACCCTTGAAGGAGGGTCAGAGCATCCCCAAGATACTGGGATGCAGGGAAGAGAAGAGGAATTTCCTCTAGAGAAAGGTATGCGAAATGCAAAGCGCCGACCACTACCTGGAAATTTTCCGTGAACGAGGCAGAAAGGGATTGCCTTTAGAAAAAGAGTCTATCGACAACTGTTCAATCATGATCTGTACCTGAAAGCATATGGGCGCATCTATCGCAATCAAGGTGCAATGACGCACGGCATCACAGACAAAACCGCAGACGGGATGTCCCTGGAAGGAGTTCGATTCCATCATCGAGGCGTTACGCCACGAGCGGTATCAATCAAAGTCTGCAGACGTGTGTGGATTCCCAAGAAAAATGGGAAGAAACGCCCGCTCGGAGTCACCTCTGGTCTGACAAACTGGTAGCAGAAGTGGTTCGCATGATCCTGAGTGCCTACTATGACAGTCAATTCAGCGACCACTCCCACGGATTTCGCGAAAATCGAGGATGTGGGACTGCCCTACGGGACATTTACCATCGATGGCAAGGGAGCGCCTTGGATCATCGAAGGGGATATCTCAGATTGCTTCGGTGATTCTCGCACGAACTGCTCATTTCAACGCTGGGCGAGAAGATACACGATGAACGTTTCATACGTCTCGTGCAAGGACTGCTTGATGCAGGATACCTGGAAAATTGGACATTCAACAAAACCCTGAGCGGCGTCCCGCAAGGCTCAGTGGTCTCCCCCATTCTTTCCAACCTCCTGCTCAGCAAATTGGACATGTTTGTCGAAACGACGTTGATCCCACAATACACACGAGGGAGCCAGAGAAAACGCCATCTTGAGTACATGCGGCTTATCAGCCGAGCGGCCTATCTTGGAAGAAAGGTCAAATCAAACAAGCTCAGAAGCTCCGGCAGCAAGCTCAAAATTCCCCTCGATCGATCCAAACAATCCAGAATATGGACGGCTCAACTACTGCCGTTATGCAGACGACTTTCGGCCTTGCCCTCATTGGCTCAAAAGCGGAAGCCAACGATATTAAACGGCAGCTTGCGACGTTCCTTCGCAATGAGTTAAAGCTCAACCTCTCGGATGAGAAAACCCTGGTAACTCACACACGAAGCAGCGCCGCGAGATTTCTGGGATATGAAGTGACAATCCTGCAAGAAGACAGCAAACAACGCCAATTCAAAACAGGACAAAAACAGCGGAGCATCAACGGCGGAGTTGGTCTCCGTGTCCCACGAACCGTTCTTCTGGAAAAATGCAAACGCTACCAAAAACGTGGGAAACCGATCCATCGAGGCGAACTGCTCAATGAGAGCGATTTTACCATCATCTCAACGTATCAGCTCGAATATCGGGGACTGGTCGAATACTACCGCATGGCCTACAACCTCCATACCCTGAATCGGCTCAGGTGGGTAATGGAACAATCGCTAACAAAGACGTTAGCACACAAGCACAAAACCTCTGTCACCAAAAATGTACGAGCAATACCAAACGGAGATTGAAGTAGAAGGGAGGAAACGAAAGGTATTGCAAACGACGGTAATGCGGAAAGGAAAAAAGCCACTGGTAGCAAACTGGGGTGGGATAAGTCAGACTTGGAACCTCCACGCAAACCCTGAAGACCGGCCACAACCCAAATGGATCAGCAGATCGGAACTCGAAAAGCGGCTTCTGGCACAAGTATGCGAAATCTGTGAGGCAACGCGACTCACGGACCAGATCGAGGTGCATCACATCCGAGCACTCGTAAAAATATAAAAGTGTTACGATGTCGGCGAGAAAAGCCGCAATGGGTGCAGGTCATGGCTGCCCCGTAGACGAAAAACGCTGATATTCTGCCGCACCTGCCATGACGATTTACATGCAGGCCGACCTCTGAGGAGAAAACAGGTATCACAATCACGGATATCATCTGAATGATACTCTTGCCGGAGAGCCACGTGCAGTGAAAGCTGCATGCGTGGTTCGGGAAGAGGCGGATGGGAACGTACCGCAAGGCAACGCACCAGCCGCCTACTTCACAGAAATGAGTGTACTCGAATTGTTTTGTGCTGTCGGTCACTTTTGGCTCGACTTTGAGCCGCAGTGGAAAGCCAGTTGCCTCGCAGCAGGCAAGCGGCGTGAGCGTGCAGGACAGCTGTGTCCAAGCGAGGTGATGACGATTTTCATCCATTTTCACCAGTCTCACTATCGAACGTTCAAAGCGTACTACACGGAACATGTCCAAGTGCATCTGACACAAGGAATTTCCGCACCTGGTGAGTTATCCGCGCTTTGTTGCGCTCATCCCGACGATGATGCTTCCGCTGCTTGCCTATGTGCAGACGCGCTATGGAGCCTGCACAGGCATCAGCTTCATCGACTCGACGTCGTTGGAAGTCTGTGATCCCAAACGGATCAACCAGCACCGCGTCTTTGCGGCGGATGCCAAGCGTGGCAAGAGCAGCATGGGCTGGTTCTTCGGTTTCAAGCTCCACCTGGCGGTCAATGACCAAGGCGAATTGCTGGCGTGTTGTCTGACCCCTGGCAATGTCGATGATCGCAAGCCTGTTGCCTCGATGGTCAAAAAACTGCGTGGCAAGCTCTTCGGGGATCGTGGCTACATTTCCGCTCCCCTGACCACATTGCTCTTTGAACAAGGGCTCCATCTGATCACCCGATTGCGCAAAAACATGAAAAATCAGCTTATGCATCTTTCCGACAAGCTCCTGCTGCGCAAACGGGCGATTATCGAGTCCATTATCGATCAGCTCAAGAATATCTCGCAGATCGAGCATTCGCGCCATCGCAGTCCTACCAATTTTGTCGTTCATTTGATTGCTGGGCTCATTGCCTACAGTAAACACCTTTATGAAAACGGTACGGAGAACGTAGGCCAGAAGCTCTTGTGCCTATGAACTACCAGTGCATACCAGTGCAGAACGAAAAACGTACGTTGTGAGCTTGAATACAAGCTACCAGTGCATAGCTTTGTCGGCTTACAGAGAGCGTGACGTAACGTTTTCGTAGAATGGTTAAAACTACAGCCATCAAGACAAAAAACCAGGACTGCATCTCGATCAACGTGCTCTCCTAGCTGCTTGATCCGTTTGACTTAAACATAACTCACGTTCCTTAGCTAGAAACCTTCTTGTGCCAGCATTATACCACGGGGTGCGGATTGGTATGAGATCAAAGCCACGGTGAGCAAAGACACAAGTCAGCAGGAGGATATGAAACAGTTGAAGTAACCAGCAATGCGAGGAGATTCAGAGTTGCTGTTACGCTGGACAAGTAAAAGTGTGAGTAAGCTGATCAAGGAACTCAACGGGTACAGCCATCAGGGTTTCCCATGAATCGGGAAGCGAGTTGCTGCGCCACCAGAGCCCCAGATTGCAGACCAACCACCCTTGAATCGCTTCGGACTCTATTTCAGAAGGAATTGATCACAGATCCTCGTTTCCCAATCTGCCAGTGGGTTACGGGATCGTTTGGGAAACCACTGGCAGATTGTGGATATGGATGAAACAAAGCAATCAGCATGCAAGAGTGCCATTCCTCAAATACCGGATCTCCCTGTTCCGCATCATCGTTTTGATGAGGTCTGCATAAAAGTTCGGAAGATCCCTTAAGTATTGTATTTTTCTACAGAAGGATATCTAGCGGCGTCGAGGGAGTTTCCACTATATGATTATCGGAGGCAGAGCGACGAAAGATCATAGTTAGAGGCCATAGATCAAGTCCTACTCCTGCTAAGATAAACTGAACGCGTGCCTCTAGTTTAAACGTTACTTGCACATGTGTCCCCTTTGGCTTTCGGAGAATCATGAAAAGTCTCTGAGAGCTTTCAATCTCATGTAAAGCTGTACGTTTAAAATTCCACCCAGGCTGTCGTCCTTGTAGTCCGAAGGCCATTATCCGACTTTTATAGACAACAAACTCTTCTGATCTCTCATGCAAAACTGGAAGCTTCAAATGTAAAGCGGCTGGATCAAAGCCAAGATTCACTTCAAAATCGAGATTGTGCTTGAGGTTTACTTTACATTCATCTTCAAGAAAAACTGGAAAAAGGTCGTAAGCGATGGCTTCTGCGGATGGTGCCAATACGGGAAATTTAGGATCTATGAGGATAGTCTGAAGATCGAGCGTAAAACTAGCATCGTGGAAGCGGCATCCCTGAGCAGCTTGTAAAGAGCAAGCTAAATTGACTTGGTAAAATTCGTAGTGTTGTAACTGCAAGCGAATGTCTGCAGGTACCTTCTGTCCTCCCCTCCTGAGGAGATTGGCAAGAGGAAGGACGATAGGATTACCAATTGCAAACTTGCTTTTTGCACGAAACGGTGTACTGATATTACCCACAACATCTCTAACCGTGCTAAATCCACTTGTCTCTTCTAGAAAAAGACTATCCTCTTCCGAAAGCTGCCCTTCCACTTGAAATAATTCAGAGTATCTATCAATGCTCCACTGTTCTTCCATTATAGAAATTCTCCTTTAATCATATGAAATCCACTCCTCCGATTCACCTAAAGACTGTCCATGTTACCAGCCTATAATCTGAAAACCGGCCCAATAGATTGGATCTTCATAAGGTCGTGTATCAGGGTTTCCTTGTCTTAGAGCTATGACTTGCACATAATGCTCAGCAGTAATATCATTATAGCGATCATCACGTTCGCCTCTTGTTACCAAATCTATTGCATCGCGTAATCGCTTAGTCTCTACCTCCCAAGGATTATGACTTGGAACCAGTGATCCTGCTAAGCGCTTTTCTTCTATAGTTGGGGTTGGAAAGTCAATCGCGTGCCAACTCTGCAATTCACGATGAGTCACTGTTCGCAACCAGTGTTGTGCACGTGCTAGGGCTGCTGCTGCCGGTTCGTTTTCCATGTTTCAAGCCACTCCTGAGCGAATCGGACCATTAACAGATATGTTGCTTTATCATCTACAGACCACAGAGAAGCAAGTACAGCCCTTACTCCCGCCTGAAGCATCGCCGTTGCCAGACTACGTACTTCATCTAGGTTGTTCAAATCAATAAATGCGGTCTCGCATGCTGAGAGAATCAGTAATTTGATTCCTCGCAGATTTGCTTGATATCTGAGCATCTCATCCAACGTCAATACCTGTTCCTGGGCAAGCACAAGTGCCGATTGCAGGGGCTCGTAAAGGTTGAAAGTGCCATGGCACGAAATCGCTACAAGTTGTCCTTTAGACAATACTTCAATCAGCCAATCTTTTGTTGCCTGCTCATGTACCTTTACCTCCACAGGTAAATGCATATTGCGTGCTATTTTTGCTAGTGTATGTGCTTCGGCTTCCCCCCATTCTAATGCAGATGTTGTTGGACGAGGATCTCCAAGTGCATAAACCCGGAACGTTTTAAAACATCCTCTCATCACTGAGTAGTGATCTGGCGCTCGGTGCTATACTGGCAGTAAGTATGTCACCCGATGTCTGACCTGGGGTAATATCAGCTGCAAGCAGCGGAAATATAGCCAGCCATCCACAAGGAATGAGCGTAGCTGTATTTGCACCTTCTTTCCGCAACCATATTACTAATGGACTTAACGCAATATCAGCTAATTTATTAAGACACAACTTTAACTCACATCGTAATAAAGTGTGATGAAGCGTTTTTTGTAACAATGCTAATTCATCCGATTTTATTTCATCCATTGGTTGATCAAATAATTTCATTAGTTGGCTCTCCAGATAGGTAGATTCTTCTATATTTAGAACCTCTTGTATTACATCATTGAGAGTGCTTTTCTTCTGTGAGGCCACACACATCCTATTGAGTGACGCTGAGCGGTCTCGAAACGTTGATCCATGCCAATCTCGCAAAAGCAATCATTTCTATCTCCCTTCAGTGCGACCAAAACCACCAATGAAGTGAGAACCGATCTTCTCATCCAATGGACGTATCACGAGATCAGACTCAAGCTTATAAGTTAGTTCAGGAAGATATAAAGAGGCAAAGCGAGACGACTTACGTGACGTTGGATCAGTCGCTAAAGCAGCAATAGCGAGACCTCCCCAAGGAGTTGCTGTGAGATAAACAATTGCGTGATTATATCCATAATTCTCCGTAGCAGCTAGTATTATCTCCGAATCAATCGTCGTATTCATAAATTCCTCAAGATCATACGTCGCCTTAATATCCTCTATAATAGTATTAAATAGCTCCCTTGCTTGTCTATAAGCAGCTGAACGTAGTTCTTGATCGGTAAGCGCTACATTCAGTTCTTGATTGATTAAGGGAGAGTCGGGGTCAAAGTTAAACAAGAATGGAGTATTGAGCATAGCTTGTGCCGCAATCAGATTATCTCGTGCCTTTGTATAACGCATCTGTAGTTCCAAGTTGGAGATGCGTGTAGCATCAGCCCATTGTACAGCCATAGATTCTGCTAGAAATCGTGCTCGGCCCTTCTCGAGACAGTTGCCGCCTCCGGAATACGAGATAAATGCGCAAGTGCAAAAGCATCATATGTCGTCGCGCTCTTGATGCGTCTGAATACCGCATCAAGTCCAGACATACCAGTACCTAATGCAATTAGCATCTCCTCGGCAGCAAAAGCACTTTCACAGGACGCATGAGCATCTTCCCAGTTCTGTTGTTCTATATTGATGGATGCACATCCAAGTTGGATATTCCGATGCGCGTTGGGAAAAGAATCGCACGTATATATCTCCAGCGAATGGCGGAAACAGATCATTGATGCCTTTAGATTTGTATCTCGCTCGCCTTCAATGCGATCTAGATAGGCAAATCCCAGAATCATCTGAGCTTTTGCATAGTCTATAGGAGTTGAGTCGCGGGTAAGAATCTGTAAGGCACAGCTGCAACAAGCAATCAATTCTTCTATATTGTCTCGTAGTTCCCCTTGAATACGCATTTGATAGGCTAAACCCAAGCTGTATTGAACCTTTGCATAATCTTCAGGAAAGGAATCACTAGTATAGATTTGTAAAGCACGATGATAACAGGCAATAGCCTCTTCCGTACCAACACTGTGTTTTTTTGTCCCTCGATAGGCATTACCTAAATTCGCCTGAAATTCTAGCGTATTTTTCAGGAAAAGTCTGGAGTGTATATACCTGTAAGGCTTGTTTATAGCAAGCAACAGCTTGGTCCAGATTGGCTTGCTCATAATCTTCAACTCTGAGACAATAAGCATTACCTAGATTTATCATTGTTCCAGCATAGGCAAGTGGAAAAGTGTCAAGTGTAAACACTTGTAAGGCTTGCTCATAACAAATTATAGACTTTTCTAGATTAATGCGTTGTTCTCCTGCTATGCGATTGGCGTAAATTGTTCCCAGATCACATTGAACCCCTGCAAATCCTTGCGGAGAGGTGTCAAGAGTCCAAATTTGCAAGGCACAAGTGAAGCAACGGATTGCATCTTCTAGGTTATCTCGCCTTTCTCCATTGATACGTTCCAGATAAACATTGCCTAGATCTTTCTGATTCGTTGCGTATTTTTCAGGGAATATATCAGGTATAAAAACCTGTAGAGCCTCCTCAAAACAGACAATTGATTTTTCCAGATTGGACCGTCGTTCCCCATCTATACGCCGTCGATAGGTTCTGCCCAAGTTACTTTGGACCTGAGCATACTGTTCAGGGAAGGCATCACGTGTATATATCTGTAATGCATGCTTGTAGCAAACAATAGCTTTTTCCAGATTGGCACGTGGTTCTTCTACCCTTGATTTTTCGTCATAGATGTTGCCTAGAATATCTTGAGCCTTCGCATATTGACATGGATAGTTATCTCGTGTGTAAACACGTAATGCATTCTCCAAGCAAGCTATTTTCTCTTCTTGTAGATAAATATCTTCCGATCTGGTAGTATCATTTAGCGCATGGCAGAGGAGAATATTTAATTCAGCTTGTACTTCTGGCATAAGATTAGTATCTCTAGAGCCAAGAACTATGGCATCACGTAGCAACTTTATGCGTTCTATCGCTATCTCGTCTGGCTTTTGAGTGCGCACCAATTGAGTAATTTGTTGATGTATAGTTTCGAGCCAAAAAGGCACATCGAGCGATAGACCACTGTACACTTCTATGAAAGTTGTACGAATTGCAACGGCTGTTCCCCCTCGCGTGCGGGCTTGATATATTATATCTAAACACTTTTTTACATGCTGAATACCTTTGTTTCTCTGGATTGTCTCATTATCACCAGCACTTAAAACCTCTCGTGAATGTATCTCTAAGTCTTCTATCATCCTTCTCAAGACAATATCACTACTAGGATCAAGTAATTCAGGATGAACTTCTAAGAAATGGCGAGATTGACGAGGACTAGGACTATTGAGCCAGGACAGAAGAGTGCGTAAAAAATCTTTTTGTGCTAATGGGGTGAGCTTGCTATTTATCGCTATCTCAGTAATCTCTTCATCTGTGAGCCCATTGTGTTTCTCTGCATAAAACTGCTTTTGTTCTGCTCTTTTGCGTTCTGCCTCCAATTCACTCCAGGCAACAGAGATACCTTTTTTACGGGCATTTTGTAGAAAGTGAACATGCGTCATGAGAAATCCGGCATCGTGGTGATCCCGCATAGAAGCGCTATCGTGTACTCTTTCGAGATTCATTTTGAGAATCTCCAAAGCCATCTGTTCGGCAATATCAGTTAAAAGCAAATCCTGTTTTTCTTCCAATACTGCACGTATATCATCCCATTTGGTAGTTATTAGAAAAGCTTCAAGTGCGTTAAAGATATCAGATGGCCCGTATTCTTCTTCAGAGTTGCCTAGTAGAGGCGCAGATGAAAAATCTTTATTTATAGATTCATAAGAAGCATTGTTAACTTGATGCGTTTCCTTAAACAGTCTCCTCTTATTGGCCTTTGATCTGCGACCGAAATGAAACATAGATATGTAGACCCTCCTCGTTACTACAAGCAGAAATAGATTCATCAGCCACGTGATTATAAGTTCTCAATTTCAAGAAAAGAGCTCTCTTCTGTATAGTAGACCCAAATTACAAAAGTTAATTAAAAATCTGACATATTTCCCTTGCAAAAGGACGTAACAATTAATGATGAAGAGTCATAAGATAATCATATGACATGTTTCATTATTCGTAAAGGGTATATTAATTATTTCTATGTTTAATATCACATTGCCAAATCCAAGGAGCTCATGTAAATCTTTGGTGTACTTTCTTAAATCTATAAGTTTGCCATCCTACGAAAAGTGCCGCAAGGTAGAGATGCTATTTTCATCTCTACCTTGCGGCACTTTTCGTAGGACAGCAATATTTCCAGGATAAACATTCCAGGGCCAGATGTTGTATACTCACCAGCAAAGGAGGAACGGGAGATAATATCAACAAAAAATATATTGTAACCCTCATTCCGCACCCTAAAAAACGACTTTTTGGATATTAACAAATGATGCTTTTACATCATTTGCATAGGAGATAAAAGACAAGGAGTAAGAACATTTGATCTAAAATGATTAATCCTGCCTTTTTCTCTGTTTTGCAAAAAGATCAAAATAAGCAATACAAGTAGAAGTACTTGGCTATCCTTGTTATTCAAAAAAATGTCATTCCGAACTGCGAAATGCGGGTTGTAACTACTCAGGTACCCTATAGAGCATTTTTGAGCTCAAAAGCATTTACGCTTATCGCATCAATAGCCATTTAAATGCCATTTTGGGACGTTTTGCGAATGATTGTTGAGCTAATCACTACTAGATATAGTAGCGTGGATCTCTAAGGGCACAAAATGTGGTCCTGAGTAGTTACAATATATTTTCTTATCAGTGCAAAACTTACCTTCTTATAAGGATATCAGTGCAAAACTTACCTTCCGAAATTCGGGACACAAATCCTTAAAAGTGGGGGTTTTTGGACTCATCAGTGCAAAACTTACTTCCGAAAAGTGCAAAACTTATCTTCCATTTACAATAATGAGAATACTTACGGCCATCCTGGGAATTGTGCTGATTCTACTTGTTGCCCAGGATGCGTTTGAGACAATCGTCTTGCCCCGCCGCGTGGCTCGCCCCATCCGCCTCACTCGACTCTTCTATCAGGTAACCAATATTGGGTGGAAAGTCATTGGTCGCCTGATACGAAAAAGTGCTATACGGGAAGCCTATCTGGGCTCCCTGGGTCCATTTTCCCTGCTGGCGCTGATCGTGTTCTGGGCTGTACTCTTCGTCTTTGGGTTTGGGCTCCTATTCTGGGGACTGGCACTTCCCATTAACGCTACTGGCCAAACAATCAACTTCCTTACTTATCTCTACCTGAGTGGGACCACGTTTTTCACGCTCGGCCTGGGTGATATCACTCCCATGCCAGGGATGGCACGCACGCTAATAGTGATCGAGGTTGCACTGGGGTTCATCTTTCTGGCACTGGTGATTAGCTACGTGCCCATCATCTACCAGGCATTCTCGCGGCGCGAGCTGAGAATCTCGTTGTTGGATGCCCGCGCAGGTTCCCCACCGACAGCCGTGGAACTCCTACGACGCAATTGTATTAGCAAGAGTGCCGATGAACTACAATTGCTCCTCCATGATTGGGAAATATGGTGCGCGGACATTCTGGAGAGCCACCTATCGTATCCTATCCTGGCCTATTACCGTTCGCAGCACGAGCAACAATCCTGGGTGGAAGCCCTGACCGTTATCCTGGATACATGCGCATTGATCCTTTCGGGCATCGAGAATATGCCGACCGGAGCCGCTCGCTTTACCTTTGCCATGGCTCGCCATGCGGTCGTTGACCTTGCCCAGGTCCTTAATACTCCGCCCACTACTGGCGTGAACCGTCTCTCTTCGACCGACTTCGCTCGTCTCCGAGACTTGTTAGCGGCATCTGGTATCCAGTTGCAAGACGAAACGGCAATCGAGCAGAATCTGGCCGAGCTGCGAGAGACGTACGAGCCGTTTGTGAGCGCCCTGGCCAGACGCATGCTGGTCTCCCTCCCACCCTGGCTTCCTCCGGGCGACACACTCGACGATTGGCAAACCACGGCCTGGGATGAGAAGTTTCCGTCCACTCGTCGCACATTGCTTAAGGTGATGCACCGTAAGTGAAAAATCTCTACAAATGAAACTCCTTTATTGCACAGCACGTGTCAAAACTACTGTTTGGAATATTCTCTGTCCTCTTTTTTGCAGAGAGTAGCCAGGGTGCTTGACCTCGACGAGATCTGATATGCCTCGCAAAACAGTTGAAAGGAAACGTGCTATGAGTAAATCTAATCCATCTCTCCCTAGAAACGTACACAATAATGTACAGAATGCAGAACGGGGAGCACGCAACGCAGCAACCAGTCAATGGATGACTGGATTGGCACGCTGCGGCTATGCGGCTAAAGGAATTGTCTATCTCATCATTGGGGTGATCGCAATACAGGTCGCCATCGGCGCGGGTGGCACAGTAACTGATCAAAGAGGAGCCCTTCACGCGATTCTTCAACAGCCATTTGGACACCCAATGCTCGGCGTCGTTGCAGTTGGTCTTTTTGGTTTTGCGCTCTGGTCCATTATCCAGGCGATCTTTGATACAGAAAACGAAGGGAAAAAAGCAAAGGGTGTGCTCGCACGCGTCGGGTACGCAGCTGTTGGAATCTCCTATGCGGCACTCGCCTTCGGTGCCTTACAGTTAGCGCTGGGTACGGGAAGTGGGGGTCGAGGATCAAACACCGCCGCCCAGGATGGAACGGCCCTTCTACTTAAACAACCCTTTGGCCCTTTCCTGGTCATCCTCGTTGGACTTATTGTGCTTGGAGTTGCTTTCTACCTGTTCTATAATGCATACAGTGCCAGATTTCAGAGACACCTGAAAGTGTCAACATTAGGGATTCAGGTGAAGAAGGGGGTCGTTATCGCCGGAAGATGGGGCTATGCTGCAATGGGAGTTGTGACCGGCATCACGGGCATCTTCCTCATCGTAGCAGCTCTCCAGCACAACTCAAGCAAAGCAATCGGTCTGGATGGAGCACTCCAGGAGCTGTCTCATCAGCCCTATGGACAGCTTCTGCTTGGTATCGTCGCGCTTGGACTCTTTGCCTACGGCATCTATTCCTTCGTAGAAGCGCGGTACCGTCGCGTTGGCTAAGAAGCATACGCGGGATGACAAGTAACGATATCAAGTGAAAAGTGAAAGCTGAGATGGTCTTTTGCGCTACCAACCGGCAATGTTCATGTCCCATCAAGAGGAGAAGTGTTATGCATAAAAAACGTGCCTTTTTAGTGATTAATCCCAGAGCAGGGCAGGACATGACAAAACTGCCTGACGCCATCGCAGTGCTCTCAGCAGCGGGATGGAAAACTGACAACGCCCTTGTCGAGTATAGCGGCCATAGTATCACCCTGGCAACGAAGGCCGCTGAAGAGGGCTATGATCTGATTATTGCTCATGGGGGCGATGGGACCATCAACGATGTCATAAACGGAGTGATGAGGAGCAAGGAGCACCAAAGCATCGTTGGCGTCTTGCCAGGTGGGACAGCCAATCAATGGGCAACTGAGATTGGTATGCCACTTGATCCCGTCAAGGCTGCTCTCACACTCATCGAGAGCAGCCCGCGCAAAGTTGACCTTGGGCGCGTTGCAGTACAAGGACTCACATTTCCCTCATCTACTCAAGATGATAACGAACATAGACAACATACAAAGAGTAAGAAAGCTCAAAAGGACGGAAATATCGTACCCAAAAGTATCCATTACTTTTTGCTGACTGCTGGACTCGGCATCGATGCCTCTATCATTCATGACACCTCAAAATTGCTGAAAGCCCATCTTGGTCGTGCTGCCTTCGATGTTGCTACAATCAAAGCACTCCCAGAACTACACTCGTTTCCCGCTGTACTTCACACGAGCGAAAACGGACAGGCAAGCAAACAGCTCTGGCAGGGGGAGGCCTTGCAAATTATCCTGGGCAATACGCGCCGCTATGCCGATGTCGTCGAGTTCACTCCCAACGCCTTCATTGATGATGGAGCCCTCGATCTATGTATCATTACTAAAGGGAATCCCCTGACCGCAGTAGAACAGGTGACATCCCTCCTCACACGGCACAAGCCCGACAATACAACCACTGCATACTTTCGCGGAGCTCATCTTTCGCTAACAGTTCCCGTTTCCCTTTCAGTACAATTGGATGGCAGCGCAATAAAGCTCACAGACTCCCTGAGCAGATCTGATCGTGATGCCCTCCACGCAACGGCTGATGCATCTCGGATACAGGTAACATATCAATTCGACGCTATACCACATATCCTACAGATGGCAATTCCTCATTCCTATGACAATACTTTATTTGAAAAGGCTCCTAAAGAAATAAAAACGCATAATACAACATCTTCCTCGCCAGAAAAGCAAGAGGCACATGGTCAGAATATGCCGCTAAAAGATGATCAGAAAAGCCAGCTAAAACATCAGGATGCTCAGACCACTAACACGGAAAAAGCACAGCAGCAAGCGCACGAGCAAAGCAACACGAACGGAGCCAGTGGGCACCGGGTAACCGTTATTGGAGTCGCTGCTCTGCCTCAGGCGAAGAAACAGAGCTTTGTCGTTGCCGGCAATATGAACAAAGAGAGTAAAGGTGAAATTAAGCCCGTCGCTGTCAGTATTGATACAAAGACCACAGTCACCAGCCACGCCGGTGAGCATCTTTCAGCCTCCACAATTCAGCAATTGCCACAAGACTCGGTCATAGGGGTTGAAGGTAAAGAGAATAAGCGAGGGGTTATTCAGGCAACGCATGTCGTCGTGTCATGAATCGGACTCCCTCTGTGTGCCCGCTCACACCTTTAGCATGAGCACCTCTCTTCTTTTATATTCCATTTAGTATTCATTTTTCCATAAATTGAGCATTCTTCATATTTTGCAAAGCAAAATATGAAGAATGCTCAATTTATGGAAGGGTATTATGAACGCCGTAGGTGTAAGGGATGGAGAAGCAGGGTGGGCACTAATTGACATTCCAGAGGACCCGGTCTACACTAGCAACAATATTCTGGCGGCCCATCTATTTTCAAGGTAAAGCGAGAACAATGAATTGAACACATTTCACGAAATAATTGAGCTCAGGGGCCATATTATCGACTCCTGGTCCTTGCCACGCGCGATGGATACGATTATGGATCGCGGCGGCAATTTTGACATTGAAGAGTTTAACGTCGGGAAAACGAAGACGGATGCTAGCTATGTACGCCTCAACGTTACGGCTCATGATGCTGAGACACTCGATCTTATCCTATCAGAATTGCAGCAATTTGGTGCAAGTATTAAAAATGCAGAAGATGTGCAGACAGCGACGGTCGAACAGGACGGTGTATTACCAGCTAGATTCTATTCAACGACGAATTTACCGACGCAAGTCCGTATCGCCGGACAATGGATAACGGTCGAAGATATCGAGATGGATGTCGCGGTAGTCGTCGATAAGATCAAAAGTAGCGCCTACTGCATCCCTATGCACGATGTAAGCAAAGGGGATGAGGTAGTCATAGGGCACAAAGGCATTCGTGTTCGCCCCTATGAGCGTAATCGAGAGCACGAAACATTTGCATTTATGCAGAGCGACGTCTCTTCCGAGAAGACGAAGGTCATGGTGATCCATCAGATTGCGCAGGAGATGAAAGAGATACGCGCACGCCAGGGCAAGATCCTCTTTGTATTGGGTCCAGCTGTCATTCACACAGGCGCGGGTCGCTATGTCGCCGAACTATTGAGGCGTGGCTATGTGCAGGTTATCTTCGGCGGCAATGCTATTGTCACCCATGATGTCGAATCCGCATTATACAGAACGTCCCTGGGCGTTAGCCTGGATTCCGGGGAGCAGGTAGAGGGTGGGCACCGTAACCATCTGCGAGCTATCAACGCCGTGCGCGAAGTGGGCTCGCTCGAAAAAGCTGTCGAGGTCGGACTGTTGCGCGAAGGCATCACCTACGAAGCGCTTAAACATAATATTCCTATGGTGCTGGCAGGTTCGATACGCGATGATGGTCCAATGCCAGGCGTCATCTCCGACATGCAAGAAGCACAGCGGCTGATGCGTAAAGAAGTACAGGGCATCGATATGGCCCTGATGATCGGCTCAATGCTGCATGCAATCGCCACAGGGAATCTGCTACCGGCACGCGTACGCACCGTCGTGGTCGATATCAACCCGGCGGTTGTTACCAAGCTAGCTGATCGAGGCAGCTTTCAGGCGGCCGGGCTTGTTACAGATGCAGAACTCTTCCTGCGCGAACTGGTAGAAGCTCTTTAAGCGAACTTTTTTATATATTGCGCTTTGATACTCTATTGCGCCACATGCAATAGAGTATCAAAGCGCAATATATGTCTCCTCCCACTCTTGCTTCACATGATACAATGGTTATAGATAAGAACTTAAGCAAATAATGTTCCTACAGGATAGAGATGTGATAGTAGATGAGGAGGAAAGTTGACTATGGCTTCCATGTATCCAGAGCAATTACCGAAAGAGCTGAGCAGCGCTGCAGAACGGCTTCTTTTCCAGCAACTGAAAGAAAATCTCCCTGATGACTACACAGTGATATGGCATGCTCATATCATGATAAATTTGCTTGGCCATTGCAATAGTAAAGAACAGGTAACAATAGATTTCCTGCTTGTCCATCCACACTATGGCATGCTGGTACTGGCAGTACAGGGCGGTGCAGTGGAGTATGACGAACAAAGCCATGAGTGGTATACAATTGATCGCAGCCAGCAACGCCGGAAACTTAGCAAAAGTCCACTAGCACAGGCAATGAATTATATGTATCTGCTATGTGCACAGCTTGACCGGCAGGGATTACGCTACAACGGCACAGTAGGATACGCGGCGGTACTACCAGATGTGGATATGTTACATGCCACACGCATTGCACATAACGCACATATAGCTCCCAACCTTTTACTTAATGACAAAAAAATACAAAGTGCTATGATACAGCAAAGTATAGAATGCATCCATCAATACTATAACCAGACGAGAGATAGCAGCGTGCCTGGGAAGGAGGGTGCCAGAAGAATCATCAATGCATACAAACGAAGTTGGTTTCTAGCTGTACCACATCTCAATGCTACAAATGATAGGGAACAACAGCAAGTCAAGTTAACGGAACAACAATTTGTGCAGCTAGAAAAGCTAGGTGCACACAGTAGAGCAGCAATTTATGGCTGCTCTGGAACAGGCAAAACACTTTTAGCAATAGAGAAGGCACGTCAATTAGCACGCAACGGCTTGAGGGTGCTATTTATCTGCTATAGTACAAAACTAGCAACCAATTTGGCGACACAGCTTGATGGGGAAAAACTGGCAGACTCCCTGCTGCATAATATACATATATATAACTTCCATACTTTTTGTAAAGTACACCTGGAAGCCAGGCTACGCTTCTCAATCTATGATGATCCTTACATGTTGTATTTGTTGAAGCGTATTAGAAATGCAGATGTACGCTATGATGCTATCGTTGTAGATGAAGGTCAAGATTTTCGCGCAAGCTGGTGGATAGGGTTACAGGCACTTCTACGTACAAAAGAGAGTGTACTGTATGCTTTTTATGACAATAATCAGAACGTGTATAAACGTCCTCTCTGCGATCAGTACATTCCCCTTGAGCAACACTATCCACTTAGTTGGAATTGTCGTAGCACCCAAAAAATTCATCAGAAAATGCTGAATTATTACGACGCGATGCCGGGTACTTTAATGGATGGAGGACCGCTCTGTTCAGGACCAAGAGGCAGAGAGATAGAATATATCACAACACACAAACAATCGAGAGATCTACATATAAGTGAACAGGATGCACTGGCAAATTTATTAGATTTCCTCATCTATGATCAGAAGAGATATATTACAAGTATAATATTGCTCACACCTCTTGAACAGAATAAAAGCAGGTTTCAAGCTGAAATAGTGGTGGGTGAACGTTATTATTTAAGCTGGACAAAAAAAAGAAATACTATTATGCATGGTTGCTATATTCTTACATGCAGTTCTATCCATGATTTCAGAGGACAAGAGCGTGATATAGTTATCCTGGTAGAATTGGATACGTTGAGCCATGCACGAGAGGCCGAAATAATGCTGTATATGGCTATTTCCAGGGCGCGGCAACATTTTGTCGTGCTGGGACCAGGCAATAGTGCGGCGGAAAAGTTGTTTAGGAGAAAAGCCAGACAGAGCGAGTAACATAGTTGCACTCAGCTACGTTCTGCCAGAGCAGAGACGCGCTCGGCGAGGCGTCGTAGCTCGTCACGTAACTCGGCGGGCTGACGCACGATAAAGGGGCGACCAAAACTGACCAGCATACAAGCGATCCAATCGAGGTGATCTACAAAACAGCGCAAGATGACCCCTTCTGGCACTTGTTCAAGGTTGGCAAGGGTGGGTGAGACGACACGTTGAGCCTCATCGAGCGGCATCTCTAACAAAACTTCAACCGACCAGGTATTTGGTGTTTTTGGCAGAGATTGCAAGACGAAAGCCAGGCAGTCAAAAGCCGATGGACGCTCAAACGTTCCCGTGTGCATTTTGACATCGACGATGCGATCAAGGCGAAAGTTACGCAGATCCGAGCGCAAATGACAATAGCCAACGAGGTACCAGTAGCCTGAGCGGCAGACCAGGCCATAGGGATCAACCAGACGCTCACTATCCTCTACACTATCATAGCTGCGATAGTGCAACCAGACGTTTTTGCATTGCTGAGCCGCCTCGCTGAGCAGCACGATAAACTCTTTACGCGGCACAGTGCGGGCAGGCGCAAAATCGAAGACCAGCGTCTCCTGTACAGCCTGAATACGTTCGCGCAGTGCAGCTGGCAGTACACGCTCAATCTTCGCAATCGCACCATCAACCGAAGGAGCCGCCAGCGTCATCCCCATTTTTCGCGCCGCCAGCAATCCCAGGGTCAGGGCCAGCGCCTCATCATCCGTAAACATCAAAGGCGGCAGCTTAAAGCCGGGGCGCAGATGATATGCCCCATAGCGACCACGTTCAGCCTCGACAGGAATGCCCAGATCCTGTAGCATAGTAATATAGCGCCTTATCGTACGCGTATCGACTTCCAGACGCTCAGCCAGTTCACGACCACTCATGGATGAATGTGACTGGAGCAGTTCTAATACAGTAAGCACACGCGTCGTTGGAAAATACATATGGCTTTGTCCTACCAATATGGTCATAACTACAAAAAATAGGATAGCAGGGCGTATTTTATCCTAATTTTCTGCTAGAATCAATCATAAAGAGCGCCCAATTATTTTTCAGATGAGAATCGGAGCCGAAACAGGAGATACAAGGCAGAGAAACCATGACGCTACATATTTCACATGAGCAAGCACGCCGTTTTATGGCTACCTATCATTTCACCCCTGGCACCCTGCCAGAGATCTTTGAGCGTCTGGGGACAATACAGTATGATCCGCTCAACCCCGTCGGACGCAACGTAGACCTGGTACTACAAGCACGCGTGCCCGGCTACCAGGTGGATGACTGGCAGAAAGCCGCATATACAGACAGGCAAATATATGACGCCTGGGATAAACAAGCATGTCTCGTACAGGTAAGCGACTGGCCCATGCGAGCACATACACGCGCACTTTATCGCCCCTATCATGACCAGGAAATTTTACAGACCGATCCTGAGGTAGCGGCAACGATACTTGCCACCATTGATGAACAGGGGCCACTCTCTTCGCTAGAGTTCGAAGATAGAACACGGATAGGTAACGAGGGTTCCTGGTCTGGCATGACGCGCACCAAACGCATATTACGAGCTATGTGGGTCTATGGTATCCTTCTTACCCATCACCGCAAAGGTGGCAGGCACTATTATGATCGACCAGAACGCATCATCCCGGCACACCATTACAATGCAGTCGCAGAGACAGACATAGATGCCTACCATCGCTGGATCATTGCACGACGTTATCAAGCAGTCGGACTCTTGCGACCAAACGCAGAGGCGGCAGTATGGAGCGCATGTGGCGATTCCGCAACACGCAAACACATAACGGCTCAGTTGGTCGAAATGGGCACCCTGACACCTGTACGAATTGAAGATAAGACATGGACATACTATATGCCATCCAATGCAGTACGATTACTCGATATGCCCCTCCCAGACCCACGCGTTATCTTTCTAGGGCCATTAGATAGCTTTTTGTGGGATCGCAAAGGGGTACAACAGCTCTTCAACTTCGATTATCTATGGGAAGTTTACAAACCACTGGAGCAGCGACGCTGGGGCTATTATGTCTTGCCCGTTTTCTACAATGATCACTTTATGGCACGGCTAGACTCAAGACTTATTGGGAAAACCTGGGTCATCACACGCTGGTGGTGGGAAAATGCTGCGACGCCCACCCCTGATTTTTTGGACGCACTTCGCATAGCCGTAGTAAAGTTCATCCATTATTTACAGGCCGATACCATACAAGTTGAAGAAGGTATCGATAAAACAATACAAAAGCTCTTCATTACCCTCTAAGCGCAACTGTTTTTGGACCAATTGCCGGACCTGATTGTCATGACCAATGTGCATAACAAGAAACTTTAGTATATAATAGGAGGGCAGGCTGAGTAAAAAATAAACGCTCAAACGCTCAAAGATAGGCATAGTCGTATGCAAACCGTAGTACCTTCCAGCGTTGGTTAATAAAAGGTAGTGTTTTTGGGTTGCAATCTCCTTACCGACCAACAGCTACTCACGCATCCTATTCCAGTACAACACAATACTCCCGTATCGTGATAGCGATGTATAAAGAGCATTGAGCGTTGCAAAAAGCACAAATACATTCTAGAAGAGTACTATGCAGCAATATAATAGATCATTAAAAACAAAAAACTTACTACAAAGTCCTGCCAGTAGAGTAAACGAGCAGCAGGACAGCCGATCCGCCACAGACGAGGAGAAAGCAACACAAGCAGCAGAGCAAGTCAGATCGCAGCTGGGCATCATGCACGTACGAATAGACCATTTCTATTGCTCATTAGAAGAGATGCTTGATCCTTCGCTCCATGGTCAAAGTTTCATCATAGGCACAGGCACAGGCCGCCCAAATGAACCTGGACGCGTTCTGGATGTCTCGCCTGCTGCCGCACGGCTTGGGCTAACCGCAGGGATGCCGTTGCGACGTGCCTCTCGCCTGGCACCACCGCCACGCACACGTTATCTACCCGCATCTTACGATAGCTATCAAACTATGCTGCAACAACTAAAAGAGCGCTATCGAGCCTATTCACGCATCGTTGAATCTATACCCATTTCTGATGCTTTTATTGATCTACGAGGCTGCGAAATACCTACGGAATCAACCGTCATACTCGGTGAAAGACTCTGTGCCGAAATCGCGGAAATGGGTCTGACCGCTATGATCGGGATAGCGAATGGGAAAGCTATAGCTGAGCTGGCCGCACTCATGAGTCGCAGAGATGGGCGGCAAGGAGTACTCTATATTCCGTCGGGTCGTGAAGCATCATTTGTACAGACGCTACCACTTATAATGCTGCACAAAGTCCGTGCAGCCGGAACAGGTCAAGCACCTCTGCCGCTTAAAACAGGAGAGCGGCCAAATGGAACAAATGGAACTAACTCACATCCACAAGAGACTGAAAACAAGAGCGAACAGCTCGATCCTGTGGCGCTAGCTGAGCTCGTAGCTCACTTACGCGACTTTGGAATTACTTCATTTGCACAGGTCGCCTTACTCTCAGAAGAGGGTCTATCACGTCGTCTGGGCCACCTTGGTAGCTGGATCTACCATGTCGCCAATGGAGAAGATAGTAGCCTGGTCGTGCCCGATGCACCACCCATGAGTCAGAGTGCCCGTGTGCGCTTCCAACATCTCGCGGATGCGGACGAAACCTGTGGAGCCATTCGCAAGCTAGCCGACTATCTGGCAGGGAGATTAACAGATCAGCATATTAAAGGGCAATCTATCGCTTTAATTCTCTGGCCTAATCGGCCCAGACGCGATGTAGTGAGCGAAGAGGACGAAGAAATATCTATCACAAGGGCAGAGGAGACTATCAGCGGACAAATGCTACTCGCTCGCCACAGCGATGAAGCCGACATCATCGCCCATCACAGCTTAATGCTCTTTGCGCATTATCATCGCTCAGGCATGCACTACTTACAAGTGCAACTGCGCATAGGCGACCTTATCATGTCTATGCCCGCGTACTATCCACCACCAGCACGTTCGCGCGGCAAATTGACACGTAAGCTTTAAAGAGACTGCTTTATTGGCATCAGTACATATTTTGCTCAATGGGCAAAAATATGTACTGATGCCAACAAACAGTTATATTTGTTTCTTCGCACGCATCTGTTGCAGTAACGCAAGTTCTTTTTTACCACGCTCTTCCAACTCTGCCTTCCACTGATCCTGATATTTATGCAGAGTATGCACAAGCGTATGTGCGATAGCCAGGTTGCGATACCATTTATGATCTGCCGGGACAATATACCAGGGCGCATCGTCGGTGCTGCATTTGCTGAGCAGATCCTCATATGCATCCTGATAAGCGTCCCAATATTTACGCTCTACAAAATCACTGGCTGAAATTTTCCAGGATTTATCCTTGTCCTGCTCACGAGCCAACAAACGTCTCTCCTGCTCATCTCGACTGATGTGCAAGAAAAACTTCAGGATAATTGTATCGTTGTGAGCCAACAATTTCTCAAAATGATTGATCTCTTTATAGCGCCGACTCCACACATCTTCAGGTACAAGGTTATGCACACGCACCACAAGGACGTCCTCATAATGCGAACGGTTAAAGATACCCAGCTCACCCTTCTGGGGAGTAACCTTATGCACACGCCAGAGGAAATCATGGGCCTGCTCTTCGGCAGTCGGAGTTTTGAAAGAGTGCACCTCACAGCCCTGCGGATTCACAGACGAAAACACATGCCTGACAGTGCCATCCTTGCCGCTTGTATCCATTCCCTGCAAGATAATAAGCACGCTATGTTTTTGAGCTGCAAACAAAAGCTCCTGCAAATTGCTCAACTGTTGTCCCAGGTGAACCAGTTCTTCCGTCAGTTGAAGCCTGATCAGTATGTTTATCGGTGTAAGCAGGGTCATACTCTTTTAGTTTAATTTTTGCTCCTTCATCGACTCGCCACAACAGTTCTGATGTTGCCATCATAGTATCCTTTCACAAAAAAATAGTAGCGCTCTACAGCTTTAGTTACAACTATACTCTCTCGGTTACTATATTTTACGCACAAAACAAAGTATAGGGAGACAGATCGAAGCCAATAAGGACATAAATTGACAAGAGAAGCGACCAGAAAGTATACTGCTCAATAAGTCAAATTGTTCCCATCGTATTCCTGAACCCTGGCGAATAAGATAGCATCGGCAGAATATCAGTAATATACATTTATTGTAGCCTGTGCCTGATGCATTTTTACTTGACCTTGCCAGGTTTTGTGTGTATACTTTCCCTCTGGGGATGGTCAAAGCCAATGCCTTTCACGGCCCGCTTGAGGGTACTGAAATAAGGGTACTAAAATTTGCTAAGAACTCGTGTATATTTTTGTAGCAATCGTAAATAACTACGATTGACGGGAAGATTGTGGAAGAGAAGTATTCATGGAACAGCCAGCCCTATTAAGCATCGTACGTACAGACACAAATTATCGGTTTCGTCTTGATCTTCCCGATGGCCCAATAGGCCAGGAGTATAGCACTGATCTTACCACAGAAGTGCGCGAGCGGTTACGCCGAGCCTTGCAAGCGGTAGGGCAATCTACACCAACGACGGAACTGAAACGTCAAATTACTAGAGTGGGGCCTGCACAAGATACGCTCCTTACACTAGGACGCTATCTTTTCGATTCTATACTTCCAGCGCCCCTCCAGGAAAGCCTGCGCCGGCTTGACACACCACTGACCATTAGCACAAACACTCCTGATATCCCCTGGGAACTCATGTATGATAACAATACAAAATCCAAGCGGTACTTATGCCAGGCACTAAGCATAGGTCGCCTTGTCCAGCCAGAATGGGATACTACACAACAGAGATTTACACAGATTGATCGCCCAGGACGAAAAATCAGTGGGAAAAGAGATGTGCAGGGGCTATCGGTGCTCTTCCTCGTTAATCCTACCAGCGAACGACCTGGTGCAGAAGAAGAAGTCGCCACACTGTGCACAAGTCTACCCGAATCGGTTACACGGATTATACTCTACCGTCAGCAAGCGAACCAGCTTGAGATGCGTGTACGCATTGGCGCAGACGCACCACATGTATTGCACTATGCCGGCCCATTGCCACAAACAAATGGGACGGGCGAGCCAATGTTGACGTTAGCAGGCAATTCACGCCTGGATCACAGTGCATTCGAACAACTACTACAAGGGCTACCCAAACATCCGCTGGTCTTTTTAAGTTACTATGAAGATGAACGGGGAAATCGCACGATAAGCCAACAGGAGCGCGATGAGCAAAATGAACGGTTAGCTAACAATCTGATGACGGCCGGTGCTGGCGCAGTGGTGACACAACGCTGGACGATCAACCCACAGCGTGCACGAGAGTTCATGACGCTTTTTTACCAGGACATTGCCGATGGGATTGAGGTCGGTGAAGCCTTGCGACATGCACGTGTTGCATTAGCCCAACATTATATGGATGACACATCATGGATGTCCTTCTTATTATATGGAGATCCTGCACAACGCCTGGTAGCCAGCACACTTACGAACAAAGAGCGAGCCGCCGAGCCTCCCATTGATCCTTTCGACGACAGCCAAATCATGTCGCCACTCATGCCTTCAGCCAACACCCCTGACCGACGCTTCTTGCGAGCCGTTTTAGAATTTGCCCTGGGCGAGGCCAGACGTATGCACAAGGACTACCTTGGCACACCACATCTCTTTATTGCACTCACTAAGCTAGATGGCGGCTGCACACAAGATGCACTGCGTACACTTGGTTTTTCACCCAAGCAAGTAAGGGATGTCATCCGGCTTGCGCTAGGCTCCGGCAAAGCCACCAGTGAGACACCGATCTTACCCACACGACGCTGTAAAGAGATTCTGCAAACAGCGGAGCGCAACGCACTTAACGCAAACTCCTCCTCAGTAGACGAGCGGGCAATCGCGCAAGCGGTCTTAAGCGAAGGAGATGGCGTCACCCACGAATTGCTGACCAAGTTGGGCATCAACCCAAACCAACTGATTGAACTCATACTATCCAGTAACGCCCACGCCTTGCTTGAGCTTGTCCCATCGGCCTCAGCCAGCCCAGAGGTGATTGCAGATGACCTACCGAGCGCACTAAACCAGGATCTCTCATCCAAGACCAATAACTCCGCTCTGGAGAAACTTGGGCGCGACCTCACCAAACAAGCACTCAATAAACAATTACCTCCGCTCATCGGACGCGAAAAAGAGTTGCGTCAGTTGATGCAGACCTTAATGCTCAAAGACCGCAACAATCCGATCTTAATCGGCGACTCAGGCGTGGGTAAAACAACTATCGTAGCAGGGCTCGCCCAACGCATTGTCGAGGGCAAAGTTCCACCAGAGCTGCGCGGTAAACGCCTGATCGAGCTTTCTGCAAGTTCGCTTGTTGCCGGCACCAAATATCGCGGGGAATTCGAAGAGCGGCTACTCAAGGTCCTCGAAGAAGCTGAGAACAGCGGCAATATCATTCTCTTTATCGATGAGATGCATTTATTGATCGGTACAGGGCGTGCAGCAGACGGCAGTATCGACGCCGCCGGCATCTTAAAACCTGCACTGGCCGGCGGACGGCTGCGCTGTATAGGAGCAACCACACCACAAGAGTATCGCCTGATCGAGAAGGATGCGGCCATGGAACGACGCCTGCGCCCTATCATGATCGAAGAACCTTCACCTGAAGATGCACTTGTCATACTCAAAGGGATGCGTGAACTGTACGAACAACATCATCATGCCACCATCACCGATGAAGCATTACAAGCGGCTGTCAATCTCTCGATCCAATATCTACCAAATCTACGGCTACCAGACAAAGCATGTAGCGTCCTGGATGAGGCCTGCTCACAGGCACGCGTCTTCTCCGTCGAAAATGAGTCGCAGGAGCAGGATGATCTTGATGAAATCGGTGCCTCACCCGTGATTGAAGCAGGGATGATCGCCGAAGTCATTTCAGCGCGTACCGGTATCCCTGTACGTGCCCCGGGACGAGAAGAGAGAGATCGCCTGCTAAGCCTGGAGTCGCGGCTCAAATCGCGCGTTATTGGACAGGATGAAGCGGTCAAACGTGTCGCCCAGGCAATCCAGGTTGCGAGGGCAGGACTCAAGCCACGTAATCGTCCATCGGGCGTCTTTATGTTCCTGGGACCAACCGGCGTGGGCAAAACGGAGCTGGCACGCGCACTGGCGGCGGAAGTCTTTGGCTCCGATGACCACTTAATCCGCGTCGATATGTCAGAATACATGGAGAAACACTCGGTCTCGCGTATGATCGGGGCACCTCCCGGATACGTCGGCTATGACCAGGAGGGCCAGTTGACGGGCAAGCTGCGCCGCCGACCACACTGCGTGGTCCTGCTGGACGAGATAGAAAAGGCCCATCCAGAAGTCTTCGACCTGTTCTTACAAGTCTTTGACGCAGGCCGCTTGACCGACGCTCAGGGGCATACAGTAGACGCTCAACACGCCATCTGGATTATGACTTCAAACGTCGGCACCGATACGCTGGGACGCTCGATGCCCAGCGGATTCCGAGCCAGCATCAAAGAGACGGCCGAAGAGATGCAACGTGATCGCTTGCTGGAACGCTTGCGCGAGACATTTCGTCCAGAGTTTCTTAACCGTATCGATGACATCGTCATTTTCCATCCACTGGATCAGGCACAGACACGCGCGATTACTCGCTTGCAAATCAACGAGTTGGGCGCACGTCTCCTGGAGCAGGGCCTGGTACTAAAAGCACAGGAGAGCGCCATCGATCTGCTCTGCAAAGAGGGCTTCAGCCAGACGCAGGGGGCAAGACCACTACGCCGCACTATCGAGCGCCTGCTTACCGTCCCATTGAGCCTGCGCATCCTGCTAGCCAACATCCCTCAAAACGGCGATGTGCACGTAAGTGCGTCCGATGGCAAACTAGATATCGATATCCGAGAGCCTGAAATTGAAGGAGAATTTCCTGCTATCAGCGAAGAGGTCGAGGCAAGTTAAGTGCACTTAAATGCATTTAACTTCTCAAGGTATTATGGAGACAAAAAGATAGGATGGGACCAGCATACGCACCAGTCTCATCCTATCTAGTAGGAAGGGCAAGATCAAACGGGGGGGTGTCTTCTGTGGTGACACTGATCGAAGCTTCTGGAGTAGCACATCTACATAACATGCCAGAGCGACATTTGGTATACTTCATGTAGAGCTAATCTCCACACTGCATAGCCAAAGGGATTACTCATGGTCCCTGCCTGGAACTCTACTTGACAGAACGGATTGGCACCCAACCGATCAGCACTCACCACTGCCAATAGTATACGGCACCAGACTTTACACAAGCTTTTTTATTGCTTCGCGCACTAAAACCTATGGTGTATGTGGGTGAAGGCCCTCCAGATGCGGGTTTAGCAGATTGGGTTGAATGGGAAGAGACGTTACTAGAGAAGAATTTTTTGTAAGATCTTACATAAGACAATTCGAGTTGGGTCATACGAAATGGTGGGGGTATATGGTTTTAAGCCAGGCTTGAATTCATTTTGCGCAATATTTTCGAACTCTTCAGTAATTTGTGTTCTACTGTACCAATCATGACAACGATAGCTATCAGGCCCTTGAGTATTAATGATACTGTTGCTAAATTGTTTTTCTGTGCTCAGCATGAGTGTATATTCCTCGTTGGTCTGAGCCAAATAAATGAATTTAGCAACAGTATCATTAATGGAACGAAAAACGGTTCTTACGCAAAGTTCGTGGTAAGCTCTTCAATAATAAGAGAGGCAAAAATCGCTATGCCTCTCCAAGCGGATTGAGAAAAAAAGGCTTCGCCTTTGATAAGCTCATCCAACACCAAAAGTGGTCATGAGCCTTTCTGATAGCGAAAAATACAAGAGTTCCCCTGGTGAAAGGACATCATCACTTTCCCATCAATTCAGAGGCAAGAGCAACTGCCTCGTCATGAGAAAGTGCCACTGCAACCCTGAACGAGGGGTTAAGTGGATCATCATCAGGTGGCACCTCGCGCTGTATCTGCAAGACGACATACGCGGCATGTCGATAGACACGCACTTGGCGGCACTTGTCGAGATGCCGCGTCTTCTCCGCCATATCGCCGTGCATTGCAAAAATTTTGTTGAGCGTCATACTTAACATAGCCAACTCGTCTTCACCTGTAACAGTTGCACGCACATTACGATTTCCCCTGGTATACTCAATTCCCACGCCTACCTGCTCCAGGATGCGCTCTTTGACCTTACGCATCACAACATAATTGACCATGAGAATGTCAAGCAACGTTATGATCGCACAAAAAACACAGACGAGGACGAGGGTTAGACGATCTTCTAGTTGCACGATGAGAACACACAGGATGGCAAAGGCAAGGGCAGGAATAGTCACAGAATAGACGAGCCCTGTGAGCATGAGCTTATTGAGAGGAAATACTTTTGCACCACGATTAGACTTCATAGACGACAATCCCTTTCATTGATTCTACTGCTCTGACACAGTTCATGGTAAGCCCAACAGTAAGGGCATTATACCTCATCGTTATGCAGCATAAAACACGTCTATGCAAAGCAGATCAAACTTCGCTCGCCCATACATACTCCGTTTGATCAATTTGAGTCGGTTCACAGCGCCTTCTACCTGCCCCTGGCTCCATTTCAAGCTCAATCCTGCGCGTACAGCTCTCTGGAGGAAGACAAATGAACAAGGTTTCAAAGGCGACCAGCCAATACGCGAAACCTTTGTGTGATATGATAACTGAGCATAGGAATATTCAGGCACACAACTTTTGTTACTTATCATGAGGAGGACCAATTTAAATGAAAGCAGTTAAAACACACGTTGGGCGCTGCGACACCTGCGGCGAGCCAGCTGCATATGCCCAATTATTGCCCGGTGGACGTAGTTTTCGCTTCTGCGAACAGCATGCCCCGTTGCTCGTGAAGAAACAAGCCGACGCAGCTGTACAAGCTGACACCAAAAAGTAAGCTGTACAATAAGAACATAAATTACTATTCATCATGATGGATTTCTAATGGGATAGCTCCATACACAACGCAAAGCTTGCAACGCTGCATCTTAGCGCTCCTCTGGCGCTTTATTCTTGCGTACGAGATCAAGATACCAGAATGTCTGACGCTTACGCAACAGTGGCTTACTGCGCACAACATTGCCAGGGATACCATCCAGGATATTATAGGCAAGTTCGCCAGTGAGTGAGCCAGCCATATCGCCAGGGGCGTACTCCAGCATACGCGTTGTGCGGCGGCCAGTGCGTTGTTCACGGGTATCAATCGTCATCATCATCAAGCCAGTTTCCCCCTCATCGGCTACAACTTCCGACCAGGGATATGTTGAAGCACCAGGCGAGAAGATACCACTCAGACCGTTAGCACGCATACCATGATACGCCCCATGCCAGTTTGCTAAGGCGAGATAGAGATTATGCTCAGCCGCACGAATACGCCAGAGGAGGGAATTATTGGGATTGTCCTCATCAAATTCCATCGGCGCAGGTCGTTGTGCAGCAGTTGTACCCAACCCCATAGGCCGTGGAAAAGCCAGGAAAGCCGGGGCACAGACAAGATCCGCGCCTTTGCTGGCAAGCACACGCAAAGTCTCAGGGAAAAGGACATCATAACCCGTAGCCAGACCAATACGACCAGCAGGAGTATCGAAAGTAGGCAGGCCCATATTGCCTTTTGTGGCCCAGATACGATCATACGAGCTTAAATGCAATTTACGATAAATGCCATACACACCCTCAGGATCAATCAAGAGGACCGTGTTATAATAGGTGGCATCAACCCGCTCGGCAACACCTATAACCATGCTGATCTGCAAATCGCTGGCCAGTGCGGCAAGGGCTTCGGTCTCTGGTCCAGGCACCTGAATAGCCCCTTGCTGAAAATGTGCGATACATGCTTCCCGCGTATTAGCAGTCGATGGGACAGGACCAGGCAGCAAGAGCTCTGGCAAGACCAGGATATCAGGGACAGCAGGAGCACTATCGCGCACATAGACCTGCACCATATCACGAATAGCACGAATATGCTCCACATGAGAAGGATAGCTTTGCACAGAAAAATCCTGCATATTCATCTGCACAATGCCTGCGCACGAAAGCTGACCAGCTGGCAACTCACCCAGATCATAGAGGCTATGGTAGCGCAAAGGTTCCCATAGATAGCTATTCTGTACAATTGCTTGATACTCAGATGGCTGACGATCCGTGAGAGGATGACCTAACAATTCGCCATGCAGTCGCCAACCCTTATTACGAGCCAGGTTTAGATCAACCTCAGCATAGACAATACCCTCACCATCATCGAGATAGTCCTGGATCGTCCCATCTGGATTAATAACACAGCTACCACCATCGAACTGGACACCACGCTCTTTATCATAACGATTTGCAGCAATAACATAGACGCCATTTTCAAATGCACGAGCCACCCACCAGCCGGCAGCACTACGCTCATTTGTCCATCCCATAGGGAAGAGAAGCACATCTGCCTGATGTAAAGCAGCAATACGCGCCGGCTCAAAATACATCGCATCCATGCAAATAAGCGCACTTAAGCGACCGATGGGCGTATCCCAGACGGGTACGCCAAGATCACCATCGCGAGCCCAACGCGGATCTGAAATAGACGAATGCAGCTTACGGTAGGTGCCAATAATGCCAGCAGGGCCAAGCAAGACCACGCTATTATAAAAAGCCTGCGTGTCAGGATCAACTTCAGGCATACCCAGAGCAATATAGCAATCATGTTGCCTTGCAAGATATGCAAAGCGTTCCGTTGTTGGTCCTGGAATTGATTCGGTATAAGGCGCAATCTCATCACGCGAAATCCAGCAAGAACCCGTGGTAGCCATCTCCGGCAGAACGATGAGGCGAGCCCCATGCTCAATAGCCCTGGCTACAAGTTCAAGTAGATCACTAATATTCTTTTCTTTTTCGCCCAGGGTTGGCCCATATTGAATAGCAGCCACTTGGTACGCGGTGAGATGCGGTGTATTGCTGAAGAGAGTGCTCATCAAAGCTAATGTGCTCCTGCTTACTGGCTTATGAGCAAAGCCAACTTTGATCCATTGCGCGGAAGTGCCCGCGACCATCTGTATTATAGCACTTCCCAACCACTAAAGTATGTACTTCACCACTTTTTTATAGTACTTTGTGATTATATATTGCAGCATCCTTGACCCTTTACATCTATAGCTACTCATGCTATTATACTTTCAAGTTATGATAAGTTTACGCGAGCCATATCCCTTCTTCATAATGGCAGACAGAGAGGATGCATCGGTGGCTGAAAATGCTCCAGGCCTGTGAGAAGAGTGATACCCCTCGCCAGCTTGTACTGAGACAGTAAAGTACACGTTTCAACTACGTTAAAAGTTGCACGAGCACGTTCTACTTGCACGAGAGAGTACGTTTTGTAAAGTATTGTCTCTCAATGGGCAAGAGACGCGGAAGCCGGGTGGAACCACGAAAAAGTTGACAACCTTTTCGTCCCTGAGAGGGATGGAAAGGTTTTTTTATTGTTATAAAAGGAGGCTCTTAACATGCCAGTAGAAGTAGAGCTAGAGGAATCGGTTAATTACACACCGATTCAACGTATGCGCCACTCAGCGTCACACGTGATGGCAGAGGCGATCCAGGAAATCTTCCCGGACGCCAAATTCGCTATCGGACCGGCAATTGAAGACGGTTTTTATTATGATTTTGACCTGCCACGCGCCCTTACACCTGAAGATCTACCCGACATCGAAAATCGTATGCGGCGCATCATCGCCGCAAAGTATCCCTTCTCGCGCGACCGCTGGCCGCGTGAAAAAGCACTGGAGTACTTCCGCAACAAAGGGCAGGAATATAAAGTCGAGATCATCGAGAACCTGCCAGACGCCGAAGTAGGTATATACCAGCAAGGGGACTTCCTGGACCTATGCCGTGGCCCCCACGTCGAGAATACAAGCCAGATTGGCCCCATCAAGCTTATGCGCGTCGCAGGGGCATACTGGCGCGGCGATGAACGGCGTCCGATGCTACAGCGTATCTATGGCACAGCCTGGTTCACACAGGAGGAGCTGGATCAATATCTATGGCGACTGGAAGAGGCACTCAAGCGCGACCATCGCAAGCTGGGGCGCGAACTAAAGCTCTTTACGCTGAGCGACGATGTAGGCACCGGTATACCGATGTTCTATCCGCGCGGCGAGATGCTACGGCACCTGATGGAGAGCTATGTACGCGAGACACAAGAGCGTTATGGCTATCAACATGTCTGGACTTCGCACATCGGCAAGGTGAAGCTCTACAAAACGTCGAAACACTGGTATACATATCGCGAGAATATGTTCCCGATTATGAAGGGCGATCAGGAGCAATCAGACGACGATGCTTATATACTTAAGCCGATGAACTGCCCACACCATATCACGCTCTACAAGTCGCAACACCATAGTTATCGCGAACTGCCAGTGCGCTACGCCGAGTTTGCCACACTCTACCGCTATGAAAAGGCTGGCACGCTATCAGGGCTAGCACGGGTGCGCAGCCTGACACAGGATGACGCCCATGTCTTCCTGCGTCCCGACCAGATCCAGGAGGAGTTTAATAACGCAGTCAACCTCACACAAGAGGTTTTTGCAACCTATGGCCTATCAGACTACCATGTACGCCTCTCATTGCGCGACCCGGACAAGAAAGAGGACTACGTTGGTAACGACGACGTCTGGAATACAGCGGAAGCAGCCCTGCGCGAGGCGGCGGAGGGGAAGGGTATCAACTATGAAGTGGGCATCGGCGAAGCGGCATTCTATGGTCCGAAAATAGACTTCATGGTACGCGACGCGCTAGGTCGGCAATGGCAGTGCGCAACCGTCCAGCTCGACTTCAACCAGCCGGAGAACTTTGAACTAGAATACATTGGCGAAGATGGACTGATCCATCGTCCGGTTATGATCCATCGAGCCGTCACAGGCTCAACAGAGCGCTTCATGGCAATGCTCATTGAACACTTTGCAGGAGCCTTCCCGGTCTGGCTTTCACCCGCACAGGCCATGGTTATTCCCATTGCCGACCGCCATAACGAGTACGCTGACAAAGTGCTCGCAACGCTTAAAGCCGTTGGAATCCGAGCCGAAGTGGATACACGCAGTGAGCGCATGAATGCAAAAATTCGTGATGCACAGATGCAGAAAATCCCGTATATGCTCGTCATCGGCGACAAAGAGGCGGCGGCCGAAGCCGTATCAGTACGCCTGCGTACAAATGTAGACCTCAAGTCTATGCCTCTTACACAATTTATCGAGCGTGTTTCCGAGATTGTGAAGTCAAAAAGCCTGGAACTGTAATTACTCCCATTAGAGAACATAGTGCACTTTAACAACATATCGCATCCTATGCGATATGTTGTTAAAGTGCACTATGTTCTCTAATGTCTAACAGTCTCTTACAGCACATTCAGCTTATATAACGATAGGCCGGTAAGGTAAGGAACTCGAAGAACTTGTCGCTACTGATAATCTCGTCGAGGATCTGAGCGGCGGTCGAAAATTTACGGCTGGCATAGGCCTGTTCTCCGAGCGCAGATTCGATTTTGGCAAGTTCTTCGTTCATGAATTGATGGAAGAGATCGAGGGTTATCTTACGCCCATCGGTGAGAATACCTCGAGGATGGTGCGTCCACTGCCAGATCTGGGCGCGTGAAATTTCGACGGTGGCGGCATCTTCCATCAAGTTGTTGATCGGCACACAGCCGGAGCCACGCAGCCATGAATCGAGATATTGCAAGCTGACACTGATATTATTGCGCAAGCCCGCTTCTGTGATCGTGCCTTCGGGAACCTTGAGCAGATCAGCGGTCGTTACATGTACATCCTCGCGCTTGCGGTCGATCTGGTTCGGAGTCTTCATAATAGCGTCAAACTCTTCAAGCGCAATCGGAACCAGGCCAGGATGTGCAACCCAGGTGCCATCGTGTCCATCGGTCGCCTCACGGCGTTTGTCGGCACGCACACGTGCAAGCGCCTCCTCATTGGCGGCCGGATCATTTTTTATCGGGATCTGAGCGGCCATACCACCAATCGCGGGAGCATTACGATGATGGCAAGTCTTAATCGTCAGGAGCGAATAAGAACGCATAAAGGGAGTGGTCATCGTAACCTGTGCACGATCAGGAAAGATATACTCAGGAAGATTGTGAAGCTTCTTGATCACGCTGAAGATATAATCCCAACGTCCACAGTTCAGGCCAGCCGAGTGCTCACGCAGCTCATACAAGATCTCATCCATCTCAAAAGTGGCCAGGATCGTCTCGATCAACACCGTCGCCTTGATCGTACCCTGCGGGATGTCTAACTCCTTTTGAGCCAGCACAAAGACATCATTCCAGAGGCGTGCCTCAAGATGGCTCTCCAGCTTGGGTAGATAGAAATAGGGACCTGTGCCGTTAGCTAAGATCTGCTTCACATTATGGAAGAAGTAGAGGCCAAAGTCAAAAATACCGCCCGAAATAGGCTTGCCATCAACCAGAACATGCTTCTCCGCCAGGTGCCACCCACGCGGCCGAACAAATAAAACAGCCGTCTGGGGATTTAAGCGATACTGCTTGCCATCCGGGTTGGCAAATGTAATCGTGCGCTTGATCGCATCCCTGACATTTATCTGCCCCTGAATCGTTGCTTCCCAGGTAGGAGAATGAGCATCTTCAAAATCGGCCATAAAGACCTTCGCCCCTGAATTGAGGGCGTTAATGACCATCTTTCTATCGACCGGGCCAGTAATTTCAACGCGACGATCCTGCAAATCGGCGGGTAGAGGCGCAATAGTCCAGCTACCTGAACGAATCGATGCTGTTTCTGGCAAAAAATCTGGTAATTTGCCGGCATTAAGATCAGCCTGGCGCAAAATGCGCAACTGCAAAAGTTCCTCTCTACGTAGCTCAAAAGCACGAGCAAGCCTGGCCACAAAATTGAGAGCATCCGTTGTCAATATCTCTGCGAACTCAGGAGTAATAGCACCCTTGATCTCTATCCCTTCAGCATACTTCATTGTCGGTTGACTACTCATTAGCATATGCCCCTTTCGAAATGGTAAGCATGATTTTCTCTTGTAATACCTTTCCAAGGATTTCATTTTCTCATATGCAATCCCGTTATGGCAAACAGAGGCTTAGAGTGTTTAGCCCATCAACTACATCTTGCATAAACTATTGCACAGTGTGCAATAGTTTATGCAAGATGTAGTTGATGGGCTAACAGTAATTTTTACGCACCATGACATTTTTTATATTTTTTGCCACTGCCACAAGGACAGGGATCATTGCGTCCAACCTTTGCCTGAACACCACCACGTGCGCCGCTATTCGGCTGCACGCGACCGCTATTGGCGTTTGAAGCGTTATTAGACTTGCCGGTGTGACGCGACCCATTTTTGCTCTGCTGGTTAGCGCGGGCACGACGCTCCTCGACCTCATCGACCTTCGCCTGGCCGCTCGCCTTCGCCAGTTCGGCAGCGTTGGTCTGGACATTGACGGGCAGCTTGCGAACTGGCTCGGGACGTTCAACCGTCACAGTCACCGTATTACGAAACAGTTTGAGCAGTGCATCAACGGTATAATGCTGGATAGCGGCCTTGAGCTCATCAAACATGCGATAGGCTTCATTTTTAAACTCGACCAGCGGATCACGCTGACCAATGGAGCGGAAGCCAATACCGGCCCGCATCACATCGAGTGCATCAATGTGATCCATCCATAAACGATCTACGAACTGCAACAGGTAAGAGCGCTCAAATTCGCGCTGTGGATCAAAATTGGTTGCTCCCTGCTCAGCCACCTGCGTCCTGAGCTCCTCTCCACGCCGTTCATAGTGCGCGACAACGAGGTCTACCAGTTGTTGCCTGAGAGCATCGCGGCGTACAGCATGGATATTCTCCGGCACAACATCTTCAGGAATATCCAGCCAGACCTCCAGTGTCTTAAAGAGAGTTTCTAGCTGCTCCACATCGGTGACCATAGTATCAGGGATGCAGGTATTAACCAGATGCGTAACCTCGCTACGAATCATGCTCACGATGCGCTCATGCATATCGCCATGCTCAAGGACCGTACGGCGGTCAGCATAGATGACCTCGCGCTGTTTCGCTATCACATCGTCATATTCGACCACATTTTTACGGATATCGAAGTTGTAGCCCTCAACCCGCGTCTGGGCGCTTTCAATGAAGCGCGAGACCAGCTTACTTTCAAGAGGAGTGTCCTCCTCCATACCGACACGTTCCATGATACCGGCCACACGATCAGCGGCGAAACGGCGCATCAGTTCATCATCCAGAGCCAGGAAGAAACGCGTGGAACCAGGATCACCCTGACGTCCGGCACGGCCACGGAGCTGATCGTCGATACGGCGCGACTCATGACGCTCGGTACCTACGATGTGCAAGCCTCCTAGCTTAATGACCAGATCATGGTCCTCTTCACACTCACGCACTTTTTCCTGTAGCAGCGCTTCTTTCTCTTCCTCCGTCATATTCGCGATATGATCGCGGATCGCCTCTTCTTTTTCGGCACGATCATCATCATTGCGTGTGGGCATATCGCGGATATAGTCAACATGTTCAGCATGTTTACGCAGGATACTCTCGAAGTAGCCACTGGGATTGCCGCCTAACAAAATGTCGGTACCACGACCAGCCATATTGGTCGCAATAGTGATAGCGCCGCTACGGCCAGCCTGGGCTACAATCTGAGCCTCACGCTCATGGTGTTTAGCATTCAGGACATTGTGTGGTATACCTTGCATCTCAAGCAAATGAGAAAGGTGCTCGGAGATCTCCACCGAAGTCGTGCCAACAAGAACCGGCTGGCGCTCTTTCATAACATTCTTTGATCTCTTCAACGACCGCCTTGAATTTGGCATCCTGAGTGCGATAGATCAAATCAGGGAGATCCTGACGGATTCTAGGCTTATTCGTTGGAATCACAACCACATCCAGTTGATAGATCTTATGCAGTTCTTCAGCCTCAGTCATCGCAGTACCAGTCATACCGGCCAGCTTATCGTACAAGCGGAAAAAGTTCTGGAAGGTGATCGTTGCCAGGGTATGATTCTCGCGCTGAACCTTCACACCCTCTTTTGCTTCGATAGCCTGGTGCAGACCCTCGCTATAGCGCCGTCCAGGCATCTGCCGACCAGTAAACTCATCGACAATAATGACCTCGTCATCCTTCACAATATAATCTTTATCGCGTTTAAAGATCACCTGGGCTTTGATGGCATTTTCCATATAGCGAGTCAGATCCAGATTCGCCTCATCATAAATGTTCTGCACACCAGCTAACTTCTCAATCTTCTCGATCCCCGACTCATTGAGCATGACAGAGCGCGTCTTCTCCTCGACCGTATAGTCATCATCCAGCTTGAGTTGCTTAGACCAGCGAGCAAACTGTGCGTATGAATCAGTAGATTCCTGGCCCTGACCAGAGATGATAAGGGGAGTACGAGCCTCGTCGATCAAGATATTGTCAACCTCGTCCACAATCGCAAAATTCAGTTCGCGCTGCACCAGCTGATCGAGCGAAGCAACCATATTGTCGCGCAAGTAATCGAAACCGAACTCGTTATTCGTCCCATAGGTGATATCGGCCTGGTAGGCAGCACGGCGCTCAGGAGATTGAGCCTCGACTGCATTGATCAGCACACCAACAGTCAGGCCCAGAAAGGTATAAATCTGACCCATCCATTCAGCATCGCGGCGAGCCAGGTAGTCATTGACCGTTACCAGATGCACGCCTTTACCGGTCAATGCATTGAGGTAAATAGGGGCAGTAGCAACAAGCGTTTTACCCTCACCAGTACCCATCTCAGCGATCTTACCCTGGTGCAGAACATAGCCGCCAATCAACTGTACATCATAATGGCGCATCTTGATCTTGCGCCAACCAGCCTCACGCACGACCGCAAAGGCCTCCGGCAACAGATCATCCAGCGTCTTTCCCTGCTTATAACGCTTGACCATATCAGGAATAAGCGCATCCATAGCATCGGCTTTCAGCGCAATAGTCTCTTCCTGGACATGAAGCAAGATTGCAGCAAAAAGTTGCTCTAAAGGCTGATGAGCACCCTCACCCTTGTCGTCAAAAGTCTTGCGGGCAGTCTCAAATTGCGGCCAGGAATAATCAAAGGCTGCGGCAAGATCATCACCCTCAATTTCTTTCAGAGCAGGCTCAACTTCACACAGAAGTGCAATACTCGCAGCTTTAGGATCTGCCGCCTCTTCGGGCCACTCCTGACGCTCTCTAGCCAGATTCATGATAGCCGTCACGCGAAACGCATTCAAAGAGGGAGAGAGCCTGGTATAGCCCTGCTCAAAACACTCTGAAAGAGTAGTGCGTAGATGTTCTTTGAGTGCCACTTCTGGCTCATTACGATCAATTTTCTGACGGAACTCAGTGATCGCGGCATGAAGCTGGGTATCAGTAAACTTAGAGGCCAGTGGCTCAACATGTTGGAGAGCCTCGCGGAAGAGCTTAAGCAGTTCCAGCTCAAGCACCATACCCCCTTTGAGGTGGAGAAAAAGTTGAGAACGAAACTCTGTCGTCTTTGCCGTCAACTCCTCATCGCTCAACTTCCGCAAGCCTGACTCAAGTGCATTAATTTTAGCAATGATTGGCTCAATTGCCCTGATTTCTTTTTTATTGGGATCACCCATAATTTTTCCAAGCAGTTGCATGCTAGCGTATTCTCCTCATGCTCGGCACTGGCCACTATAATCGATTTTAAATAGTATAAAAACTCGATTTTGAAGTCCGTAGATACCAAAATAGCTACATTCGTCTCATTATATCATCCATGCCTACTACGTTTGTACATTCAATGTGTTACAGATTTGGCAGATGGAAAGGTAAGTTTACTATCTCCACTCTTCGGTTACTCTTGTTACTCTCCGCTAATCCGTTATCGTTATGGTACAACAGTACAATAATAATAACGGTTCTTTATGCAAAACGTGGAGGAATGCGTGAAAAGTCAAGCTAGCGAAGATACGACAAAAAATAATTACCACCTGTTAGCCATACACACAAACGAAGATTTATGCCTGAATTCAGTAAGAATCGATAACGCACTGAGAAAGATATGCTCCTACTTCAGTAGCCGCATAGGAATTGCAGACAGAGAGATACTCGTTTTTTGCTTGCAGCACATCTTTTATAATACCAACCAGATTTACACATTATTGCTACCGGAAGTAACAGCTTGCACGACTGAAAGTACAGATGAAGAAAACGATCACTCACGCACAAGAAATATGCCTATGCGTAACATGCCTACAAAAAATATAAACATCCAATATCAGCTCTGGAGTTCATTACAAGAGATAGAATTCACACTTGAGCGACTACAATTCCTCTGTCAACTTATCATTAGTGCAACCACAAATATGCTTAATGAACTGGACAGAACTTGTAGTGTACATATTACAACACAACATCTAAAGACTGAAAATGGGAAGCAAACATACGAGAGACAAACGTCAAACAGTGACCAGCTAGAAAGCGATGACGACGACACATGGCAATGGGGACTGGCACAAGCCATAGAAAAAACGCACACATGGTTACAAAACAATCAGGACCGCCTCTCATTTTCCGGCCAGTTTGCTATCCTGGCACCCATGATACCTGCACTTGCACAGATTGATACAGCACTCGATAACTTATTAAAGAGCGTATATACAATTTTCAGCGATATCTTGCCAGATTTACCAGAGAGTATAACGGACGGAGACGAAAGTAGCGCAACATTACTGCTCGATCTTATCCAAAGGTGTGATCAAATATTGTTACAACTAGGCATTTTGGCGGAGCCGCTCCATGTACTAACAGGGCAATACATACTTGAAACCACGTTACAATGATCTTAACCTGAGAAACAGCCTCTTAACAAAACCGTAACCACAATGACGCCTGAAATGTAGCCAACCCTGAAGTATGATTACTATCGATATATATAATATTCTATATGCAATGTAAGGAGTCGCCTAATGTGCAAGGAGGCTATACCACTTCCTGCATCTGAACGAATAAACGATTCGTCTATCAGTCCATATGTCTACACAATCGCCGAGAACATGCAAGACATAGCAACAAAACTTTTAGAAGCATCGAAAAATCAGACAAACCATGTCGCGCTGGTAACAGTCATGTTGCACTTCGACTCCCACGGGAACACAGGTCCCAATAGGGCAACTGACATCGATCAAAGCGTTCGCTATTATCTGGACAACCTGCGCACACTTGTGCGCAAGACAGATTGTGTCTTTCTATATGGCATTTCACTACATTTTCTTTTACGCGGAGCCAATTTGCAAGGTGCGAAGCTGGTAGAAGAACGTCTCTGGGATGCTCTCCTCTGGCGTATTCACAGTACCAAAGATGAAGACATCCTATGCCCGTGCCGCATCACAATAGGACATAGCGCATATCCTGAACCACACAAAGACGTGAATCTCTGTATCGCCGCCGCCAGGGTCGCAAGGAAAAGTTTTGAGGTCATGCCAGAGAAGGGCACACATCAAACTACTTCCCAACCAGCAAAAGATGCAGATTTACCAATACTAGCACGTAGACTGGGTATCCCTTATCTTTCATTACTTCCACGTAAGCTGCCATTACATATCAGAAAGCTTGTGAGTCTACAACTAGCGCAAGAATTACATTGTTATCCACTTGGGCGAGAACGCAACACATTGACAGTAGCGATGTCAAACCCACAGGACAATCAGGCTTTAAAACGTTTACAGAAGGAAACGGGCTTACACATTTTTCCTGTTCTTGCACATCCACAGGAGATCCAAACTGTATTGGAGCAACTGATTTGACGGCGCTAAATATAGACTTGTGCAGTTATTTATCTTTTAATAGTATTAAAGACATTTTCCTCTGCCGTTAAATATTTCATACAAATAAATGCGAAATATGGAAACGGTCAGGTGTTCTGTACAGTTTAAATATAGCGCACTTTGCACAAAAAGTACAACTCGCTAAGATAAAATGGCTATTGCAAAAAAAGCGTCAGGCACTCATCACCATCGCTAGCTTGCTGGAGATTTTGCACGGCTTCGCGCCGCCAATCGAGTTTTCCATTTAATTGGCATTTTCATACATTTTTGCTGTACCAAATGTATGAAAATGCCAATTAAATGGAAAACGAAAAGCTCCTTTTCTCTTAAGCCGATCAGGCAGTAGGCTGTACAGTCTGATGCATAGCCTCGATCAAAATGCGAGCAACTTCGGGGCGCGAGAACTCGCGCGGTGGTTCCTGACCATCCTGGAGCATCTGACGAACTTTTGTCCCACTGAGCATCACATGATGAGATGCGTCGTGCGGGCACGTCTTTTTGGATGCCATCGAATCGCAGACACGACAGAAAAAGGTATGATCGAAGAACATCGGTGTGATCCCTAGCTTCTCAGGATCGAACTCAGCGAAGACATAATGGGCATCATAGGTGCCATAGTAGTTACCAACACCTGCATGATCGCGCCCAACAATAAAATGGGAGCACCCATAGTTTTTACGCATAAGAGCGTGGAAGATAGCTTCGCGTGGGCCTGCATAGCGCATAGCAGCCGGAAGAACTCCCAGGGCAACACGCTCCTGTGGATAGTAATTTTCTAACAGGACCTCGTAACAGCGCATACGTACAGCGGCGGGAATATCGTCACCTTTGGTATCACCAACGAGAGGATGAAGATAGAGACCATCAACCGTTTCCATAGCACATTTCTGAATATACTCATGAGCCCGGTGTACTGGATTGCGCGTCTGGAAAGCCACAATCCGCTTCCAGCCACGCTCAGAGAAGAGCGCACGCGACTGAGATGGAGTATAGCGATATTGAGGGAAAGCCTGATGCTGCAAAGCCACCACGCGAACAGGGCCGCCTAGAAGCACATCACCCTGCTCAAAGAGCACCTTGACACCTGGATGAGCCACATCCTCTGTACGATACACAAATTTAGCCTCATGCTGCTTATCGTATGTATACTTTTCCTGCACAGTCAGGATAGCCTGTAGAACTCCCTGAGCGTTCACAAGCGCAACGTCAGAGCCTTCCTGTATACCAGCCGCTTGCTCAGCAGTGACAGGAAAAGTAATCGGAATGGACCATGGCAGACCATTCGTCAAATGCATCGTCCCAACAACACTTAAATAATCATCACGTGTCAGGAAACCCGTTAAGGGGCTATAGGCACCATGTGCAAGCATTTCTAGATCGGCAAGCTGGCGCGATCCAATCGTGATATGCGGCAAGCTCTGTGCAGAATCGCGCAAATTGGCCTGCTCCGCTTCATCAGCCATATTAATTACAAGTACGCCGCCATGAGGGGCAATTAAACCATGTGACATTATATCTATCTATCCTTTTCCGTATTCCTACCAGTTACACAGGAGAAAACGCCCTTTATAACATCACGTTTTCCCCTATTATGAGGACAGCAAATCCACAGGGGAGTAGAAGAGCACAACGCAATCAGGCATCCAGCTTATAGATAGCCAAGGGCCGTTAAACGATTCGTAACTTGCTCTGATTCATCCAGAGGCTCAAGATATCCAAGCTCTTCAAGCTTAGCAAGGATACGCTGGATGCTTTCCTCAACCGACTCTTTATCCGTCTCAATAACCAGTTCGGGGTTCAATGGCTCCTCATAGGGATCATCCACGCCGGTAAAGTTTTTAATCTTACCCTCATCAACCAGCTTATAAAGGCCCTTTACATCGCGCTCACGACAGACATCGAGCGGACACTTTACATAGATCTCCACAAAATTAGCGATTTCGTGCCGAGCCCACTCGCGAGCCTCACGGTAAGGAGAAATGGCAGCCGAAATACAGACCACACCATTGCGTGTCAGCAGACTACAGACGAAAGCAATGCGCTTAATATTCGTATCGCGGTCCTCTCGACTAAAGCCCAGACCTTTGCTTAGATGAGTACGAACAATATCCCCATCGAGTATCTCAACATTGCGACCACGCGCATGCAAGCGCTTTTCCAGGATCTCCGAGAGAGTGCTCTTACCAGCACCCGAAAGGCCTGTAAACCAGATTGTGAAACCAACGTTCGCCATAAAAATAGTTTCTCCTTCAGTGTTCGTTCAGCAGTAAAGCATGCGTGCCCGACACTATCTGCTTGATTGAAAATCAGGTATGAGTAGAGAGCATCTCAATATTGAGTATGGTCAAAGCGACGTTGCAGCCCGTTCAAGCATCCTTGCTTGCCTGTCTATATGGAGTGCTTCATAGAAGTATATTGTAACACCGGTTGCAATTAAATTCCATAAATTGAGACAAGTTCAATATTTAACATACAAATTAGCAACAGGAGTCACATTAGATATGAGCAATTTCCATATATTGAGACCAGGGGACGCACAATGACGCTTGCTGCGTAGCATCATTATTTTCAAAGAGAGGATAATTTGTAGTGAAGTGACGCACCAAACATAACATTTTTTAGCGCTATGAGAGATAATAAGGTAATTAAGAAAAAGAGAGCAATCTCTCTTATGGACAAGAGTCGGATCGATCACTATTTTTTAGTGCAACGTAGCATAGCAAAAAGGCGGAAAATAAAATATAGTAAAGATCTATCATATATTCACTTTTATCCAAAGATGGGTGGGGGTGACCATACAGAGAGAAAAGCCAGGAATACAATCAGAGGAGTATCAAAAATGTCAAAGAGAAAAAAAGTACGTGTGGCAATAATTGGCGTAGGGAACTGTGCCAGTGCGCTTGTACAAGGAGTACATTATTATCGAGATGCGAAAGAAGATGATTTCGTACCTGGTTTAATGCATGTGAACCTGGGAGGTTACCACATTCAAGACATCGAAATCAGCGCAGCATTCGATATAGACCAGAACAAAGTGGGGAAAGATCTGAGCGAAGCTATCTATAGTAAACCAAATAATACCTATCGTTTCGCTGATGTACCAAAGCTAGGAGTAACAGTCAACCGTGGCATGGTCAACGACGGGCTGGGGAAATACCTCTCGCAGATGATTACCCCATCGGAAGGCCCGGCCGACGACATCGTCAGCATCCTTAAAGAGACAAAAACCGATGTGGTTGTCAATTATCTACCAGTGGGTTCCGAGATCGCCACAAAGTGGTATGTAGAGAAGATCCTCGAAGCTGGAACAGGCCTGGTCAACTGCATCCCGGTCTTCATCGCACGTGAACAGTACTGGCAAGAACGTTTCAAAGAGCGTAACCTACCCCTGATCGGAGACGACATCAAGAGCCAGGTAGGGGCAACAATCGTACACCGCGTACTGGCACGACTATTCCAGGATCGCGGAGTGAAACTGGAGCGCACTATGCAGCTAAACGTAGGTGGCAACACCGACTTCTACAACATGTTAGAGCGAGATCGGCTGGAATCGAAGAAGATCAGTAAAACGAACGCAGTCACAAGCCAGCTCGACCATGAGATTGGAGAGGATAACGTACACATCGGGCCGTCCGACTATGTAGCATGGCTAGAGGACCGCAAATGGGCCTATATCCGCCTGGAGGGACGAACTTTTGGAGATGTACCACTCAATGCAGAACTGAAGCTAGAGGTATGGGACTCTCCCAACTCGGCTGGCGTCGTCATCGACGCCGTACGCATGGTAAAACTCGCCCTTGATCGAGGCATCAGCGGCACGCTGGAGGGCCCTAGCTCGTACCTAATGAAATCGCCACCGATACAATATCATGACGACGAAGCACGAGAATTGACCGAAGCATTTATCGGTCGTACACAAGATAACAAAACAAACCACGAGGAGTTATAACAACCTGGCAAAGTAACGAATTTACTGTGTTACAGTAAAAACAGCGAATACTATTCGCTAGAAATTTCAGACAGAGGTAAGAGCATGCTGCCACTACAAAAAGTGTTATAGCATATCAGTATGCTCTTGCCATCTTCTTTATTTACCAAAGTTGCTAGTTCGGTTGAGATTGCACAGGCGGAACTGGGGTATTTTGATGCAATGGTTGCGCAACTTCCGAGTTATTCAAATGCAACAACTCTTCCCGCACAATCGTCACATCTGGCGGTGCACTAATGCCAATTTTCACGCGCTCGCCTTCAACGGCCAACACTGAAATGTTAATAACCCCAGCCAGAATAATACTTTCACCAACTTTTCGTCGCAATACAAGCATAGAAAGCTCCCTTCCTGAGAAGCATAGCCTAAGCGTCCCTGCGCCGCGACTAACATTAGCAAGGGCGCTACATTCAGCGTGAGCACATCAATCCAGCAAGATCGAAGAGAGAACGCAAATCAAATTGTCACTAACACCAGACGCAAAGGACCGATAGAATGGGTAAAAAGACCAGTAATCCAGGTAATCCAGGTAATCTAGTAAGACCTGCAGAATCGCTCCTGATACATATAAGCCGTCCTCCACCCAATAGACTTCTCCCTACTATTATAAGGCAAACTATCGGTCATTATGGCAAATTCAAGAGAGAAAACGCACACATTAAAAGAAACTCAGGAAATTTTGCGTTTTGAACGAGTTCCTCCACCAGCTACAATATTTGACTGCTGAGAAAATTCAGCATGTGCACCGACTTTCTGCCCTTTAGACGAGTGCCTCTGTTTCCTGGCACTTGTTTCATCGTGATCAGAGACAACGCAATCACCAGCTTGATAGCCATAAAGAGTAGAACGTAAACGCATAATCGCCTGAATATGCAGTTGGCAGACTCGCGATTCCGATACAGTAAGAACTTTACTAATCTCTTTCATTGTCAATTCTTCCTGATAATAAAGAGCTAGCAATAATTTCTCACGGTCCGGCAGATTATCGATAGCAAGAGCAAGAATATCGGTCAGTTCCTGTTGCTCCGTTTGTTCAACGGGACCAGGAGAGCTGTGATCTTCAAGAAGCTCAGAAAGGGATGTCACCTCATCATCTTGCAAAAGAGAACCAAGAGGCGCATCGAGCGAAAGCACCGTCGCGTTCATTTCAAACAGCATCTGTCGATATCGCTCAGTAGAAACTCCTATCTCCTCCGCCACCTCCTCCTCTTTAGCCGGTCGCCCTAAACGCTGTTCCAGCACTGCCAATGCCCCCTCAACCTGACGAATTCGCGCAATTGCGGAACGCGGCAACCAATTAAGAGCGCGCAGTTGATCAATAACAGCGCCACGAATACGAACAGAAGCAAAAGCTTCAAAGCGCACACCGCGAAAGGGATCGAAACGATCAATTGCATTGATCAGGCCTATCATACCATAACTGACAAGGTCCTCAGGATCTAATAGGCCTGTCGGTGGTATACCTAATCTTCCAACTACAAAACGAACAAGAGGAGCATATAAAGTGATCAACGTATTACGCCGATCAGCAGTCTTTTGTGTAACGAATTCTTCCCAGAGTTGATCTATCTCGACTGGCGCTTCTGTACTCATACGACACCTTCTTTGCATAACAAGCACTGTTCCCATTCATTCCCCGCCACTGTAAAGAGAAGTGTAGCTTGAAAGCAAGCATCCTTAATACTGACGCAGGTCCTTTGATTGTTACGCAAGAGTCCTACATAATTCTGAGGATATAGATTCGTAACAGAAAGTCGATAAAGAAAGAAGGTATACCATCAATACAACTAACCAGCATGAGGAAAGAAAGATCCTTCTCTCTATCAAGCAAGTCGTGGCAAGGCAGTGAGAAAAGATAAGAGGAGCAACATGCCAACATCCGATGGATTTTCTGAACAATGTGAAAAAACAATACATAATGTGGAAGCCAGGCACTACCAGGTAAGTAACACGAAGGAGCAGGCAATGTTAGAGCAACTGCTTGCAACAGGTTTTCGCTGGAATGAAGCAATCACGCTACTCATGATGCGAGAGAATCTCTGTGAAAATGCTGAAATGCGCCAGAGGATGCTAGATGATCATCGCATGCATTTTGCACAGTGGCTTTATAAGCATGGAATCGTTGGCGAGGGTTAAATATAAATTATAATTTCCATATTCTATAAATTACTGCATTTCATGCAGTAATTTATAGAATATGGAAATTATAATCATACATTCAGTTTCACAATCGTTACACCATCGCCACCTTCTGGAGGGGGCGCGGGGACATAAGATGTAACCAGCGGATGGTGTGCCAGACGTTCGCGTACAGCACTTCTAAGCGCTCCTGTGCCTTTACCATGGAGGATACGCACAGATGACATACCGGTGAGAGCTGCATCATTCAGATAAGAATCTAGCTCTTCTAAGGCATCTTCGACGCGCCAGCCACGCATATCCAGTTGAGAGCTTACTTCAGGGCGCTCTTGTAAATCTGGCAAAATGATATTTGGACGGGCAGTGACGCGCTCTTCCACAGACGCCTTACGTTTACTGATACGTTCGATATTATCCACGCTTACACGGAAGCGCAGAGCACCCATTTGCACCTCAGCCTCATTATGATTGGGGGAAAGGCCGAGCAGTTCAGCATTCTGCCCAAAGCTAAGTACGCGGACCGTATCACCAATCTGCAATGGACCATCCAGGCGCTCGGATGGCTCGACAGGCTTCTGACGGCGTGGCTCTGGTATTGATGCCACACGCTCTTCCAGGCCATGCACCTGCTGACGCGCTTCGCTCAAGCGATCACGCGATACGCGACCACGATCAATCTCTGTCCGTACTTTCGCCAACTCGACCAGCACCGCATCCAACTCACGACGCGCCTGGGCACGAGCTTCGTTGAGGATACGGATGCGCTCCTCTTCTAACTTCTGGCGCTCCTCCTCTAGCTGCTTGCGCTGGTATTCAGCTTCAGTTCGCTCCATATTGAGATGGAAGCGCTGATCTTCCGCTGCCTTGCGCTCAGATTGCAAATCTTCCAGCAAGTTCTCCATACGAACGCCTGCACTACCTAAAAAGCGGCGAGCACCACGGGTAATACGATTATCCAGGCCCAGGCGTTGCGCGATTGCCAGCGCATTACTGCGACCCGGCAAGCCAATGCTCAGCTTATAGGTTGGTGAGAGCGTCTCAATATCAAATTCGACCGAGGCATTGACAACACCCTTCTGCTCATGTGCAAAGGCTTTCAACTCAGAGTAATGCGTGGTTGCCACTGTCGTCACTTTGCGATCAAGCAGGAAGGTCAGTATCGCACGAGCCAGGGCGGACCCTTCATCGGGATCGGTACCAGCTCCCAGTTCATCCAGGAGCACCAGAATGTTGATGCGTTTGGTCTCGCGCTTCACCAGCTCCTCGGCCATTGCGCCACGAATATCAGGGGTCGCTTGTTTACGCTCCTCTTCTACCGTCCGCAGGATCTCAATGATGCGGCTCATATGGGATGAGAAGGTGCTCAGGTTTTGCTCAATACTCTGCTCATCGCCGATATCGGCAAACACATCCTGGAAGATCGTGACTTCGGAATCTTCGTCGGCTGGAATGTGCAAGCCGGCCTGGGCCATCAGGGAGAGCAGGCCCACAGTCTTTAAAGCAACGGTCTTCCCACCTGTATTTGGGCCCGTAATCACGACCATAAAAAAGTCAATGCCAAGATTGAAGTTCGTCGGCACTACATTGCCTGTTAACAAAGGATGACGGGCATTGCGTAGATTGATAATGCCCTGGTCATTTAAACGTGGAGCACTTGCACGTGTCATACGACCGAAGCGTGCTTTGGCTAGATGCAAGTCAAACTCGGCTAGCAATTCGACGGTAACCTGCAACAAGTCAGCTTCACGACCGATCTCGGCGGAGAGTACACGCAGGATACGCTCAATCTCCTGGCGTTCCTCGACCTGCAACTCGCGCAGGCGGTTATTCAGCTCAACGATCACCATCGGTTCTACAAAGAGCGTTGCGCCACTGGAGGATTGATCATGCACAATACCACGTACCTGTCCACGAGCATCGGCACGTACAGGCACCACAAAACGGTCATTGCGCGTCGTGATAATCGACTCCTGCAACGCTGAGCCAAACTCATTAACAAGTGTGCGCAAACGCTCTTGTAGACGCTGGTTTGCACCACGAATATCGAAACGCACTTTGCGCAGGGCAGGACTCGCGGTGTCGAGCACCTCGCCCTCCTCGCTCACCGTCTCCTCAATGCGACGCACAATTTGTGGACGCACAGGGATATCTGCTCCAAGGGCGTGCAGCAACGGGCAGACGGCGGGATCAAGCCTCTCAAGTACGCGTGAGACGTACGCCGCGCTTCTCAGTGTTGTCAGTACCTCTACCAGGTCAGCAGGTACCAGGACTCCATCACGAGCTGCACGAACTAACAAAGGACGAATATCGTGAGCGCCACGCACACCAACATCTGCATTTAAATCGAGCAAATGCGAGGCTTCGGAGGTATAATCCAGGCGGCGGCGAACCTCTGTAATATCCGGGCTTGGCTCAAGTGCCAGGACCAGATCTTTACTGGCAGAGAAAGCGGCCTCACGTGCCACCTTCGCCAGTATCTTTGGATACTCCAAAGTTTGGATACTTTTTTCGTGCATAGTCTAGTTTTGAGTCCTTTACATATATGCGCTCAGGCGTGAGCGCAGCTTTTCCGCTCTTATAATACCAAGTGTAAGATATCATAAATCCGACATGAAAAACAACTGGAAGGCCAATTACTAATATTTCGACAAAGCATAGGTTATAGGTTAATATTTTTCAACCTGGATACCATTTTTAGTAGAAAGAGCCACTTTCTCCAATGACCTATAGACAACAATTATAAAGACACATATACTAGTCAAAGAACAAGTATTATCACTCTGTAGGATGGACTCAGACTCATGACCTGTAAGAATTGCAATGCTCCGTTAGAAGCGCAAGCACGTTTCTGTATTAAATGTGGTGCTCCTGTATTAGAGTCCCAGGAGAATCAACTGCCTGCGACAAGGCAACAAGAGACAACTGGAGCAACAGGTCTAACATCAAGCACAAAATTTGATAGCTCGATTCGACGGCCAAAACGTCCTACACCGACACATTCGTCCCCACAGCAGCAGCAAATAGACGAAAATGAAGAATCTATGCAGATTGCGAGGCTTGATGAGGTCGATGAGCCGTTAGCAAAACAGATTGCTATATTTCCTAATACTGTAAATGAGCAACCCATCATCACACCGGATGATCTCACTACCTCAGAAAAGAACAATCCTCTTTATGATCAACCCACAATTGTAGTCAATAGCGACATCATAAAGGATGCAAAAACAGAACAGCTCGCAGATAATGCAAAAACACAACCACCGCAAGAGATGGCAAGACCAGTAACACCTTTCGACATAACCACACTTCCCTTTGAGGCACGAAGCATCCCACATCCCGAACTCATGGATCTGGAAGAAACTAAGGAGCCAGAAGACCAGCAAGAATTTGAGTTGTCTCCGTTAGAGCATTCTCAACCGTTACTATACTATCGCCTAAATACAACGATGAAAGGGTCACAAAAGTTGCCAGCCGCTATCAATAGAGCAGCATACCCTCAAAAGAAGCAAAAGAGAGGCGCAGGATGTTTTCTGGGCTGCCTCACTACGTTTATAGTATTGCTCCTGATTGTTGGGATTGCATGGGTATTTGCACTTCGTCCTTATATACACGACATAGCCCAGAACCAACTCGATAAAGCGTTAACATCGGCGGTTAATCAGATTCCAGCTCAAGCAAAACAACTACCGCCAGGCACCTCAATACCCATAAATGAAAACACTATCAACAACTTAATTGTGCTCAATCTTGCACCTTCAAATCCTGTTCAAAATCCGACCACAAGCATAAGTAGCAAGGGCATTCGGCTTGACTTTCAACTGTACAGCTTCCCGTGTGCGATAAGCCTTGTACCAACAGTCAGCCATGGTCAGATCACCGTTACTCAAGTAAGCACTGAGGGCATCTTTTCGGCTATTATGTCGCCCGAAGAGATGACGAGCCTCTTGAACAAGCACTTTAATGACGCCCAGGTTAAACTCCAGCGCACAATTAATAATGTACAACTCAAAGAGAACGAACTTGACCTGACATTGGGCTGATTTTTGTATTAGGACAGGGCTGATTTTTTGAAGTTGCGAAACCGATTGAAGGATACATATATACTGGGCATGGCCAACAACAGAAACATGTCGCTAGAACCCCCAGGTAGTTGTCCAGATATGGCAACTGGCGGATTATGCTTGATAACACACATGTTCTGGGAGGAGATCTTCGCAGGTGAGGAGGCAAGATCCTGAAAAGTGGGCGAAACGTTGTGCAATAGACCATTATTATCGCGCCCAAGAGGCCAGTAGACCAGTGCAGCACGTCCGATAAGATTCCCTTGTGGCACACAGCCCCAATCGCGTGAGTCTGAGCTACCACCGCGATTATCACCCAGAACAAAATAGGCATTCGCTGGTACAACCAGGTTATTAGTCGGCCCATAGGGATTCCCCTGACGATGTGGATCAATATAAGTTTCGTCAAGGGCTTCCCCATTCACAAAGACCTGGGTATCTTTGATTGTAATCACATCGCCCGGCAAACCAATGATACGTTTAATATAATCTTGCGCAGGATTGGGAGGGGCAACAAAAACAATCACATCACCACGCCCTGGCTTATTAAAGTGATACGACCACTTATCAACGAGCACTAATTCCTGGTCGTGTAAATTCGGCTCCATGCTCATGCCATCGATATTAAAGTTTTGCACCGCCAGGCGTATCACCAGGAACATCAGGACCGTGAGGACTAACGTTTCTATAATTTCTCGCACCAGGCGATAGTGCTTCTCAAAATCGTATTCTAAATCCACCGAATTTCCCCAAAGAGATTTATTTAAACCTTGACAAATTACTTAAACGGTACGAGGTTTTTATGCCTGTGAATCGTCAATGCTCATAGAAAAAGAAAATGCAGCTTCTTTAAGCATCACCACATTCTCAATCAAGACTGACAGCCCACGAGTTAAGCATACCAGGAAGAGCGGCAATATTCTATACAACAAGAGATCGACCACCCCAAAGGTACTACACATTGCTGCCAGTAATCAATCTCTGCCATATAGATACAGAAAGAGATTTAATGAAGCCCTTTGAACGTAGATGACATGTCGGGTAAGAAGCCGTTGTTATCCTGACCAAGCGGCCAATAGATCAGGGCAGCACGTCCAATAATATTTTTGCGCGGTACAAAGCCCCAATCGCGTGAATCTGAGCTATTTGCACGATCATCACCCAACACATAATAGTCACCAGCCGGGACCACAAGGTTGATAATGGGAGGGTAAGGATTACCTTGATAGTGTGGAGAGACATACGGCTCAACCAGAGTTTTCCCATCTACAATTACTGAATCGCCTTTAATTGTAATTGTATCGCCGGGCATACCTATAACACGTTTCACATAGTTCATAGTAGGATGCGGGGGCGCAATAAACACAATCACATCGCCACGATTAGGATTATGAAACAGGTACGATATCTTATCAACCATAATACGTTCCTGGGTGTGTAAACTAGGCTCCATGCTTGGACCTTCAACATCATAGTTTTGCAACACCTGATTGATAATAAAAAACATGAGCGCGGTCAAAACAACTGTCTCCACAATCTCACGCACGAGACGGCCGCGCTTCTGAGTACTCTGTTCTATTTTCACACTATCCACTTGAATACCTTTTTTCATAGTACAATTCTATCAGACAAACAGATAGATTCAAAATATAGCCATGCTTACCACTAGAAAAGTCTATCACCAGAACTACAGACAGACTTCCTACATACATATATTTAAGAGAGAAGCAGGTAACATGAATACATCATGCCCAACATAAGATGTTGATGACCCATCTGGTTGCCAGAATTACTATATACTTTCTGTACACCAAAGAGCCACCTCCTCTACATTATATATGCACCCAATAAGCGCCCAATACCATGAATATGGATAAAGCAGGCACCTACAAAGTCATACGTTCGTGAAAAGCTATTGTTGCAGAAGAGCTAGAGGCAGATATCGATTCCGCCGTGTCCAGACATATTATTATATCTCGTAGATGGTAATCTTGTACAACTTCAGGGAGGGTAAGGGAATAGGCACCATTCACCTATTGTTATCAGAAGACGAGGACCTCAAGACTATATGTCAATAGTATTTTATAGATATTTTGCACGGCTTAGCCGCGTTTCTCAAATGCATGGGGAGATAAAGGCCACTCTCTTTTGCATCCTACCTATTCTAGTACCTCTTGACGGCCACATAACAAGTATAGTACTTTATATAGAACGTTTGTTTGTTTCAACAACCAGTATAGCACAAAAAACCGTATCTAAATAAGTGGAGCTCGGTAGAGACAACAACGAGGCCGTTTCTACAGAGCTATAACGTTGTGTAATTTTAAAAGACAATAAACAGTGATGGGTGGTTTGAGAGTATGCCTCAAGATAAAATAGTGATACGTGGTGCTCGTGAGCACAATCTAAAAAACATCGACGTGATTATACCACGGGATAAGCTGGTGGTCATCACAGGACTTTCGGGATCGGGTAAAAGTAGCCTGGCATTCGATACGATATTTGCAGAAGGCCAGCGTCGTTATGTGGAATCGCTCTCGGCCTATGCACGCCAGTTTTTGGATAAGATGGACAAGCCCGACGTCGAACATATCGATGGCCTCTCACCAGCAATCTCCATTGACCAGAAAGGTACCAGCCATAATCCTCGTTCAACCGTTGGGACGGTCACAGAGATCTACGACTACCTGCGCCTCTTGTACGCACGAGTCGGACATCAACATTGTCCCCAATGTGGACGCGAGGTTAGCCAGCAGACGCTGCAACAGATAGTTGACTCTGTCTTGAGTTTACCGGACAGCGCACGTATTCTACTCCTGGCTCCGCTGGTACAGGGACGTAAGGGTGAATACAAAAACATCTTCGAAGAGATGCGACGTTCGGGCTATGTACGTGTGCGTGTCGATGGCAAAATTCTGGATCTGAGCGACGAGATTGAGCTCGATAAGCAGAAGAAACATACAATTGAAGTGGTTGTTGACCGTCTTGTCATTCGCAAAAACAAGAAACAAACCGAAAGTAGCGACAACGAGCAAGATGCAATAAAACGCCCACAACTCAAGCGTGTGGCCGAACCTGCAACGATGTATGAAGTCAATGCGCGGGCCCATATCGACGAAGACGGCATTGATGAACCAGGCATCCCAGAACTCAGACACGAAGATGTCGATCCAGCCTTCCGACAACGCCTCAGTGACTCATTGGAGACAACGCTGAAGCTGGGAAATGGTGTGGTACTGGTATCAGTCGTAGACGGCGAGGAGATTCTCTTCTCAGAGCGAGCTGCCTGCGTCTACTGCGGCATTAGTCTATCCGAGATTGCTCCACGTACTTTTAGCTTTAATAATCCCCATGGGGCCTGCCCAAACTGCACCGGGCTCGGCACGCAACAAGAGATTGATACTGAGTTGGTGATTACTAATCCTGAACTCAGTATTCTGCAAGGGGCGATAGCTCCGTGGAGCAAGGTTGTTAATGCCAGCCAATGGCACAGTGCAATATTGGAAGCATTAGCAAGAGAATATGGCTTTGACCTCAACATACCCTGGAAAAATCTGGGCACCGATATACAGCAAAAGATTCTCTATGGCGTCAAAGAACCACTCAGCATTAACTATACTCCACAGCATGGCTATATGAAGCATTATTCTGCACATTTCGAAGGGGTTATTCCCAGCCTAGATAAGCGCTACAAGCAGACTGAAAGCGAAAATGCGCGAGAAGAGATAGAAACATATATGTCCGTGCGGGTCTGTCCGGTCTGCCATGGGGCTCGACTCAAGCCAGAGGCACTGGCCGTTACGGTTGGTGGACGCAATATCGTGCAGGTGACACGCCTCGCCATCTCTTACGCACAAAACTTTTTCCAGAACCTGGAAAGTGGTAGCGCAGAGATCGAACCAGTCGTCACCCATGTATCGCCAACAAGCAAAAAAGCGAATGGCGCGAACAAAGATGGCTCATTACTCGGCGATCCGTTGACACCTATTGATATTAACGGACCACTGGTTCAGACGAGATTAAGTGATCGAGAACGCTTTATCGCCCGACAGATCCTCAAAGAGATTCACGCCCGCCTGCAATTCCTGCTGGATGTCGGGCTGGATTATCTGACCCTGGATAGGGCGGCAGCCAGTCTATCAGGAGGCGAGGCCCAGCGTATCCGCCTGGCAACGCAGATAGGCTCCGGGCTTATGGGCGTGCTCTATATTCTGGATGAGCCGAGCATTGGGCTGCACCAGCGCGACAATCAACGCTTGATTCATACACTGGAACGTCTGCGCAACCTGGGCAATACCCTGCTGGTCGTTGAGCATGACGAAGATACTATGCGTGCCGCCGATTATATCATTGATATCGGCCCAGGCGCGGGCGAACATGGTGGCTATGTCGTGGGCGAAGGCACATATGACGAGATCGTGGCTAACCATAACTCGTTGACGGGCGATTATCTGTCGGGGCGCAAACGCGTCGAGATACCAGAGAAAAGGCGTGCCGGCAATGGCAATGTGCTTACCGTCAGAGGTGCACGCGAAAACAATCTGAAAAATGTCGATGCTGAGATACCGCTGGGCAAATTTGTAGCTATCACAGGTGTCTCCGGCTCCGGCAAAAGCACATTGATTACCGATATTCTCTATCGTAAACTCTCACAGTTCTTTTTCCGCGCCCATGACAAGCCGGGCGAGCATGACACAATAGAAGGCTTGCAGCACCTGGATAAAGTCATCGATATCGACCAGTCTCCTATCGGGCGTACACCACGCTCGAATCCTGCAACCTATACCAATGCCTTTACGATCATTCGCGATATCTTCTCGCAAGTGCAGGAATCGCGCATACGCGGCTATATGCCTGGCCGCTTCTCTTTCAACGTCAAGGGTGGACGTTGTGAAGCATGCAAGGGCGAGGGCATTGTTAAGATTGAGATGAACTTTTTGCCAGATGTCTATGTTCCTTGCGAGGTCTGTGAGGGCAAGCGTTACAATCGCGAAGCCCTGGAGATCCACTACAAAGGCAAGACCATCTCCGATGTGCTGGATATGACGGTAGAAGAGGCCCTCGACTTCTTCGCCAATGTACCATCGATCTATAGCAAAATGAAGACGCTTAACGATGTAGGGCTGGGCTATATGCGCCTGGGACAGCCTGCGACGACCTTATCGGGCGGCGAGGCTCAGCGTGTCAAGCTAGCAACTGAACTCTCGCGCCGTGGCACTGGACGCACGATGTATATTCTCGATGAGCCTACCACCGGGCTGCACTTTGCCGATGTTGATCGCCTGCTCGAAGTCTTGCAGCGCTTAGTAGATGCGGGCAATACGATTGTGGTCATCGAACACAACCTGGACGTCATCAAGAGTGCAGACTGGATCATAGACCTGGGGCCCGAGGGCGGCGATAAGGGCGGCTATATTATAGCTCAGGGCACACCAGAAGAGGTGGCGGACAACGAAAAGTCGTATACAGGGCACTTCCTCAAACGCATGCTCACTGAGGATGTTAAGAAGCAGGGCAACCTGAATAGAGCAGATTCTCTCACTGCCAGTAGATAGAGATAATTATTATATGATAGATTTTACATGTATATTCATTTATCTTCGTGCAATAATGGGCATACATGTAAAATCCATTATAAAACAGGCGCTAATCCGCTGCAGTGAGTAAGCCGACTATGCCTGGCCACTTTCTGTAAACAGTTCACCTGGGATTACCACGATTAACTCTGAAGGGTTGCCAATTGCGCTGGAAACTCCCTCCGATGGAGTGTCTATAGGAGCTGAACCATTAATACCCCGCTCACCAGGATGGGAGTCTGACTCCGGGCCATCCAATTTGATGGGCGTACCACGCCTCTGCTGACGAACATCAATCCAGGCAATCATGATAGTTATGGTGGCGATTACCAGGGCTAGACCAAGCAGCTTATAGAAATGCTCGAAGCGCAGGGCTAGAATACCAAAAACAGCGGTCAGGGCATAAAACACATAGCAGATCTGCTTCACACTCAAGCCTGTGGCTTGTAAGCGATAGTGCAGATGAGTTTTATCATAGTGCAGTGGATGCTGACCACGACGAACGCGGTTGATAATTACTACAGCCACATCCATGATCGGAACGCCCAACACCATCAACGCAAGCGCAACTTTCGCTCCACCCATGATCGATAAGACGGCCAGACCCAGGCCCAGGAATTGCGACCCGCTATCCCCCATAAAGATCTTCGCCGGATTCCAATTGAAAGGCAGAAAACCAAGTACCGCACCCGTAAATATTGCAGCTAGCAGCGCAATAGTATACTGCTGTAAGAAGTAGCTGGTAATAGTAATAAAAATGCCCGTGATCGCCACCACACCAGCCGCCAGACCGTCCAAGCCATCAATAAGATTCACTGTGTTCATCATGCCCACCATCCAGAACCACGTCACGAGTACAGCAGGTACAGCCAGCAAGCTGATGGTAGGGTCGCTGATAAAGATGTTGATCACGGACGCCTTACAGCAGGGCAGAGAGAAGGCGGCCTGAAAAGGATTACTAAAGCCGAACAAGAGGACGCCGTTAAATCTACCATTGATAAATGGACCAAGAATGATTATCACAGCCAGAGTCTGTGCAAGCAGCTTGGGCAGGGGCTTCAGCGGTTTTACATCGTCATAGGCATGGACAATTACAATTAACGTCGATGCTACCAGAAATAGCCAGTAAATAATTATTTCTTTAGATTCCAGTTCAGGATCACGGATATAGAAGAGCAAAGAGGTAATGATAAAAGCTAGAAAGATAGCGACGCCACCAAGGCGAGGCACTTTATCTTGCTTCCTACCAGGTTCAGCCTTCCGAACTAGTGAGAACTTACGACTAAGTAAGATCAGACCAAAGATAAATAGGTATGATAACAAGAATGCACTCGCCGCACCAACCACTATCCATATAATATTTCCGATCAGGTTAGCAGGCTGCATTGTTTGAGTAAGAAAAGCCAGCCCCATACTCGCCAGAACCATAACAAGCCCCCCGTAGTGGTAAAAATTCAACAACCCCGGCAAATCCCCATTGGTTTGCCTTTCCTTGCTATAAAATGCTCTACTCTACATAAAGAACGTAGGCATGAAGCAGTTCCGCGTGGCGAACCACTTCGATTCGGTGTCAGACAATAACTTCAACCAGACGGTCCCAACCTGCATAGTCTTTTCTACAGGTAACTATAGCTTGCGGCCATAGCGAACGAAGGGCAAGAGTTAATGGTTTACATTGTTGATAGCCAATTTCCAGGAGCATCACCCCTCTATCTTTTAGCGTAGCAGATTTTTTCGCTTCCGTACATAGACGAAGCAACAGGTCTAGCCCATCTGGGCCACTAAAAAGCGCCTGATGAGGCTCGTGAGCTACAACATCGGGAGTCATCGCATCCCGTTCACGAGTACCAACATAGGGAAGATTAGCCAACAACACATCCACTGGTTCGGGGAGAGGCGCGAGCAAATCACCCTGCAAAAGATGCACACGCTCAGCAACATGATGACGCTCACAATTAATATGCGCCACCTCAAGCGCCTGAGCGGAAATATCACAGGCGAAGAGAGCGGGGAGACGCGGCTCTTCTACAGCAATTGTGATGGGGATGGCCCCACTACCCGTTCCAATATCGGCCACCAGGGGCACGCAACCAGCAGACAGGCGAGACCGAATATGTGCCAGGGCAGACTCAACTAATAGTTCTGTCTCCGGCCGTGGTATCAACACACGTGGGTCAACATAAAAATCCAATCCATAAAACTCTTTGTGGCCCACAATATATGCAATTGGTTCATGTTGTTCACGGCGGTTCAACAAAGCACGATACGTCTGCTCCTGCTCCACTGTTAGCTCACGCTCAGGGTGGGCATAGAGCTGCGCACGCTCAAGCCCAAGGACATGAGCTAAAAGCACCTGAGCATCAAGCCGCACGCCCTGTAAATCGGCGGTCGCCAACTCCTGCGCTCCCAGGCGCAAAGCTTCTTGTATTGTCGTCATCAAAATCCAATTATTCTATACACATCCACAGCAGTTAATATTTGATTGGAATCGGTCTGATTATATCACTGCTTTCGATGCTGGTATACCATCTCATCCTTTCAGGTAAATGGAAAAGCTGACTGGCATATTTCGCCTGCCCAGGTGGTTTGTAGACAGAAAAATGGCTGATCACTCATACAAAACTCACCACCAATTTTCACTGTGTAACAACGTAGAGCCGCTTTGATAACGTCTGTGAGGTATTTCCATACGTGAGATCTTACGGCGGGCTAAGCCGCTTCCTGACGCGAAATTCGTTATGGCACATTTATGGACCGGGTATACGATCAATCTACCACTGGAAAATCTGGACGACCATGATATCATGATCGTCTTCAAGCACGTCAGACTTACTACTTATACCAGCCTGATATCTGTAGATAGCAACGCTCGTCGTCGGCATTGTCGGGGACCCACCAGCGAGCAAGCGAGACGCGAACAAGTGTCTTTGCAGGGATACGCATTATAGGGAGGGCAAAACCTACATAGCGAATATATAGTCTTTTTTGCGGCGCAGAAGTGGATAGATTAAGCCAGTAATACGGCCTGCTATTCTGACGATAGATCAACGTCAAGACACGATCAGAGAGCCAGTAGCCAGTACTGCATATGGGGAGCCCTTTGTCACGGTTGATATAGGCAACACCCTCCCCAATTATTATTTGACCATCAAAGAGTGAGTCTGGACCACCCTCCCATATTTTGATACGTGGCAATAGCGTTTCGCGCAAATCTTTTTGCTTACCAACAAGATTTTCGTGGGTCACACAAACATCTTCAACATGCGGGGGAGTAAGAGAAGAAGAGGGATGAAACTCCATATCCCACACCTGACCAACATCCAATAATGTATCTGTAGATTGATGAGAACCGTCGGCCCCCAGTAAACGCACGCTTTTATTTGTTTCGCGTGTCAGCCCGCCAATACATATTCCATTTTGCATATATGTTTTTGCAACGATCAAGACTCGTTCCACCTTACCATCCTCCAACTACATATATTGTATGCAACACAACGTTATTCGCTTGTTTGCACAGCAGGTAGAATATGCTCAACCTCCAGACCCAGTTCCCGAGCCAGCTTAGCGGCAACCAACGAACGATGACATGCATCTGGATTACATTCCACACAGAACAGAGCCATGACACCGGCGTCAGATTCCAATTGCGCGATGAAGTTGCGTGCATCAAATGTCGATAAGTAACGTTGTTCGTACTCTTCAATGAAAGTCCGAGTCAGGGTGACTCGTTTGCGTCGCGCAACACCGAGTATTTTATCCGCTTGTTTCTGCTTCTCGCGCAACGGCTGGGCGGGAGCAAGCGCTTTGATATGCAGATAGCGGATATGCAAAGCCGCGAGGTTTTGTTGCAGACGCTGACTATTAGCAAACGTGTAAAGAGGTCCACGCACCCCACGCCGGGAGCGCAGATCGCACAGGAGATCAGTGTGCGCATGCACTAATGCCTGAAAGAATGCCTCAGACGTGAAACCGTAGACACCAATTGTAACTATCTTAGGCATCGCTCTCTCCTTTGTTGTCAGTAGGATGATATGCTTTGCGGGAACGGCCAATTCTGCTGTCTAGATCCAGCAATGGTATATCCTCGAACAAAGGTAATTGTCCATGCATCAATAAAAGATTGAGTTGAGCCTGCCCTTTCAGCTCGCCATCCTCGTCGATATGAGCTACATCGATCTGTTGGTTAAGCAGGGTATTGCCTATCAGCTTACTGCGGTGACATTCTTGTGGCTTCAGTTCAGAACACAGAAGGGCTATACACAGTTGCTTCTCCCAGGCGGTACACAAACGCGCAATGCCCTGCTGATACCATGCCTTCTCCCCTAGAAGTGCATAATCTACTTTGTTCGCAACATAGCAGCTTTGATCGCTGGGACGCCCGCCGAGAGTGTCGCCCATAAACACATAGTGTAGCCCACACGGTGTTATAGATGCCTCTAATGCAGCTTTGGAGAAATGGGGACTATAGCGCGAATAGGGCTGTGAGCGCACATCGACCAGGAAATCGATGCCATAGCGTTCTAGAAGAGCAAGAAAGGATTCAATTGACCGGTTACCATGACCGATAGTGTACAGAGGAACTTTCACACCACACTCCCAAACCATCACCACAAGGGCTGCGTAGACAGGGACTACAATTTCTATATACAAAGGATACCCAATAGAATGGCTACACGTCAATATGCTCTGCATTTTATAGGATAAAAGTACAAAGTCACATGAATGGGTCTCCTCGCTATTGCTCTGCCAAAAGCATTTGGCAGAGCAATAGCGAGGGACCCATTCATGTGACACCTGTTATTTTTCAAGCGTACTCTTGCTATTACGCTCACCATCGTAGGTCATCAGGATACGTTTACTCTCGAAAACCGTCTCCAGGTGAACGGGGCGGCCCCAGAGCTGGTACACATGGTGAAGCGTCTTCTCCGCATAGTTTAGATCCAACTCTTGCCCCTCAAAGAGATGTTTGATGTAGAGTTCGCGATTCCCTCGATAATCGCCATTGTCCACCACCAGATAGGGATGGCCAAAATTCGTCATATTGGCAACGATTGTATCGCGAACTTTCTGCCAATTCTTCTCCGCAATGACCCATTCGTCGCCCTCTTTTTTGTAGAGGTAGAGGTCCAGGTCTTTCACGAGATCCTCAGTCAGATAGTTGCGCAAGAACGAGACATCGTTCTCCAATTCGCGTACTTCGAAGATCTTCTGACGGCCCTTACCGGGCTGGCGTCCGAAGCGTTCGCGCTCCTCGGTCGTGGGACTATCCCAGCGGCGCTCGATATCCTCAAAGATCTTAAAGCCGATATAATATGGATTGAGCGAGGTGCGCGACGGTGTAAGCACGCTTGAATGCAGTTGGGCAAATTCTATTGTATCCGAGTCAGAGATTATGCCCTTATCGCCCATTTCGCGCATAATACGTGAGTGCCAGATACTATTATGGTGGAGCATTCCATTGGCAACATACCGATGCGAATCCTGCACCGTAATATCATAGACATCAGCAACCGCACTTTCTACACTCACCACTGTATCATATGTATCTTCTTTAGCAAACCAGAGGTGGCTCCTCACATACCATCCTGACTTCTCACGCTTATGGGCCAGACGAAAGCCAATCTCGCGCGCAAAGATTTTTACAGAGGCGTCTTTAATGCATAGAGTGCTCTTCTCACGACATGACAGAATGCCATAGTTCAGCAACAACACCTGGAGCGATTGCGCAATATCGTCGCTAACGGTTGACAAGCTCACGCCTTCCCGAAGAGATGCGCTGCCATGACAATCACAACATGCACGCAAAAATGCGCTTACAACAGATTTAGGCGACTGCAAAATGCCCTCTGGAATGCACCTTTGTGCGGCCTCTGCACGCAGATCAAGGCCAAGAGATTGTAAGAGGTCAAGCACATTTGTAGAGTAGAAGACCACACGCCAACACTCGCCAACAACCGCCCTGTCGTCCCAGAATACAGTTGGCTCAATCGCAAACAATTCTGTAACAAGTGCGGCATAACGGTTCCGGCACTCTAAATCTTCCGTAGTGAAACCTATCGCGTCCTTCGATGAAGAAGAAAGATAGATATCGCCATCACTAACAAGATAACCCAGAAATTCTGCGAAAGGTGTCGTCAAATGCGTGGGAGTGTTTAGAGGTGCACGAACAGCATAGACAGGCTTGCTACCATTGCCGAAGGTGTCATTCACTTGCGGCATTGCTGATCCTACCCGATCCTGCACGCGAGACGTTTTGCTATCTTCTATAGAGCAACAGATCGTCTTTACACTCACACTTCCTACCTGCTCAACATCGGACACAGTAGCCGAGACGCGTTGCGCTGGCACAGCAACAGGCACCAATTGTGTTGGCCAGATATTGTCACCCACACGTAACGGAATACGTTGCCCAACTTTCACATCTTTAAGTGCAAGCCATTGATCTGGCCCAACGCTCAGCTTATGCTCTTCCGCTCCCTCCAGTACAAGGCCACGACGCGTACGCAAACGTATAGTAGCGGCATTGCGGCGGACATGCCGATCAGTAATCTTATCTTGCTTGCCATTGCCACTAGCCACAGCAATAGTTTCGCCGTGAGCCAGGCGCTCATGGAGAGCGTCATAGCGCAAGAAACCATGTTCAGTCAGAAGCAAGCTAGAGCCAACCAGACAAGCCCAACCCTCGTTCATCGTTTTGGTTTGCATCTGAGGCACAAAGTAGAGCATCTCAGTGCGCACAATATCCAGGATATCGCGCTGCCAGGGTGTCAGATTAGGCGAATGGCGCTGCAGGAACTGGAGCAGATCTTTCTCCGGCTTTTCGGGAAACTTTGGGAGCTTTACCGGGCTTGCGATCACGCTCCTCCTCAGCCTTCTTCGCCTTATCCTCCAGGGCCCACAAATCTTCATACTCACCACCGGCAAATTGGCTCGGTTTCTCATCCTTTGCAGAGGGAGCATCGGCACGGAGCAAGAGATTATAATCAACGTGCTCCTGAATCGAGAGCACCGAATCGAGGAAACGCTCCACCTCATCTTTCCCGTGGTCAAACTCATATTTCGCGATACGTTCAGCGTGCCCACTTGCCTTATCGATCATACGGCGCGAGGTATGCTGGAAGTATGCATTATTCTTGAAGAAGTCTGTATGACCAAAGACATGTGCCGCCACAAACGTATTTTGCAGCAGATCATTCATCTCCATCAGGAAAGCATAGCTGGGATTTGTATTGACCACCATCTCGTAGATCTTACTCAGGCCAAAATCATACTGCATCTTCTGGCGGTAATACGCTTTCCCATGCGTCCAATGGCTAAAACGGCCTGGAAGGCTATAAGAAGCGAATTCGTACATAACCGAGGCGGGCACCAGCTCAAAATGAGTTGGGAAAGGATCAAGGCCAAACTTCCGCGCCTCCTCCCAGGCAGCATCTATCCCGTCACGCAAGCGTTCGATGTCACTATTCGAATCATGACTAATCATGCAGTAACTCCTGAATCTACCTGCCCGGAACAGGATCGCGCTGTGCAAAAAACTTGCGCAACGCAGGATACACTTCCTTTTTATCCGAAATGGTCACGGCTGTAAACTTGCGATCATTAATCTTATTGTAGGCCGACATCAATGTGCTTGGTGAACGATAATGGCCCTCGCGGATCTCACCATAGCCAAAGATGTTGCACTGCTCCATCAAACGATTGACCAGTTGGACACAACGATCATTGTCCCATGGTAGGTTATCTCCATCGGAAAAGTGGAAGGGATAGATGTTCCAATCGCTAGGATTATAGCGCTCTTGAATGATCTGGAGGGCCAGTTCGTACGCCGAAGAGACCTGCGTACCACCACTTTCACCCTTATGGAAGAACTCTTCCTCGGTAACCTCTTTCGCCTCAGTATGGTGGCTAATAAAGACAATCTGCACATTATTGTATTTTGTACGCAAGAAACGCACCATCCAGAAGTAGAAGCTACGCGCAATATACTTCTCGAATTCGCCCATACTGCCCGAAATGTCCATCATCGCAATGACGACAGCGTTGGACTGATATTTAATCGTGGGTTCCCAGACCTTAAAGCGTAGATCTTCAGATTTCACCTCTTTAAAGGTGGGATCACCCTTAGAGGCATTGCGCTTGATGTTCTCCATAATGGTGCGTTTCTTATCCAGATTTGCCATTGCACCTTTTTTACGTACATCAGTGAAGCGCACCGCATCGGTTTGGAGTTCTTGCTGACGCTTCTGCTCGAGGTTAGGCAGACCAAGATCTTCAAAGATCAGAGCGGCCAGCTCCTCCATAGAAATTTCAGCCTCATAGTAATCGTAGCCAGCCTCTTTGCCGGGTTCACCTTTTTTACCCTTGCCAGGCTTCGGCTCCTGAGCCACCACATCGCCAACTTTACTCTTCCCATTGCCCTGGCCTGCATGCTGCTGGCGACCGAAGTCATAGCGAAAACTATACTCTTCAAGCGAACGAATAGGCACACGAACAGTCTTCTTGCCATCGGAGAGAATAATGTTCTCCTCGCTGACAATTTCACCTAAATTCTTCTTAACCGCTTCGCGGATCTTCTCTTTATGGCGCTCCTGATCAATTTGCCCTTTGCGATGCAACGACCAGTCATGCTGGGAGACAGACATCGATCATTCTCCTTATTGAAACGAGAGGAGCAGGGAAAGAGTGGGCGACTGGTTGGAGCTCCACGTTGAACTGCCAACAAGTCCTTTACACACTAAACACCCTGCACCAGACGCTATTATCGATTTAAGAGGCTTCCGGTGTAGCGAAGGATTTCATTTGCACACACATGGCAGTAGCCATGTTCAGCCATCAGACGATCAACAACCTCATTGATTTTGCGCAACTGCTCTTTATCGGGAGTACGCGTTGACGTTGTAATCTTTACCACATCGCGCAAGTCAGCAAACAACTTTTTCTCAATTGCCTCTTTCAAGCGCTCATGGCTGGTATAATCGAACGTCTGACCTTTGCGAGCCAGAGAAGAAATGCGGATGAGAATCTCCTCGCGGAAAGAGCGCTTCGCATTTTCAGAGACGCCGATCTGCTCCTCGATAGAGCGCATCAGATGCTCATCGGGCTCCATCTCTTCATCAGTGATAGGATCGCGCAACTTCGTCTTATTGCAGAAAGCCTCAACGTTATCGAGGTAGTTATTTAACATTGTACGAGCCGACTCTTCATACGAATAGACGAAAGCACGCTGGACTTCTTTTTTCGCCACCTCATCATACTCTTTGCGAGCCTCACTCACGAAGTTGAGATAGCGTTCACGTTCCTCGCGCGTAATACTCGTGTGCTGATCCAGGCCATCGCGCAGGGCACGCAGGGCATCGATAGGATTAATACAGGTCACATTTTGCTTAATCAGAGCGTTAGAGAGACGGTTAATGACATAACGGGGAGAGATGCCATCCATGCCCTCACGTACGGTCTCTTCCTGCAACTCGCGCACATCCTTCTGTTTAAAATCTTCCATATCCTCGCCATCATACAGCTTCAGCTTCTTCATCAAGCTCATGCCAGCCTTCTTCGAAGGCTCAAGGCGAGTCAGGAGAGCAAAGATGCTGGCGATGCGCAGCGTATATGGTGCGATATGCACATTTTGCAGCGAGCTCTGTTTGAGCAACTTCTCGTAGATCTTCACCTCATCAGATACGCGCAGATTGTAAGGAACCTTAGCAAGGATGATGCGGTCCTGCAACGCCTCTGACTTCTTGTTACCCACAAACGATGAATACTCATGCTCATTGGTATGGCTAACAACAACTTCATCGGCATAGATCATGCTAAAGCGCCCGGTCTTGATGTTCTGTTCCTGGCTCAGGGTGAGCAAGACATATAAGAACTTCTCATCGCAGTTATGGTTAACAATACCGTTGGCAACGTAGGTGTTAGAGCCGGGAACGTTCAAATCCCAACACTCGGCCTCGCTATCCTCGATAGAGACAACTGTATCAAAAAACAATGAGGAATTGAGCAATGCGGACAGGCCCGGAGGTGGCTCAACCCACCCATCAAGCTTGCGCAATACTTTATCAGCCATCGAGCGTGTGCACGTATTGGTGTTGGTACGCAACATGTGCAGATTGGTATAATCCTCACCAAGCACCTGACGAGCACCTTGATGATCGACGCTATGATAGCCGCCCGAAGCTTGAGCACGCGCCACCGTGACACGCTGCAATTCAGCAGAGATCGCTTGCCAGTAGTTGATCGTGTTGGGAATAAGATCCGCGCGTCCATCGCGCTCTACCTTTGCCGAAACGCGCTGATATTCCAACAGTTTACGTTGTGGCAGCAAGCGCATCTGCGACGCAAGCAGATCAGCATCCGCACCACTCGCCGTCACAGTCCAATATTCCCCATACTCGCTTGTAGAGGAAGAGCGACTCCGGGTCTTCACACGACGAGCCACGACACCGAGATTTAGCAATACAACTTGCAACTGGCGGGAAAGTTCCTCTGAAGCCGTAGTCCAGGAGATTCTGCCTCTGAGATTGACAGTCCCATCGCCTGCAAAGTAGCCAGCCAGAAATTCTAGCATGGACTCACGCGATGATTGGAGAACGGACCAGGGAATTTCTTTGTTGTAGGAACCCGTTTTAAAGCCAACATATGTCAAGAAGTCGGCCAGGACAACACTATTCATCTGCACAACACCATCATACAGACGGGGTGTGATACCAAACAGGTGCTGCGTCAACTGTGTATAATCAGCACGCAGTTCCTCTTCCACATTCGCAAAACGAATAGTACCATCGGCGCACACATCACCTTCAGCGATGAGATAGCCCAACCAGCGTGCAAGTTCGGGCGTCATACGTTCCGGTGCCTGGATACGGCCTGCCAACTGTGGTTTCTCAGGCTGCCAGGAGAACGCAACATCCTGCCCCCAGAGATTCTGCCCCTTCTGGAGCACGACCCAATCACCAACCTGCAACTCATCGTGCCGACGCCAGACCAGCACACCATCAGCATTCACAATCTGCAAGCGATGCTCAAACGTGCCCTCCTGCACAAAACCGCGACGCGTGCTGATGCGTTTCGTTTTGCTCAGGCCAGAACGATAGATGTGTGCGGCAGTCTCGATACCGACGCTACTCGCAACTTGCAATTCGATCTCGCGTGATTCTCCGACTGGCTGATCCGCCGTAGCGAAAGAGTCGAGGCGACGGATACCATTCTGCGTGTAAACGAGCGTATTACCGCTGAGGCACTTAAGCATTTCCACGAATTCCATTACCCCTCGGTTGGCAATATTCAATTCGCCATCGAATCGATATGCGCGGGGGTCGCTTTCAACGCCGACTTCACCGATTGTAGAGAGGTCGATGCCACCTACTAGCTCACTGATATCCTGACTTTTAGGATCGGAAGGTGTAAATGTGCCAACGCCAACACGATATTTTTCACTAAACGTAATGCGCTTGACCGGGACCTCCTCAATGCGCCCGCGAAACTGGTTATCAACCATATAGCGGCAATGAGGGCACAGATCACCTTCAATGTACAGGCCAAATTCTTTTTCAACATCCGCGCGAAGTTCATTAGGAATTAAGTGCAGGGGCTCCTCATGCATAGGGCAATCTTTGATTGCATAGACCGCCCCTTCAGGAGTTCGGCTATATGCTTCTAGACCCCGTTTCATCAGGTGCACAATCGTAGACTTACCACCACCAACTGGTCCCATAAGCAGGAGGACGCGTTTACGGACCTCAAGGCGTTGAGCGGCAGAGTGGAAGTAGTCAACGATCTGCTGTAGCGGTTTCTCAATGCCAAAAATTTCCTGGCTAAAGAATTTGTAGCGAGGCTCGCCATTGCGGGTCGTATCCACACCCGCATCCATAATCATATGATAGATGCGCTCGTGAGAAAGTCGAGCCACCGCTGGCTTGGTTGTAGCAATCTCAAAGTACTGGGCGAAGTTCCCTTCCCACATGAGTTCGCGCTCACGGTCCCGATATTCTTCTAACCGCTTCACCAGATCCATAGTTCATCCTCTCTGTGTATGACTAGTAGTGTATAAAAAGCCGGTTGTGCGACTATTCTGCATACAGAATTTCCTACACTACACGCTTTGACTGCCATCTACATGCGACAAACCCAGAAAACGCACTACACGAACGGGAAAGAAAACAAGAGGGAAGAGGCGGGATTGCGAACAGACAGATCACCCATATACCCACCTCGCCCTCTCCCACCCGAACAGCATGGTGCCATTAGACCAAAAGGACCGGATTCTTGCTCGACATATGCCGCGAGAAAACCAGCCCTTTCTACATTTCGGAGGATCTTATTCTGATTCAGTTTTGCGATACTCTTTTTCCAGCCCTTAAATCTAATAAGATAGGATTGAGCTGAGAGATGCATCTTGCCGATGCTTCTGCAATGTTCCAATCGGTCCTTTCTCATACCTATTGGTTAGATATGAAACGAACTATGCAAGGGATCAAAGGTGCATCACTTACACCCTCTACGTAAAACACTGCTGCTAATTCCCACTTTCTATAAAAGGGTATAAGCTCATTATAGCATATTTCTCTTTAGCAAACAATTCTTTCTGGATAGTCCAAATATGGCAAGGGAGAAACTCATACAGATTACTCATCCTTCAACTACTACTCACAATGAAAGTGTGAAAAAGGCTGGAAATATCCCCTTCATCACGCCAACATAACCATTGAAACCCACAGTCTGTTACTAGAGCAACCAGGGTAATCCTACAAGGAAAACTGTCTTAGTGCATAGGACTAATGTCCCCCTTAGAAAGTATCAAAAAAGCATATTAAGCAAGAGTATTAGCATATATTTCGAGCATATAGCATAAGGCATGCGTCAATAGTCAAGTCTCATCCCAATACTATGACAGGGCAAGAGATGTATGCTATACTAAATTCGAGAACACAGCATGGTATAGAGCCCAGAGATGACATAACGTAAGCACAAGCCAACAGGGTAAGTAAAATCAAGATCACTGCATGCAACGCCGAATATTAGATATCTTATGCACTAGTTGTCTGTTTTACATTATCTATTTAATAACTAATAATGGACAACCAGAGATACCAGGTTGTCCAGCATGGATTTTCCTTGTTGTAGCATGTGCTTCTTTCCTCGCATGCCTCTAAAGTAGAGGTATACATATACATGCAGGAGGCTTTGATGAGCGCAAGGCCAGATGGGCAAACATTCGCATTTACCCTGTGGGCTCAGTTATAAAGTGGGTAGCAACTGGAGTGATGCAGGTATGAACATTAGTACTGGTGGACCACACATTCTGCTTTTTGAGCGAGACCAGCAGTTAGCAACATTATTAGTTAGTGAACTTCAGCTAGCGGGTTATACAAATCATACAGCACGTACAGCAGTAGAAGTATTTGATTCAATTGCACGTTATCCTATCCGACTCGTGCTTGTAAATCTTGCACAGGCGGCAGCCGCACGACGAGAGTTCTGGGTTGCCCTGGATAGTCAACGCGATAGTCAACGTCGAGACCGCAAGTTGCAGGTACTGACGTTTCTCTGTACTAATCTGGCAAGCTATGGACCACGCGATTTCGAAGATCGCTCACCAAACACTATGGCAGATATAGAAGTTGATGGCATGATGGGCCTTATGAATCTCGTCGAGGCAGTTCGCACTCGCGTACCAGGTGACAATATTGAAGCAAACATCAATACATTGCCACGCCTGCCGAAGATATCCCCCACCCCATCTGCGACACCACGCTCACAGCAACCAACGCCTGGTTTGGGAGGAACACCCATCTCATATCGTTCCACAAATTCCCTAAACACAGATAGTCCACAAGCAGCAAAAACATACTCCGCACCCTCGTCACCAATCACTGCGAATAGTTTTGTTTCTCAGACCCAACCTACAGCTACCAATAACAATTTCAACAATACTACTAATAATGCCAATAACAACAACTTCAACAATACTACTAATAACGGCAATAATAATGAATACACTTCACCATCTTCTGGACCTGCAGCCACGAATCAGCCTACTTATACCGAAAAGATTCGCGCTGTGCTTTATCCCAATCAACGCACCTGGAGTGCACAGGGAACCAACAATTACTCTACACAACAGGAAAACAAAGAAGCTCCTGCTCCCTATGCCCAACGATCATATGCTACGCCAGGACCGTCTGACTCCGCATTACAGAGACTGGCCGGCGGTCAAGCAAACGATAACACTAATGAATCAGGATTAGCACAACTATCACGCATGGCTCAGGGATATCGCTCTCCTTTCACGGAAGAGAGCGACAATAACAACACGATGTATACAACTACAGAGTCCATCATCCAGCCAACCGCATCACGGGCTACAGCGAACGGCATAACATATCAGCCTATAGAAACGGCGTCACCATTAGCGCCTCGTCCTTCGTTCTCGACCGTGACGCCTCTCCCATCGACAGAAACAGTCGAGCTAGATTCAACCATGGACAATGTGCAAACAGAGACAAACGGTCTAAACAACCCATACGCAGCATATGCATCTCTAAACACCTCGAGCGCACCAGTCACACGATCAACTCAAACAAGCGAGGATACAAGCTCTCAGGCAAATATCAGTGCGCAGACATTGCGGGCTTCACCCATCCAGGACATGCCAATCGAGCGGACAGTCTCAGGGCCCGTAGTCACAGAAAACACAAGACGACCAGATGTACTCTCACGTGCAAACTATGGGCAACAATTGGCACAGATAGCACAGCAACTGCAAGCTATGCAGCAAACACAACCCACTTCTCCTCCTATGGCATCAATTACAACGCCTATGTCCCCAATTATGCCCACGTCTGCAGCAGCGACGACCCCTATACAAGAAAAACCACCACTGCATGAGTGGGAAGAGGCATCGAAAAAGCCTACTACTAAAGACCAGGAAGTCAGGGAACCAATCGAGAATGGGAAGGAGAACCATAGTGAGGTAAAGCAAGCTCCAGCAGAGTCAAAGCTAGGAGTAGACTTTGATGAAGGGCTGACAGCAAACAATGCTGTCCTCCTTGATATTGTGCAAAGCCTACCACCCATGCCAGCACTCTCAGAACAACCGCAGTCCGTTCAGCCGCAAGTACTAAGTGGACGAGCAACCCGTTCACTTGGCAAAGTATTACTTGATGGGCATCTTGTACCCCATGATCGTTTAGAAGTTGCACAAAGTATTCAGCGTATGCTACGTGGTGTGGACTTGAATTATCAACTTGGTGAAATTTTACTTATGTTTAAGTTGCTTACCCCAGACCAGCTTCTAGCAGCAAGCCTTGTAAGTTATGGTTTGATTACGACGACACAGATCAGCGCACTCGGCCGCATTCGGCAAGAATTACATTCTATCGGTTTAGAATATGACCTAGAGAATTTACTTATCTTATTCAGGATTTTAACTCCTGAGCAGTTACGCGAAGTACGAGCAAGTTTGCAAAGTTAAAACTAAGAGCCACTCTTGCATTGCTTGCTCACTTGCTCCTTTTTTGATTTTAGTATATATTTTCCCCTCTTTTTGCGTTTAACGCAAAAAGAGGGGAAAATATATACTAAAATCAAATTTCCTCCTCATGTCAGGCTTGCCCAGAGTTTCCAGGTGCTTTCCATAGCCAACGCAAAGCATTCAGGCGCGAAGGTGGTTCAGTTACATTACGAGCCCGACGCATGCGCGAAACGCGCACAACAGAACGTTCAACAGGGCCATTTAAAGCAGAATAGGCTAGCAAATCAAGAAAGCGATTCACACTCTGAGCAACACCTTCAACCATGAGATAGCCAGGCGGTTTCACCGCATCACCTACCAGATAGAGCCCCGGCAAAGAGAGTAATGGCGAGACATCCTCACCCTGCGCAATGCGGTTCACCGGCCACTCGCCTCGATACGTCCCCATAGTGAGCACATGACAATGCTTATCAAAAGCGTCACCAAACAGCATACGCAGATCGGCCAGGGCCAGGGCACGCTCCTCCTCGACATTATTGCTACGAATAACCTGATGGCTAATCAGTAGATGTTTGCCTGCTGGCGCGAGACTGGGATCGCTATTTGTCGGCTGCACCATACCAGCAATACGCCTGGTATCCAGACAATACATGATACCTTTATGTGGAATAAGCGAGACATCACTGAGAATATGCACCTTGAGACCTACAGCCTCTTGTAGATCAGACTGCTCCGCACCCACTTCATCGGCAGCAAGGGTAGTCTCACCAGCTGACACAGGAGTGGAATGTTTTTGCTTTAAAACTTCTGCCTGGGTTACACGATGGCTTTGCAGGAGGGCGGCAGTCGCACGTGGACCAATATCGCTCACCACCAGCGGTGCCAGAACAAGCGTCTCCTCTTTATTCGCTTTATGTCGCACGCGAACACCTGTGACGCAGTTATCAGTTTGTAGAATCTGCGCAACCTCACACGAGAGCCAGATCGCGCCGCTATGGGCAAGGACATGCTGCTCCAGTGAGCGCGAAAGCTCACCGCAGCCACCCTGCACAATCGCAGGTGCACCATAGCGAAACATATTCTTGGTAATGCGCACCACCTCGGCCGTACTCACCTGGCTCAGTTCAAGGCTTAAAGCGAAACGAGATATTGCCGTAAAAAAAGAAACAAGCTGTGGATTCCGCTCAACAGGTATATGACGTTCAAGCCAGACGTCAAAAGGCATAGAGCGTTCTTTCCTGGGAAGAGTATGGAAAAACATCAGATAGCCAAGACGTAGAAACCAGCAAAATTGCATTGGACCCAGAAAACGAGCAACTCCCAGCAGCCCACGCGACCGGTATTGCTTGCCATGCACATGAAATGATCCAAACACATCCGCATCAAAGAAGCGATAAGGAACATGCAAACGCATCAGCATCTGTGCTAACACACCACTACTACCAAAAGGAACCATATGCACTGCGCCCGTGCTTACCTGCACACCATGAAAATTCTTAGCTGTGAAACGACCACCAACATGAGGTAACCGTTCTAATATCAGAACACGTTTGCCACGCTGCAAGAGTTGAGCCGCACTAAGCAACCCTCCCAACCCGGCTCCAATAATAATTGCATCGAAGGATTGTGTATCGCGTGATACAGAAGTATTGGAAGAGCCACTTCCTCCATCAGCAGGTGCTTTTTTATACATATCATTCCCGAATAAGAGACGATCCTAATAAGTGCAATGAGCAAAAACACTTAAAGGTGATCGCAAATGTAAAAGGGGCGCTCCCGTTGGCCGCCCCTCAGATATACGAAATGAACAGGAACGCTACTTTTCTTCGCCAATCATACTGCGCAATAAACTATTACACTCAGCCATAGTATTAAGAACCGTCTGATGAATCTGGAAGACCTTATTAAGCTCGCGTGCTTTGCGAGCCAGCTTTGTCACATATTCGATATCACGTGGATTAGTCATCACATCTTCCATCAACTGCAAAAGCTCGACCCAGGCCAGAGCCTCACGACTACGAGCCACATCCGCAATCATATTGTCCATACGCTCAGATACACGGCGGATACCTGTGCGTAACTGATTAGCAGTCTGAGTAACCTCTCCCTCGTGTGAGCGCATTGCCTCCTGGGTCGCATTAAACTGCTCTTGTAAAGACATAATCTGCCCATCAAGCGTTGAAAGCGCAGCCATCAAAGGGCTAATATCAGGTAGAGAAGGATGCGCAATCGTAGCAAAGCGGCTGAAAGTCACATTGCCATCAGATGTGTTGGCTGAAGACTGCGTTGGCTGCATTGCAGGTACCTTTTCAGAGATGGCAGGAACAACAGGAGCATATGATGCAGCGACCGAAGGCTCACCACTAAACTTCGAGTCATTCACAACAGGTTCACGAACTGGTTGTACAGTCTCAGAGTCATGAACCACATAGTTTGTAGGAGGTAAAACCTCAGCGTGCTCTGGCGTAGATGTTTTTGTCTCATGTTGAACAGGTAGCTCAACATTATCACTTGAATCGAGTGAATAGGCCGTACCGTAGTCATCACTACCAGACACTGTAGCCAACCCGTCATCGCGTGTGCGATAGGTCATATCAGGTTGATCGCCAGTATATGGCACAGCAATTGTCGGAAAATTCTCTACCTCGGTTGCTATCGAGCCAAAAGAGCGGAAGACAAGCTCATGTTCGCCAATACCCACCTGATCACCATCTTTAAGGTAGTGGGAAGCACCCTCCTCTAACTGCTGACCATTCACAAAAGTTCCATTGGCACTATGCTCATCACGCAAAATATACGCTTCATTTTCATAGTAAACAGTCGCATGGCGACGCGATGTCAACTTGTCCTTTGACAACAATATATCGCTATTTGGAGCACGACCAATCACGATTTCAGGTTTATCTAATGTATATTCTTGCAGAGACTCACCACTATCCGAACGCAAAATCAGGCGTCCTGGCTCATGCAATTTATCTAAAGTGGCCTGTGCCACAGGACTTGCAGACGACTCACGTAAAGCAGTTTGTTCAGGGACAGCGCTTGCAGACGACGAGGAACTCAACTCGCCCCATGCATTGCCGAACGAAGGTGCCTGAGCTGCAGCACCCCAATCCTCCGACGCCGCAAGAGTTGCGTCACCCGCTGGCTGAGCCTGCTGCGGCGATGGAGTTGCAGGAAGCAAGCGATTGCCACAATTCAAACAGAAGTTGTCGCCTGGCCGAGTTTCAGCCCCACAATAGGGACATTTATCCATAATAAAAGTTCCTCCCATTTGTATGCACGCGAAATTTCGCGCAACGCGTGCATGTAAAACTTCTGTCCATTATATCAGAAGTGTAAGCAGAGCGTCGAGTAGACACTGAAATAGAACACTCAAAAAAACATCCATACCATCTATCTAAACGGCTATGGAAAACATTAGTAGTACTAGTTGTACGCAAGATACATATGTTTTTACACTATATAAATTGGAAACATAGCATATATCTACTTTGCGGGCATCCACTCTACATCTGGCTGTAGATCTTGAAAAAATTGTTGCAGGTCAGCCGTTGTGCCACGAGCCGAGAAGACGATATTCGTTTTGTCGCGCACACCGTTGCACAACTGTATAGAATTTTTCGTTGAGGTGGGCGTAACACTTGCTGTGCTTGCCGTTCCTGGTGTGGCCATCGCCCCATTCCCGTTTGTGGCAAGAGAACCTGAGATACTACACTGAAAGCCCGTGCTTTGTGCACGAGACGGCGCTTGCGAAAGGCTAATAGAACTCTGATCTGGTAATACATAGGTTATCGTAAAATTGCTACCAAAGATAGGGTCACGTAATGAACCAGACACATTTAGCAGACAAGCTCCTGCCGGCAATGTCTTAGGAAGAAAGACAGCAAAGCCTAAATTAGCTTTTACAATATTCCAATCATTGACCGTTGTTGGAGTACCATTAGCTGGTCCCAGTGTCGTCTGCGTCGTGGCCTGGGCTGTACCCGGAGCCGCTTGATCGCGAAAAACCATAGCGGGTTTGTTACACCAATGTAAGCTAGATAACTCAGTAGGGCCCGGCGTAGCCTGCACATCGGTACTATTCTTATTACTATTACTACTACTATTACCAACCGTCGTATCTGAACACGCAATAGAGACAAAACTTATAAGCAATATAGTACATAATAGAGAACCATAATATTGTTTTTTGAAAAAGGAGTAGAGCACAGACCAACTGAACCGATACACCACAATTTGTCGCCGGAGAATATTCCGAAATTTATAAAATAGAGACATACTATGCTCCTTATAAATAAAGAAAAACATACCGCATGAGTATTATAAACATTTCTCTGATTTCTGGACAGATACCGACAAGAATAGCTATTTCTTGGTATTGAAAAATACCTTTGTTGTTCTAGAATAGAGGACAAGCAAGAGCATAGAAGATACTCAAGTTTAAACACGCAGGGAAATATTCCAAAGCGACCTGAATCTCCTACGCATGCCATGCCGGGCACTTGTTAAATGGGAATACAATGTCAGACGCTTTGTTTGAAAGAGGGGTTTTGAAAAAGCAGATAGCGCTGCTTGTTGGCTCACTCATCCGCGCAAAAGAGCGTGACATACCGTTGACGAAGTTCTATGTACACCGGAGCTAACGTATCGAGAACTGCAGGCTCACCTGCATTGATTTCAATGCAATGGATAGGCATGACTGCTTTGGTTCCCTCGGCTCTGATCGAGTCTTCCTCTTCTTTTTCAGTACACGATTCCTTCTTGACCTCTCCCTACATACTACAGCAATTCATTTTCTCTGTCCACCATTTTGTTTTCACTTTCTATAAAAAAGGACAATGTATCCTCTCTTGTAGAACATTAAAAAATCAGCACATGCAGGTAGATATTCCTAGTGAAACCACAAACGGGACTCATCGTGTATCTGGCGCGTTAATAAAATGAGAAGAGAAGAGAATGAGGCAATGCGAGGGCTTTACAGCTATTTGATTTAATGCTACCATTACATTCTGCCGTCACAGGATTACTGTCAGATATCTTTTTTTGTCTAAAAAACACATACTCTTGACTGATTTACGTGCGGATAGCGTTTGAAGAGCAAATTGATGTAAAGGCAACTATAGGTGATCCCCAAAGGGGTGTTACGTGTGAATGCAAAACAAATCTGGCAAACAGCAATAGAACGACTACAAACAAGAGTGAACGCAGCCGTCTTTACAACATGGTTTCAGGGTACCTCGGCGCTCTCCTTTCAAGATGGCGTCTTTATTATTCGTGTACCCACGACATTTGCAAAGGCACAACTCGAAAGTCGCTTTATCGAACTAATCCGTTCGATATTATCAGAGGTGACGGGCAAAACGGTTGAAGTAAAATTTGAAGTGGCAAAAGAGACGTTAGAGCCAACAGATATATCTACAGATACGGCCTTTCGCCCCCCCAAGCGTTCTTATCGTATCTCAAAAGCACGCATCTCGTCTGCATTACGAAATAAGCGTGTAGCAGATGCGGCGGAGGCTATGAACTCGCTTGCAGCACCTGCGGCCCCGCCCGCAAATGTCTATCGCAATCCTCAGGAAGATTATAACCGTCCCTATCAACCACAAGAGACCCATGAGCGCATACGATATTATGCTGAACTAGATGCATTCGCAAACGAAGAGACTCAACGGATGGAGCAGGTGAGGCCGCAGGAATACAGCCCGCCGGTCTCTACGCTAGAAGGTTCGCCTAACCCACGCTATACATTTAGCTCTTTTATCGTGGGGCAATCAAACAAACTGGCTCACGCAGCCTCGTTAGCCGTTGCAGAAAACCCTGGCCAGGTGTATAATCCCCTCTTCCTCTACGGAGGTGTCGGGTTGGGGAAAACACATCTACTTCATGCTATCGGTCACGCTGGCGAGACGTCAGGGCTTAATGTACTCTATACGACATCCGAGAAGTTTACGAATGAGATCATTAACGCTATACGCTTTCAAAAAACGGAAGAGTTTCGTTCCAAATACCGCCAGATTGACATTCTGCTCGTTGATGATATTCAGTTTATCGCGGGGAAAGAATCGACCGAGGAAGAGTTTTTCCACACCTTTAATACACTCCATATCGCCAATAAACAGATCGTCGTCACAAGTGATCGCCCGCCCAAGGCAATAAACAGTTTGCAGGACCGCTTACGCTCACGTTTTGAGTGGGGCCTGCTGGCCGATGTACAGCCACCCGAATATGAGCATCGCATGGCTATCCTGCGCTCCAAAAGCGAATCGTTGCGCTTCTCTATTCCAGCAGGCGTTATCGAGTACTGTCGCCCGTCCTGAGTGTAGTAGCGTGCGAGAACTTGAAGGTGCGCTAAACCGCGTTATCGCCTACGCAACTTTGCATGATGCACCACTTAGCGTCAAGCTGGCCGCACAGGCTCTTGAGCATATTTATGATAAGAAACCTCCTGCAAACTTGACGGTTTCCGAGGTCTTCGATGGGGTGTGCCGCTATTATAACGCAAAACCTGAACTCGTACGTGGCAAGCAGCGCGACCGCGACATCGTCTGGCCACGACAGGTGGCGATGTATCTGATGCGCGAGGAGACTACGGCTTCCCTGTTACAGATAGGCGCTGCACTGGGAGGACGCGACCATACAACAATTATGCATGGCTGGGAAAAGGTGAACGCCGAGATCAATAATAATGAGCATGTACGGCAAGAAATCGCAGCGATATTAGAATCTTTGCATAACAGATCAATTTAGCTTGAGGGGCACCACATCAGCATGCTTCACTTAAGACAGATCTACCAGCGCGTTTCAGAGCAGAAGCGCACCAAGCAAAAAAGATTGTCTGCATAAAGCTTTGAACACATTTAGATTAGAAAGGCAGGTCTACTCTATGCAGAAACAGCAACCAGCTAACTATGATTTGTTGGCCGTCTTCCCCGATGAGACTAAGGCCGAGGCTGTAGCCACAAAACTGCGGAAAGAAGGTTTCAGCGAAGAAGAGGTCTACCAACTCTCAGCGGGCAGTGCTGGTAGTGGACAATTCCGCGAACATGGTCCTGATAGCACGCGGAAAGACCTCTTTCTGCAGACACAGCGTACAGGGCCAAATCCAGCTATAGCCGTTCTATTCGCATTTATCTGTGCTGTAATCCTAGGAGGCTTGACATTTGCGATCACCTTTGCACTGCCAACCCTACCAAAGTCAACCACGATCATTGTCGGGATAGCAATCGGTATCGTCCTGGGTACGATTATTGGTTTGTTGCAGCGAGGTCGCGTACGCGGAGCAATAGGACAGAGCACACCAGGCACACAAAATATACAGACTACACAGAAGACCAGCAATGCAGGCCAGACAGCTCGAACAATCGTTGCACTACGCTTTGATGATCCTGATAATATCAGCAGAAAATCTCGTGCCCGTGCAATACTGATTAATAATCAAGGGAAAATTGACCGGAGCGTTAATCGACAAGAATAAGCGTAGCTTTTTTATATACAATTTCTACCCCATTTTGCTATAAAATGGGGCTTTTTTTTGCGTCATATAGGATTGTTTTCTAATACACTAGTAAAATACATAACACTTGGTTACAATAGATTTAATAAACCAATAGTTTTTTAAACACCGCCAGAAATATACGTTACCTGGCCGAAAAGTATTTATTTTTTCAGGGAGATTTATCAATGACTAAGGATCAGTTAACGCGACCGAGTTTCCAGATAAAGCCAGATGAGCTTGTACTGAATCGCACCAAACTGCTTCCACCCTATAAAGTTATCATTCATAATGACGACTATAATGAAATGAATTATGTTATCTTCGCTCTCGTCAATGCGGTTAATACATTAACTATCCAGGAGGCAGAGCGCATTATGTTGATAGCGCACCTTAGCGGAAAAGCAGTAGTTACAATCTGTCCTAAAGAAGTTGCCGAATATTATCAAGAACGACTATTAAGTTACCAACTTACGGCAACAATTGAACCCGAATAAGAAAAAGGCGACCTGCAGGTCGCCTTTTTCTTATTCCAGCTAGATTTACAATAGATTACAAGTTATTAGCAAATGAGCAAATAATAAGACTATACATCTCTATACACAATAATAATAGCAGAAAATCCAACACACCACCTATATATGTAATCTTTAGCCAGTAGAAAGGGAATTTCTTATGTGCACTTTGTGCACTATGTACTCTTGACGTTAAGAGCGCCAGGGGATAGAATGCGAAGTCGCCTGAATCTCGGATTTAGTAGTCGTATGCAAACTGTCACTGAAGGTGCTAAATGATGCTGTTTTATCACGCTCCATCAGGAGGAGAGAAACCATGGTTCACTTATGGGGTTCCAAAGTCAAAGAAGAGACAGAGATAAGCAAATCAGCCCTGGGCGAAAGCGCTGTTGGGGACATTGCTATCGTGGTCAATGGGGAGAAGCTTGACTCCAACCTTGTCTATCTCGGGTGTCAGATGGCGAAGGGAGCCAGACGTAAGGTCCATCTTGTACATGTCATCGAAGTTCCACGTTCATTACCTCTAAAGGCTGTTCTCACACAAGAATCTGATCGGGCTGATCAAATGCTTAATTCAGCACTAAGTATCGCAGAACGTGTTGGCTGCGATGCAATTGCAGAAGTAGTGCAAGCACGAGATGCCGGTCCAGCGATTGTTGACGAGGCAAGAGATCATAATTGTGCGCTGCTCTTAATTAGTTTCGTACGAGGTAGTAAAAGTCAAAGCGAATTGAGCAAAACGGTCTTCTATGTACTGGCTAACTCACCATGTCGTGTCTGGTTAGTACAAGATCCAGCTTAACACACGTTTTACTCACATAAACTACTTCTCGCTGTGACAATTCTTTGGAAAGGTCTGGCATCCAAAGAATGCATTTCAGATCGTCATAACATCGCACGTGACGACGAAACGAAAGAAGTTGGGGACAGGAAATGGTAGTCTGCCCCAACCATGTATAGCCTATTTTCATTTTTCTTAACCGCAAGGAGGGCGGACACATGTATTTGACAAGTAAGGTGACGTGAAGGTTGTACGTTCTCCCGCCTGCCTACCAGGTACAGGAAAGAGACGGGCAGAAAGTGGTTTTTGGTAGCGTAACGCTAACATAGCTACATCGAGTAAAAGATGCGCAATTGTTGTGGCGGAGCAAGCACCTGGCAAAGGGATCGTATCCAGTCCAGTTCCACAAACAGCCGAGTATAATAACAATTGATGAGTGCTGACACGACCTTCCTCCCAACGTCGTCCCAACACAACATCTTCCAATACAGGTAGCATTAAGCCATTATAGCCACATGTGGGCAATGAGGTACTTTTTAGCGCTATGGTCAATGCAGAGGCAACGGCAAGGATGCCAGCGGAGCCGATAGGACCATAGCCACACAACTCCAGAGCAGTTACAATGCTCTCCTCAGCCATAGGCGCTGGCGATAGATCAATGCCCCCAAAAAGAATGGTTTGAGATTGGGCAATCTGCTGGCCCAGAGCCACAATAGGCGTGGCCTGCTCTATAAGCGCCGCACGCACACTATTTGTGATCACGTCCAGATCAAGCGCATGTAACGCATCAGCTCCAGCAGCACGAAGACTGTTAATAAGGATAGAAGCGCCTTGCAGACCAAGCGAAAGGCTATCCTGGCCCCTGTGATAAGCGGCAGGAAAGAAAGGACTACCAGGTGCCACACACGCTAGCATAGCAAAACGAAAATTACCAAAACCCTCAGCCGTTCCATGTGCCAGGCGCTGAATAATATGGGCAATTGGAAGTGCCGCTTCAAAACGCAACCCATGCTCAACTGTTGCCAGATGAACTGTCATGCTGAGTACCCTGGTAGCTAACAGCAAGTCCGCAACCAGTGCAAGTCGCTCTAAGGGAAACATTGGTTGGGCGGCAAAGACGGTTCCCAACGAACAATACTCTATGCCTGCATCGTCAAGCATACGTTGTAGCTCTTGTGCGTAAACAAGAATGGCGGAGGACGACCAATCGGCAAGATCATCTAGCAATGGTCGCGTCGAGAGGCGCACGGTCTGCACCTCGTAACCAGCATCATTATAGCGAGCACATGCCTGCTGGAGCATCTTCTGAACACGTGCAATCGTCGTGCCTCTAATAGGATGGGGATCAGCGAGGCCAAGAGTGATTGTACGTATAGGTGGTCCTGCAGACATAGCTCTACCTCTTTCACTTTGTTTCTGCTCTGCATTATAGCATTATATGTCTATCAAATCCTGTCTACCTTCCTATTCTGACCACTTGACGAAACTTTGTTCCTACCGTACACTTCTAACAAAGAAGAGCAATCGGGGGTGTAGAGTTTGAGCGAGCAACATGACCAACTGGGAGAACAGAGAAGAGAATGTTTTCTTTGTTCCCTTGATCCAAAACACGCCTGCCATAAAGCTCAACTTGAGGGTCGCCTGGTCGCCGCACAAGAGCGCCAGATCAACGGCGAGCGCGTGCCCGTCCTGATCCTTGATACAGGTAGTCAGCGTGTTGAGGTACACCTGGAAAACCACTATTATCGTAGCCTGGTCAAAGAACTTAACGCGAGAGAAGGCAGCAGCGACTCTGGCCTACAACATCTTAAGCTACGCATCTATCATCTTCCAACCCCTCCTGTAATAATTGAGCACAACGGCAAAACACGCACCTGCTATAAAGGCAATATATACACGATGACCATACTGGAACCCGACATATTACTGAATATCACGGACTTAAATCAGGCTCAATATTGCGCACGCCAATATCTCCTCAACCGCATGATTCCATCAGCTGCTACAGCCGCTACCATTCGTGGCAACCTGGTACACCACTGCTTCAAAGAACTCCTCAAAGAACACGACCAGGGAAAGTTCAATAGATGGGATAGCGAGAAGAGCCAGGAAACCAGCGCAGAACAAGCACAAGAAACGCCCCTGGCAGCGATGCAAAGACATTTAGAGCAGGCAATACAGCTCAACAGCATCGAGATGGCCCTGGCCGATGTCTCCATTGATGCAATGCGCGAAGATGTTGCGCCACATCTAGAGAGCCTGGCTTGCTGGTATGAAAGCGAACGCAACACACTGTGGGATATGCCCGGCGTTTCTCTCGCCACCAGCCAGGCTGAAGAAAACGGCGAACCGATATCAGGCAACCAGGTGCGTGCCGAAACATTTCTGCTTGCACCAGAAATAGGCCTGCGTGGTCGGCTCGACCTGTTCTGGCAGCAATCAGGCAGGCAGCGCTTACTCGAATTAAAGACCGGCAAGGCCACTGGCGAGCTCCCAAAGTCAAGCCATCGCTGGCAGGTCAACGGCTACCATGCCCTGCTGGCTGTACGACGAGACTCAAAAATGAAAAAAGCCCTTGCCACATTGCTCTATAGTGGCACTCCAGGTAAAGCACAGGCCATCGGCATTCCCGCAACGATACGTGACCTTCAACGTGTCAATGAGACACGCAATATTCTGATCCTCAACCGTGTTACCAACATTCCATCAGCGCCACCTGGCGTGTCACGTTGCAGCAAGTGTGCCATGCTTGAACAATGCCAGACAATCTCATCACTGCTACAATGGCAAGCACCAGAAATAGATACACAGGTCAACCCACAACGCTATGCTACATTATTTGATGTACCACCCATAGAAAACACAAGAGATGCAGATATTCAGCATGACATCCTGCCAACGACTACGACGAGCAGAAAAGTACGCAACGACGATCAGGAGCGCGATTTCTTCGCGAAGTACTACCGACTCTTACAGATCGAGGGACGTGCAGGAGAAAAGCAACAGGCACTTTTATGGGTAACGCCCGTAGAAGAGCGGATTGAACGCGGAACGGCCATACGAGGCCTGGAGCTCCAGGGCAAACCTGGTATGGAAAACGATGGTTGGAACCTCGTATTCCGTTGCAATAACAGCTCAGAGTTACGGGAAGGCGACGAAATCCTGTTGAGCAATGGCGATCCCGTCACCGGCGAAGTCGTTAGCGGAACAATCATAGCCATTAGCACTGAGAACCTGACCGTCTGGGCACGTGAACTCATCGCGCATCCAACCCTCATAGATCGTTATGACAACGAACTGGTGCACGTACGCACACTACAAAACCTGCTCCGCTGGTACTATGCCCCTGCTCATATACACGATCTGGTCGCAGGCCGCATACGTCCACGCTTTCGCAGCACAACATTTATTCCACACACGAACTTCAATAGCGAGCAAAATCTGGCCGTCGAACGTGCATTGCAGATGCAAGATTATTTATTAATTCATGGACCACCGGGAACAGGCAAAACCAGTGTTATCGCCGAGATCGTCAAACGCCTGAGCGCACAAGGACAACGCGTTATGCTTGCTGCCTTTACCAACCAGGCAGTCGATAATATGCTCAAGCGCCTCGATAAAGAAGGTTTTCATCATTATTTACGCCTTGGGCATGAGCGCAGTGTCGATCATACAGTAAAAACACGGCTCTTGAAAGAGCTGATTACAGCATCCATAGCCAGCGCCACTGCGGGACCAGCACAGGACCACCAGGAGGAAACGCAACAACCATCATACGCTGATATCGTCCATGACATACTACAACGCACACCCGTCGTCGCCTCAACAACGGCAACCTGGTCATCGGACAAATACGCACCACATCCACAAGGAGCAACAACAGAGCAGACTGGCTTCGCCTTTGACGTCGCAATTATCGACGAAGCTGGCCAGCTCACTATCCCCGCCATCCTGGGAGTTCTACGCTTCGCACGACGTTTCATCCTTGTCGGAGACGAAAAGCAACTTCCACCACTCGTCCTTAGCAAAGAAGCCGCCCAGCAAGGGTTAGCAGACTCACTATTCAGCTTCTTAAAAAATCTGGACGATGACTATATGAACAATCATCCCTTAGCGATTAGCGCCTGCGTACCACTACGCACACAATATCGTATGAACAAGTGGATCTCGCATTTTTCATCTACCGTCTTCTATGATCGGCGTCTGGTGGCACACGCTTCTATTGCTAACCGCCGCCTGGTCTATACACAGGCAAAAGCCGGCACCCAGCAGAAGGTTGAGCATACAAGCGTGCTGAAGGCCATTGATCCTCGCTATCCTCTCGTTTTTCTCGATATACGCGATCTGGAAGCACGCCCGGAAGCAAAAACAAGTGATGCCGAGGCATGCATGCTGCGTGACATTGTAGCAGCCCTGCTGGCACGGGGGATTATGCCGCAGGACATCGGTATCATTGCACCATATCGGGCACAGGTTGCAAATATTCGTCGTCACCTGTTCAGTAACGACCCCAACAATCATTGGCAGGCACTACCTTTTGACACACCTCTCAGTGTAGATACCGTTGATCGCTTCCAGGGAGGAGAACGCATGGTCCTACTCATGTCGTTCGCAACAACCCATGAACCTGCCTTAGAGAGTCAGAGAAGAGATTTTCTTAGCAATCCACAGCGTTTGAACGTTGCGCTAACACGTGCGCAACGCAAACTTATCCTGGTTGGCAATATCCCGGCTCTAGAACACTTACCAACCTTTAATCGCTTGATTGCTTACTGCCGCAGCATGAATACGCTTCTTACAGCTTCAGAGAGTATCTATATTCACCAACCCCTTTTTCAGGGCATAGATAACAAGTTGTGAACGATCATAGACAGCCAGTTTGCGATACATACTACTGATATGGTTACGAACCGTCTTCTCGCTGATCTTCAGAGCGTGAGCAATCTCCTTCACAACCATCCCCCTGGCAATCAGAATCAACAATTCACATTCACGAGGAGTAAGGCCATCATCCACATCTCCCATACATATCCTTTGTACCTTGGATCTTTTCGTTCCTCTACGTATACCACCATCCTAAACAGAGACAAATAGAAACACACAAACCATTGTATACAAGCATTATATTAGAATAGAAACTGCATACAGGTAAATTTTTGACGTTATAGAGGTTAAGATATGCATGCCAGTATGCTAAAATATTAACCAATACACAGCAAGCATCTAGCATTTAGAGAAATGAGAAAGCGGGAGATCGCAATGAACATGCATTCTATTCTTGTCGTTGGAAGCATCAACATGGACCAGGTTGTTAGAGTGCCGCGAATGCCTGTACAGGGAGAAACGCTGCTTGGTGCAGGTGCGTTAAAGCTTGTGCCAGGAGGCAAAGGAGCCAACCAGGCGGTTGCGATGGCCCGACTTGGTGCCTCAGTTACTATGGCAGGTCGAGTGGGTAGCGATCCCTTCGGGCAACAACTCTTGCAAGCATTGCACAATGATAAGATCAACACCGAACTCATCGTAGTTGATGAGAAAGAAAGCACTGGTGTTGCCTTTATTTTTCTTACCTCGGAAGGTGACAACGCTATCGTCGTTGCCTCTGGAGCAAATGCACATGTGGGACACGATCCAGAACACTATACTCATATCTTAGAGGCCATGCAACACGTACAAGCATTAGTACTCCAGTTAGAAATTCCCGTTGCAACGGTGAGCAAGCTTATCGCAGCCGCTCACAAGGCTGGCTTACTTGTGATTTTAAATCTGGCACCCGCACAACAATTGACACGCGAAACGTTGCAGCAGGTATCCGTACTCGTTCTTAATGAAAGTGAAGCTAGCTTGCTGAGCGGACAACGCGTGGATACGCTTGAAGACGCACATGTCGTCGCTACTGTATTACATGAACGCGGCATTGCTACTGTCGTGATCACATTAGGATCACAGGGGGCTCTTCTGCTCACTAACGATGAACATGGCAAGGTGCGCAGTATTTCCTGCCCTGCCCCCAAAGTGCGCGTCGTAGATACTACAGCGGCGGGCGATTGTTTCGTCGCGGCACTCACGGTCGCACTGACAGAGGGCCAAACAGCCGAAAATGCCTTACGCTTTGCAGTGCTAGCCAGCACCCTCAAAGTCACGAGGTTTGGCGCACAATCCGGGCTGCCAACACGCGACGAAGTACAGGCGCTCTCCACACAACAACCGTAGCAACCCCAAGAAGGGACAGACTCCCAACGAGGCGCACAGGAGCAATTCCTCGCGATTATCGACCTCGCCAGCAACGCCGGGCCCATCAAGAAATCACTTTCGCAACACCCTGGCTACAATACCTACAACTGCGCTGCGCCTTTGACAAGTCACGCTTTATCAGCTATATTACATAGAGGTGTAATCCGACTAATTTACTCGGATTAAAGGAACACAAAGGAGCAGCAGAAAATGGCGGAAATTAATAAAGCGGAAGTTATGGATGCCCTTCACGAATGCTATGACCCGGAAATACCGGTCAATATCGTGGACCTGGGCCTGATCTATGAAGTTGATATCAATGATGAGACTAGCAATGTTCATGTCACGATGACGCTGACTGCACTGGGTTGCCCTATGGCAGGAGAGGTTATATCTGAAGTTGAAATGCGTGTGAATCAGGTCGAAAATGTCCAGAGCTGTAAGGTTGATCTCACTTTCGACCCTCCCTGGTCGCCAGATCGTATGACAGAAGACGCAAAATGGGAACTCGGCATGGTCTAAGAGTTTCAAGCGGCCTCGCTGCGCTTCTCATCGTTTTTTGGTAAAGGCTGCAATTTCACAACATAGCACGAGCTTCGTGCTATGTTGTGAAATTGCAGCCTTTACCAAAAAACGTGCAAAACAATATGTTCTAACAATTTCTGAGTGCTTTATAATAGAAGGAGAGGATGTCAGGTAGAAGGAAAGATAAACATCTATTCTATATACCATATCTAAGGTGGAGGATGAAGATGGCAAAAGAGAAAATACGAATAGATGAGCGAGAGTTTCAGTCAGAGAAACCGCGCATACGACGCTGGAAAGCTGGTATAGTTGTGTTAAGCATCCTAATTATCATAGAAAGCTGCTTTCTTGGTTATAATAAAATATATGAGTTCTATAGAATCAACGCACAACACACAGCTGCTGCTCTGGCACAAGAGAATGATAAAGCTACATACACTGCACAGGTACAAAGCACTAGCCAGGCCCAGACGCAAGCAACAGCCAGCGCCCTGGAGCAACTCCAGGCCAATTACGAACTCATTACAAGTATGCAGCCGGCAATCAACGATCAGATGCACAGTGCCGCGCCTCACAATTGGGATACAGGCACGGGATGCGCCTTCAAGAATGGTAGTTATAGTATCACAATTGCACAAAAAGCATCTTTTATCCCCTGTACTGCAAAAAATATACAGTTTAGCAATTTTGCCTACCAGATACGTATGAAGATCGTCAGAGGAGATGCTGGCGGCATCACATTCCGAGCGAACGCGACCAATTCCAAATCGTATATTTTCAACATCGGGCAAGATGGAAGCTATAGTATCTATTACTATCCAGGTGACGCGACCAAAACCACAAAAACTATCAGCAACGGTTTTAGCAATCTTATCGCAACGCGACAGGGCCAGGAAAACCTGCTCGCTGTCATTGCAAGAAAAAATATACTGGACCTTTATATAAATAAAAAATACCTGACAAGTTTTCAGGATAGTAACCTGACAACAGGGCAAATTGGCATTGTGGCAAATGACAATCTGAACAATACAGAGGTTGTTTGTATGCAGGTCCAGGTATGGGATTTGTAACCATCTTTTCTTAATACACAAATTTTATGGTACAGATGAGAGTATGCAATGGTACTTATAGCCTCCTTCATACACAAAACGTTTGTTATATAAGATTTTTCGTTTATGATAGAAACAATAATGTTTTAGAGATGCCTATTTCTATGTGCCAACAAATAGTTATCAATTCTGTGCTGAACCCTATAATATTAGGATATGATAACTATTCCAGGCGCTGCCAAAACGTTGAATCAGTGTTGCATGAGGCAACTTACACCTGGCAGTCTTAAGATATATCCACCTGATGCTAGCATTTTGGTAGCGCATAGGACTAATAGAGACCTTGATTTTACCCAAATAGCTCATGAGGAGCAGGATATTTGTAAATAAATAATAAGATCACATATATTATATAGTATCCTTTTGTTCCATACAGTGGAGAAAAATAACGATGCATTGTCAATCATGTGGATTACCCATATCGCCTACAACAGAGGTATGCCCTCGTTGTAAACAGCCAGTTGCCCCTGCTCCACAATCGGCGCAGAACCAGCACTTGAAAGGCAACTTGCCCTCCACTGAGCCATTCTCCTGGCAAAATAATAGCCAGAATGCTGCCCAACAACCTCCACCCTATTGGAATAATGAGAACCCTACACTAATGACCAATGCGGCACAAGCCCCATTCGGTCAACAGCCACACATAAATAGTGAACCAATCCAGATGTATCCATCGGCGGCAACGAACTTTCCTCCCAATCAATCACAGGGAGTGTATCAAAATATTCCTTATAGAACATCAGGCTCTCCCTACTCTCAAATAGCAGGGAATCAGCAGCCGATGGCTCCGCAGGGACCTGGTCAACCTCCAGCACAAAACTATACACAGATGAGTATGCCCCAAACGCCAGGACCAATATATACACAACCTTTCACGAATGGACCATTCCCGCCTACACCTATGCAATCAGGGCCTATTCCTCAACAACCACAGGCTTTTCAGGGAGGATCTTTCCCTCCCGGCTCCTATGCAGTCCAGCTCCCATACAACAACAGGCTTTTCAAGGAGGATCTTTCCCTCCCGGCCCTATGCAATCCAGCCCTATACAACCACAGGCTTTTAACGGAGGCATCTTTTCCCCCTCCTCCTACGCAAACAAGCCCTGGACAACAAGCCCAGCCTTTTCAAGGAGGATCTTTCCCTCCCGGTCCTATACAACCACAGGCTTTTAACGGAGGCGCTTTTCCCCCGCCTCCTATGCAAACAAGCCCTGTACGACCTCAGGCTTTTTTTCAAGGAGGATATTTTCCCTCTGGCCCTATGCAATCCAGTCCTATACAACAAGCCCAGGCTTTTAACGGGGGATCTTTTCCCTATGCACCAGGCGGCTCTGTGCCATTTCAGGTAGCAAAAGAGCAGATACATACAACACTCTCCAGTCGGTACCATTCGCAGTGCAGGGCTTATTAAGGCCAACCGGACATCGTCAATGCGTCAGATACTTATAAGGGCTGGAGCTGGATTCATTATCGTGCTACTCGCCGCAGTCGGCTATTTCGCCTTTCTGCAAAAAAATACCACACCGCAAGCGACGCTACCAGTGAAACAAATCGCACAAACACATACAAAAAAGCTTCCCCCCTACCGCCAATCACGATTAGCGATCCCCAGGCACTCTATACACAAGCGACAGGCAGGGTAGCCATTATCAATGATCCTTTGCATATACAAAGTGATAACGATTGGGAAACAGTAAACTCGCCAGGAAATTGTACATTCGATGGTAATACACTGCATGCAGTTGATTCATCAGCAGATCCAAGAACAACAATGTGTATTGCCAATGCAACAAAGTACAAGAACATCGCATTTCAGGCACAACTTACCATCATCAAAGGAGATACGTACGGGCTTATTATGCGAGCCGATAGTAAAGGACAGAAGCTATATCTCTTCGGCATCACAACCACAGGTATGTATACATTGGCGGTTACGGATGGACAGAACGGTACGCTGCAACATGTTCTTGCAGCCGGTACCAGTGCAGCGATAAAACAGGGGCTCAATCAAAGTAATCAGTTGACGATCATTGCACGCGACAATACGCTGTATCTCTATATCAATCAGAAGTTTATTACAAAGGTGGATGATACAACGGCGGCGAGTGGTAGCATTGGCGTTTTTGATGGGAATAGCCTGGTCGATGTGAGTGAAGCAAGGTTTACGGACGTAAAGGTGTGGAGCGTGTAAGCGATAGCCATATGACTATGTATAGTTGTAGTAGTTAAAAAGCGCTTGACAAATCACATAGCGACTGCTATCCTGAAGCCAGAAATAATAAAAAAATCGGGCCACGAATGGGAAAAGTATCTCTTGCCAGCTAGTTTCATCCTGGATATGAAGCACAGAGAGCTGTGGGCTGGTGCGACACAGTAGTGAGCAAGAGTGAAATCCACCCAGGAGCCTACGCGCTAAGCGTCAACGGTGCCCCCGCTACAGGGCAAGAACGAGTTTCAACATGTGTTGAAAGAAGCAAGGTGGTACCACGAATTGCGCATTCAGCGTTTTCGTCCTTTGAGGATGAGGCGCTTTTTTTATTGCATTTTGCGTGGTACACAATACAATATGGTGTATCACGTGAGGTAGAGGAGAAGAAGAATATGCTTGACCTTACATTTATTCGCAACAATCCAGACAAAGTCAAAGAGGCGGCACGCCTCAAAAATAATTCGCTTGATATTGATGCTTTGCTGGCCCTGGATCAGCGCATCGTCGCCCTACAACGGGATGTAGAAGAGACCCGCGCCAGACAGAATCAGCTATCAAAGGGCATTCAACAAGCGGCGAAAGAGAAAAATACAGAGCTACGCAATGCGCTAATCGCAGAAGGCAAGAAGCTCGCTGAGCAGATCAAAGAGAAAGAACCTGAACTCAATACCCTCACAGAAGAGCGCTATAACATGCTCCTGCTCGTACCAAATATTCCTGATCCCAGCGCACCTATTGGCAAAGACGAGAGCGAGAATGTCCCATTCAAATACTGGAGCGAGCCGCCGACCTTTGACTTCCAACCACTTGATCACTATGATTTAATGCAGAAGCATCACCTGGTGGATATCGAACGCGCGGTAAAGGTGGCAGGTTCGCGCAGCTATGTGCTACGAGGCGATGCGGCACGACTGGAGATCGCGCTGATCAATTTTGCGCTTGACCGTATGGCACGCAAGGGCTTCACCCCCCTGATAGTTCCTTCGATGGCCAGAGATTTCAGCTTTATCGGCAGTGGGCAGTTTCCTAAAGGACGTGATCAGGTTTATGAGGTAAAAGACCAGGATCTCTTTATGGTGGGAACCTCGGAAGTTTCGATCACGGGTATGTATAAAGATGAGATCTTGAAGGCTGAAGAGTTGCCACTCAAATTCGTGGGCTATAGTCCCTGTTTTCGGCAGGAGGCAGGCACTTATGGAAAAGATACACGCGGCGTCTTTCGCGTACATCAGTTCAATAAGGTAGAACAATATATTATCTGTAAAGCAGATCATGAAGAGTCGGTCTACTGGTTTGAACAACTATTGCAGAATGCAGAAGGGTTGCTCCAGGCGCTGGAAATTCCATATCGTGTGGTCAATGTCTGCACAGGCGATATGGGGGATGGCAAAGTCGGTATGTACGACATTGAGAGCTGGATTCCTAGCGAAGGGCGCTACCGCGAGACGCACTCGTGCTCGTACTTTCATGACTGGCAGGCACGACGCGCCAATATTCGCTATCGCGACGCGGACGGCAAGGTCAAATTTGTGCATACACTCAACAACACTGCCATTGCCTCGCCGCGCATCCTGATTCCATTGCTGGAGACGCATCAGCAGGCCGATGGGAGTATCCGCCTACCAGAGGCTCTGCGGCCCTACATGGGTGGGCAAGCGTATATCGGTCGTTAATATTTTTGCATATTTTACAAATAAATGCTATGTATAGCATTTATTTGTAAAATATGCAAAAATATTAACGACCACAAGGAGAGCGGCGAAGCCGCGACACACTGAAAGAAGGAAAGATAATGGAACCAATCAATCTTTTCGATTACGAGAAGCTCGCGCAAGAACAGCTTGATCCCGCAATCTGGGAACATATTTATGGCGGTAGCGAGGATGAAGTTACCTTGCGGGCAAATCGTAGCGCGTTTGAAGCTCTGCGTCTGCGCCCGCGTGTGCTCGTCGATGTGAGCACAATCAATATGCATACAAGCGCTCTTGGTACTCCAATAAGCATGCCCATCGGTATAGCCCCAACGGCAGGTCACCAGATCGTTGTACCGGAGGGAGAATTCGCCACCGCACGCGCCGCCGAACAGGCAAAAACATTGATGATCGTCAGTTGTTTCTCATCGCGTACTGTTGAAGAGATTGCCAGTGTAACAACTGGTCCGCTGTGGTTGCAGCTTTATACCCACCGCAGCCTGGAGATCACGGGGCAACTTGTACAACGAGCCGAGCATGCTGGCTATCGGGCCGTTGTGCTGACAGTGGATACAGCACACCTTGGACGCAGAGAACGCGACATACGCAACAACTTTCAGCGCACACAACATGCCCCGCTGGCAAACTTTGTAGAAACATCCATGACACCCATGAAGCCTATGGCACCTATGACACCCATGCAGCCCATGACACCCATGCAAGCCTATGACACCTATGCAACCATGGCACCCATGAACCTATGCAGCCTATGACACCTATGCAGCCGATGACATCCACACAGATCAACCATCATCTCATCGACACATGGGCCACCGTAGATTGGCTGCGGTCTATTACAAAACTACCTATTCTTCTCAAAGGCATTTTAACAGCAGAGGATGCACTACTGGCAGTTGAACGCGGAGTGGATGGCATCATCGTGTCCAATCATGGCGGTCGCCAGCTTGATGGCGCAATAGCAAGCATTGAGGCATTACCAGAAGTAGCGCATGCGGTGGCAGGGCGCTGCGAAATTTATCTCGATGGCGGCATCCGGCGTGGCACCGATATCCTTAAAGCCGTGGCCCTGGGCGCACGAGCAGTCTTTATTGGACGACCCGTTTTGTGGGGGCTGGCAATCAAGGGAGAAGCGGGGGCAAAACATGTATTGGAGATCCTGAGATATGAACTGAACATGGCTATGACCTTAGCTGGACGCCCGGATATCACAACTATTGATCGCTCCCTGATCAAGAGTAACACACCGTTCAATATGACAGTTTCTACAACGGAATAATCTCTCCGTAAATGTGTTGGGTCTCGTCGTTTACATGTAACAGACCAACGCTACATGTAGGTTGACGACGTCGGTCGGTTGCACTACCTGGATTAAAAAGTAACTGGCCCGCATGCTCTGCATTATAGGGTGTATGGCTATGTCCAAATACAACCGCACGGGCATCAGGGAACTCCAGACGAGCGGTGCGTGGATAGTAACGTGACTCGCCTAAAATATGCACAATGCCAATGCGACAGCCTGCCAGCTTGATTTCGCGCTTGATAGGCAACTTTAATATGACCTCTTCACGCTCAATGTTACCCTGTACAGCAACCACAGGCGCAATCTTCTCAAGTTCATCAATAACACTAAGAACAGAAAGATCTCCTGCATGGATAATGAGTTCCACACCCGCAAAGATACCCCGAACCGGCTCTGGTATGTGCGGAAAATGAGGAATATGTGTATCAGAAATGACGCCAATACGGTGTTGCACCCTGGTCTCCTTCGTTATTTTAGGCTATTATTATTGGTGAATAGACAACGTAAAATGTTTATAGGTGATCCCTAAAAATACTATATCTATTCTACTCTATTAAGAGCAGCGTCTCTTACGACGCCATTTGATTTTGATCAGGATATCTCATATGCGTGTTGCTATCATAGCAGATATACATGGAAACCAGATTGCACTGGAAGCAGTACTTCAGGACCTGGCACAACAGGAAGAAATCGACCATATCGTTATTGCTGGCGACCTGTGTTTAAACGGTCCCTGTCCAGGAGAAGTATTAGAGACGCTACAAAGTATACGCTGTTTTGTCATTCAAGGGAACGTAGATAGCGATATTGTAAAACAGAGCACGAAAAAAGGACCAAGAAAGCAAAGTGTTATCAACTGGACGCGAGAACAGATTGGCATGGCCGGCATCAATTATCTTGCTGGACTTCCCTTCTCCCACCGCATCCATAATCCAGAAGGCACAGATCTGCTTGTCGTCCACGCAAATCCACTGAACCAGGATGATGCATTAGTACCAGGTTTGCAGGATAACAAGTTGGAGCCGCTGCTTGGAACATTGCCCGCAACAATTGGAGCACTGGCATTTGGACACTATCACGTTGCCTATATGAGACACTGGCGCGGGCTCTTGCTGCTTGATGCAGGCAGTTGTGGATTACCACGTGATGAAGATACACGCGCGTCCTACGCTATCCTTACCTGGCAAGATGATCTATGGCTACCTGAACACAGACGTGTAAAGTATGATCTTAAGGCTGTTGTAAGACAACTAAAAAGCTGTGGCATACCTACAGCAGAGAGGCGCATCAAAATACTCACAGAAGCTAAATACTAACGCCCATTCTCTCTTAGGATGAGTTCGTGCGGCTTCGCTGCGCTATAAATGAAAGAAAAAAGAAGCGTAAGCTCTCAATAAGTAGAGCTTACGCAAATACCATATAGCTAAAAAGAAACAGTTTTCATATTCAACAACAAAGGCTAAAAGGTAAAACCTTCTGACGCAATATAACCCAAACAGCTAGCCAGTACTAATGCTGAAACATCAGGAGTTTCCTCAGCAAGAGCGGTTTCTTCTTCCATATAGTTGGCAGCCTCTCCAACATCAACTAATTCCAGTTCCTCAACAATCGCGCGCAGTTCTCCAGTTGTTGTCATAGTACACCCTCTTGACTCATAATAAAGGTCTCATTTTTATTCACTCCCACCGATACACAGGCACCTCACAAACATAGAACCATATGTGCCAAGCTATTTTTATAGAATTTGGTGAGAAAACAAGGAACGTAACTCACATTTCTGCCTGCCGCTAAGCCTGCCTGATGAACTCAGGATTCTCACAAAGTCACTGAGTCTTTCGCTCAGTGGTAGTTCACGGACACAGCTCCCGCGTAGCGACAATCCCTTGTGGTTGTCGTCGTGGCCCGGCTCTACAGGCGGTTCCACGACGACAACCACAAGGGATTGTCGCTACGCGCCGCTGCCATTTGAAGACGGTCAGAGTAGTAGTTCACGGATAGCTTGTGCTAGCAGAAAAGTAACACAATAGAATATAAAATCCCTGCTATTATAGATACGTTCTATGTTACCCTATCGTCATTGCAATAGACCAAATAGGTTATTGCTCAATTTCACAAGGACATGTATCGCTGAGGATGCCGCGATTGACAGAATAGTGATATACTGACGGAGAGTAAATTCAGGAGAAATTCATGGGAAATGATCATTACGATATAGCTATCATCGGCTCTGGCCCAGGTGGATATGTAGCCGCAATTCACGCGGCGCAGAGGGGTGCCAAAGTCGCAATTGTCGAAAAACAATATCTAGGTGGTACATGTCTAAACGTTGGCTGCATTCCGTCGAAAGCGATGTTGCATGTGGCAGAAGTTATGCATAACCTGGAATCGCTAGAAGAGTTTGGTATCACACTACCGCAGCCACCAGTCTTTAATATGGCTAAAGCAGTCATATTTAAAGACAAAGTTGTCAAGCGTATGACAAGCGGCGTAGGCGTCCTGATGAAGGGGAACAATATCGATGTATTCGATGGCCTGGGTACAGTAGATGACTCACGCACGGTGACGGTTACAAACAAAGAGAATACACAACAATTCACCGCCGACAAAATCATACTTGCAACCGGCTCTGTCCCTTTGATGCCACAGATGCCAGGGATCGATAGTAGCAATGTTATGAATAGCGATACATGCTGGAATCTCCCCAGGACACCAGAGAGCCTCATCTGTGTTGGTGGCGGCGTCATCGGTATAGAATTAGCCTGCATGTTCAACGCCCTGGGCACAAAAGTGACTATCCTGGAGATGCTGCCCCAGGTGCTCGCCCCCGTTGATGACGAAGTACGAAAGCTGCTTGTGCGTATCCTTGGGAAACGCGGCATCACAATTGTCACAAATGCCAGAGTCGAAGGCATTGAAGACGAGGGTACTCAAAAGAAGGTTATCGCAACAACGACAAAAGGTCAGGAGAGTTTCAGCGCCGAATATGTATTGATGGCGGTAAGCCGACGGGCAAACACCAGTGGCCTGGAACATCTCATAGAACAGGGCCTTGATACTGATCGCGGGCGTGTGCGTGTCAATGAGAAGATGGAGACCAATCTGCCAGGCATTTATGCAATTGGGGATCTGGTCCATGGTGCAGGCCTTGCACACGTCGCTTCCACCGAAGGGGAAGTAGCTGCCAGCAACGCAACCGGACACGAAATGATCATGAACTACGATGTTGTGCCTAATCCAATCTACACTTTCCCTGAGATAGCCTTTATCGGTTTAACAGAGGCAGCGGCAAAAGAAAAATATCCCGACGCCCGTACCGAGCGGTTCCCCTGGACTGCCATTGGCAAGGCGGTTGCAATGGGCGAGACCGAAGGCTTCACCAAAATCATCATCGGCAAGTATGGTGAGATCCTGGGTGCGCATATCATCGGGCCTGATGCAACCAATTTGATCAGCGAATACTCGGTCGCCATGCGCGGCGAATTGACCGTTGATGAGATCAGCGAAACCATTCACCCCCATCCAACTTTAAGTGAAGGGCTACGCGAAGCTGTGCTGGCAGTAGAAGGACATCCGATCCATATTCCACCCAAACAAGCCGCCAGAGCACGCTAAATTAAACCAGTTACTCACGTCATAGTGGTCTGGCACAGTTCATTTGGCGGTTCGCCGCGTAGCGACGACCCTTGTGGTTGTCGTCATTGGAACCGCCTCTCACCTGGCTGAACGAGCAACCACAAGGGTCGTCGCTACGCGGCGAGCCATGCAATGAAGTTTGACAAAGCAATAGGCAGAGAATCTGTCAGTCTATCTGGCGAACACATAGGAAACTACGGCTCTAATTCGCCACGCTGGACCTTGCCCAGCAAGCGCAGCCACGCAATACGCTCAGGTAAAGATGCAGGCAAAGAAAAGAAATAGGGTGCATTGTGATCCTTTTCCGTACCCAATTCTAATGCCAGGCGTGTTACATCCTGGACATTCATATTGTTTAATAGCTGATCGGCAGCAATAGAATTAGAGGGCAACCCCGTATTCTGACGTTCTAACATCTCATCCATCTCAGCTTCCGAAGATGCAAAAAAGACACGGATATGCTCTTTTGAAATGTTGTGATAGACACGCAGAAGTGTAAATAACGCGTGTGGAGACGATAGCAGGGTTGATCTCCACTTCCAGACCATCACTGGTGCTAACACTTGCCTCTGTTGCTCATCAGAAACAAGGCTCTGCTCTATGCGAAACGCGACACGGTAGTAAATCATCTATACCTCTTACCAGAAGACTTTATAGCGTAAAAAGTCCTCCACAGATTGTTAATGACTATCTATAATTACTATACGCGAGAAAACAAGATTTTTGGTCCTCCGATCTTCTCAAAAACAGGGAAATTTTAAAATCTGGCACACTAGATCTAGTTCTTCAACAGAAAAGAGCCTGGGAGTTTCAATTTGCGCAGGGTATTTACAAAATACGGCAGGTATGCTATCATATGTTTCACACGGGGATGTAGCTCAGTTGGTAGAGCGCGACAATCGCACTGTCGAGGTAAGGGGTTCGATCCCCCTCATCTCCACTAAACCTGGCAAATGTACCATAACGGGTTGTATGCATTGCAAATCGCAAACCGTTGTGGTATATTTTTATTCAGGATACAAAGAGCGACGAGCAGGAGTAGTAGGTCACATCAAACACAGAGAATAGCCGGGTGGTGCGAGACTATAAAAATTGACCGAACTCACCTGTGAGCAATATATGTGAATATGCCTGGCAAACTTGAACCGTTACAAAAGAAAGTCTGGCATCTAGCATCTATCGGGACGCCCGTTACAGCGTATAATGAAGAGTAGATCAAGGGCGGCGATGTACCAGCACAACATAAAAGGCATGGGCCTGTAGCGCAGCTGGGAGAGCGTCTCCATGGCATGGAGAAGGTCAGGGGTTCGAATCCCCTCAGGTCCACCACTGCTGTCCTGATCGAAAATAAGGGTGGTACCACGGAAAGTCTTTCGTCCCTCATGGATGAAAGACTTTTTTGTTTTGTTTTGTTTTGTTTCTATAATTGCGATAGTCTTATACACTATATAAGCAATCAATAGTATGCATGCTATTACTCTACAGCTAGCACACTGCCTATACGAATTTAGCAGAGCACGGCTGGCTGAGAGGCATAATTAGCAGAATGGGGAAACCATGATTACACGTACAAAATATAGCCCCAAAGAGATTGAAAATAAATGGCAGGCTCAGTGGGAGGCCGAACAGCTGTATCACGCCTCTGACGACTCTTCCAGGCCTAAATTTTATCACCTGGTTATGTTCCCTTACCCCTCTGGCGACCTGCACATGGGCCACTGGTACAACTACTCTCCCTTTGATGCTTATGGACGCTTTAAACGCATGCAGGGTCATAATGTAATGCAGCCAATTGGTTTTGATGCATTTGGCCTGCCAGCTGAAAACGCCGCCATTAAACGCGGCATCCAGGCACGCACATGGACACTGGCTAATATTGAAAATATGCGCAAGCAACTGCGGGCGATGGGAGCACAATGGGATTGGCAACGCGAGGTGGTTACCTGCCTGCCAGATTATTATAAATGGACGCAATGGCTGTTCTTGCAATTCTATAAACATGGCCTGGCCTATCGTACCAAGGCACCCGCCAACTGGTGTCCAAATTGTAATACCACCCTGGCCAACGAACAGGTGCTGGCCGATGGTACCTGCGAACGCTGCGGCGCTGTTGTCATTCGTAAAGAGATTGACCAATGGCTGCTGAAAATCTCATCATATGCCGAGCGCCTGCTGGACTTCTCGGAAGTCATCAACTGGCCCGAAAAGACGATGACGATGCAGCGCAACTGGATCGGGCGTAGCGAAGGGGCAGAGATTCGCTTCACCAGCGAGATTGCGGGCAAACAAGAGGAGATCCCGGTCTTCACTACCCGGCCCGATACAATCTATGGCGTTACTTTCTTTGTACTGGCTCCTGAGCATCCCTGGGTCGAGAAGGTCACAACACCAGAGCACAAGGCGACCGTCGATGCCTATGTAAAACAGGCACAACGTATGACCGAGATTGAGCGCATGAGCACAGACAAAGAGAAGACGGGCGTCTTTACGGGCAGCTACGTTACTAATCCGGTGAGTGGAGAGCAAATTCCCATCTGGATTGCTGACTATGTGCTGATGAGCTATGGCTCAGGTGCAATCATGGGCGTGCCTGCACATGACCAGCGTGACTTCGAGTTTGCACGCAAGTTTGGTATTGACATTCGCGAGGTTATTCGCCCAGAGGGTGAAGATCCTGGTGACCCTATAACATGGGAAAAAGCGCGAGAGGATGCAGGCATCATCGTCAACTCCGGCCCATTTAATGGTATACCAGCCGAAGAGGCAATTGCGAAAATGATTGCCTCTATAGAAGAAAAAGGCTACGGTCACGCTAAAATCAACTATCGTCTGCGCGATTGGCTGATTAGCCGCCAGCGGTACTGGGGAGCGCCCATCCCTATTATCTACTGCCCTGAACACGGCATGGTGCCAGTTCCCGAAGATCAACTGCCCGTCTGGCTGCCAGAAAATGTGCAGTTCCGCGCAACTGGGGAATCACCGCTGCGCTACGAGCCCGATTTTCTGAATACTACCTGTCCTACTTGTGGAGGTCCCGCCACACGAGAAGCCGATACAATGGATACTTTTATCGACTCTTCCTGGTACTACCTGCGCTACGCTGACCCTCACAATAGCGAGGCCGCATGGAGTCCCGAGAAGATGCAAAAATGGTTGCCGGTCGATCAGTATATCGGTGGAGTCGAGCATGCAATCCTGCACTTGCTGTATTCGCGCTTCTTCGTAAAAGCTCTGCACGATATGGGACACCTGAACTTTGATGAGCCATTCCTGCGCCTGTTCCACCAGGGCATGGTGCTGGGTTCCGATGGGCAGAAGATGTCCAAGTCACGCGGCAATGTCGAAGCACCCGATAAATACATCACAAAATATGGCGCGGATACCGTGCGCTGCTACATGATGTTCATTGGACCATTCGACGCGGGTGGATCATTTAGAGCCGATAACCTGGAAGGCATCTGGCGCTTCTTGAATCGCGTCTGGAGCCTGGTCAGCGACACCTGGGTTGATGGCAAGGTGTCCAATGCCGGAACAAATGAAAGCAGAGCTATTGAGCGTCTGCGTCATAAAACTATCAAGCGTGTCACGGACGACCTGAACAATTTTCGTTTTAATACCGCTCTGGCTGCTATGATGGAATTTAATAATGTGCTGGTGAAGCAGCAACACCAGGAAGTTGCACACAGCACTGAATATCGCCAGGCACTGGAGACATTGTTGCAACTGCTGGCCCCGTTTGCCCCACACATGAGCGAAGAACTGTGGCGACAAACAGGCCACAATAGCAGTATCCACACAACCAGCTGGCCAGACTACAAAGAAGAACTGACACAGGATGATATCTTCACCCTGGTCATACAGGTTAACGGCAAAGTACGTGAACGCATCGAAGTTCCTGCTAATATCAGCGAAGCTGAAGTCCGTGTACTGGCTCTGAGCAATCCACGTGTAATATCATTCGTTGGAGACGCCACTGTACGAAAAGTTATCTATATACCAGGAAAATTGGTAAATGTAGTGTTTTCGCAAGCATAGTTTTCTCGATATGTTTACTTATTGCAAAGAGATTGCACTTTTCTATATTTTTGTTGTGCAAAATATAGAAAAGTGCAATCTCTTTGCAATAATAATTCCCTACTGAAAATTTTGAAGCAGCTAACCGGAAAAAATGTGGTGCAGCGAGCGTGAAAAGATGTGATCAGCATAGATGAATTTCATCGGTCAAAAATGGAACCCTACGAATATTTCAAACGTATATAGAGCAGGTAACTCATATGGGAAAACTCTGCGGGAAAAGAGCAACGCGTATGAGGGTGCACCAGAGAATAGTGAACTATTTCACAGCTTAGATGTTACATCATACATAGCCACAGTATTAGTTTCCGCTTATACTTTGCATAAAAGGAAAAAGTGGTAGGGAGAGGAGGGAAAAGCACAGAAAAAGAGATGATACAAAAGTTAGTATTTGAAAAGTGGAGCGCAAAACGTCTCACTGTAAAAGTAGACATTCCTTCTAACTTAATAACTGGTAGGTTGGTAAGGTCGGAAAAGTGGACAATCATCTATGAAAAGCGGAGAAATGCAGTGGACAAGCGCCGTTGAGGCGTGGTGGAAGGATAGAATTATGAAAACGCGACCTCTCGAAATGATATCTAACATTAACGATACCGAAACTGAAACAGATGTATTAGCTCAGAATGGGTTTTCCCAGGATGAAATTATTTCTCTGCTCTGGCTTCAGCAGTGGTATCAACATGGTGGGAGCGACCGCATTGAAGTGCTGCGCCACTTTGAGTTTCTCAGGCTACTCATTGTCAATGGTAAAGTTGATCTGTAGGATATTGTCCCTGAGCCTATGCCCTTTGAGTGCAGTACATATTTAAAGCGAGGTCCAGTTCACAATGTGAGATGGACCTCGCTTCATGTTGCTCATGCCTACGACATTCCCTTCATATACATCTCATATTGTTGTATAAACCAATGGCTCGAGACCGTCATCAACTTCGTCTTTAGGGGTACGCTGGCACGCCTGGTGAACACGTTAAAGTCATTTATGCAAATGCGATCAAGAATACCTCGATAGAGAGTACTACTCAGGCGAACAGCCAGGCGACAATCTGCATCGAGCAGAGCAATACCAGGCTGTGCTCGCCGATAGTAGTCATCGGCACGATCAATCTGGAAACGCACAAGTTGACAAAACGCGTCATTAATGACGCCCGCCATCAAATCAGCCTCAGAATATCCAAAGCGAGCCATCTCTTCCTGCGGAAGATACACACGACCACGACGCATATCTTCCCCGATATCACGCAAAATATTTGTCAACTGCAAGGCAATGCCCAGATCGACGGCATATGCCAGAGCCACCTCATCTTGATAACCAAAAATGGGAGCCGTCAATAGGCCAACCGTCCCTGCTACGCGATAGCAATATTGGTAGAGATCATCAAATGTCCGGTAACGCTTCTGAGTAAGATCCATCATCACCCCCTCTAAGAGATCGAGGGCGGGCTCAAGGGGGACAGGATAGCGCTCGAGCATATCACGCCAGGCATATAATATTGGCTCATCGCCTACCTCGCCATAGCGATAGATGTGTTCGAGTGCCCGACGCCACCCATCGATAGACTTCGCAGGAGAATAAGACCCACGCAGATGGCCCACACGGAGCGTTGTATCAGCGGCTTCATCGACAAGGTCATCAACGACACGGCAGAAAGCATAGATCGCCCAGATAGCCGACCTTTTGGGCGGCGGTAAGAATATAGAACCCCAGTAAAACGTTTTTGATGCTCGTTGCGTTACTTGACGACAGTTTTCATAGGCCTCTGTCACCTGCTGTACCTGTCGCATGACAATAATATCTCCTATCTATTTCCACGCATTATCGATATACATATGATATCGGCACCGCCAGGGCATAATATCACAAAATACTGATCCGACTGACAGCATAAATCTGGTGTAGCGGGGAATAAGTATTCGGGCACACATATGCCATCATAAACAAAATGCGCTTTCATTCGCATGCGCCACCATAATATAGAGATGTACATTCATTATAAAAGTGGGTAACGTATTTTGCACAAGAAGAAGATGGTCCTCTCAAACCTAAACGGTGCAGTTTACGTAGATAGTGGTGATAAACCTTCGTTCGAATCATAAAGCAAGTAAGCAATTACTTTCATAAAGTGTTGTATTAAGAAGAGTAAGGAATTCTGAATTCTATGCGCATTATTCTCTACCTGGGCAAAGGTGGTGTAGGTAAGACAACCGTATCAGCCGCCACCGCAGTTCGATCTGCTATGCAGGGGAAACGTACCCTGGTGGTAAGTACTGATCTGGCACATAGCCTGGCAGACTGTTTACAAGAGAACTTAACGTCCGAGCCAAAAGAACTCACCACAAACCTGTGGGCACAAGAAGTAAATGTGCTGGATGAGATGCGACGAGGCTGGGGCAAGCTTAAAGATACAATGACTAAAAATCTGCGCAAACAAGGTATCGATGCGGTAATGGCCGAGGAGCTCGCTCTCATCCCTGGCATGGATGAGATTGTGAGCCTCATCAATATTTATCGCAATGCTCGCGACGGAGACTTCGAGGTCGTGATCATCGACGCCGCACCCACAGGCGAGACGGTCCGTCTCTTAAGCATGCCCGACACCTTCCAGTGGTACGCAGGACGCATCATGAATATGAAGCGAGGAACGCTCAACCTGGCACGTCCGTTTCTAAAAGCGATGCTCCCAACCACTGAAATTCTGGATGCTGTACAATCCCTTAGCGAACGGGTTAAAACATTACGCGAAGTGTTAAGCGACCCGAATATCAGCTCGTACCGCCCGGTCGTTAATCCTGAACGTATGGTGATCAAAGAGGCTTTACGAGCTGAGACCTACCTTGCACTTTTCGGCTATCCAATCGATGGCGTTGTCTGCAATCGCGTCATCCAACGCGCAGACTATCATGATGCGTTTATGCAGGAGCTCTATCGTAATCAAGAAAAGCTGCGACAACAGGTACATCAGACCTTCGCTCCGCTACCTGTCTGGGAAGCACCTTATCAGTCACACGAAGTGCTAGGCATCACCCAGCTTGGAAAACTGGCGGAGAACATCTTCGGCGAACAAGATCCCACACAAGTCTTCCATCGAGGCCCCGTACAGGAGATTATCCGCCAGGGCGATTCATATGTCTTACGTCTGCCATTACCACATGTTGAGATGGATAAGGTCCTGATGACTAAAAAAGGCGATGAGATGATTATCGAAATAGGCAATTTTAAGCGCGACATCACCCTTCCCGCTGTTCTTGCAAACCAGGAAGCAACCGTCGCCAAATTCGTCGATAAAGCGCTAGAGATCCATTTCAGCGTTCCACCCGAACAGAGCAAGAGCAATAAGTCAGCCTGAAGTGCCATAATCGTCCATCATTTTTTCAATGATGGACGATTATGAAAATACTGTAACGCAAGGTGCTAAAACCCGCTGTCGCCTTGATTCAGGAGGTTAGATCCTAGAACGCTAGTACTTGACACATGTTCGCCTTAACCTCTATTATAAGTTGCACGGACCGAACATTGCAGGATAGAGTAAAACAAGCGCACTTATGACGAATCACAACAGCGGCACACTCACCACTTACGTGGAGCGGGCACGAAAAGTATTACAACATGAACAACGTACCAACCACCAGGATCGCGTAATCAGACCAGGTGGACTGGAAACATTTATCGCCCGTTGGTATGAAGAGACCAGCACAATTTGTAAAAATGCAGGTCAGGATATTGGACCACTTCATCGTTTTGCAGAACACCTTGAAGGATATCGCCAGCAAGACCCCATGCAACGCATAGCCAGCTTACGCGCCGCCCTCGCTACGCTGGACGAACTGGCCGAAATTGGTGAAAACAAGCCCAACGCGACTATCGCACCTGATCAAGCAGCAAACCCTCCACAAAGACTGGCAACGACACAAACCAGATCCTCAACACAAGCATTAGCACAAAACGCTACACGCCCTCCAGCACCTCTCTCTAACCAGGTCTCAGTACAAAGCATACCAGCACCCAGGCCTGAAAAAGAAAAAACTGATGGCTCAAAAGACTCGCTATCAACAGATAAAGACTATAGGAAAGGCAGCACGACAGGGAAGGCCACAACAAAAGAACCCATGCAGGCCTCCAATCCGATCCAATTAGAAGCGGGGATGTCACAGGGACACACAGCATTAACGCTACTCAACGCCGATATTACTGCCGTACCAGGCGTAGGACCGAGCGCCGCAACACGTTTACATACGTTGGGGATTCGCACGGTGCGTGACCTGCTGTTTTATTTTCCGCGCGAACACCGCGATTATAGCCGGCTGGAGAAAATAGCGGATGTGCCTTTTAATGCACTGACAACCACCATGGGACTCATCTGGGAAGTTAAGACACAACGTACTGCCCATGGCCGTACACGCACAATCGCGACGATCTCCGATGAAACAGGTAAGCTGTATGTCTCCTGGTTCAATCAGCCATATTTACAAAAACAGCTCCAGACATCACAGGGAGAGTATCTGGTAGTAACCGGCATTAAACAGCGCTTCGGTAACAAGGTAGAATTCTCAGTACGTAGCCATGAACTACCTGAAAAAGGCGACCTATTGAACACAGGGCGTATGGTACCGATCTACGCATTGACCGAGGGGCTGCACGCCAAGATACTACGCCGCTTCACCAAATATGTCGTTGATCGCTATGCACAGATGGTCCCAGAGCACCTGCCGCTGGCAATACGGATGGCAGGTCAGTTAATCACATTGCCCGAAGCAGTGGGGCAGATCCACTACCCCGATAACGAAGAGATGCGTGCAGCCGCCCATCGCCGGCTTGCATTTGACGAAATATTTATGATTCAACTGGGCATGCAAGAGCGGCGCAGTCGCTGGCAGCAGGAGGCCAAAGAAGGAAACGCATTTACCATTCAGTATGAGCGTATCTTCATCGAAGCACCAACCGAACTACAAGAAATACAAGCACAAAGTCAAGAGATGCCGCAGAAAACAGCGGTATTAAGCTCAACGCTCTGGTCCGTCATCGTTACAGATGAACCATTCGAGGCCACACTATCATTCACTTTCACCAACGCACAGAGGCGAGTCATCTGCGAGATCTGCTCCGATCTGGCACAGCCCAAACCAATGAGTCGGTTACTACAAGGAGATGTGGGAGCTGGCAAGACCGCAGTCGCAGCGGCCGCACTACTTATGGCCGCGCTCAATGGCTACCAGGGAGCAATTATGGCCCCGACGGAGCTCCTTGCAGAACAACATGCTCGCAGTATTGCCAGTATGTTAGAACCCTTTGGAATCCAGACCGTACTGCTTACTGGTAGCCAGCGTCAGCGCGAACGCGTAGCTGCACGTACAGCGCTGGCGAATGGGCAAGCGATGGTTGCTATCGGCACACACGCCCTGATCCAGGACGACGTCATCTTTCAGAAACTAGGGCTCGTAATTGTTGATGAGCAACATCGCTTTGGCGTGGAGCAGCGCGACGCCTTACGTAAGAAAGGCCAGCATCCACATATGCTTGTCATGACTGCAACACCCATACCACGTACGCTTGCTCTGACACTTTACGGCGATCTGGATATATCTGCAATCGATCAACTCCCGCCAGGACGCCAGAAAATCATCACACGCTGGCGTATGGGCACAAAACGCAATGAGGCATATACAATAATCACTCACCAGATAGCAGAGGGACGACAGGCTTTCATTATCTGCCCTCTTATTGAAGAATCTGATACGCTGGCCGCTAAAGCAGCAACGAGCGAATACGAAAGACTACAACGCGAAGTCTTTCCCCACCTGAGACTAGGGCTACTACATGGCGCAATGAAGCCAGCAGAGAAAGATCTGATTATGCGTCGTTTCCGCGACCATGAACTCGATATTCTGGTTGCAACCTCCGTTATCGAGGTTGGTATAGACGTACCCAATGCAAGCGTCATGGTTATTGAAGACGCTGACCGCTTTGGTCTATCACAACTGCACCAGTTCCGTGGGCGAGTAGGACGAGGGAAGCATCAGTCGTACTGCTATGTGCTAAGTGCAGATGCAAGCATGCAAGCACAAGAACGTTTAGAGATCTTCCAGAGTACAACCGATGGCTTCCGTCTGGCAGAAGAAGATTTGCGACTTCGCGGCCCCGGCGACTTTGTTGGAGTACGCCAGAGCGGCATGCCAGAACTACATATCGCAGACTTGAGTGATACTGTTCTTATCGAGCAGGCACGCATACTGGCCGGCAAACTTTGGGCTAACGATCCCTACCTGCGAAAAACTGAGCACACTGCATTGCGTGAACGAATGTATTTATTCTGGCAAAACTATATGGCACACTAATTGATATCTAACAAGTTCGATGCAAAAATGCTCCTGGCTTTAGGGCACATTTTTACCTACCACCTTATCTTCGTTCGCCATCTTCTCTTTCTCTATTTCTCTCTCTGCTCGCCATCTTCTCTATATACAACTCACAGACAAAATGTACTGCATCAGCAGGGCCAATATGCGCGGCCAACTCTTCCTGCTGATCCCCAATCCGCGCCATACGAGCTCGAATGAATTCGTGACGTGCCATCCCAGAGGCATAGGCACTAAAACCCCGTTGCATTGCTTCTAGCTCCTCAGTAATTTGTTGACGCAACTGCGCAACTGCACTGCAATGCCCACTTCCACGCTCTTCCATAGAAACTCCTCTCGTAAAAAGAAAAATAGTAAACACGTGTATCCTTTTTATAGCCCTTTTCTGTTCCCGTTACAACGCTATCCATGTATCTAAATCTCATTATGAGCTATAGGAATATATCGAAAGGGAGCATAAAATGTTGTGCATATTTAAGCTTATGTCAGCACATAGGACAGTTTTCTGTATTGCTAATGTATAACAGGAAGCATGCGAGCAGCATGATCTATTGGTATCAGAGCCTTATCAAGCTGAGCAGCATCATTTTTTATCACGTTTTATCATTTTTATATATCAACAGTTGGTACATATTAATTTTGATAATGCAAGTGTTTACATATCGTATTATCAATGTTATTATTAATGATGTAATAAGTTAAATAAACGTGACACTTTTGGATATATGATACACGAGTAGCAAATGTTTCCTTTATAATATAGGCAGAGGCAGTGGTAGAGCCACGCTATCTGGTAAAGAGCTCAAAGAATTGTGCAAACATGAGCTCCTTGTCGAGCAATGTGGCTCTACCAGCGGTGGCAGTGGATTAGAAGGAGCACATAATGGAGCAGGCCATGACGGAACGTGTGGCAAACCCTAACATAAAGCTGGAGGCAGCTCGTTTGCATCGCAGGTGGAGCGTTGAGGTTGCAAGCAACAAGGTAGGAGTAAGCATTAACACATTCAATCGCTGGGAGCGAGGGTTACAAGTACCGCAATTGGAGACACTCGATCTACTTTGTAAAGCCTTCGAGATGTCACCTGAAGAATTAGGATTTGGACATGTTATCTCAGCCAAAAGAAGGGCAAAATCATCGAAAGTATCTTCCTACAAACGATCAACACAGCGTGATAACATCCAGACACAATCTATAACATTAACCCCAGATTCCGCTAGTGGTTTTACGTCAAACATTTATATAGTTGGAGACACAAATACACCTCATGTTGAACAGGGAAGGGAAAACTCTGAAGAGGTCTCACGACGTCAGGCAATGACATTCTTAATCACTACACCAGCCACTATTTTTGAGCTTACACCTGGTAAACAATCGACGCTGCTTCATCCAGAAGAGGTACTGGCGCTCAGTAAAGTCAATCTGCCATTGTGCTGGGAACTCTACTTTGAAGGCGCTTTCGCTGAGTTACAACAAGTGCTACCCGGCTACTTAGCACAATTATCCGCACTGACACAAAATACATCCAGATATAGTCAACAAGCTGCCGGACTTGCCTCGCAAGCTCACCAGCTAGCATACTTGCTCGCACTACAAAACCAGGATTTTGGGATAGCCCTCAAGCATACCCACGATGCTGCAAACTATGGGCAACAGGCTGCCGATGTTAACTTACAGGTTGCTGCTATGGTACGTCAAGCATATATTTATTTCTGCTTGAAGCGTTCTGAGCAGCGACTACATATGTATGAAGAAACATTGCACTACAGCGATAAATGTTCGCCGCTGATCCAGGGCTACCTCTACGCAGGGCTAGCGGAAGCATATGCAAATCTAAAAGACAAAGAAGCGGCGCTGGCCCTCCTCCATCGCGCACAGGATACTTTTCCTGTCCAGCCAGAAGACGATCCGAACTTCCCCTATACTCATTTCCGCTGGCTCACGATCCATAATATGGAGGGATTGGTGCACCTCCACCTGGCACAAGCCAGACAGGCGTGGAGCAGCTTCGCAAAAGTTGATCAGGCGTTAACGCAGGCTATTACACCACACCGCGTAGAAGTAACAGTCTACCAGGCAGCTACCGCGCTTGCATTAGACAATTTGGAACAGTGCTGCAGCCTGCTAGAGACCGCAGTCAACGGAGCTATCAAGCTAGGAAGCCATCTACGCTATCAAGAGGCCTGTAGCGTCTATGAACAGATGCAGGCACGATGGTCGCAAGAACCACAAGTCAAAGCACTCCAGGAACTTTTCTATCACAATTATAATCATTTCTGACCGCACCAGACTCCCATCACTATCTCGCCGGATGAGTCCACAAAGCTCCGTTGCACCTCAAAACTTCTATATTGCTTACACAGCATTGCACTTTGCACAATGATGTGTAAAAATGCTGAGAAGGTATGTAATAAAAAGTTTCAGAAAGGATTTTTATGAAAATACTCGTCTTTAACGCAGGATCGAGTAGCCAGAAGAGCGCCTTGTATGAAATTGATGAAGCGCCTTCTAATAAACGTCCCGCAGCCCTATGGTCAGGTAACGCCGATTGGTCCAAAACACAAGGGAGAACAGAAATAAAGATAAGTGCCAATGGGCACAACAACACCTACGAGCTTCCCAGCACCTCACGTCAAGAGATTATCAAGCGGATGCTCAAAACTTTGTGGAGCGGACCAACCAGGATCATCGAAAATCTATCGGATGTTGCAGTTGTAGGACACCGCGTCGTTCATGGCGGTGCGCAGTACGACCATAGCGTGCGCGTAACACCTGAGGTTAAAGAAAATATACGTCGTCTGATCGAATTCGCGCCACTACACAATCCAGCCAATTTAGCGGGTATAGAAATCATTGAGCAGCTCAAGGGCGATATGCCCCAGGTGGCATCATTCGACACCTCATTTCATAGCCATATCCCACAAGAAGTCGCCGTCTATCCAGGCCGCTACGCCTGGTTTGAACAGGGGATTCGACGCTACGGTTTTCACGGCATCAGTCATCAATATTGCACGCGCCAGGCAGGCCAGATACTGGGAAAAGATCCTGCCTCCTTCAAATTTATCAACTGCCATCTGGGCAATGGTTCTTCCCTGGCAGCCATCAAGAATGGTCAAAGTATAGATACGACGATGGGTTTTACACCCCTTGAAGGCTTGATGATGGGAACACGCTCTGGCACCATCGATCCAAGTATATTGATCTATTTGATGCACAAAAAAGGACTTGATGGAGACAAGATCGATCAGCTACTCAACAAGGAATCCGGCCTTAAAGGGATTTCCGGTGTATCTGGAGACATACGAACAATCATGCAAGCAATTGAGCAGGGGAACAAGCGAGCTCAACTGGCTCTTGATATGTTTATCTATCGACTACGATACTTTATTGGTGCCATGACTGCATCTCTCAATGGAGTCGATGTACTGGCCTTTACCGCCGGTATTGGTGAGAATGCTAGCGAGATACGGGCTAGAGTATGCGAAGGACTCAGCTACCTTCACCTTAAAATCGATCATGAGAAAAATACCGCCTCTCCTATAAATCAAGAAATCTCCACTCCAGACTCAGCAGTACGCATCCTGGTCATTCATACGGAGGAAGATTGGGAGATTGCTTGTGAATGTTGGAATATTATGCAGACAACTTAGTAAATTTCATGCGCTCGGATACATAGAGATAGCAGGTCCTAAAAGTACCGAAATATTAGCCAGCAAGTGAAACCAGATGAGCTCCTATAGCGTGGTTACATTAGTAGTAAGATTACAGGTAAAATCCCAATGGACACAAAAGATGTGCTTATAACGCACTAATAAGATCAAGATAGGGAGGACACATGGCTAAACTCACACTTAAGAGCCGCAGCGACCAGGCACAAGACGTTGCTCAATCAGCTTACGCCAATACCAAGGACACTGCTCAAACCGTTCTTGATAGCGCAAAAGATGTTGCTCAATCAGCTTATGCTAATACCAAGGACACTGCTCAAACCGCTCTTGATAGCGCAAAAGACGTTGCTCAATCAGCTTACTCCAATACCAAAGACGTTGCTCAAACCGCTTATTCTACGGTACAGGATAGTGTACAGGCGAGTTTCGATAAGACCCAGACATTGTTAGCACTAGGGGCTGAAGCTGCAGCGGTGCTTCTTGAGAAGAATAAGAAGCAGCAAGCAAAGAACTTGAAAGAGTCTCAGAAAAAGCTCCGGGATTTACAAGGCACATTGCAGAGCAGCGCTGAATTTACATGGGCCAAAACCCAGGATGTTCTGCAAACAGGCACAAATACCGCTCAGGATGCTTTACAGACAAGCGCAAGCGCAGCACAGGATATCATCGAGAAAAACTCTAAGAAGGCTCAAAGGGAACTCAAGAAGACTCAGAAAAATCTGAAACGCATGCAGCGTAAAGCCAAAAATGCCGTTGCACCTGGCCTGGATTTCACGCAGAATGCACTTGAGCAAGGTTCAAAACAGGCCAAACGGAATTTAAAAAAAGCAGCTCAGAATGCACAAGACATGAAAGAGTCGGTACAGGACCAATACGAACGCTACCAGCGCAGACGCAAAGCGGGTCAGATGCTATTCCGTATCGGACTTATTGCAGGCATCGTAGCTGCCTTGCTGTATACCCCACTCACTGGTTCGGAAGCACGCCGCCAGGTTGCCGCACAGTGGGAAAAATACCGCTCATACTTTGGGCTATAAAATCCAGATCTGAAGCGTGTTGAGTTCATGGGGCGAAGCTACGCTTCAGAGCCCTTACAATTATTGCCATTTTTATAGATTCTTGCGTCCGGACGCAAGAATCTATAAAAATGGCAATAATAGTAAAGGCTAAGAAATTGTAAAAATCTCTTTATGCGTGTTCCAGACGCCGCAGCTCTACTTTTCCATTGCGTATCCTCACGGCAAACGTGGGTTGAGCATAAACGGCTGGACTATTCACCACACAACCGTCAGACATGCGAAAGCCTGAAGCATGCCAGGGACAATAGACCACGCCATCCTTATAGGTCCCCTCATCAAGAGGGCCAGCCAGGTGAGAACAGGTTGCCGCAATTGCATAAATCGCAGAGCCATCCTTCACCACAACAGCAGGAATGCCAGCAGCATCTACACGTATCAGTTTGCCAGGCACCAGGTCTTGCTCATCCAGCACTGCCACATACTCATCTGAGCCACCTTCCCAGGCAACATGATTGATCCCAATACCATTAGAATAAGCCAGCTCGCCACCAATATAAGCCGAATATATTGTTATGGCATAGGCTGTAGCAGCAAGTGTGATAGCGGTGCGACGCTGACCAGTAAGGCGTAGTATTGCTGATGTCAGGTTAAGAACCGTAACACCGCTGTTGAGAAGAGCATGCAGCATGCCACCACGTTGCTCTTGACCATCAGTATCCACCCAGTTTGAAATGCCAGTGGCAGCCGAACCAACAGCACCCGCAAGTCCCAGCCACATCATCATATCCGCGCTACGTGCAACTCCCCCATCTTTGTCATCGGATAAAGAAGCAAAGTCCAGCACCAACGAAGCAGTCCAGGCCCCAATAGGTATTGTTACAAGAACAGGATGGATGGGATGACCAAACCAGACACCAGCCAGAAAATCTTTAAGTTTATAGGTAGGTGCTCCAGGTTGACCAAAGAGTTTAGCACTCCAACTTTGTACAGGTACAGATACATTATCCAGCCACGGCATACGTGCAATAGCCTGGGAGCTCAAGTGACGCAACAATGGACCACGTGGGGGCGTATCCATCCAACTAATCATGTGAGTATCTTGATTTTTTAGCGAGGCCATTCTCTATCCTATCCTTTCCCTATTTATCCACTTCGCACCAGAAATAGTCATGCGGTGGATTCATACCAATAACAGAAAATGGAATTTCTGGTTTTTGCACCGCGAGCAAGTAGCGCATGACCTCTTCGTTATGCGCATAGAAAAGGCGAGCACAATGGAGCGCAGTTTGTAATGAGCGGAAGTAGACACACATCTCATCATGCACCGGTAAAGATACATAATGAAAGCCATGCAACGCAAACCAATCATGATCCTGCAGGCGCGGCCAGATAATAGCGATCTTGCCGCCCGGCTTCGTCACTCGTCTCAACTCGGCCAGACCGTGTTCCCCACCCTGCTCATCATCAGCAGTAAAAGCGGAACAGGAGATCGTAGTATCCACACTATTATCATCTAAAGGCAACGCCTCAAAGAATCCTGAACACGGAACAAGGCGACCACTGGCTTCCTGCGCCACAATCTTGCGTTGCAACAAAGCCAACAATCCTGGCGATGGCTCAACCGCATAGACCTGAGCTGCACCATAGCGGATACACTCAAATGACGCTCGACCACTGCCAGCCCCGACATCTAAAACTGTTTTTTGCCACACATCTGGCTCCAATTGCTGAAAAATGCCTGGATGCAAACGCTCGGCTTCAGTAAGCTCTTCATAGAGCTCAGGAGTTCGCCAGTAAACCAATTCCCAAAACAGAGAGTTCAGGATTTGGCGGCGGCAACACTCTACCTCAGCTTCTGGCAGAGGGCGACGGAGTTCATGCATGAAGAGCGAGCGCTGTTGCCAGGGTATGGCACGTTCGATTTTTTTAATCAAGGGCTCTGGCGCTCCCTGCATGCTACACCCAAGTCGTTGGCTGGTCAGCCCAAAGTGATTGTGCTCAAGCATCGTACGCAACATATTCACATCAAAGACCTGCAGATCTTCCATGTGAAAAGGATTTTCAAACAATTCATCCGCTTGAATAGATTGGCTACTACTCACCATACAGAATTCTTCCTTATATACAGTTTGTGCAGCAAACATGAGATGCATTCAGACATTTAAGGCCACTAGAGCTTAGATGAAAAGCATAAAGTGTCTCTTCCGAATACAGGTGATTCATATAAGGTAACGATGGTCATTAAAAAAAAGTTTCCTCCTGCTGAAGTCTAAAAGCTAATGATAGAAGCAGGTACAACATAAATTGAAGCTGCTCCTGCTTGCGATAAGGACGACATACAATATTAGACCATTGCGGGTCATTTAACGGCTTGCCGCCATTTGAACTGGGTCAGAGCAATATAAGTCGGCCAGCTAATTAGATGCCGAAAACATCATGCTATTTGTCGTGTCTGTCCACTCTTTCTACAGTTCGATACTGGTCTGGCTGCGTCTTAACGACAACACGCCAGGTTTGAGGAGGATACACTATGTCCATGTCAGGGCCAGGTTCGGTAATAGAACCGATAATATGCAAAGCAGCGCGGGTCTCGGGCGCGACAAAAGTGGGGGTACGTATGACAGATGCCGGTGGTTTTTCACGGCCAAGATCGACAAGAATAGAGCGGCAACCGGCACGATTACCTGCCTCAATATCATCCAGAACATCACCCACAAACCAGGACTGGGCAAGATCAAGATTGTGATCACGGGCGGCCTGCAGCAGCATACCAGGTTGTGGCTTACGACAATCACAACGAATAGCCAGTTCTGAGATAATACCATGGGGATGATGGGGGCAGTAATAAAAGGCATCAATGCGTACATCCCATTGCGCCAATTCAGACGAGAGATAGGTATGCATATTCGCCAGGTCAGCAACAGTAAAATAGCCACGAGCAATACCTGATTGATTCGTAATCACTATCAGAGCGAAGCCCATTGCCTGTAACTTATGTAGCTCCGGCCCAATATTCTCGTAAAGTCGTAGATGTTCCAGGCGCGATGGATAATGATAGGGATATACAAGTGTTCCATCACGATCAAGGAAGATAGCCCGACGTTGTACTATGACCATTTATTCTCCTTAGCAGCATTTGTCAATAGCGGAAGATCAGTATAATAAATTCGCTTCTCTATTTATTATGCATAGCAAAAGAAACTTTCTAAAAACAGACGCGAACGCCAAAGGTGTGAGCACTCATGAGAAGAGAGAGGTGAAATGAACTATGAAGCTAGCTCGTCTATGTATACGTGTTACTATTGAGATCCAATGCTGGGACTTCAAGGATTGCATTTAGCATCACTGACTTTATTCCATTTACAAATGATCAATTGATCAATTAGACTTATCCTATACAGAGATTAATAGTAATTTCTCAACATTTATATGTGGGCAGAGTTCTCTAAGGAGCTACACCTGATGCGTACGATACTTATCTTCAATCCCACATCGGGTTCGTCACCGATGGCAACTCATCAAGATACACCAGAAGATACCCGTGAGCATATACTAACATCACTACGTGCAAACGGCATCGAGCCAGAGATCTATGAAACAACTCCAGAAGATCCTGGCACAGAACTAGCAAAGAAATTGGCTGAAGATGGCGCGGATATAGTTATAGCAGCAGGCGGGGACGGCACCCTTCATGCAGTCGCCACTGGTTTGATTGATACAAAGAGTATACTCGGCATCATCCCAATGGGAACGATGAACAACATAGCCCACAGCCTCCAAATACCAGAAGATATCGAAGAGGCATGTAAAATTATAGCTAGGGGGCAAACTAGCCTGATAGACGTCGGTAAAATAAATGGTTCTATCTTTCTGGAAGTCGCGGGTGTTGGACTGGAAGCAGCACTCTTTCCAGCAGCCGAAGAAATCAAGAGCACAGGAATCATCTCAACAATCAAAGGTATAATCGAGGGACTCAGTGCCCTATTTTCCTTTGAACCGACGAGGTTCGTCGCAACCTTCGATGGGAAGCGCAAGAGGCGCTTTCGTGCAGTCCAGATCAGCGTCTGCAACTCACCATTTTATGGTGCACATTTGCGCTTCGCTCCCAACGCAGTAATGGATGATGGCTTTCTTGATGTCCTTATATATAGAAACTTCAGTAAAATTGAATATCTGCGACACGCATGGTCAATCAGCCAGGGTAAAAGAGCATTAGGACTAAGAGTCAGCCAGCGTAAGATCAAGACTATCTCTATTAATGCAGAGCATCCAGTAGAGGTCCATGCTGACGGCGTACAACAAGGGCATACACCAACAACCATTAGTGTACAAGCCGGTGCGTTACGTGTACGGGTGCCAGAGAGAGTCGCCACTGGACCCAATGTAAGCACAACAGCAAGAAAACAGACGAGGCGCTTTCAACAAGCAAAAAATACTGCGCCAAGAGAAATGAAAGGCATAGTGAATGTCAAGTAACACTCATAAATCAACGGATACGAACAAGCCAGATTTTAGTGATCATACCACGCCGCCATTGCCACCGTTAAACCTGGCAAATATGCAGCCGGTTGTAAACGAGGCGCAACGTGCAGCCGCAGAGTCGGCTGTATCGGGTCGCCGTGCAGTATCGCGCGGGACAATGTTTATGGCTTTTTACATCTGGCTCTTATCGGGTGCAGGTATTCTTTCATGGATTGCCCAACGCACACAATTCTTTCCAGGCGATATGTTAATTACAGCACGCCTGCAGAAATATCGCAATCCCTGGCTGCGACGCTTTTTTTATGGAATCTCAGAGATCGGCTTCGCAAAATACTCTGTTCCTGAAACCTTTGCTGTTGCCGGCATCTTCTGGGCTTTACGATTCCGCCTGGAAGCTTTTTTCATCTTGCTGACCTCCTCATCGTCACTACTCAATCAAATTGTGAAGCGCGTTATCAAGCGACCGCGACCCGATCAGAAGCTTGTTACGGTGGTGAGGGTCATCAATGAACCCAGTTTCCCAAGCGGGCACGTCATGTGGTACATCAACTTTTATGGCTTACTGATTTATTTGCTCGCCACCAACTGGCGTTCTGGACGCGTCCGTAACATCCTGATCAGCATCAGCACGTTTCTGATCAGCACAATTGGCCCCTCACGCATCTATCTTGGTGCCCACTGGCCCAGTGATGTTATGGCTGGCTATGTCTATGGAGGGCTCTGGTTTGGAGGGATCATGGCACTTTACTTGCGCGTGAAGTCATGGCTCCATCCTCAGACAGGCAAAGCTCCGCAAATAGTGAAACCACTACAACAGCCTGGCAGTGAGCAGGATGACACAATTAAAGAAGACTAGGTTCTTCAGCATAAAAATGCACATTTACATGCCAGATATGTAAATGTGCATTAAGCCAGGCTATCACTAATTCTTGCCACTGTGCGCAATGTGGCCTGTACAATCCTGCCTACTTGCTCTTCGTTCATCCGCGAGGCTGGCGCAGATACCGTAATGGAGGCTTTGGCTTGTCCATGGCGATCTCGGACAGCGGCCGCTACCGCACTCAAATCCTGCTCGCTCTCCTCGAAGTTTGTGGCATATCCATGTTCACGAACTCTTTGTAGCTCACTTTCCAGGTCTGCACGGGTCAGTGGCGTGTGGAGCGTAAGCGAGGGAAGCTCGCTTTCAGGGTAGAGTTCGTGTAGACGCTCCAGGGGTAATTCAGCGAGGAGCACCTTACCGGCAGCCGTGGCGTACGCTGGCAAGTAAACTCCTATCCTGCTCGACACACGAATTACCTTCTCGCTTTCAATACTCTCAAGGAAGAGGATATCGCGCCCTTGCAAGATAGCGAGATGGACGGTTTCTCCTACATCCTGAGAAAGCTGTTGCATAAAAGGAAGCGCCTGACCTCGAATGTCCATCCCGCGTACGACCGATAATCCTATATTTATAAGGGCTGGCCCTGCCGCATACCACCTGGTGGTAGGGTCCTGGCTGACAAAACCATGATACTGAAGCATCGCCAGCAGGCGATGCGCTGTTGAAGGAGCCACTTCGATCATTTTGCTTGCCTCAGAGACGCTGATAGCCTTTTGCTTGCTAAACAGCAAAAGAAGTTGCAATGCCTTATCGACTGACCCAATTGGATAAGGTGGTTTCCCCGTTGTATCTTTATTCTTCATAACTAGAATTTTAACGCATCTTTACAGAAACGACAATCCCTCTTAAACGACAAATCCTCTTAAAAGAGATGAACATCATTCACCAGATTTGGTCGCTGACAAGCCGTTTTTGTAAAGCCTGACCAGGATCAGGTCTCCTTTTCTTAATGCACGTTTTCTGCTCTTGACAAGAAGAGAATTTCCATATAGATTTTACTATGAAGAATACAATTCTGCTATAAAGAATTTATGAAGAAATTTCGAGGCCATCAAAGATTTTATGCCGTGCACTCAGGGAACACGAATGTGCGAACGAACAGATAATGGCGCTTCTCTTTTAAAGTAAAGCGACCATTTAAAACACCTGGATGGGTTGTAAGTTAAGTGCATTCAAGCTTGAAACGCGGAATAATATGCCCATAGTGAGCACAATTTATTCCGCGAACGTTGCTTGAATCCACTTATTATTCTGTCAACCCAGGGCTAGTACAATGATGTGCTGCCCTGATTTCAGGCTGAAACGAGAGGAAACAGCACAGCGATTGCTTAAGCAAAAGCTGTTTCACTGTTTTACCCGGCAGCTTGCTGTTGGGTAACAGGTTATTCCTTGATTGTTATTGTCGCTTTTTCTTTATTCCTGAAAGGAGGCCATTATGGCATCTGAAGCAAGTCATCTCTCTCCATCAGCCGTACAAGGAAGTCTAGAAGGCGCTCACATCAACGCACGCCAGGATCGTATCACTGTCTGGTCATTGTCCCCTCTCTTCATTGTCATCATTGGTATTGGCTTTCTCTTTACCTTCTACGACATTGCTGACGTGAACGTCTCCTTCATTCAGACCTGTACGCAGATCATTGCAGGTTGTACGCCGCCCTCCGCCGCCAGGTTTATTGGTCTGCCCTCGTTGCTGAACTTGTGTGGATATATCGTGGGAGCGCTCGTGCTGGCACCTTTTGCCGACCGGTTCGGCAGAAGAAATATGCTCCTCATCACCTTATTGCTCACCGGTCTCGGTTCGTTGTACACCGCCTTTGTGGGGGACTACACCACCTTCACCATTGCCAGGACGATTACCGGGATAGGCATTGGTGCAGACCTCGCCATCGTCAACACATACGTTAGCGAAGTGGCACCCACTGGTGGCCGGGGCAAGTATATTTCGCTGATCTTCACCATCGGTGGCGCTGTGGGGACCCTGCTTGGAATCTGGTTGGCGCTCTACCTGACACTTCCGCCCTCGCCTTTTCCTACAGGCTTACCGTTCGCAGTAGCTGGACCGATGTTTCAGGGATCTGGCTGGCGAATCATCTATGGTATTGGTGCTGCCCTTGCCATTGTTGGAGTGCTGCTGCGCTACGAGCTACCGGAGTCCCCGCGCTGGCTCGTCTCAATGGGGCGCTTTGCTGAGGCTGATGCTGTTGTGACGAAGATGGAACAGGTGGCCACCGCACGTCTTGGATCTCTTCCTCCCATCCCCGCCGATCTGCCTGTCACCACATCCAGTCAGCAAATCGGTTACAAGGAAATCCTGGGGAGTCCACTGTATATGAAGCGTGTGTTCCTGGTGCTGATCCTCTGGCTACTGGTCTATGCCTCGACCTATTCCATTGTTTCTGGGGGCACCGTCGTCCTGGTTGCACTGGGCTATGAGCCGTCAGTGGCTGGCATGATTGTAGCAATAGGAGCCTTTGGACTCCTCGTCGGTGGTTTGCTTGCCTATCGGTTCGCTGAGAAGTTTGAGCGCCAGACCTGGTTGCTGATTGCCGCCTTCACGACACTAGCAGGGGGTATCATGAGTGCAGCGGCAGGACACAGTGGCTTCGTCGCTTCTGTTATCGGGATCTTCTTTATCTGGATCGGCATTGCGATCTTCACCGCAATCTCTTATGTCTGGTCCACGGAGAACTTTCCTACCAGGGCACGAGTCGTGGGCTTTGCGCTTGCTGACGGGATCGGGCATATTGGCGGCGGAATAGCCGTTTTTCTGGTAAGCTCAATCGTCGCTGGTCTTGGCGGCTGGGGCTTCTTTCTGCTCCTTGGTGGCTATTACCTGGTAGCAGCGGGGATCTCCTACCTGGGAACCAGAGCTAGAAATAAGCGACTCGATGAGGTGGCTCCGTAGAGAGAGGGAAGTGCTCTCCTGCTTTATACGTTATCACAGTGCTGTGATAACGTATAAAGCAGGAGAGCACGTGTCCGCATATAGGTGCCGTCGTCCATTTCTGGTTGGGCTGATCAGCCTGAAAGGCCTGCTCGCACCTATAGCTCGACTGTAACGCCACGCCAGAAGGCTACATAATCTTTTATCTGTTTCGCGGCATCCTTGGGAGTCGGATAGTACCAGGCCGCATCTTTGTTGGCTTTGCCACCAACTTCAACTGTATAGTAGCTGGCCTCACCTTTCCAGGGGCAAGTAGTATGATTGCTACTCGCCTTAAAGTATTGGCGATTGATTGCATCCGGTGGAAAATACTGGTTGCCTTCAACAACAATACACTGCTCACTTTCAGCTAACGTCGCACCATTCCAGATTGCCTTTGGCATATATAAAACTCCTTCATTCTCTAATTACAACTCCAAAACACCATAAAAAGTCGATTCTTCCACTTTATGGTAAAGAATCAACCGGGTTCTATGACGCTTCCCTTTCTATAATAAAGAGACGATTTGACATATGCAAATGGGTCACCTTATTATCACGGAAAAGATTTCATCAATTACGCTGTCCTGGATGATTTTGCGGGAGGCGAGATTCATAAATCATCACGCGCATCATCTGACGCAAAAAGCTTTCTACCCTTTGAGCATAGGAGAGAGAAGGGGGTAAAGAATACACATGGAGAGGTAAGACGGAGGCAGGTGGCAACACTAACGGCTGATGGGCATGCATAGAGCGTGGATTTACATAGTATTGGGCACGTATTCTCCGTTCATGATTGCGCCCATGCCCTGCTACTATACGCTGCATTTCTCGCTTAATATTGCCCATACTTAGAGGTCGCTTTTTCACATCTATCTCAAGCATACACATAATCAAAGTACTGAATTGAGGATAATGCGAGAGGGTAAGCGGTTTTTGTGCAAAGGGAGCAAGGGAAGGATCTATGCCCGTAAGCAGATAATGCAGCAGGACACCCAGGCTATAGATGTCTGTCTGAGGAGATGTCTGTGAGCGTCCATACTGTTCCGGTGCGGCATAGCCGGGTGAACCTAAAACAAGCGTATCCTTCGCCTTACCTTGTTTGAAGTGGCGTGCAATACCAAAATCGATCAAATAAATCTGTCCATCAGGTGTACGCATCACATTCGATGGCTTTAAGTCGCGAAAAATAATTGCCGGCTTCCTCATGTGTAAGAAACTCAAGACGGTGGCAAGCTGGATTCCAATCTGTAATACTTTCTCAACCGGGAGAGAGCCTCCTTTGGCCTCAAGATAATCATCAAGAGTAACCCCTTCTATAAAGCTCATCACCAGGTAATAACGTCCATTCTCAGTAAAGTAATCGTAGATACTGGGAAGATTAGGATGCGTCAGAGTTGCAAGCATAAGAGCCTCGCGTTTAAATGCCTCCGTAACTTCGACGATCTCTTGCTCGCTCAAACCATGCTGAAGCATCTCTTTTATCGCAACCAGACGATTTGCAAATTCAGTATCCACGGCCTTGTAGACCTTACCATAACCACCAGAGCCAAGTTGTGAGACGATACGATAGCGCTTCTTCAGCAAATGCGTAACATGTGACACAGACTTATATGTATCGCTTGTACCGCTGCTATCTTCTAAGACATAGGCAGAGGGAGTGGACTTTTGTATATGCATTGACTGGATTGCCTGCCCACAAAAGGAACAGAACCTGGCATGCGGTGGATATACCGCACCACAATTCGTACAATACAGGTGAGAGTCTTTCTCCATACCCGCTCCTTCAAAACAAGAATAAATTTAATGGCCTCTTCTAATGATACCAGATAAAAATATTTTCAATGCAAGCTTATAAGCGCAAATTTGTAAAGTCTGTATTAAGAATAATATAAGTCTATACGTTTTCAGAAAAAAATGCTATGCAACAGCTAACAATTTTGCGGATCTTTCTGCTTATGCTCAAATATTCTTTGAAAGAAGGAACAAAATTTGTCAGCTAGTAAACCTCAGAGTAATGCCCCACACCCTTACATTGCATGAATGTGGTGTCTACTATATAATCCAACAAGGTAGAATCGCAACCATACAAAACTATGCTACTATTTACCCGACACAACTTGCTTAACGCTTTCAACAACCGCAAGGCACAATACCGCACAAATGAGAGAAAAGCAGAATGCAATACATATATTCCATCTCTATTCTTCTCTTTATTTAAGTGATATTACCATAAGGGATTGTCGTTATGTGGCATGCTTGTTATCAACATAACTCAGGAACAATGGATGGACAAGAAACGACGGTCGCCGTTATTGTTAATGGCACTGACGATCCTGATAGACTTTACTGGTTTTGGAATTATCATTCCGCTGCTCCCCTTCTGGGCACAACGGATGGGTGCCAATCCGACAGGAATCGGTCTGGCCGTGACACTTTACTCACTTGCTCAATTTATGTTTACGCCACTACTAGGAGCACTCTCGGACCGCTATGGGCGCAAACCAATTATACTTATAGCTCTGCTCATTGAAGCTTTCTCACTGGCGCTAACTGCGCTGGCCGGCACATTTCCATTGTTACTCTTCGCACGCTTTATTGGCGGACTGGGCGCATCAAATATTGGCTCGGCCCAGGCTGTCGTCTCTGACGTGACGGAGACGAAGGACCGGGCACAAGGCATGGGCCTGATTGGCGCTGCTATTGGTTTAGGTTTCGTGATTGGGCCCGCACTGGGAGGAGTGCTCACACCGTTAGGGGCAACCGTACCATTCTGGGTAGCTGCAGCCGTGGCACTTGTCAACGCCTTACTCGTTGTTCTATTCTTACCAGAAACCCATACAGCAAGAAAAACGGCGATGACGACGGCGACGAAAAGTTCAAGTACAAGAGGCATACACGTCATTTTCACCGGGTGGCATCACGTAGCTCATAACCGCCCACTGCTTGCCCTGATAGCGGTAAACTGCATCTATAATATTGCCTTTACCGCTATGGAGACTATCTTTCCCCTCTTCTCGCAACATACCTTTCACTGGGGGGCAACACAAAATGCGTATATCTTCACCTATGTAGGCATCCTGGTCGTCATTATGCAAGGAGGGCTCATCCGGCAACTCGTCAAGCGCTGGAATGAGCAAGCTATTATGTCTGTAGGCCTGCTCTTACTCGCTGTGGGCTTGATTAGCCTCGCCTTTAGCGGACAATTAGCTTTACTCTTTATCAGCCTGGGCCTAGTGAGCATTGGAGATGGAGCTGTCAGTCCAACGATTTCAACCTTACTCTCGTTTGTCAGCCCGGCTGAAGCACAGGGCGAGACACTGGGGCTGGCGCAGAGTTTTGCCAGCCTGGGCAGGATCATCGGTCCTCTGACGGCCGGTGCGCTCGACACCCTCAGCAATCCTGGGCTTCCACTCATTTCAGGTGGTATACTTGTAGTACTGGCGGCAGTTATCATTCTTCCGTTTCTACCAACTATACGACGGCCAGAAGTAAAGCCCGTGGTGGAGGTAAAGACTCCAATGCCAACTGAGAGTGCAGGTAAATACACCTGACGCTCAACCAGAAAAGCCGCTTGTTCTTTTATTCGTAGTACTTTTAAGGAGAAATACCGCATGCTTGTTCGCATTAGTAGTACCGTTTTGCGCATTTGCGCTTCAATAGCACTTATCCTCGGTATCGTTTTCTGGACTTCAGAAGCAGGAAAAATCCTGGTACCTATCCACGCATTACTAGGTATACTTGTAGTTATCTCACTCTGGATATTAGGATTCGCAATCGCGACCGCACCGCGCGGGAAGAACATCGGTTTAGCAATTGGTGCATTTGTGCTAGGGCTGCTGGTTGTATTCGTCGGTCTCACACAGGGCTCCGGCGAAGAACCAAACACATTATTGTATCTCAATGCCTCCACCCACTGGATAATCCAGGTTGTGCATTTGCTACTAGGCCTGCTCGCCATCGGACTAGGCGAGGCCATCACCGGCCGCTACAAACGTAACAACAAGGTAGAGAAAGCCGAGAAAGTAGAGCAGGCATAAAGTTAGCCCTTCACCACAAACGTCCCCTTAACCTTTATTCCCATATTTTGCACTGCCCCTAATTACTGCACATTATGCAGTAATTAGGGGCAGTGCAAAATATGGGAATAAACAAACAAACCCTCTCAAAGGCTACTTATTTCATAGGCTATTGCCGAAAGACGCCGAATATGTTTTAATGATTGTAGCTCTCAATTTTCAGAATTGGCGTATTCTTCTACTTAACCCATTGAAGGAGCAAAAGTGAGCAAGCAGGAATCACGAAATCGTATCGCGGTATACCCAGGGAGTTTCGATCCCCCCACGAATGGGCATCTCGATATTGCCAGAAGGGGAAGCAGACTCTTTGACACAGTCATCGTAGCGGTGTACGCATTTCCAGCCAAAAACTTGCTCTTCTCCGCTGAAGAACGCGTAGCATTATGGCAAGAAGTCATTGCTAGCGAAGACTTAACAAATATACGAGTAGAAAAATTTACGGGCCTGACAGTAGAATATGTACGCCAGGTAGGAGGGCACGCCATCATCAAAGGATTGCGCTCTGGCAACGATTTTGAAGCAGAAATTCGGCAAGGACTCATGAATCACAAACTTGCGCCTGAGATTGAAACAGTCTGCTTCTTCACAAATCTCGAACAACTCTTTGTCAGTTCATCGCTCTTAAAAGAGGTTACACACCTGGGAGGCGATGTCACTGACCTGCTCCCACCCACCGTTACGCAGGCGCTACGGCAGAAGCTAGGGGGGGAATAAAGCGCGTAAGGTACTATGTTGTAAGTGGAGCATCATGTCTAGGGAGACATAATTGGAATGGGAAGGAGGCAAGGAACGGTATGGACATACTTTATCTTGTAGACCGGCTGGAGAACCTTGTCACCAATAGCAAGCGCATGCCCTGGGTAAACCAGATTATCCTCAAAGAGGCCGATATCCTCAACATCATTGACCAGATGCGTACATCAATCCCAGGGGAAGTCAAACAAGCCCGGCTTATAATTCAGGAGAAAGAAGACATCCTGGCCCAGGCACATGAAGAGGCCACAAACATAGTCATCCGCGCACGTGAAGAGGCAGAGCGAACGATGAGTCGGGAGGGTCTCTTACGAGCAGCAGAAGAGCGAGCACAAGAGATCATACGACGGGCAAATGAGCAAGCACAATTAATCATACAGCAGGCAAATGAGCATACCGGACAATTGCAGGTTGAAGCCGACTCTTATGCATTAGGCACCTTGCAAGAGTTGCGCGAACATCTCCTGGGCATAGAAACAGAGATCGAACGCACTGTTATGAGCATCGAGCGCGGCATCGAAAGCCTGAGCAATCAGCCAGATGAAAATAATACCGAACAAGATGGAAAGCGTAGAGAAAAACCACCGCTTTACCCCCTCCATCGGCGAGCCTCACTTGCCACCGACACTATGAGTGGTCCTAGATTTCAAAATCAATGAGAGATTAAAAAGCAGGGCTTGACACCCTCTCATGCCTTGTCTATAATGGTCAAGCGCCTGAGAAGAGTTGAGCATCATTCACCTTGTGCCATAGTATATTTTTCCTGCAAAAGGTTATGAAAACTCAAAGGAAAGGAACCATTCCATGATCTTTAATGTGGCGCAATTAATGAAGTCCCCTGTCGGAACTTCATTAACATCGGATATTAACGAAGAAAAAGTTCAGCTCGACGAAGACCTCAAGATCATCGGTCCAGTTACAGGGCACGTACGTATGCGACGTGTCAACCAGGGACTGCTCGTCGATGGATGGGTGGATCTGAGGCTTGATTTTACATGTACACGCTGCTTGAAACAATTTGAGCAGCCAATGCATATAACATTTGAAGAGCGCTTTTACCCAACGGTGGATGTGGTAACGGGTACACCACTACCTCCAGCCGAAGAGGATGACGTGTTCTCCATCGACGAACATCATCAGATCGATCTCACAGAAGCGATACGTCAGACCGTGTTGCTTGCCATACCAATGGTAACATTGTGCCAGGAAGATTGTGCAGGATTATGTGCACAATGTGGGCACGATCTCAACCTTGGTCCCTGCAACTGCGTACCCGAGGTTGAGGACACTCGTCTAAGTGTGCTCAAGACATTATTGCAAAACGGTTCACAGTCGTAATTCTAGATAATAGAAGGAACACAAGTAAGTAGACCTGGGTGGGAATTACTCAGGATACCATACTGGTGGAAGAGGAGAAACAGCAATGGGAGCGTTACCAAAACAACGCATTTCGCACGCTCGTCAGGGAGAGCGACGAGCACATCATCATCTGGAATTGCCGCAACTCGTTGCTTGCCCAAACTGCAAGCGACCTCGCCGCTCACATCACGCCTGCCCAAACTGTGGCATGTATCGTGGTCGCCAGGTTACTCTGCCCAAAACACAGAGATAAGTGAGAGATAGCTACAGCTACTAGTGAATATGAAGAACATAACCGCGTCGTGCCCCTCTGGCAGTGTTTTCTAATGCTGGTAGCTTACCACTTTCTACGATTTTAAGATGAAAAAATGAGTATTATGACAACACAAGTTGCCTTTCTTTTCCCCGGACAAGGTAGCCAGAATGTCGGCATGGGGGCAGATGTCTACGAAGCTTCAAAAGCGGCCAGACATGTCTTTGCGACTTTTGACGAAGTGCTAGGCTTCGAGTTGAGCACACTTTGTTTTCAAGGACCAGAAGATCAACTACGCACGACCACCAATGCACAACCAGCTATTGTTGCAGTCAGTCTAGCGTATCTTGCTGCTTTTCAAGAAGCACTCTCCCCCCAGCACTCATCCTGGTCATCTCCATTAGCCCCAGCATATACAGCCGGACATAGCGTCGGCGAGTGTACAGCCCTGGTTGCAGGGGGCGCACTCGATCTCAAAGAGGTGGCTTATCTGGTAGGGGAACGTGGCCGCCTCATGCATGAAGAAGAAGAAGCCTGTCCAGGGAGTATGGCGGCGATTATTGGCCTGGACGCAGAAATACTACAAGCAGTGTGCGAGGAAGCAACACGCCGTTGCCTGGAAGAGCTGGGAACAAAAAGCACTCATCCTGGACAAGGACACGTCATCCTGGCAAATCATAATGCCCCAGGCCAGATAGTAATATCAGGCGAACAGCATGCCCTCGAAACGGCATGTGCACTGGCAAAAGAGCGTGGCGCGAAACGCGCTATTCCGCTCTCCGTAAGTGGTGCATTTCACTCTCCCGTCATGGAACCCGCAACTGTCGGGCTCGCACGCTTTTTGCAGGAAGCCAATATCCACAACGCCACTATTCCGATCATCAGCAACATCACAGCAGAACCGATCACTGACTCACACGTACTACGTACAGAGCTAGCACAACAGGTTGCACGATCCGTACAATGGACACGTACTATCGAATATTTAACAAGTGTGGGGATCACAACTTTTTTTGAAATAGGGCCAGGGCAAGCGCTAGCAGGTATGATCAAACGCATTGCAAAAGGCGTGACTATCATCAATATTGGTAACGTAGCGCAGATCGAGAAGGCTGTAGCGCAGGTACATGAACTACATTTGCTTTCATAGCATAACCATATACAATATAATGGGGTAGAGAAACATGAGTAACATGACCATAAAAGACACGGGGGAAAGCAAAGTAGACCCGCCTCTGACAGGGCAGGTTGCTCTTGTAACGGGAGCCTCACGTGGTCTGGGCAAAGCCATAGCGTTGGAGTTAGGTCGCCTGGGAGCAGATATTTGTGTCAACTATTATGGCAATGAAACCAAGGCAAACGAGGTCGTCGAGCAATTGACCGAGCAAGGCCGTCATGCTATCGCAGTTGCCGCCGATGTGAGCAAGGCAGACAGAGTAGCTCACCTTTTTAGCGAAGCGAATAGTACTCTTGGGCCTGTCAGCATACTTGTCAATAACGCAGGTATTACCCGCGATAACCTATTGCTCCGTTTGAGTGAAGACGATTGGGATAATGTACTTGACACAAATCTAAAAAGCGCATATCTTTGCAGTAAGGCAGCAGTACGAACAATGATGCGTGCCCGGTCGGGCTGTATCATTAATATTGCATCAGTTGTAGCCCTGGGCGGCAATCCTGGTCAGGCCAACTATACGGCTGCAAAAGGGGGCCTGATAGCGCTCTCTAAAACGTTAGCCAAGGAGTTGGGCTCGCGCAACATCAGGGTCAACGTAGTCGCGCCGGGATTCGTTGAAACCGATATGACAGCCGATCTCTCGCAAGAGGCGCTCAAGAGCCTGCATGAGCGTATTATTTTAGGTCGTCTAGGGGTACCGGCTGATATCGCAGCGGCGGTTGGATTTCTCTGTACACCAGCTGCGCAATACATCACCGGGCAAGTATTAAGCGTTGATGGTGGTTTATCACTCTAGTCAGGAGAATATCCATGGCAATAGGACCGCAGCCCACTGGTGTGGTACGGGTAGCAAGGCAGGTGCTATCAACCATCGTCATTAATACTGCGCTACAAATTCCCGGTATTGTACGTATGGCCCAGGTCAACGACCAATGGGCACGTCTACTCGGTCGCGAAGTCCCCAGACAGGGAGTCGCCTTGACCATCAAAAACAACACTGTTGCGGCCGACCTCTATCTCATAGTAGAATCAGGCAGTAACATTGTAGAAGTGGGGACCGCCGTCCAGGAAGAGGTGGCATCAGCTATCGAAGAGATGATAGGGATGCAAGTACAAGATGTCAACGTATATATTCAGGACATTGCATAATATGTCAAAGAGTCGCGAAATGTTCATGCCCCAGGCACTGCTATCAAAAGCAGAGCTTGAAGGCCTTGCAACACGGCAAAACTCATAGCGAGTCACTTTTCGAGGATACCATGGCAGGGATACGCAGACAAGCGCGAATGATCGCACTGCAAACACTCTATGAATACGACATAACCAATCACGTCCCCACAGAGGTCTTGCAGCGCCATGCGGAGGAGCGCAATCTGCACCCAAAGGTAGTAGAATACGCTAGCGAGCTAGTCCTGGGTACGTGTAATCATCTTGCCGATATCGATGCTCACATCCAAAGCGCTGCCAGAGAATGGCCCTTGCAGCAAATGGCACGTATCGATAAAAACATCTTAAGACTTGCAATCTACGAAATTCTGTTTAATAATACGGTACCAGCCAAGGCAGCCATCAATGAAGCCGTCGAGCTCGCCAAAACATTTGGTAGCGAAACATCTAGCCGCTTCATTAACGGTGTTCTTGGTACAATATTTAATCGGGCACAACAACAGCCCATCCCAACAGAGGAAAGCGAGGTGAAGTAAATGCCAGCTGTTTCAGAACGTCTAAAGAAAATTATTGTTGACCAACTCGGTGTTGATGAGAGTGAGGTCGTTCCAAGCGCATCTTTCGTTGAGGACCTCAACGCAGACTCACTCGACCTGGTAGAACTGATTATGTCTCTTGAGGAAGAGTTTAAACTGCAAATCTCCGACGAAGACGCCGAAAAAATAACTACTGTTCAAGAAGCCGACGAATATATAGAAGAACATTCGCGCTAGTTTCTCCTCCGTTCGTTTTGACCCATTCCTTGTAGCTACACTACCTGTATGTCACTCACGCCTATGGCGTGAGTGCCTCTTTTGCACTTTATACATTATTTTAAAATTTGACATCATATGCGTGAAGCGCACGATGATGTCAAATTTTAAAATAATGTATTTAGATCGCAGCTTCGCAGTGACAAGATTTTTCTTGTTTTTGTTGTCACAAAAGCTATGCTCTGTGCATCTCTATTAAAGTAGACAGATATCCAGAAGATATCTCTACTGAATGACGTGAAAAGAGTTGTGCGTGGATACAGTGCCTGCCGCCCAGGCGGTCGAAGAGCTTGTTCATCAATATTATAAGCTGGTCTTTCATACCATCTATGGCCTGACCAATAGTTGGGAGGAGAGCCAGGACCTTACGCAGGATACCTTTCAGCAAGCGCTCAAAGGCATCGATGCTGCACGAGGCAGTAGTGGAGGTCATTTTCATGCGAAAGCATGGCTCCTGCGCATCGCGTTGAACACGGTGCGTATGCAGCGCAGGAGGCAGGCCATTTTTAGCTTTGTACCTTTTTCCAACTTGCGAACGAAAAGGGAACAAGATACAGATGGGCATGCCGAGGGCAAGCTGAGCGACATCTTATATGAACAGGCCTCTCCCGTCCAGCCCGGAGGATATGGCACCGGTAGAACGGAAGATCCGGCCGATTTTATTGCAGAGCAGGATGCCGTTCAACGGACGATGGCAAAGCTACCAGAGGCCTTACGCATTTGCCTCTTGCTATCTATCGTTGCCGGTCTCAACAGCAATGAAATTGCGTCTCTGCTGGATATAAAAGAGGCTGCGGTTCGACAACGCATTGCCCGCGCCCGTAAACAATTTCAGCAGACCTATGAGCAAGAAAGTGGCGAAGAGATCTTCGACACCACCGCCCATAAGCTACACAACAAGACGCGTCCGGGTGGAAAAGAAAGTACCAGGCAACAAACGTCTCAAGATACATCTCAACGTTTGTCGCTGATGGCACAGCCACTAACAATGCGGAGAAGCTATGTATAACAATTCTATTGAGACTTTGTTGCTACGCCATTATGGCGATACCGCTCCAGTACCCACGACATTGGAGCAACGCATCACTGTCTCCGTGCACCAGATGGCGGACGACAGACGACAGCAGCAAATACTGGCAAGAAATCTGCGTGAGAACCGCATCAGCCGACGCCGTGCCATCCAACTCGTTGCACTAGGCTCCGCTGGCCTTGGCTTACTCAGCGCGAGTATAGCCAGCGTACAGACAGTGCTCAGCGGTCAGAATTCAACCCAACCTGCACTTAATTGAAAATGAACGAATACTAGACACCAGAACAAGAAAGGGAAACTACAATGCCTGGCTTTCATGCACCAGAACTGATCATTATTCTCGTCGTTGCACTTTTGATCTTTGGACCAAAAAAATTGCCTGAAATGGGTTCCGCCATCGGTAAAAGCATCAAAGAATTCAAAAAGGGCGTTAATGAACTGAGTCAGCCCAAAGAGGAGAAAGAAGATCCACAGCAAGCTGCCGCCGCTGCACGCTTAGAGCTTGAGGCAATTGAGCGCGAACTGGCAAGCAAAAAAGCTGCCCTCGCTGCCCAGGAAGCCGCTCAACCCGAGTATAGCGCCACACCGGAAGACAAAGTAACTATGTCGAATGATGCACATTAATGTGTACTATTCGGGTGCTAGCGCACACGAACAATTTAGGGGAGTAACATGGCGAGCAGTGATGTAGATCAGCAGGCTATCGGACTGGATAACGACGAGGACGATGATAACGACTCGTCAGCCATGTCGCTGGTAGATCATCTTGAAGAACTGCGCTGGCGTATCTTTAAATGTCTGATCGCTATTGCGGTTGGCTCTGTGATAGCCTTCATCTTCAGAACTCAAATTATGAATCTTCTGGTGGCCCCGTTACCTGTGTCAGCTAATGGCCTCTCGAAGGTTCTGGGACATACATTAACGGTAACAGGCTTAGGTGAGGGGTTTAGCGTCTTCCTCAAACTCTCAATTGTGGGGGGCATTATCCTGTCGTTACCAGTGATTCTTTACCAGACATGGGCATTTATTGCTCCTGGGCTCTATGAGCGCGAAAGAAAGTACGCCGTACCGTTCATCTTTATAGGTCTCATACTTTTTCTGGCCGGTGTCAGTCTGGGTTATGTGGTACTACAATATCCAGTTCAATGGTTGGTAGAGTTTGGTCAAAGTAGCTTTAATGAACTTATAACTGCCGGAAGCTACTTCGAGTTTGTTTCAATCTTCTTATTGGTCTTTGGCCTGATTTTCGAATTGCCCCTGGTGCTAACATTTCTGGCGAAGGTCGGTATTATTACCGGCGAAACGCTCAAGCAAAAGCGTGCACCTGCACATGTGGGCCTATGGATCGCGTCAACATTTGTGACACCAGGCGCTGATCTCTATAGCCCAATCTTTATCGGCGTCTCATTGTCAGTTTTGTATGAATTGAGCATTCTACTCATTCATTTCGTGGTCAAACCCGATGCAGAATAAGCCATAAGACAGATGATAGACGAAGCAACCAAACAAAAAAGGGAGAGTTGTTGAACCTCTTCCTTTTTTTTTCCTATAATTGGTTGAATGCTCATGTCATTTTTCTCCTTCTCTTCAAGGTGTGTATAAGAGAGATTGCGCGCTGTAGCTATGGAGAGTTCTCCGTGCGCCTGATTCTCCATTAGTATAAAGCTGAACGAGGACAGAAACAACCCTTGAGTCCTCGCTTTCTGCCAGGGTTTACATGCTGCGACAAGCATAACCTATCAACTATGTTGCACACAGTAGACAAAACGCTACTTTGCTACGTCGTCTGGAAAGACAAAAGGGTTGTTTGAGGGTAAACAAAAGGCTACCATGAAGGGCGTGCCAGATGGAACATTTAGAGCAAGGCGTACTCACGCGCCCGCACAATCGCCAGTGTTTGATTGGCCGCCCCCAGTTTGCCCAGGATATTGGAGACGTGCTTCCTCACCGTCGCCAGCGAAATGACAAGCTGATTGGCAATCTAGCGACTCCAGCATCAGCAGTTCCAGCACGACGTACTGGCGTCCTTGTGTCTTTGCCTTCTCTTTCCACGCCATCACTTCTTACAGAGCCTCCTTCGCCTTCCCCTGTGCCAGGTGCAGTCGAATCAGCAGCAGTGCCTCGTCCTCTTGTTGCATATACGGCAGTTCCTTTTCATGTTCACGAATGGGGAAACCGAAGGCATCCTCTCGGCTCCGTACCCATTGCTCGACGACGAGAAGGTTTCCCTGTGCCAGGTGTAGACGAGCTTTCCCTGCACGAATGGCAACGAGTGATAAAGGACGAGAATTGCCTGGATAATCTGCCTGGCTAGCGAGCTTGACGGAAGATGATGGCGGCCCCCAGAGCGGCTCTAGCCGGGATAAAAATGCCTCCCGCTAGCTCCACGTTCGCGGAAAAACCATTGTTCTCAAGCCATCTGCGTGTTGCATCACGATCATGCACCGCAACAGCATAGGCGACAAAGACAGGAAGTGCTGGTGATGTTTCACCGGGCATTGTCTCTTCCAGTCGGTTTGCGGGAATAAGCCTCACACAAGACTGCCTCAAATCAAAGACGTATGCTGCACCATCTTTTCGCGCGACACGGCCTAGATAGCGTTGATATCGCGCTACATATGCATCGATCTCGGCACCAGACACGCAAAGCATCGACTCGACCAGATCAATGGCTCCATTGGGATGCATCGGGACAGCTTGAGCCTGTGATGTCTCCAGAATTGGAGCTTCCGCGACGGCAAGACGACCTTCCGGCACAGCTTCCCTGTCGATTTCGACCACACCCATTGGAACTCGTTGATGAGGTTGCTGCACCTGGTTGACACCGCTATGTCCAACTCCGCTCTGGTCGAAACGCCGTACAGATGCTTGTGCATCATCCGTCTGAAACACGAGAATGTGCAGTCCTTCAAAGCGAGCAAGCGAGGCCGAGATATTCGAGATGGTCTGTTCAATGCTTGCCACAACAGAGCCGCTGGTACAGGGGAAGGTAGCCAAGATAGATTTGACACCAGGGTAGCATCATCGTGAATTGGAGAGTTGGCATGAAATCAGACCGGAGCAGTCCAGCCTCACATGCCCTCCGAAAGAGCGGTTGAACTCGCGCTAGATCTTCAGGACCGAATTGCGAAGCAATTTCGGCGACCGTCTGCCAGCCCGCGGCCATTTCCCAGGTCAGAATCGCACTAAGCGAGGATGATCAAGCAGATAATCAAAGATGCTTCAGGAGGCTGACCACAACAGCAGCGGTAACGATGTGCATCACAATACTGTAAGTCCGATTGGCTTCTTAGGCCTGTGTTCGACTCTCCCTGACATTCTTGTCGTGGAAGTATAACTTATCTCTTCTCTTTTTCTCCGGGTTCTTCTCTCGCCAGGGGGTGCCGACCTCTCACGCATACCACTAAATCCGTCTCAGCCTGAGTATCCGGTCGCGCTCTATTATCTTTTTCTTTATCACCACGGCCAAAGCGGCCCCACAAGAGCAAGAGTGCCAGCGAATAGAGCAACGAAGCACCAATAAACACGGGCGTATAGCCAAAGTGGGCAATTATCAGGCCAGCAAGCGAGGCCGTCAATGCCCAGGAGACTTGATAGCCAACCTGATAGCTACTATTGGCAAAACCACGCTGCTGCGGTGCCACGACTTCCATGGAAAAAAGCTGTAAGATTCCCTGCGACATATCCATCAACCCTTGCCTGCATGGATAACATAGAGCTGCTAAAGGCAACGAACCAGTCAGGCCAATCACAAGCATAAGAGGAATGCTCAGCAAGCGTGGCACTATCAACGTGGCCATCTTGCCAAAACGCGCTACCGCCCATGGGGCCAGCAGTGTCAGAAGAGCATTCAGCGTATTTGCTCCCCCATCAATCACGCCAAAAAGCGCTGGCGATGCTCCTAGATGCTGTACAAAATACAGGTTGAAATATGGTAAGAAGAGGCCCGCACCCGCACCTATTAAGATCTGGAACAGCGTGAACACAAAGAGCGGCTGCCACAGGATTGCATGTAGCGGCTGTTTGCGCCACTGGAGCAAGGGCCGCACCATTGACCAGAAAGAACGTTTGGGCCGCACAGGGCTCTCTGTGAGAGACGTATTTGGCACCTGGGGACGATCATCGCTCATGAGGAAAAGCGGAATAAAGCTCGGCACGGCAATAATGCCTGCCAGCAACAGTGCTAATTGGTAAGAACGTGCAAGAGGTTGAGCGGCAAGTAACCAGGCATACCAGCCTGGCAAGGGAGCCATCAACCAGGGGATAGCACGTAACCAGAGAGGGAATGCGCCACCTAACACTTCACCCAGCACAGTAGTAGCCAGAGTAAGCACAATAGCCAGGCTAAAGAGGTGAGGACGTTCATCTGGTGTACTATTCGCTGAAAGAAATGGTGCATTGACAACAAGTACAAAAGCGCCGCCAATGCCAACCAGAAAAGAGCTGACCAACAATGGTATGGACGCACGAAAGAGTATCTGACCAGCACCTACTATACCAATCAAAACACTTGACCAGATCAGCAGCGCCTTGCCTCCAAAGCGATCAAAGCAGAAGCCAGCAGGAAAAATAGCAATACCAGCGCCGATAGTACCCACGAAAAGCAGCAGGCCGATAAAAGCGGTGGTATAGCCCAGAGAAACAATATACAGGTTGTATAAAACAAGGATGATGCCGAGCGTCACACCGCTAAGCACATTACTTATAAGATACAGCCGGGCGTTCCGTTGGAAACGCCCGAATTGTTGAATATAACTAACGAACTGAAGCATCCTTTAGCTGGCTTGCATCATCACGCCGATACCCATTACTAGCACCATCAGTAGGTACCACTGCGACCTTTTCTGCTTGCAACATCTTTTGGGCAGAACTCTTGCCCACCGTAACTTGACCATCCACAGGAACAAGAAGTTCTCGTCTTGTCGGTCGCAAAAATGCTTTCACGATTGCCTTGCCCTGTTCCATACGAGCACGGGCCTCAATCGCTACATTCGCCACGCGATCCGTCGTTTGCTCGACTTTCTTGTCGATACTATTCATTTGGACAGGCACAGTCGCGACCGCACGCACAACTGCATTCTTATTTTCAGTTGGGTCACCATCATGGGCAACCTGATCGGATGCCTTGTTGACACTTTCAACAACTGGACGCAGCATCTTAATAAGATTGGCTTTCTCGCGCACCCAGCCCAGACCAAAAGCCATAGCCAGATTTAAAACCACAGCCAGTAACACGGAGATGAATATAAAAAGACAGATAATAATCGCAGCAATTTGTCCTATCGTAGCAATAATAGGATCTACTGCAAACACGAGAGTTGCCATTACGCGCCTCCTTCTACCTCGGCGCTTGCCGCTTCCATAGCTGCAAGTTGCTGCTTACGGCGCTCCTCTGCACGACTTCTCACATGGCCTTTGCCCAAAAACACGCGTAGCATTTCCTGTCCTGCAACAACCGAAGCAGCTACACGAATACCCGGCGCAAGCGCGATATCAGATGTAAAGCTCGCTGCATGACCAATAGTCGCAGCCGTGTGACCTGCCGTTTTCGCCGTATCCTTCACAATACCCACTGTCTCCTGCACAGATGCAAGAAGAGGCTTCATCTCATCGCGTACAGTGGTTATAGTACGGACAAGCATGACGACTGAGTATATTTGGAAGAGGGTTGCGCCGATTAACAGGAGCGCCAGAATTGCCAGGATAATATACAATAATTCCAGCAACACTCCAAAGATGGCAGCCAGTGTAATGCCAACAACGATAATGACCGCAAGTACAATCCCCACGATGATCGCATATTTCTTTGCACTTTGCATGACGTGCCTCCACTACAATACTTAATTAAATTTCATTTCATTATAGCGCATAGGTGCCAACACTTGTAGCAACTACGCGGAAACAATTCGTTCAGTTCAACTTACGAATGATAGATCGATAGATCGATAGATACTAAACACGACGGAAACATCCCTATCTCTCATTTAATACGAATATACACACACTTAGGTCTACACGCCCAAAAAAGAGGGCTCTCCAATTGAATACTCACACATATCATCAACAGGCTTGTTATTTTTAGATAGTCGTAGTATCTTCAACAATAGACACTATCAAGTTTTATGATAAACAGATGAAACACTTCGTTCCCAATACACAAAGGAGATTTATTATGCCTGGACCTTACTTATTACTGGCCGATACCATTCTTTTCAGCGTGAAGATTCAACAGCTTCATTTCTTTATTGCCGCAAGTCAACTTATTGCCTGGGGTATTGCCCTGGTCGTCGGCTTTCTCACATGGCGCTTGATCGGCAGGCGCATGGCATTTGGTATTATCGGTACTTTTCTTGCGGCCCTTGTCGGCATCTGGTTAGCAACTAGCGTCATTATTATAGGTATACCACACGATTTTAGCGTCTACGATATCCCTCTGCTTAAAGCATTTATAGGTGCAATTATCCTGGAAGTCGCCTGGTATTTTCTGACCTATAACAGCTACCGCGTATGGGCGAACAGACGCAAATATCGCAAGGATGAGCCTAAGATCTCCATTAAATGATAAGATTTAACCCATTTTAAAAATGAATTTATTTACGTCTTCTCTCTATATATAGATACTATTCTGCTCATAAACAAGAGGGGTACACAATAACGTTGACATTGCTTCAATTGTCTACAAATTTTACTTTGCTTGCTACAAATCCAGTTCTTTTACATGGTGAGATATTAGGAAACTCATTTGATATTATTTTTCGTTACTAAATTTATTTTGTATTTTTATATAATTTTGCCGGGCAAAATTATATAAAAATACAAAATAAATTTAGTAACAGATGAGTTTTTCTCCCATGTAACCCATGTCTCATTCTTGTGTGTGATACAATGTCTGATGAGTTATTATGGTATTATCAGTGTTCTATAAAGGCTTTTTCTGTGGACGTTATAATTACGTTTACGATCAGTGCATTCGTTACTTTTTTCACGGTGATTGATCCTGTTGGGCTTGCACCTATTGTAGTTGGGCTTACATCGCAATTCACAAAAGCACAACGACAGATGATTGTAACGCGGGCGGCAATCATCAGCGCGGGTATTATTCTCTTCTTCGCCGTTGTCGGTCGTTTTCTGCTTGAGCAATTGGGCATCCAGTTGTATGCATTTAATATCGCTGGCGGTGCCTTGCTTTTCCTGATGGCTGTTGATATGCTCTTTGGCCGTCCATCAGGCACTCGCGAGACGAAAGCTGAGGAAGAGGAGGCCATGACACGAGGCGAGGATATTAGTGTTTTCCCGCTGGCAATTCCTTTAATTGCAGGGCCAGGCACAATCGCGACCACTATTCTTTATGTCGGCCAGGCAGCATCTAACCTGCTCGATCTATTTGCGGTTGCGACGGCGATAGCCAGTTCACTGCTGCTCGCCTGGATCGCGATGCTCAGTTGTACCTGGATTACAAAGCACATTGGCAGAACAGGAACTCTGGTTCTGTCGCGTATCCTGGGTATACTGCTCGCAGCGCTTGCGATCCAGTTTATGCTCAATGGCATTAGTCTCTTTGCACATGCAAACGGATTTGCCCGCTAGCGGTTAGCGTAAAACACAGATCCTATTATTTTAGCGCTACATTCTGAGAAAAGACTGCGACCTTCGCTTTGCTCAAACGTATTGAATGTAAGAGAAAAGCAATGAGAAGGTGAGAAAGACGCAAGCTCTATGCGTAGACCAACAGAGATTCACTGTAAAGTGGGCCAGGAGTGAAGACGATCCACCAGGTAGAGAATACAGTTATACATATACAACGTGCCCAGGTAAGCTATCAAACTGCCCTCTCGGCATATCGCGCACGAAATCGACTGCTCCGTATCTCCTGGGCAACCTGGATTATAACGCTCGGAACGGCGTCCTACTGGTGCTTTACCGCCTATCAAACAGCATTGATGGCGGGTATGCGAGGCATGCAGGCAATCTTCAATAACATTATTGCTAATGCGATAGATGTTCAACCGAGCAGTGAAAATGCTCTGACATCTGTACTCATTCTGTATGGAGCGAAAGAGAATCATCTGATAGAACAGGGGCAGTATTGGCGCTTTATTACGCCTATTTTCTTGCATGCCAATCTCTTGCATATGGGACTTAATATGCTCAATTTGCTTATGCTGGGTATATTCCTGGAACGCATTATGGGGCCTGCACGCTTTATACTTATCTATTTGCTCACTGGAATCGTTAGTATTATTACTAGCTTTTATTTTGCGCCGGATATCGTTAGTGTGGGAGCATCGGGAGCAATCTTTGGGCTGGTCGGGGCTTACAGCATTTTTGTGCTGATCCACCGACGTGCGTTCCGCAATGGAGGTGTCTTCACGCTGCTCTGGCTCGCAGTGATTATAGGTATAAATCTTGGCATAGGTCTTGTGATTCCCAATGTGGACAACTATGCTCACATAGGCGGTTTATGCAGCGGATGTTTGCTCGGCTGGTTATTCGCACCAGTTTATAGGCACACGACCGCACACACGAATACAATGGTCGATATACATCGCCTGGCCCGGCGCTGGCCCCTGGCACTATTGACAATTTTAGGTACACTACTTCTTGCTCTTATAGCATTATATTTAAACGGAACGAAATCGTAGGTGCAGAATAGCGTTCATTCGCCCCGACGGTTGCAATATTGGGAGGAACTCGTGGAAGCACAAATGGATCTCCAGGCCTACCTCGAACAGGGGAAACAAGCATTGGCACAGGGAAAGGGGCGTGAAGCGGCAATCGCTTATGCTCACGGAGCACAAATCGAGCCGGAAAATCCCCTGGTCCACCTTGGGCTGGCTGAGGCCAATCTAGCACTCGGCAATTATGGCGTCGTACAGATGGCCTGTCAGCGTGTTCAGGAACTACAGCCCGACGGTGGCCTGGAAGCTCGCACAGCTCAATCCTTACTTGATCTGCTTGGGCATCGCTATGAGCGTGCATTACAAAACATTGATGCGGCAATAGAAGAAGATCCGAGCGTTAGTTATCAGCATGCCTTGCGCTCTTACTTGCTACGTGCAATGGGACAGGACTACGACGCGAATTTAGCGCGTGCACGAGCCAGCCGTCTATCGTTTGGGGGCCGCTTTGAAAATGACTTTCCGGCGCTTGAGACAAAATATGCTCCTGGTTCTGCTGCCACCTCGGCCGCACTCCCTCCTCCACCTGCCCAGCCCAAATCCGAGCCTGCCCGCGACAATACAAGCAGCAAGACAATGGCAGAACGAGAAGCGGTACCAACATGGTCGCGTCCCGATGGGATGCGGCGGCAATTCATTCGCACGCGCTTTGCGTTAAGCCAATATCCAGGCCTGGTCACAAACGCTATTATTGCGATCAATGTGATCATCTACCTGATCATGAAGTTAGATATAAACGTGTATTACTGGGGAGCACAAGCAAATACATTTGTATTGCAGGGGCAATACTGGCGTATCTTCACTGCTATGTTCCTGCATGATCCAAGCAATATCTTTCACCTTTTGCTGAATATGCTTTCCCTGTTTTTTATTGGGAGGGCGGTCGAGGTTTTTTATGGGAAGGGGCGCTACCTGGTGATCTACCTGCTTTCAGGTATTTGCGGCGGCATCTCATTCTTGCTGCTCTCACCTGGTGACGTGGCGGTTGGTGCATCGGGAGCGATTTTTGGCGTTTTTGGTGCGCTCGGTGTTTTCTACATTATCAATCGGCGAGCACTGGGGGCCTATGGATCTGGAGCAATCACAAACTGGGTCTTCTGGCTCTTGCTCAATCTGGCCTTTGGTATTTCAGCTGGATCGGGCATTGCTATATGGGATCACGTCGGTGGCCTGCTGGGAGGGATGGTTATCGCCTACCTGCTCCTTCCACACACTCGTCGTGGGCGCACGATTGGCTAAGCACACACAGAAATAGGGAAGCAAGCAAGCAAGCAGGGCCGAGCTTTGCTCAAAAAAGAGAGGGAAGAAATTACTGCTTGCTTCTTGTCAGGATCAGTAAACTATAAGTAGGGAGTCGAGTTTGCAATCTCGCAGTGACCAGGCTGAGTCACAATGATCCTCTCCATGTGCCGTTCTTATCACCACGGCCCATAGATAGGGTGATCCTATCCATGCCCTTTACCCCCCTGCTCGGCTCCTTCCCTTTTTTGGTTGTTGTGAGGCGACATGATATGCTTCGCACCAGCTATCAAATTTATATTACCCAACAAACATGCATGTGCTATACTACGCCATGCATAGATGTTAAGTGATACACTGTTCTTTCTCAGGTGAGGAGGCCCATGCCCAGGCACGCGACCTATATGTTGAGATGGTCCGAGGAACGGCACAGCTATGAGATGACTGGTGGGATGCCTGATGCCGAGATTCCGCAGCCGACAAGCCCTGAATGGGTGGCCTGGCTAAGCGGTATCAGCTCGTTCGCGTTCGTCTGCCGCTCAGGAACATACTACACGGCACGTCAAGAGAAGCGGCAACGGGGCGGCGTATACTGGTACAGCTACCGTTCGCATCTGGGCAAGACCATCAAGCACTATATTGGCAAGCCCACCGATCTCTCTCTTGATCTTCTGGAAGAGGTTGCAACCCGTTTGACGAGTAAGAATCTGTCCTCATCCTCAGCGCTTCATACGCCAATGAGAAACGGCACAGCAGAGAGCAAGACGCTGGCGGTCAGCCACACCCTGACACTCTCGTCGCGCGAAAAAGAGCACACGCCTGAACCACTCACAATGCAGATGATGCCGCTCCTGGTATCAAAGCTACATCCACCACATCTTCCATCGGCATTGGTTGCACGTCCAGGTGTCGTAGCCCGGCTCGATGCTGGGATGGCGTACAAACTCACACTGCTCTCAACACCTGCTGGCTTCGGTAAAACGACAGCGGTCAACCAGTGGCTGGCTGAGCACCACCCACCCTATGCCTCAATAGTGCCACAGATATCTGCTGAAACGACGATGCAGCCAACCACTTCTTTCTATCAGCACACGGCCTGGGTGTCACTGGATGAAGGAGATAACGATCCTGCACGTTTCTGGCGCTATATCATCGCAGCTTGCCAGCGCTTCCATGCCGATCTCGGACGCCGCACCCTTGCTCTGCTCTTCTCCGCGCTTCAGCCCCCCTTTGAGCTACCGTCGCAGGAAATGCTGCTGACCTTCCTGCTCAATGACATCACGCGCCATGTCAGCAACGGATTACTCATTCTGGACGATTACCACGTCATCACAGAGCCGCGCATCCACGATATGATGACCTTTTTTATCGATCATCTGCCCGCATCGCTGCACGTCATTTGCCTGACACGCAGCGAACCACCATTGCCACTGGTCCGTTGGCGGGTCAGAGGCGAGTTGTACGATATTCATACCGCTGATCTGCGTTTCTCGCCTGAGGAAACAGCTACCTTCCTACAACAAACAGCATCGCCCATACTGCCAGTGAGGATTTCAGAGGAAACAATCGGGCAAGTCGCCAGAGGCATAGAGGGCTGGGTAGCCGGGCTCCGCCTGCTCCTGCTCACAGTGCCACGACATATGGAACAAGGCGAGTTGGAGCGGCACCTGGCTCTCCTGGCAAGCAGTCCCAGGAGCTTCAACGGCAATCCACCAGCTCATCCCCAGGGTGTCGTTGTCGAGTATTTTATTACGGAAGTGCTGAACGCCCAACCCAAGCCACTTCAACACTTCTTGCTCCAGACCAGCATCCTCAGCCGCCTCACCGGTTCCCTCTGCAATACCGTGACGGGCCAACAGGATGGTGCCGAGATGCTCAGAGTGGTAGAACGAGCCGGGCTCTTTCTCGAAGCGCTGGAAGGAGCCGGGCAGGCGGAGCAGTGGTATCGCTATCATACCCTCTTTGCCGAAGCGATGCACAGAGAAGCCCTGGCACGCCTGGGCGAAGAGCGGTTGCGCGTGTTGGCGCAGTTGGCGAGTCACTGGTATGAACAGCATGATCTGTTAGCGGAGGCGGTGAATGCAGCCCTGAGCGGACAGGATTTTGACCGGGCAGCCTTCCTGATCGAGCGCATCTGCGAGACCGTGGGCTTATACGAGATGCAGGCGCTCCTGCATTGGATAAACCAGATTCCACAAACGGTTCTGGCACGGCATCCTGAGCTATACCTTTATGAGGTCCGGGCGCTCCTCGCCACATATTCTGAAAATGAAGCCATTCCACTCAAAACCGGACGTATTAACGAGCGACTTCAGATGGCCGAGGATAGTTGGCGAGGCAGTGATAATCGTGCCAAACTTGGTGAGGTCTTTGCCATTCGTACTCTGGTTATCTGGTGGCGAGGAGAAATCAGGAAGGCCGGAGAATACGCACGTCAGGCGCTTGACTTGTTGCCCATCACCCAACACAGCAGCAGGAAAGCATCCTCTGGAAGCAGGTACGATCAGAAAAGATGGAGTGGCGCAGCATCTGCCTGGCCATCATTGGCATGGAGACGATGGGTGAGGGCAATCTGGATGAGGCTCGCCAGGCACTTCAAGAGGCTCGCGCGTATAGCAACGTTCCTGGCATTACACGCGCAGCAACCATGATGCTCGCCTCGATCCTTCTGATCCAGGGTGAACTCTATCACGTAAACGAATATATGCAACAGGTGCTTTCTGAGGCCAGAGCAGAACAGGACCGGGGCGATACTATATCTGCGTTGCATAGTTTGATGGGCATCGCGTATGAATGGAATGATCGGACAACAATGGAGCGCCAGATGCACGAGGTGGAAGAGATCAGCAAACAGCCTCTAAAAGCGGAATGGCGCGAAATGATCCATTTCTATTCTGCACTATTGCACCATTTACGAGGCGAGACAAAAGAAGCTCAGCAGCAGCTGACGGCGCTGCTGGCACGTATGGAGTTGATCCAATCGCCCCATGTGTTGCCGCTGCTTTTCGATGTGCAGAGTTGGCAGATCCGGCTACAACTTGCATGTGGTGATCTGCCAGCGGCACAGCGCAGTCTACTGGCACTGAGCCGCCACAAGCCTCTCTTCTCTGCGCTCTACCAGGAGAAATGGCAGCTTTTGCAGGCTCGTCTCTTGCTTGCACGTGGAGAGCCTCAGGTCGCCCTCTCGCAGCTTGAGTCATTGCTGACCATTGTGCGTTCCAAGCAACGCACGCGCGAGGCGCTGGAGATCCAGGTACTGATGGTGCTGGCATATACCACCTGCAAACGAGGGCAGGAGGCCCGGCAGCTACTTCGACAGACACTGGAGCAGGCGCAGAGCGAGAACTATCTGCGCCTCTTCATTGATGAGGGCGAGTCGTTGGCCGTTGTGCTGCGCTCCCTGCTCCCCACATTACAACAAAAGTGGCTACGTACCTATGCGCAGCATATTTTGCATGCCTTTCACGCGGCGACAGCGGAGGCCGATCCCCAGATCACATCCGCTGCTCAGCCCGTCGAGCCGCTCTCCACACAGGAGCGGCGCGTGTTACGGCTTCTGATCGCAGGCCAGACCAATCCGCAGATGGCGAACGAGCTGGTCGTCTCGGTGAATACGATTAAAGATCACGTCAAGAACCTCTATCGCAAACTTCAAGTGAGCAATCGCCTGGAGGCAAGCGAGGCAGCCCGCCGCCTGAAGCTCTCCTGACCCCCTTCGCGTCTTTCCCCACAGAATATGTTTGATCCCCCTCACACTCGCCTCTTTACGTTCCTCCAGCGCTCGCACCCATCTTCTTTATACATCATTTATTTTGCAGTTTTACATCTTTCGTGCGAATCGCGAAAGATGTAAAACTGCAAAATAAATGATGTATAACATTATAAGTGCTGCTTCGCCGCGCAGACTCAGCGACAAGGACAGCGAATGTGATGGGGATCAAACACCCTCACAGAGAGCTCTGCCTTCAAGAGATATGCAGGTGTGTCATAGACCTGAAGCTCCATTCAATTCAATTTAGTCGCCACACCATAAACCACCTGCTACAACTACCCAGGTGGAGGATCTCTTATCACCCGCTTGCACTCTATACTTCTCGCAGATCAGTAAAAAACGTTGCTATGAGAGATACAAGAAGACATACAAGCTCACGAGCAGTAAAAATGAAAGCCCATCGCTTTTTCAGAGAAAGACAAAAAATGATGAACAAAATTACACGACGGCAATACGCCTCGCATCCGGCGAAGTAAGAAGCAAAAAGGGACAAAGAAGATAGATACAAAACAAGTTATAAGAATTCAGTGAAAAGGAAAAAGGAGATAATAACCATGGGACAAAATGAATTCCAAAGCCAGCAGGCCTCCGCAGCGACAGGGTCTGAATTCCACGTGATCATCATTGGAGGTGGTCTTGGCGGCCTCTGTCTCGCACAAGGACTAAAGAAGGCGGGCATTGCTTTCACGGTTTTTGAACGCGACGAAGCTCCAACTTCGCGAGTTCAGGGATATCGGCTTAGCATGACTCCCGACGGCTTTGAGGCGATCCGCAAAAATCTTTCAGACGATCTATGGGAGCGGGTTGAGGCAGCGAGTGCGCCGATCAGTGGTGGAATGTCTTTCGTCACTGAACAGCTTGATGAGCTCATGTTTATCAAAAAACCAAAGCCAGAAAGCGCGATCCGACAGTTTGGGTCGCTCAGCCGAGTCACGCTTCGAGAAATTCTCCTCTCCGGTTTAGGCGAGAACGTTCACTTCGGAAAACGATTCTCGCGCTACGAAATTTTGGCTGATCAGTCCATTCGTTGCTTTTTTGAAGACGGCTTTAGTGCCAAAGGAAGTCTTCTCGTCGGCGCGGATGGCGTCAATTCTCAAGTTCGTCATCAATTCCTGCCCTTCGCGGAAAGAATTGACACTGGTGTCTGGGCGATCTCAGGGAAGATTCCCTTTGATGACATCACCAAACGAGACTATCTCCCAGCACCGCTCAGCGACTCGGCGGCCATTTTCGATACGAAGCCACAGGCAATGTTTCTCGCAAAACATCAACTCGACAGCGACCAGGGCGGCTCATACGTTTTTTGGTCTGTCGGTTCATCGCGTGAGCACTTTCCTGCGAACGTCGAGGACATGGCTCCCGAACGTCTTCTTCAGCTAGCTGACCATATGACAGACGGATGGCATCCACGATTAAAAAACATGATCAGGCGAGCCAATCTCGACACTGTACAGCTCATCAAGTTTCGTACGTCGGTACGTGTTGAGGCGTGGACCCCTGGCCCGGTGACGCTTTTGGGAGACGCCATTCACAGTATGCCCCCTTCTGGCGGCCTTGGTGCGAATACGGCTCTCATGGATGCGTCTGTTCTCTGTGAATCGTTACGTGATTTCAAGAACGGACGCAGCACGCTCGTCGGCGCGGTTGGAGACTATGAAAAGAAGATGTTTTCCTATGCATTTCCGGCAGTCGATGTATCGATGTCCAACCTACGAAGATTGGCGAATGAAAACGTATTGTCACGCCGCGTCAAACGGGTAGGAATGAAGATTGTTGGCAAAGTATTCATGCCACACCCCGCAGCCTTAAAACTATAACATGTTGTGACAGGGAAGTTCATCGGCTGTATGCATGTTGCTATGCATACAGCCGATGAACTTTTTGTCTTTGGCTTTACTAGAAGAGCCACGCAAGAGAAAAATGTAAAATTATATACCAGGCCAACCCACGTTGTTGACCCCTAAGTGAGGGAAACTACTCTGGACTTCCCCCAGTATCAGGTAGAGTCGGATAGGTAGAACGTTTATCATTACTCTTGCTCGAACCCTGGTTGTTGTTATTGTGCGAACTTTGCTTCTGGTTCTTCTGATGAGACTGTCCATGATCCTTTTTGTTACAATTATCATCGTTCTGTTGTTCACACTCTTGCTGTGTTTGCTTTACAAACACGGTATCGAATGCGATGTTGTTCGCAGGATTGCTATCTCCCGGTGTTCCCACTGTCGCGGTTGTTGTCAAGCTCGGAATCGCATCTTCCGTTAGCTGGCCCGTGACGAAGATTGGCGGCAGTAGCTGTCCAGGTAGGGCTGGATAGGGCCCTATATACGTTGCAGTTAGCACAGCAGGACTCATTGTAGCACTCAGGCTCATATCCCAACTCTGACCGCTTACCATTATCTGGCGTAAGCCAACTGGTACCACGAAGGTTACTTTGATCGAATCCGCCAGTGTTACCGGGCCTGTTACAACCACATCCTGTACCTGCAACTGGTATGTGATTTTCTGGTCTTTCTTGAAATGATCTCCTCCTTCATGTGTCAATGCTATTGCTACATCTGGGGGTGCGATTGGTATTATCGCGCTTACCGCAATCACATCGATGGCACTGTTATTACTCGCGATTACTGTCTCCTAGCGTGTTCACTGTTGCGGTGCTCGTTACCGCTGGTGGGGCTGAGGCATTCAGCGTTCCGGTTACTGTGATCGTTGGCAATGATTGTTCCCCCGTCACTGGTAAGGGTCCTACATACGTTGCGGTGAGTGTGGATGGGCCTGTCTTTGAGCTCAGCGTTCACTATCCAGTCCGGTCCCCGTTCGCTATCAGGTTATCGTAACCGGTTGGTAGCGTATCCGTCACGGTGATCCCGTTGGGACTGAGCACTGGTCCTGCTCCTGCTACATCGTTCACCACCACGATTATAGGAGACATTCTGTCCCACCTGGAAATTGCTTCCTCCTGTGTTGGTATTGGTGATGGCCAGATCGGGCGAGGCATCTACGGTGACCACATCCGTTGAGCTATTATTGCTTTCGTTACTATCTCCTGGCGTGCTCACTGTTGCAGTGCTGGTTACCTCTGGTGGGGCTGAGGCGTTCAGCATTCCGGTTACTGTGATTGTCGGCAATGTTGTCTCTCCGCTCACTGGCAACGGTCCTACATATGTTGCGCTTAGCGTCGCTGGACCTGTCTTTGAGCTCAGTGTCACATCCCAGTCGGGTCCTCCATTTGCGACCAGGTCATTGTAACCGGTTGGTAGCGTATCTGTTACCATGATCCCGTTGGGGCTCACTACCGGGCCTGAACCTACTACATGATGGACCACCAGACTGTACGAGACGCTTTGTCCCACCTGGAAATTGCTTCCTCCTGTGTTGGTATTGGTGATGGCCAGATCGGGCGAGGCATCTACGGTAACCACATCCGTCGAGCTATCATTACTTGAATTACTGTCTCCTAACGTGTTCACTGTTGCGGTGCTGGTTACCTCTGGGGGGGCTGAGGCGTTCAGCATTCCGGTTACTGTGATCGTTGGCAACGTTGTTCCCCCAGTCACTGGTAAGGGTCCTACATATGTTGCGGTGAGTGTGGATGGACCTGTCTTTGAGCTCAGGTTCACTATCCAGTCCGGTCCTGCGCTCGCGACCAGGTTATTGTAGCCGGTTGGTAGCGTATCCGTTACGGTAATCCCGTTGGGACTGAGCACTGGTCCTGCTCCTGCTACATCGCTCACCACCACGTTATAGGAGACATTTTGTCCCACCTGGAAATTGTTTCCTCCTGTGTTCGTGTTCGTGATGGCCAGGTCGGGCGAGGCATCTATGGTGACGATGTCCGTTGAGCTATCATTGCTTGAATTACTGTCTCCTGGCGTGTTCACTGTTGCGGTGCTCGTTACCTCTGGTGGGGCTGAGGCGTTCAGCATTCCGGTTACTGTGATCGTTGGCAACGTTGTTCCCCCGCTCACTGGTAAGGGTCCTACATATGTTGCGGTGAGTGTGGATGGGCCTGTCTTTGAGCTCAGGTTCACTATCCAGTCCGGTCCTCCATTTGCTACCAGGTTATCGTAACCGGTTGGTAGCGTATCTGTTACGGTGATCCCGTTGGGACTGAGCACTGGTCCTGCTCCTGCTACATCGCTCACCACCACGTTATAGGAGACATTCTGTCCCACCTGGAAATTGCTTCCTCCTGCGTTGGTATTGCTTATTGCTAGATCGGGCGAGGCATCTACAGTAACCACATCCGTTGAGCTATTATTGCTCTCGTTACTATCTCCTGGCGTGCTCACTGTTGCAGTGCTGGTTACCTCTGGTGGGGCTGAGGCGTTCAGCATTCCGGTTACCGTGATTGTCGGCAATGTTGTCTCTCCGCTCACTGGCAACGGTCCTACATATGTTGCGCTTAGCGTCGCTGGACCTGTCTTTGAGCTCAGCGTCACATCCCAGTCGGGTCCTCCATTTGCGACCAGGTTATCGTAACCGGTTGGTAGCGTATCCGTTACCATGATCCCGTTGGGGCTCACTACTGGGCCTGAACCTACTACATGATGGACCACCAGACTGTACGAGACGCTTTGTCCCACCTGGAAATTGCTTCCTCCTGTGTTGGTATTGGTGATGGCCAGATCGGGCGAGGCATCTACGGTAACCACATCCGTTGAGCTATCATTACTTGAATTACTGTCTCCTAACGTGTTCACCGTCGCGGTGCTGGTTACCTCTGGTGGGGCTGAGGCGTTCAGCATTCCGGTTACTGTGATCGTCGGCAACGTTGTTCCCCCAGTCACTGGCAACGGTCCTACATATGTTGCGGTGAGTGTGGATGGACCTGTCTTTGAGCTCAGGTTCACTATCCAGTCCGGTCCTGCGCTCGCGACCAGGTTACTGTAGCCGGTTGGTAGCGTATCCGTTACGGTGATCCCGTTGGGGCTCACTACCGGTCCTGCTCCTACTACATCGCTCACCACCACGTTATAGGAGACATTCTGTCCTACCTGGAAATTGCTTCCTCCTGTGTTGGTATTGCTTATTGCTAGATCGGGCGAGGCATCTACGGTGACGATGTCCGTTGAGCTATCATTGCTTGAATTACTGTCTCCTGGCGTGTTCACTGTTGCGGTGCTCGTTACTACTGGGGGGGCTAACGCATTCAATGTTCCGGTTACCGTGATCGTTGGCAACGTTGTTCCCCCGGTCACTGGTAAGGGTCCTATATACGTCGCGGTAAGTGTAGATGGGCCTGTCTTTGAGCTCAGTGACACATCCCAGCCGGAGCCTGCGCTCGCGACCAGGTTATCGTAGCCGGTTGGCAGTGCATCCGTTACGGTAATCCCGTTGGGGCTCACCACCGGTCCCGCTCCTGCTACATCGCTCACCACCACGTTATAGGAGACATTCTGTCCGACCTGGAAATTGCTTCCTCCTGCGTTTGTGTTCGTGATGGCTAGATCAGGGGCTACAACTACGGGAGCCACGTTAACTACATCCGTTGAGCTATTATTGCTTGAATTACTATCTCCTAACGTGTTTACTGTTGCGATACTCGTCACGTTCGGGGGAGCTAAGGAGTTCAGTGTTCCCGTTACCGTGATCGTTGGCAACGTTGTTCCCCCAGTCACTGGTAAGGGTCCTATATACGTCGCGGTAAGTGTGGATGGGCTTGTCGTTGTGCTCAGTGACACATCCCAACCTAGTACTGGATTCACTAGCAGATTGCTATAACCGGTTGGTAGCGTATCGCTCACGCTAATCCCGTTGGGGCTCACCACCGGGCCTGCTCCCGCTACGTTGCTCACCACCACGTTATAGGTGACGTTCTGCCCTACCTGGAAATTGTTTCCTCCCGTATTGGTGTTGCTTATCGCCAGATCGGGCGGAGGTGAGAAGCCAAAATCAAAGGTAAAGTCATTCTGACCAGGGGTATGGGCTGTCATATTGACAGCAGGAGCGTTCACTGCTCCAGGTGCTCCGGCTCCAGGTAATATCCCTTTCGAGTTGATATTTACGTCACTGCCCTGATTTGCGGGCGAGAGGCTGTACCCGGCCAGAGCTCCACCAACTTGATAGTCAGTTGGATTATCCAGCTTAATACTGTAGGTGACATAGGGCGAGAGCATCTTGTCAGGAAAGAGTGATTCATTGGTATTATTAAAGTAATAATCACCATTGGCATCCGTCGTCGTGCTCCCGATACGCGTCCCTGTACTGTCAAACAGGCTCGCCGTGACTCCTGCAATTCCAGGCTCGCCTGCATCTTGAATCCCGTTCCCATTGCTATCTAACCAGATACGGTGCCCGATTTCCAAGGGAGCTGCCTGACAGAGAGCCACCAGACTCCCCAGTCCGTCGGCTTTTGCAAGCGTCGTTTGACCGGCTGTTGTATGGTAGATCTGATATGTATTTATATAATTGCCGGTTGTATTGCTCAACGTTCGCGTACCACCACTATCAAACGTCGTTCCGTTATCAATCGGATCGAATGCGGTATACATTACTTCTGGCAGACCGGCAAGCTGAAGAAGTCCTCCCCCTGAGATATAATCATGAAAAGGATAAAATTTTGTTCCATAATAGTATTCGCCACCACCTGGCCCTCGGTTCACATTGTTACCAATATTGCCAGTCGTTTGCGTCCCTCCACAGAAGGCATTGTTCTCTAACACCCATCCAGAACCACTCACGCAGGCACGCAATATATCACCAGCGGTCGCTACATTCATTGAACCATCAGAGGAGTAGGGAGATCCAGGAGGAACTTGTGTCGCTTTTCCCATCTGGTCACCAAATCGATCACGCAAACCCAGAATCATATCACCATTATTGTCGAAAGTAATTGCTGTGAACATGGGTTGAGGGTACTCAACTGTACCACTCGCGCCACTATTCCGATAGCGAATATAGCCTGTATGCCAGGCATTCCAGGCTCCTGGATCTGCCGTTGAATTCAAGTTACCCACTACAGCACATGTGGGGTAGTTCGATCCCCCTGCCCCTGCCCCATTCGCACAACGTCGTGGGTAATTGAGCGGAAACTCCAGCGTAGGCGTGTTCACATTGGTAAAACCGGTGCTAGGAAGGTATGATAAAACATAGGCATGCATCTGACTCGCAATACCCAGAGGATTAACCCCACTCACTGTAGACTCGGCAGAACAGACAGCGCCAACATAGACGACACCATTATGCACAGCGACACCGAAGGGTTCAAAGTCCGATCTGCCATTGAGCGTCCCTGGACAATCTGACGGAATCGGAATCGTTGCTGAGGCGGGGATTCCTGCCGTTAGCGCTGGCGGGGTTCCTAATGGGATGCGGTCCAGGCTCAACCGGCTCAGGTTGACTGCATATAAAGTGCTCTCATCCTCAGAAAGCGCTAATCCTCCCAGCCCTATCTTCCCAACCTGATCATAGATATTGTAATCTTGCAAATAATTACCAGCATGCGGATCTACCTCAGCCGGGTTGAGCGTCGTGAACACGCTCGGTACCGATGGTGCCCCGCTTCTGGCACCGCTGATCGCATAAATATCTCCTGGCTTTCCCCCCGGCCCCAGAGCCGTATGGCGCTTAATATAGGAGGCTGCGAACAAGGTATCAGTGGAACGTCGATACGCCAAACCCCACACAGTACCGAGCGTCGATTCTTGTTCAATGAGGGTTGGAGAAGGGGTTGTTCCTGTATTGGTATAGGGGAAACCGACCAGCACGGGTGCGGCCGCATTCCCTGCAACACCAAAGACATAACAGCTTGTAACTACCGTAGGGTTATTCTGACAATACTGGTCCGACCTGACCAGGCCGAGATTAACGGTGGCAGTTGTACTCACAAAATTGGTAACCGTATTTTCCACCGGATTCCCCGCTGTCGCATTGTGTACCGAGGGCTGGAACAGTTGCAACGTCGGATCTGACGAGGTCGGCCCAAATCCACTGAACTCGACACGCGCCGCCGTTCCAACTGGGATGGACAAACTATACTGACCAAGTGCATCGCTCGTTACTGGACTCCCCACAATGGTTCCACTACTATCATAAGCGATGACCGTGACTCCTGCGACACCAGGCTCATTCCTTGGTGGATTGGCAGCCGGGGCGATATCTTGCACTCCATTTTCATTGGAGTCATTAAAGACTGTGCCATTCACGATGTAATTCGCATGGGGCGCTGCACGACGAGGTGCAATATGAGGAGCACTCATAACGGTTACGAAGAGACTACTCTGTAAGAGTAGACACAATAGGCATGCTCGTAAAAACGAGCCTCGTTGAAATATAAGAGTCTTTAATACGCTTCCATTCGCTTGAACTATCATGACAACCTCTTCTCCTGCCAAATTCTCCTCAGCCCAGTGCCGATTATAAAATAAATAATAGACATGCAAGACCCGTCTGGTCAGAATTTCAATCTAAAATAGAGAACATGCTATCTTCTACGTCTTCTCTATCCATCTTATATGTATCTTCTAATAAAAAGATTTAGATGTTATAAAATAATAAATTTAAGCAAAACATAATTAGAGCTAGAAAAACTCTTTTACATATCAAAAAAGCTTGTCGTCAGATTGACGACAAGCTCAGCAAAAAAACAATCCATTACATGTCTTTTCGAATAACTCTTCTTTTATTTTTCATCTGAATGATGATTGATGATGCGCAAGGCTTCATCTACGATGTCTTTTGACGTATAACTGGGACCATCTGCATCAATTTCATCGGGTTGAAACACACCGAGATCATCTTTAGATTGCAACATTTCCTTGATATCTTCTTCAGGCATATCGAGCATTTCTTCATAGGCAATTTCGGCCCCATCTTCTAGTTCATCTTGAATAACATTGAGATCGCTTAAGCCACGAAAGAGGATAGTGACGGCTTCACCTTCGGGACTTTGATAGGTATCTTCCATCTCTCGGCCACGAGCCATTGCCTTCTCATAGGCCTCTTCAGCCGAACTGGCACGTATCAGGATCAAGTTGTTATGTACAACATTTTCATGCTCACCCGCCATCCTCATCTCAGTTACGATTTCTGCCAGGTACCATCTGGCACGCTCAGAATTGTATGCCATCACAAAACTCCTCTTTAAAATCTATTGAACAATGAACAATGAATGGCATTGCTTGTATGTCTATTATATCTTTTACAGAACTCTATTTTAGTGCAGATCGTTCTCTATGAGGCCAGCTACAATTTTAGCCGAGAGCATCACTAAGGGTACACCCCCACCTGGATGAGTACTACCACCTACAAAATAGAGTTCTCGGATGGTTGGTGAGCAGTTGCCTGGACGTAAGAAAGGTGCCATACGAGAATTTGAGGAGAGCCCATAGATTGAGCCAGCATTGGAGCCGTAGCGTTGCTTAAAATCCTCTGGCGTGATGATGGTTTTACATACAATATGTTTGCGTATATCGGAAAGGTCAATCTGCCTGTAGGTGCCGAGCAGGTCGAGCACACGCTCACAATATGCCAGGGTGTCGCGCTTCCAGTCGCTCTGCTCGGTGAGATAGGGAGCGTTGACGAGTATAAAGAGATTCTCATGACCAGCAGGGGCCTGGCTTGCATCAGTTCGAGTTGTGGCACAAACATAAATGGTTGGGTTGCGCAAGGGAATTTTACGCTCGAACAGATCTGCAAATTCACTGTGGTAGTCGTCGGAGAAAAAGATATTGTGATGGGCCAATTGTGGATAGTGTTTATTAGTTCCTAATAGTATTACAAAGCCAGAGCAAGAAGGCTCTAGCTGCTCCAGGCGACGAACCTGGTGTGTGTTGCTTACAGATGGCGACAGGAGTTCACGATATGTGGTAACTACATCACTATTGGCAATGACTCTATCACTGCGCAGCACACGACCATCGGCCAGTACAACACCTCGGGCCTCGCCGCGCTCAACCAGGATACGCCGTACATCGCAGTTCATCTCAAACATAACACCCAGCTCGCGTGCAATCTTTTCTAACGCTTGAGCCAGCGTATAGACGCCACCTCTGGGATACCAGCCGCCATCGGCAAGCTCCACATAGGGGATGATACTATAGACCGCACCAACCTGATAGGGCGAAGAGCCGTTATATGTGGCATAGCGATCAAATAATTGACGCAGATGCTCATCCTCAAAAAACCTGCGCACGCAGCGGTCCAGGGTTGCGGGCGAGAGTGCGGCAAGTACCGCCTGCAAACGCTCATACCGGGTACCCTGATCGCTGTCTGCCAGCGAAATATGCCCCTGCCGAACATAGCGCATAAATGTACCCAGGACATCAAAGGGGCCACCCAGGCTGTTATAGAGAAATGGATCGGCCGCCGCCTGAAAAATCGTACGTGCATAATGCATAAAGTCCCATAATGCGGCACCATCATGTGGATTAAAGCGTGCAAACTCGGCAGCTAAACGGTCATGATCGCGCCAGGCATTGAGAATCGCGCCATCGCGGAAGTAATAGCGGCAAGTAATATCGAGCGGTACCAGATCCAGATAGTCCTCAACCCGACGCCCTGCCACTTGAAAGAGATCGCGCAGAACATAGGGCATCGTAATCAGTGAAGGACCAGTATCAAAGCTGAAACCATCCATCACAATCCGGTTGAGCTTGCCACCCACCTGCGCTTGACGCTCTAAAACGCAAACTTGATGTCCTTGTACAGCCAGACGAATGGCTGCTGAAAGACCACCAATGCCCGCGCCGATAATGGTAATACGTTTTGTAACAGACACACACTTCCCCCATTATGATATTCTATGTGATGATGTTATCATATACGGAAAGAGGGTAATTGAAAAATATTATGATTCCCGCACGTAAATTTCCGCTGGGGGAGATGCTGGTCTGGCTTTTAATAAATACATCATTTCACCAGCACTTCGACCGCATCTTTTTCCGTATGAAAAGCAAATTCACCGCTGAACAGCGAGCCTTACCGATGATTATTTGCGCCAACCATTCAAGCTGGTGGGATGGCTATATCGCGGCCCTGGTGGAGCGTCACCTGAAACTCGATGGCTATTTGATGATGGAAGAGGCACAACTGAGACGCTACATCTTCTTCACGTGGATCGGCTGCTTTTCGGTTGACCGACAGAATGGACGTTCGGCACTACAATCGATACGCTATGCAGCACGCTTACTCAAACAACATCCACAGCGCATGGTCTGGCTTTTTCCGCAGGGAGAGATAGCGCCAAATGATCGTCGGCCACTCAAGTTTTTTAGTGGAGCCACCCATCTCGCTAAACTTAGCGCACCCGTCCTTCTTTATCCTCTAGCAACGCGCATTGAATACCTGGCAGAGCAACGACCAGACCTCTATATCAGCCTTGGCGAGCCTTTGCTGATTGGAAAAGAAGAGTCGCAGACACCAAACTTCCTCAAGGCTTATACCACGATGCTTGAGCAGAGCGTTACAGCCGAACTCGATCAGTTACGGACAGACGTTATTGCCAGCGATTACGCCAGTTTTACCCAGATCATGCACGGCTGGGCGTCAACAAATCGTCTATTTGACTCACTACTCTTGCGAAAACAAATTACGCGCCAGTAAAGGAATGAGCATGGAATACCTATGGCAAACGCTCACCTTCCTACTAGAAGGTTGCCCTGGCATACTCAGCATACTCTTGCTGCTCTTGCTTGTAAATCTACGCACGTTTCCGCGCCTACATACTACAACGCTGGTGACGAAGGTAAAGACAACCCCACTCGTGTCCATCCTCGTTCCAGCACGCAACGAAGAGGCCAACATCGAGGCATGCATACGCTCGCTGCTCGCACAAAAATATACGCCATTAGAAATACTCGTCCTGGATGACCAGAGCAGCGATAGGACAGCGCTCATTGTTCAACATATAATAGACGAGCTACCCCCAACGCAGAAAATAAGCCTGCGCTTGCTGCCAGGCGGTGAGCTTCCGCAGGGATGGATTGGCAAAAATTTTGCCTGCCATCAGCTAGCCCAACAGGCACAGGGCGAGTATCTGCTATTTACCGATGCAGATACTCTTCATGCACCTGAAATGGTGCAAGCAATCATATATTACATGCAACAGCAGCAGGTCCAATTACTCACAGGGCAACCCGAACAATTGCTTGGTAGCCCCGCAGAACGGCTTATTGTGCCCTTGCTCAACTTTACAATACTAACCTTGCTGCCCGTAGTCCTGATCAGGCGACGGCCCGAACCCAGCCTGGCAACCGGCAATGGTCAGTTGCTCTGCTTTCAGCGCACCGCTTATGAAGGGATCGGGGGACACATAGCAGTAAAGGGGCGTATCTTAGAGGATGTCTTGCTGGCACGCAGGCTAAAAGCGGCAGGCTATCAGATGGCTTTTATTGATGCATTTGAACTGGTGCAGTGCCGTATGTATCATTCCTGGCGCGAAGTCTGGGCGGGCTTCTCAAAAAACCTTTTCGCGTTCTATAACTATTCGTTACCCTTTGCATGCTTCGCCCTTGTGCTTAACTTCCTGCTCTTTGTCCTACCAGCTTTGATTTTGCCTTTTGCTCTCATTCTTCGTTTTCCACAGCATATTATATTCTACACACTTGTCGCATATATACTGGCTGTAACGATGCGCATGCTTCTAACGTTACGTTTTACGCGTTCCAGGCGAGGGCTTATGCTTCTGTATAGTTTATTGCATCCTGTCTCGATTGTGCTGGAATGCTTGGTCTTGCTCAATGCGATACGTTGGCACTATCGCAAAAGTGGGACAACTTGGAAGGGACGGCAGTATATATAAACGGAAAGAGCAGCGGAGCCACAACACATCAATTTAAGGATTCGAAGCCAACTATAGCAGCAGCAAGCAGGGCAAGCAGCGTCGCCCAATAGTAGCCATGTGTGAGATCAATAAGACCAAACATAAAAAGACTACATGAAAAAAGGATACGAGGAGCCAATAGAACCAGACGCCAGATGCTCCCCATCTTCTGTATATATTTCCGCTCGATCTCCTCACGCTGGCGAGCAGTGGGAGAATAACCTGCACGACACAACCAATCAACGAACAACAACAGGACAAATGCCACAACGAACCAGGCGACAAAGTTCGTCAACGGCACCCCATAGTAGTTTAACTGGCCCGGCCTCAACCACTGCCAATAGTGCTCAATATAGAACGCAACAGGCTCTATCGCCAGGTCTAACAAGGTCGCCAGTATAGCGGCAAGCAATGTATCTCCAACGTGTACCAACCGATTAACCACTTTTTTGCGTCCCATCACCACCCCATAGCTACCAAAAATCACTAAGATCCAGGCGAACATCACTGCCAGCGGCACACCTGCGGGCAAAGCAGGGAAAAGCATACCAGTATAGCGATAAGACCCAAAAGGGAATGTAGTAGTCACACCCAATGCCTCTACTACATAAGAAAACAGGATCACACCCAGACCCGCCAGTAGCGCTCGCCTGCGGTTATAGATCAGCATCGCACTCACAACTAGCAGGGTACCTTCCAGAAAGAGCATAGCGCTACCCGCCCAGGCTAGCGAAAAAGGAGCTTTGACATCGAAAGCCACTCCGATAACAGCGAAGGGATAGGAAAAACAAAAAAGGCTGAAAAGTACCAGGAAGAGATAACGCAAGAACCTCTGCATAAAGCTATTCTCTACCTTTATCCTATTACAGCAATAATACGCGCATATGTTCCCGTTTGCGCAAGCGTCGTAAGCGCAGCATGCGGCACATCGAAGGCATACAAAGCATTATCCGCATAAAAAGTCAGGATGTGGGTCGTGAGCCATGGCCCCAACTCAATATATTGCGCACTTGCTGTTGCCAGGAGTTGCGGATTATCCTTGCTCATATTATCTGGCGCTATGCTATAGACGGCATAGTGGCGAGCAAAGGGTAAACGATCATCGCTTGAAAACTCCACATAAGCAAGCGTACGCTCATCCGGCGAGAATTGTGGGGTGGCAACCCAGCGATAAGCGGCCCGGCCACTCACTGCTTGCTGCTCGGATAATAACACATGCTGCCTCGCCAGGCCATTCTGTGTATGATTAATAGACGCGACAACCAGACTATTCGCGTAATTGAGCGAAGTAATATCAGTGGGCACATTACCATCGGGCATGGGCACAAAGCCTTCGTAAGAGGAATAAAGCAATGTGTCAGTCTGCGGTGCCAGCAACAGCGGACCTTGCTGCACATCGGAGGATAACAACGGCTGAGGTTGCGCATCTGACCCACCAGCAAGATCGAAAAACCATAAACCGTACTGTACCAGCCGATGATCTCCTTGATCATTGGTTAACAGTAATGTAGTTGCGCTGGCATGCAAAAAAGAGAATACACGAAAACAAGGGCATTGGGTAGCATCATGCTGATACACACGAACAATATGGGTAGGAGCATCAAGCTGGCCCACATAAATAGCAACAGTCCCAATACCGACCTTTGGCGCACTACTCCAGGCAAGTGTTTTACCATCAGCACTCAGTGCAAGCGAGGTGATAACCTGACCGGATGGTAAGGTCGCCAGACGCCTGGGATGGCCGGAAATAAGATTTGTTATCCAGATGCCCTTACCGCTATAGATGAGTTCATGTGTAGAGGTAAGAATAGGCGTCACAGCACGGTTGTAGATATAGCCAGGAGTTGCCAGCTCGTGAGTATTTGTTGAGGACAGCAGAAAGATACCCTGGAGCTGTTCATAAACAACTCCATATTCAGCCGGCAAATGGAATGAGGCTAGTTCTACGCCAGCAGGACCTTGTAGAGGCTGAGAAAATCCTGCTGTCTTCTGTGTTATTGGCTGCGGCCATTGTTGGATAACGAGAACGCTACAGACAATAAGCACCAGGATAAGCATAACCAGGGTAGGGAAAACACCGCTCAGAGTCATAGAAGAGCTCTTCTTCTCTGGCTGATCCGCTGTCTGTTTGCTTTCCATCAACTCGCCTTCTCTCTTTCTTTCTTTCTGCTTACTCGCGCCTTCGTGCTCGCTCACGTTTTTTACTTAATACATATAATTTACATATTTTGCGCGAAGCGCAAAATAAAATGTAAAATTATATGTATTAAAAGATTTTTCCTTTATCATATTTTTTGAGCTTTTAAAATTATGTGCGATGCACATAATTTTAAAAGCTCAAAAAATATGATAAAGTCCTAGATACTTCTTATGGCATGGCGCTGGATGAACATCAAGGTGCGAGCAAAGACCTCTTCTCGGTCGTGATCCTTCATAATAACATGATATGAGTGATGGAGGGTGAGCAAATGTCTCTCCTCTGAGCCAACCAGGCGATAAATAGCACGTCCATCACGCGCTGGCACAACATGATCATGAATAGCAGTCATAATGAGAATCGGAGCCTTTACCAAAGGAAGTTCTGCACGCAAAGACGGTAAGTATTGCAACATACTTTCAACCGGTGCCATAGGCGTCCAGCGGTACACATTGCGTGTGTAGCTACGGCGAGCAGTAGGATCACGCACATCCTCGCGAATAGTCGGCAGCAAAGGCGTAACGTACTTTACCATACGCACAGCCGTCAACATACCTGGATACATATTGATAGGAGCACACATGGTAACCAGGCCCGCAATCTCCTCATGCGCCGCTATATGCAGACAAAGCGCACCACCCAATGAATGACCCACCAGAAAAACGCGTTCACAGCGTGAGCGCAAATCATGCAGCTCGCTTTTGACCGCCTCAACCCAATCCTCCCACCCAATAGGCAGCATATCGCGCACATGGGTCCCATGCCCAGGCAATAAAATCGGCCTGGCAACCATACCAGAAGAGGCAAGGAAAGCCGCCAATTCTTCCATATCATGAATGCTACCATTTAGCCCATGTATTAATAACACACCAACCGAAACAGAAGGTTGCAATAGTGTTTGTTCAGTGTTAGCTGCCAACTGATCCTTATTCATGCGCCCTCGTCTTAAACGCAAAAAATCTATAGGCTACAGTACAGTCCCCACACAAGATACGTATGGCAAAACTGAAATGGAACAACGTTCATAATTAAAATATCTGGCTTGTCGATATAAAACAAGGCACTCACAGCCAGAACGCAGTCCTACAAATTACTATTCTACACTACTCGTCACCATTATAATAATAAGAGACAGAAAACTGACGCAAAAGATTAAAAATATTCATCCAATTAACATAGAGAAGCACCAGCAGGGAATATTTCAACCATGCCTGGTGTATTCAATAGAAAAGAGAGAGCATATATCTTATGGAGAGCCTCTTTTCTTAGTATCAACTTGACAAAACCACAAATGAAACCCCCTCTCTATCAAGAAACGCAGTGGTAATGTGAGTTCTTACCTATATTTATTGTTCTCTCAACAATTCATGCTATACTTTTTTTAACTATAACATGGTCTTATTCCATATACTATTGGGAGACCAATTTAGGGAGCATATAAGATGAAATTTTCAACCAGGGCAATTCATGTAGGTCAGGAGCCAGATCCATCAACAGGTGCGCTCATGACACCTATCTTTCAGACATCAACCTATGCCCAGACGGGAATGGGTGAACATAAAGGGTTTGAGTACGCGCGTACGGGCAATCCCACACGTACAGCACTTGAGGCCTGTCTCGCATCGCTCGAAAATGGGAAATACGGCCTGGCATTTGCATCAGGCTTAGCGGCTGAGCAAGCCGTACTGAGCCTGTTGAATGCAGGAGACCATATGATCGCCTGCGACGATCTCTATGGTGGGACATATCGCATCTTCGAACGCATCTTGCGGCGCTACAACATCGAAACAAGCTATGCTACCGCAAACTCTGTTGCCGAATATGAGCAGGCCATCCGCCCTAATACTCGCTTGATCTGGCTGGAGACACCCACCAATCCTTTGTTGCAGCTCGCCGATATCCGCTCCATTGCCGCCATTGCACATAAACATAACCTCCTTCTCGTTGTCGATAATACATTTTCAAGCCCTTACTTCCAGCAGCCCCTGGATCTAGGTGCAGACATTGTTCTGCATAGTACAACCAAGTACATCAATGGGCATAGCGATGTCATCGGCGGCGCAGTAATCACAAACAACGACGAAACTTACGAAGCAATCAAATTTTATCAAAATGCGGCCGGTGCCGTCCCCGGACCATTTGACGTCTGGCTGACACTACGCGGCGTCAAGACACTTGCCATACGCATGCGGCAACACGAAGAAAACGCGTTTGCAGTTGCAAATTTCTTGACCGAACATCCACGCGTCGAAAAAGTCTACTATCCAGGACTGGCCTCACATCCCGATCATGAGTTAGCAAAACAGCAAATGAGCGGCTTCGGGGGTATGGTCTCCTTCCAGTTTAAGGGCTCACTTGAAGATGTAGATCAGATTGTACGACGCTTCAAAGTCTTTACCTTCGCCGAGAGCCTGGGCGGCATTGAGTCACTCGTCTGCCACCCTGCTAGCATGACACATGGGTCTATTCCACGCGAGATACGCGAGGCACGTGGACTAACAGACACATTACTGCGCCTCTCCGTGGGTATTGAAGATATAGAGGACCTGCTTGCGGATCTACACCAGGCATTAGTCTGATAGAATTGCGAAAGCACAAAAAGATACAAAGATATGATTTGACACATGTAGCAGGCAACTCATTCCCATGAGGATAGACCTTAAGAGTTGCCTATTTGTTTTTCGGCAACAAGTATGTTACATTTACTATTACTATTATTATTATTACTATTACTAATAGTGCTGCTTATCATATCCAAAAATTCAGACTTACCTTTTTAAATCTCTTTATACAAGATTAATTAAGCCTTTAGAACTCTTTATGTCTAGCACACGGAGGTACATTTCACCTTGATGTATCGTACGCTTCCACATCAAAAGCCCAGGAAGCTACTCGCGTTTATAAGTGCCGCCTTCATTTTGACACTACTACTAAGCGCATGTGGTGATCCGCAGCAACAACAACAAGCGAGCAAAAGTAAAGCAACGCTGGACGCATTAGTTGCCCATGCACAGAGCATTGGCATACCTGCAACCCAGCTTACCGCAATTACACAACAAGAGAAAAAGCTATCCCAGACCAATGCACCCCTGACTATCTTTTCAAATCAACCTGTAACCGATTACTACTCAAATCTCGCACAAAACTATAATATATTGACAGTACAAGTTCGTGGGTTAGAAGCACAGGAGACTCAACAAAGCGGCTACCAGGCCTCGCACGATTTAAAGGCGTTCGCAACCCTACTATCACAGCGTCAGGCACAAGGCTTCACAGAAGTAAAAACCTTTAGTAGCCAGCTCACGCAGGCCCAGAAAGAGATGACACAGGCCCAGTATCCCAAACAATATATGCAAATCAGCAACGACGCTCAAGAAGCAACCCAGTCATTACAAATGTTGGGCACTGCAAACGATCAGCTTATATCATTGCAGAGTCAGGTCAAGCAACTCAAAGGTTCAAAACTAGACACAACTGCGCTCGACCAGCAGATCCAGGGCGACATTACGCTCTTGCGCAGTGCGACAAAGCCAGCTGATTTCTCACATATTATGGATATGCTCAGCGCACAAACGCAGCAAGCTAATACACTCACGCTACAGGTCATCCCCTATGTGGGAGGAAATGAGCTAAACCAGTTCAATGGATCAATTAGTGATATGAAAAAGTATGGCGGCGATACCACCAAATATCAGAGCATGTATAACAATGACAAAGCCGCACTCACCAGTGCAAAGACCGCCAATGACTATATAAAGTTTTCGACGCAGATGGATAACGATTTAAACAGTATTCATTTGCCTTTGATGAACAGCCAGGCTCAATTTGAACTGCAACACCTCTCGCAAGCAGTAACGGCATTCAACAACAGTCATCCATATCACGATGCATTTAATGGTCAGAGCTACACGTTAGGCTATGAATACCTGCAACGTACCGTTCCCGATACACAGGATGATTTGAGTGCGGCACAGACTACCGAGGATTATCAAGCGGTACTCGATGAAATTAAAGATGGGCAAGCACACTTCGATGCTATGCAAGCCGAGTATGCAGACCAGACCCCCTACACATCACCACATGCTTCTGATATGACCTTGATGAAGTATCACAATGTAACATCTGGTATGGTCATCGTCGCCTCGCTCGTTGACGAAAGCATGCGCGTCTATCAGAATGGGAAGCTTGTAAAAGCTTTCTTGATTACATCGGGACAGTTCACAAAGCCAAGCCCGCCAGGATTCACACACATTTTCAAGCGTCAGTCGCCAGCTACCTTCAAAGCTTTTGACCAGGATAAAAGCTCACCATTTTATTATCCAGATACGCATATCAACTATGCAATGGAATATCATGTTGGCGAATACTACTTTCACGACAGCTGGTGGAGAACATCCTACGGTCCAGGGACCGAATTTCCACATTTTGACCCGGCTGCATCGAATACTGGCAGTCATGGTTGTATCAATTTACCAACAGACGCTGCCGCCTGGTTGTATGCCAATACAGACTACAATACAGCCGCAATCGTCTACTAGATCGTTTACCTACGATAATGGCATGTTTATAATTTTTTGTGCAGAAGTGCAAAAAATTATAAACATGCCAAAAGAGCGAAACGAAGCGAACGCCGTAGGAGTGAGCACTCGCGAGGAAAAAGAGTGTTAAAACCGGTGATAGGACCACACAAAAAAATGTTGTTTGTTGTTTGACAGAGTTAAGAGACTTCTGCTATAATCTACGAGCACCAGTCCGACAATTATGTCGGCATTTTTGTGAAAAAGCCCGTATACAGGGACAGATGCTTCGGGGAGGATTCATACCACATGCCCAATAATGCCGCTGCCGAAAAGCGCATGCGCCAGGAACATAGGCGTCGCGCTGTTAATCGCAGCAATAAATCAATAGTAAAGACACAGATAACCAAGGCACGTCAGGCTATTGCGACCGCACACACGAGCGCAAATGCAGAACAGACCATTGAAGCCGTACGTTTGGCAGCCAGCGAACTGGATAAAGCCGCCAAAAAAGGGGTTATCCACAAGAATAACGCTGCACGCCGTAAATCACGCCTGATGAAACAGCTCAACGCAGCCATAGCAGAAAAGTAAATTCACGCGCCCAATGCTCTGCCACCCATCTAACAAGTTGAGCACTTGGCGCATAGGAGGTTATAGGGATGGCCGACAATCAAGCTGTAACGAAGCCAGCAGGGCGGGCGTTGCTTACCGCAGTCGAAAGTGCTCAGTTACGCAAAGATGTTCCTGAATTGAAGTCAGGCGACACGGTACGCCTGCAAGTCAAAGTTGTAGAGGGAAACCGCGAGCGTCTACAGCCATTTGAAGGTGTTGTGATGCGCCTGCGCGGCAGCAGCGTCAACCGCAATTTTACTGTACGCCGTATCACAAATGGCGTTGGAGTTGAGCGTACCTTTCTGGTCAACTCTCCCCGCATTGAGAAGATTGAAGTACTTCGTCACGCACGCGTACGCCGCAAACAGTTGTACTATTTGCGCGGCCTGACAGGTAAAGCAGCTCGCTTGAAAGAGATTCGTCCGATGAGCGCGAAGCAGCTAGCCGCTAAAAATTTGCAAGCACAACAAGCACAACAAGCTGCCACCAATAACAATGGCACAAACGAGTAAGAAGCAGTTCCCGACACTGATAGAAGAGATGGCCCTGTTTGAACAGGGCTATTGTTTTATTGCCGGACTCGATGAGGTGGGACGCGGCTGTCTCGCAGGTCCGGTGGTGGCGGCTGCGGCTATTTTGCCACTTGCAGATGATACGCTGACGTGCTTTGCCGGCGTGAATGATTCAAAGCAAGTGGCGCACGCAGTTCGTGAGCGTCTCTATGATCAGATTATGCAAAATGCTGTTGCCATCGGCATTGGCTACGGTTCGGTGGAGATGGTTGATGAGCGCAATATTTTACAGGCCACTAAATATGCAATGGGGGAGGCGATAAAACAGCTCTCACCGACCCCCCATGCGCTCCTGCTCGATGCAATACTGTTGCCCAGAGTTGCCTTACCACAGCGTTCTATTATTAAGGGCGATGCACGCTGCCTTTCGATTGCTGCCGCCTCTATTATCGCAAAGGTGACGCGTGATCGCCTGATGATCAAACTCCATGAGCAGTATCCAGAATATGGCTTTGATGAGCATAAAGGCTATGGTACGGCAAAACATCTGGCCGCTTTACGCAAATATGGCGCAACACCCCTGCATCGGCGCAGCTTCTCTCCGGTCAGTGAGCTGTTTGGCCTCTTCGCGGAGAATATTTGATCCTCTGCATAGTAAGCACGAGAAAAAAAGGGGCAAAGACGCTTGTCAGGGCCGGAGAGATGTGTTATACTGCTTCGCGGAGAGATGTCAGAGTGGTCGAATGTGCCGCTCTCGAAAAGCGGTAGGGTTAATAGCCCTCGGGGGTTCGAATCCCCCTCTCTCCGCCCCAATCTGGAGGAGTCTCATAGTGGTCTAGTGAGCACGACTGGAAATCGTGTGAGGTGCAAGCCTCCGAGAGTTCGAATCTCTCCTCCTCCGCCAGATCCTTATACGAGTGCTTGATCCCCATCTTGCCTGCTACGTTCGCACTATGAAGCTGCGCTTCTAATCCTTCATTTCATAGAATATGCTCATTCTATGAAATGAATAAATTGATAACATCTCCTTCTCACTACCCATCAGGAAAACCTCCGTTTCTTAAAATGGCGCGACTCTCGCTAGATTATAACCTCTTCCTTATGAGATGCGTATAGGATCGACTGCCACACCTGAGGAATGCGCACAACAGATTGCCAATAGGTTGTATCTCTGGCTATTCGTTGTCTGAACAAAGATGCTTCACGGCTATCAAGGGTATCACAAACAGTAAGAAGATCAACGAGCATAGCGTACCATAGCAACGGGTAGCTTTGTGGCCCTGCGGAAAGGGCCTGCGCGATAATACTAAAAAAATCAGAGATCCGCTCTTCTCCAAGCGCTTCTTTGGCCTGTAGCCAGGCATGTGCTTGTGGGCTGAGCATACAACAATGAACGAGGCCTGGTTGCGTATGAGGCTCGATGTCTGCAAGAAAGCTCTGGATACCGAGCGTCTCACTATCTTCACAGACCGTCTGCTGCCCTGCTAGCACATATGCGATCTCGACGGTAACTGAAGCAAAAAAGTGGTTTATGAGTCCAGCAGGTAACGCGGTAAAGCAAGATGAGTCCCAGGATGTCGGCAGTGGAAGCGTGTGCGATTTGCCTTCGAGGTAGTTTAACAGATGTATACCTAGATCGAGGCCTTTTTTTATCTTCTGCCGCCGCATATAGACGCGTAAGACGTGATAGGCAAGTTGGATACGATCCCCATGAAGAATTGCACAGCCATATTCTTTCTCAAGTACCTCATCAAGTGCGAGCGCTTCATACATACGAGACTCAGCTTGCTCAAAGTGGCCGCGTCGGTAGTCCAGATATCCTACCCCTTTTTCATAGTGCACTTTCGCATGAAGATATCCTTCGCGTGAAAGTTCTTTTGCCAGAAGCAAAGCATGAACTTTTTCAAAGTATTGATCTGCCTCTACAAGATCACCTTGACGTGCAGCAGATAGACCTTGCTCACAAAGAAGCGTACATTGATCAATATAGGCATGTTCATCTGCTGATAAACGTGCCTTGAGATGCAGGACATATGGTACCTTACTACCTGTAGGTGACAGCGCGATATTTAAGGCAGGTTTTTTTGCACCCGCATGATAACATCCTAATATTGTACGTAGTTGAGCTTTCAACGGAACTACCATCCATTCAACCATGCCTTTCCTGCGTTATATATTCTTCGTCTTTGTACCCAATACAGCTAATACTTACAAGATGTATGAGGTACAGTGAGAGAATTTTGTCTGGATTGTTGCCACAGGGAATAAACACCATCCTTATAAAGCGCTATCACCTTGTGAAGCTTTCTGAGATCTTCTAGTAGCAGCGTACAAGGGGCAATATCTGGCGTTCGCAACAGCTTTTCCAGGCGTTCCTGTAAATCTTGAGTTGCCGTACGCAAGGTCTCCGAAGCTAAAAATAGTTGCTTGAATGTCTTCTCATCAAGGGTAAGCATTTTATCGATAGAAGCCATTTCGGTAGCAAAACGCTGCAATAAAAAAGACGTACGCTGGTGTTTGTGATCATTTTGCCAATTTTTCACGTCATCATAGAGTTGTTTGGCTAAAGTCAGCTCATCGATAAAAAGATACAGGCCCTCTAGTTGTTCAGGCACGTCCGCGCTTACCGCCAGCGCAGCTACTACACATTTGGCTATTGCGGCTCTTCCTCTAACTACAGACTCAAATGTATCTTGATTATATGGTTCCTTATCCATGCCACCAACAGACAGATCTCTTGCTTGCGCTATCATTTGCATAAATGCCTGTTGATGGCGTTCAAACTCGTACCAGAAGTAGGATGTTTGTGGAAAATAGCGGGAAAGGAGACCCAGACTTTCCTGAAGAAGAAACGTCGCTTCAAGATTGATGACTTGTCGCTGATCTCCGTCTTGATGTATAGTGTGGTGTAGTAAATTAAAATGCTCTCTATAGAGAATAAAGCCAATATCAAGATCCATGGCTGTTGTTTCATGGAGGGTGGGGAAGAGTGGACGAAAAAGAAGGGCATACACTTTCTCGCCAGCACCTGATAAATCGCTCAAATACTTGCTATGAAATAGCCTGGGATGGTCCGCTAAAGAACTTTCCGCTGAGCGATTCAGCAGACAAAAAAACGAATGTTCAGTACGCATCAGATGTGTAAGTACATTCTGGCTATATTCGAGAAGCGCTAGCATCGTTAAAATACTCCATTGCTTGATCCTGTAAATTGTGACGTTTCCATGATGGGAAGAGGTTGTTAACTCTTCATACACACAGCACACCTCAGAGAAGATTCCCAACACTATGGAGAAGTATTGTCCAATACAGATTACCGCCTTTGTCGCGAACCAGGCCGAGAATCAAGCCGAACAGGAACCCCCCCAGCGTGGTAAAGATAAGGTACAGCACACTTTTACCGGTAAACAACCAGACAGGTATGTGCGAGAGGCCAAATAAAAGCGTCGTCACCAGTGTAGCCCTGGAAAATATCCAGAAACGTCCAGGGAACGTTTGGTAAGCCCAGCTTTGCAGCAGGCCACGAAAAAGAATCTCTTCAAAGAATGGGGCGGCAATGACTACGACCAGATAAGAGTCAAATGTATGTATAACTTCGGTCACCCGAACAGTAGGTGATAATGTTTGTAGCGTAATGGCATTAATCTTCCATAGGAGAAGCATCATAATCAAGACGCTATATCCAACCCAAAGGACCAGGGTTGGTTTTTTGAAACGGACTCCAATAGAAAAGCCAAACTTCTCTTCAGGATTCATAAAAAAAAGGTAGAGAACCAGTCCGAAGATAATGCGTACAAGTGTATCAAGCAAAATGCGCAAAGGCTCCGGGCGCGGAAATAGAGCGTTGATGAGCAGCACCCCAGCCAGAAAAAAAACAATGATACCCATGGATTTTGCAAAAAAAGAGACTTTTGACATAACACAATCCTTTTCAATAGGTTTTCTTGCAGAAAAGTGCAAAATACCGAGCTCAAGAGATTAGAAAATCGCGCTAGAGCTTTATGTATGAGCCTTGCGTGTCTGGAAGAAGAGTGTCACATTAGGAAAGAGACTTTTGAGGACGGGAAAGAAGATACGGCAGAAGCCCCCACCATAGAGAATAATAACAAACGCATTTACGACCAGTCCCTGGAGATCTACCATGAGAGTCGCGCCTTTATCATAGGGAAGATGCTCCATAGTACTTGTAAATAGGTCAGGGTAGTTGATCACCGTTTTATAGAGAAAAGGAAGGAACACAATAAACACATAGGTCCACAACATTGTACGTAACACGCCATAGACGAGAATAGCAATGCAGACTCCCTTCGACCAACGAAGCGTTTGTTGTGGCTTCTTGAGAAGCGCATTATAGAAATATACAAGCAAATACACCGGTTGCTTATATAAATTAGACACATCCAGAATATCGGTCAAAATCCAGTACCCATCGAACTTCATAAGCGGGTTGAGGGAGAGCATGCAGCTACTAAGCAATAAAAAGACTGCCCACTGAAAAACAGCCTGTTTCGTGATAATAAAAAGAAAGAGATAGATACCTCCCATACAAAGCTGAAAGTAGATGCCACCAATATCGACACGTACTTTTTGCCAACGCGATAGTTGCCATGACGAACTGACATCACTGTAAAATACGGGGAAAAATAGATATACCGCAGCACCAATCTCACTTGGCTTCACGCCTCCCTTGGCACATGCGCTGGCGTGTCCAAACTCATGTGCAAGGAGAGAAAGAAGGAAAAGAAGATATGCCAGTATCACTAACGCAGGATTAGCCAGGATTGTGCGGAAAAGGCCATGTGTCATTGTATAAGCAACGAGCAAGCTGAGACTACTCAAAACCGTAAAGACGACAAAGGGGTGAAACATGAATGTTAGCTGAGTAGCCACTAACTGCACACCTGTAGCTGTAATAAGGGGGAGCTTAAACCAAAAATCTTTAGGCCTTACCACCTGATCACTACCAATTTTGCTGATTTTATCAACAACACGTTCATAGGCATGCTGGGCCTCTTCAGCAGTTAGAGCACCCTTCCCCTCACTGCTCATCTCCTGCGCGATAGTTGCAAAAGAGCTTCCCGTGCTCACCCGTTCTAACAGGTCGTAAGCAAGAGGGGAAATGCGCATATGCTTCCTACTATGGCTCACAGCTATATAACGTGGATTTTTTCCTGAAGTATCGACCACAATGTGATCGATGACTTCAGGAAGAATTGCAATTTGTTTCATAATACTCCCTCCGAAATCAGAAAACCTCAGAAACAGGTGCTCCAAGTGTTGTATCTACTACATTATCTTCCTGACGCTCTTCTCTACACACATTCTCCTGCATTTGCTGGCTTGATTGCATAAAAATGAATGTAAAGAACAAGAGATCAATGACAAGAACAGTCGCAATATAGGCATAGACGACAGAATCATCTACTGAATGAGCACCAACGAACAAGGCACCTGTGCATATATTTGAGATACCATGAACCAGCACAGACCAGAAAATACTCTTCGTTTTTATTCTGAATGCACAGAGCGCCAGCCCATCTGCCATCAGTGGGAGAAACCATAGCCAACCAGCAGATAACAGATCAGCCAGATGGAAGAAGGCAAAAACAGCAGAAGAAACCAGCGCAGCTAGCAGAACACTATTCCTGAATTTCATATTCTTCATGGTAGTAAAGAGGATACCTCTGAAGTGTAATTCTTCACCCATGGCATTAAATAGCAGAAAGAAGCAGGCCTGCCCTAGAAGAAAGAGCCAGTTCGTTTGGATCTTCATCTGCGGAATAATCACGACCCAGGCGGCTATCCTTACCACAAGGTATAATATGCTCCAGATCAGATAGGACCAGGCGTACGTCACTCTTAAGCCAAACACGGCAAGAGATATCCCCATCGTCTTGCGAAACCAGAACATGATCAGCAGTGCACCAATGATCTCTCCTGCATAGAGAATATATTGAAGTGAATTGTGAGCATGAAAGAGTTGTGCAAGCACAAGAAATAGTGCAGCTACAATCGCAGGTCCTACTATGGCTAGAATAAGATGACCGATATATTTCATTGGTCCTATCCTTCCTTATCTTGAGTAGCGTAGTTATAGAGCAAGATGATTGTGTAGACGTTGCCATGCAGCAACAGCTTTCACAACATAAGCAGTGGTAATGGACTTGCTCCCATAAGACAAGACATGCGTTGCAAGTTGCATTCGTATATATTCCTGGTAAGGCCAGAAGGACTCTTTTTCATCATAGCTCTTCTGTAAGTAATCCAAAGCTCTCTGGATAGAAGGTGCTGTGTCCTCTAGTTTCCCCAGCGATGTAAGATATGACCAACTCAATAAAGCCAACGCTGTGTTCAGAGGATCACCAGCTTTTTCTGGCATACCCCAACTGCCATCCGCGAGTTGACTCTCCCTCAAAAATGTGCGTGCACGGTCCAACGCAGGCGAATCGGGTTTCGCTCGCTCCAGGAGGCGCGTATTCACATAAGTACCATAGAATGGGCCATGATACCAGGTGCTCGCCCAACTCCCATCTTCCGCTTGCCGCTTCTCAAGATAGGCAATGCCCGACTGTATGACCTCCGCAAAACGCGTTTTATCATACAAAGCAAGCGTATACAGGACATTGGCAATCACATCCGCATCCCCACCAGTTCCCCAGGAGTGTTCAGCATAGTAGGCATGGCGCTCCTGCTCAGGCGTTCGATCATGGGCTGGAATAATCCATGTCTCGAATGAGCCATCATCATGTCGATTATCGGTTAGTAACGTATGCAGAGGCCCTTCACAATACCTGGAGATATCACCCAAACGATTATTTAGCAGTAATACCTGCATAATCTGTGCCAGATCATCGGCATCTGGTGCAAGCTCGGGCAAGTCGGGGAAATAACCCCAACCTTCGATCCCATAATGGTGGCGATGCTCAATGAGATAGTTCGCCTCGTATTGAATAATTGGTTGTAAGCCAAGAGAAAATGTCTGAGCTGCATCGCTGAATACTTCGGCAATAACCGCTCTCTGATAGATATCTCCATACTGAAACTCGCTTCTGCCGCTAAATCCCTGGTTATATGGGAAACACATGACATGTCGCGTTTCATTAAACCCTCTTTGCCACTGCTGTACCAGGTAGCGCAATCCTTGCCAGGCGAGTTGCTGGCACTGCGTCTGTGCTGCTGGCAACTCCAGCTGAAACGAGGCTTGCTCTGCAGCTCGGCGACGATTCGTTTGTGTAATCTTGATAATATCTGTAAGTAAGCTTTCGCAACGCTCGCGCAGTTTGACTAGCAAATGTATCCAGGAGACTTGACAAGGAATGATTTTGGCCGCCTGATCCAATGAATCAATGGCAAGTTGCAAGGCTTTACACATATGGCCCCCATAATAGAGTTCACGGGCCACTTGCTCTAGATCTTCCTCTTTGGGTTCAGTTGGTTGCTCTTTCAGCAAGCTACACAGCAGAAGAGAGGGAGAACGATTTAAATAGTCTTCTTTCCAGTCGCAGATATCGTCGAACATCTGACAGCCAAAGTTATAGAGGCTGAGAGACTTCGTGAACGGTTCCAGATGCTGCTCGTTGCCTGATAAGGCGACAAGCCCGGCGATAACGGCCTGGCTTACACCACACTTACCAGTTGCAATCTCCCAGGCAATATTTTCGTCATAATTTTGCCATGGCAATTCGCCCGTCACAAACTTTTTCTCAAGGATACAAGCATGAAAGTAGCTCCCCATGTAGGAGCGAAAATGTTCCCAGAAAGGTAAGGATGGGGGAAACATCTGATGCAAAAGTGATAATGCTTCGGTCTGTAGAGCGATCACCTGAAGCATAAGCCTTGCAGACTGATGTGCTTGTAGACTGAGGTCTATAATCCTATCAGAGAAGAAAAATGAAATGGCGCAGAGGCTTGATGTAAGCGAAAAATCACTCATTTTTTCAGGAGAGATAGTAGGGAATGCTTCTTGAAACAGATAGGGATAACAATCATACATGGATATAACATTTTTGTCGCCAAAACTAATATCCATGACAGTAGACCAGGGCCTGGTCACTAATTCTACTCGATCCTTCGTCTCTCTAGCTGCCTCCAGGAGAGCAGGGGAGAAAACATCCACAGCAAATGATTGCAAGGATTGTTGTGATATTGTTTTGAGCATGAGCATCACCTTCCTTACTCAGTGTATTACTATATTTGTTATGCGCGAAATTAATTTCACGCATAACAAATCTTATTATTTTCTAGATATTAGCATATGAAATTTGCACCACAAGGGCACCAGTGCACCGCGCATGCATTAGCGCCGCAGATGTCGCCTGTATTAGTCGCACACGCATCTGCTCCACATAAACCGTTCGGTTTCATGGCAAAAAGCGCCGCCAACTCCATGCGCTCTTCTAACTCTTCGACATCCAGGTCATAGGTGTTGATATTAAGCATTTCTGTGTCTTTATTTGTCATGATCTTATCCTTTCCCTCTTTCTTGCACTTTTCTTTTCACCTTGCTTGATAGGTAGTAGCACGATAAATAGGCCTATCTTTCACTCTCTGGGTTCTCACAAAAGACACCCATTTAGCGCTACCTATCAGTTCTTACCAATTTGCATCTGCAGTACATGCATCTGCAACGCAAAAATTACCCAGGCAATTTGTATTCACCATCATCGTAAGAGCTAGTTCCAGACGATCTTCCAACTCATCTACGTTGAAGTAATCCGCCGAAAGGCTCTGGACCTCTTCCGTCTGCTTCTGCTCGTTCTCTTTCAACATTTTATCTCCTACAGATTATATTGCTATGTACATCTTTTCAAAGAAGGGAAGATTGCTTATGCTGTATCTTCCCTTCCCCCATCTCGCTCGTATGGGCTCTTGCTAGCCATACGATGGTGTGTTAATTCTTACCAAAGAACGCCGTTAACGTTACCGGCACAAGCAAGACCACCAGAGACATTCCCAATACACAAAGTATCGACGGTCAAAGCCAGCTCCAGACGCTGCTCCAGTTCTTCGATATCAAACAGTGCTGCATCGTTCAAAGAGGCCATTTCCAGTGTTTCTTTTTCTTGCTCTTTTTGCATTTTCGTCTCCTTAGCGCATAAATAATGCTCTCGCTTTTTCTATGCGTCTATAATTCTACTCAAACATGTTCTTTGCTATCAGAAAAATGATCGTGGATTTGCTGATTCTTACCAGAGAACGCCGTTGACATTGCCTGCACATGCATTGCCACCACATGCATTGCCAATACAAAGGGCATCTACCGTCGTAGCCAAATCCAGACGCTGCTCCAACTCTTCTATATCAAATTGTGCTGCATCGTTCAAAGAAGCTATCTCTACGGCTACATTATTACCGTTTGGCTTTTCTTCCATCTATCTCACCTCCTTTACATAAGAATTTTCTCCCTGATCAAGTAATCAGGGGCATCATGCTCTGTGTTAAACCAAAGACAATTATCCAGGAAGCTTCAGAGCTTGTGGGTGTTCACAACATTGTGAAGGACGCCTGGATTACCGGCAGTTCTGTTGTCATGGCATATCTTGTCTGGTCTTACCAACCATTGGAATTGCCAGCACAAACATTTGCGAGACAAAAGTTGCCTAGACATAACGTATCAACCGTCGAGGCCATCTCCAGGCGACGTTCCAGCTCCTCGACATCGAAGACTTCGAACTGTTCGTTGTCATTGAGTGAAACTATCTCTGCATACTCTGTATTCTGTTCTTTCTGCATCCGCATCACCTCCTTATTTAAAAAATTTGTCCTTCACTGATATAGTCAAGCTATACGAAACAGTGGAGTAGCCTGTGCCCAGCAGCCTCCTGAGCACAGGTTACCCCGTTAACGATCACAGGCCATTTCGATAGGAACGTTTGCCTTGACACCGGAGATATATTGCTTGTATGCCTCGGCAACACTTGCACGGAAGCGAGCTGCGTACCCATCGCAGTGGTTCGTGAAAATGCCACTCTCCCCGTTACTGGCCCCTTCCGCATAAACTGCACAACCGCCACCGCAGTTAAGAGCGTAGCGGCATTGACGGCAAATCTTGTTTGTCGTTACATCTCGGCTCCGCCACATAGCCTCTAGCTGGTTAAATTCATATTTGCCTTCGGGAGTAATAAAGCCAGAACGCACACTCTCGTTTCCTGTCCGTTCCCAGCAAGCATAAATATTAGCAAAGGGATCAATCACATACATGCTTGAGTGAGCCCCACAAAACTCCGCATGAAGATTAGGATAGCCCTGGTTCTCAATCAATGAGCGTGCACGATCCATCAAGCCATCATCGGGACGACGAATAACATGCATCACCGGATATTCTTCGCGCAAAGCATTCAGGGCTTTATCTAATGTCCAGGAGGTAAATGTGGTTCGGGTATCAACATTGTCATTTGATGCATGGATCGGAGCCGTGTATGCTGAGAAGCCTGGATACTTATTCCAACCCCTGGCAACAATGTCATCCGCAAAGCGCGGCAAGTACTCAATATTGATGCGGTCAATGTTCATACGCATCTGGATCTGCACGCCCTGCTCAAGAGCCATGGTCACATGCTTAACAATGCGCTCGTACGAGCCACCACCGTTTGCATAGATACGACGTTTGTCGTGCTCTTCCATAGGCCCATCCATCGTCACCTGGATCATGCTGATTCCCTGGGGATTCAAAAGATCCTGGTAGGCATCAAGCTCAGTGGCGTTAGAAACAGCCCAAAAGTTTGCCTTGCCAGCATCATTTGCTTTTTTCACAATGTAATCTATCACGCGACGATTGCGGGCAAGCAATGGTTCACCACCAAAGAAGCCGATCCTCCGTACATACTCATCATCTGCTGGCAGGTCATGATGGGTTTCGATATCGATTATTCCGGCAAAGATCCGATCAATCATCGGTTTCGTCATAGAACGCAGCAGATGGCTAAAGGTTGGATCGGTACGCATGTGATCCTGAAAACAGTAAGCACAGCGCAGATTGCAGTCATAAGTGGGCATAAAGATAAAGTTCGGCAACCCACGCAGGGCCTTTTCATGTAGCTTCTTAGCAATCCTGACAAAGAAAGCCTCTTCTTCAACAACTGTCTTCTCTGTCAGATAACCACGTTTTTTCAAAAGGTTGACCGTTTGATCAGATGGCACTTCAACCTCTCCATTGATCATCGGTGCTGGCGTCCAAACACCATACAAAGGACGAGGCGCTTTGTTCACTTCCAAGGAGCGGACATAGGTAGCCACTTTCTGTGAAACAAGATCATAAGCTCCCGTGTAGCCATGTACGAGGAGCATCTGCTCGCTATTATCGGGGAGATCCACAAAAATAACGTAACTACTAGCACGCAGTTTACGCTCTTGTGGAGCTTCCACTTTAGGTGCCCTTACAATATCTTGTGGACTAATAACCGAAGTACTCATTGCTCTTTCTCCTGAACTTGCCTGGCTGCCTTTTGTCTGCCGTTATAGAAAAACCAAAGGGCGTATTTCCCCATGACAAACTAAGGGACCAATGTCGCAATAACAACAGTCAAGGTAGAGATCATCTAAATCTCAAGTAGAAGTATACTTAGGCTTTCTCCCAAAGGAAATAACAATGTATATCAAAATGACTTATCAAGTTCTTTTGATAGTTCTAGCCCGATGATTCTGCAAGTAGGTAGAACTATAAGACCTTTTTGGACTTTGTTAATGTTTTGTTTTCTTTAAATTCACCCTGTTGGGTGAAGACAAGCCAGGGGTTATCTCCTACAATAGTAAAGAGAAATCTTATGTAACAATTGGTAAGGTAGGAAAATATGAAAAGAGCTGTTGACGCTACTCCCAATAAATATTTGATAGCCGCACGTCTCAATAAAAATTTGCTGCAAAGAGATGTTGCGGCTCTCATTGGCACCACTCCAGTGAATATTAGTCGTTGGGAAGGTGGGATTACAGTTCCAGGTACTCATTTTCGCCATCAACTCAGTGTGCTCTTCGGTAAAAGCGAGGAAGAATTAGGGCTATGTTCTGATAACATATCAGGTTCATCGGGTGGAATATCGTTAGACGCAGATAATTTTATGTCCTCAAATCCACCCGAATTGTTTTTTCCCTATAAACGTAATCCTCTCTTTACGGGCCGTGAGCAGATACTTCAGCAACTGCATACTCAGTTCTGGTCCGCTAATCTGGAGATGAATATACAAGCTCTCTGTGGTTTAGGTGGTATCGGGAAGACACAGATCGCTCTGGAGTATGCCTATCGCTATCGCAAAGACTATCAAACAGTCCTGTGCGTCCGAGCCATCAGCAGAGAAGTATTACTTGCTGATCTGACAGCCATTGTTACATCACTCCACCTTTCCGGGAAGCAAAGATATGCTTCTCAATACGCTCAAGCGATGATCAAGGGTTGGTTGAGTAGAAACTGTAACTGGCTCCTCATTGTGGATGATATTGAGGATTTGAATGTGCTAGGCGATTTTCTGCCCCCAGCTATCAAAGGTCATGTCTTGTTGACAACAAATACGCTCGTTACTGGAACTGTCGCCCAGCCTTACTATGTAGAAGGTTTAGAACCTGATAGCGGTGCCCTTTTTCTATTAAAACGCGCCAAATATATAAATCCAATGGCAAGACTTGAGGATGTGCCAGCAGCAACAAGCAAACAAGCTCAGGAAATCGTATATATGCTTGGTGGACATCCACTTGCACTGGATCAAGCAGGCGCATATATTGAAGAAACGGCTTGTAGCCTGGAAGACTATCTACATAATTATCGCGAACATAGCACCGCTTTACTGGACCTACGTGGTACTGTGACTATGTATCACCCGGCATCGGTCGCCGCAACTATCTCAAGATCGATTGAGCGAGCCCAGCAAGCGTATCCCGCAACCGCCGAACTCCTTCGCCTCTGTACCTTAATGCCTGATACTTCCCCTATCTCGGAAGAAACACTTGTACAACAATTCTCGCGTACTACAACATGCCCCGAAATAATATGGTCCGATAGCTTCATCCTCAATGAAGCTATAAAAGAATTACGCCGCTATTCCTTGATAGGCCGCAATCCTTGTACGAAAAAAATTACTATTCCTCCTTTAGTCAGGACCATTATGCTTAGCATGTTAAGCAACAAGTGTGCATTTAATCTGTAAAAGCTACACGCAGAGACGATCTTATAAGCCCACCTTGACATCTTTCAAAGAAATATGCTGAGCTATACGGATCGCGTCCTCTCTCCGTTCCACTTGTAATTTGCGGTAGATACTCTTGAGCTGGGTCTTGACTGTATTCACTGAGACTCTCTCCTGCTGAGCAATCTCAGAGTTGGAGAGCCCCTTTATAAGCAGACGCAGAATACAGTGTTCTCGTCGTGTCAGTGCTAGTGGGTAAGTTTCAGGGAGAACAACCTTTCGTAATTGTATACAGTGTTCAATCGGAATGGCCTGTAATATAGTACAAATAAACTCTTTGAGGTGAGAATCTATCTCTTTAATAAGCAAAGATTGCAGTAGCGAGGCTATCGCGGCTCCTTCCTCGATGAATGGACGCAGGTAGCCTGCATGTTGGGCAAGTAACAGAGCCTCCCTCAAGGTAAATAGGGCTAGTCGTTCATCTCGCCGATGAGAGTGGGTTAATACACATAAAATCAGAATCTCTAACTCGCTAGTGACTCGTTTCTGCTCGTGGGCAAAGCGCTGCCATGCCTTAAGCATCGACAAAACCTGGGCAAACTTCCGTTGCTTTAGCAAAATACGGGCGAGGATTAGATACTCACGCTCTTTCTCATATACTAGAGCATCATCTATTTGTAATCCACAATGATCATGCCAATAGAAGACGTCATCCATTTTCTCTTCTGCAAGGGCAATCCAGGCTTGATATGCTCTACCCAAAGCAAGCACGTCCTCCAGGTAATGCATTTGAGCCAGGGTGATTACTCGCAACAAGAGCTGTTTCGCCTTCTCTATATCTCCTAGCGCTCTCAATACTTGAAGATACGAAAAAAATCCGTATAAGACACATAAACTGTTTTCTTGCTCTATATCAAATACGTCGATGAGAGAGAGATAGACCTCAGCCATTCTTAAATTATTCCAGGCCAGATGAATCGTGCCCAGGCCTATGTTTGCCCTAAGTGTTACGGGATCAAGGGCTTCCCCAATCCTTTGCTTTATGACTTCTTGATAGATAAGCTCTGCCTGATGTGGCTTTCCCTGTAGAATCAGGAGATCACCTGTGGAAACACTATTACTTCGTGCAATGCCTGTATATTCTGCTATTTGCTTAAAGCCATTTACAGCGTCGAGATGTGCCCACGCTTTTATAATCTCGCCTGTCTGTTTATACTCACTTACAAGAATTTGACGACAGATGCTTCGATAAACGATGTCCTCTTTTGGAAGGATTTCAAGTGCTTGTCGAGCATAGGTCAATGCTTCTTTATGTTGATAAGTCCACCAATATGCAAGGATCGCATGCAATGTGAAGGCACATCCCAACCTCGTAATGTTGCCTTCTGTGCTCCAAAGACGCTCTGCCGCCTGTACCTGTTGCAACGATTCCAATGGTTTTCTTGCAAAAAGAAGGCTAATAGCAGAGATAAAATGAAAGATAGGGTGCGCGGCTAGATGTTCTGTGGGCATAGTTGCTATCCAGCGTTGCCAGGTTGCCAGTTTATTATTTGGATGTACATGATATTCAATATTATCAATAACATTCTCAAACAAAACTGTTACCCTTGCATACTCTTTCGCATGTATAGCAGTTTCAATAGCTTGAGAGATATTGCCATGCTCTTCGTACCATTTACTTGCTCGCAGATAAAGTAATGACAGATGTGCTTCACCAAAGCAGACAGATGCATGCGTCAACATGGCTTCGGCGAAGAGCGGATGGTAGCGATACCACATATGGTCAAGCGAAATGAGAAAAAGATTAGCCTGCTTGATGTGTGCAAGGAGTTGCGCACTGTCATCTCTGCCTGTAACCGCATCACAGAGCGAATAGGTGAAACGATCTAGAAATGCTGTCTGCAGGAGAAAGGTCTGGATAGGCTCTGGCTGGTGAGTAAGCACTTCTTCGATCAGATAATTTGTGACATAGTGATGATTGCCCGCAAGCTTCTCTAAAATTTGTTGCAAGTCGCCTTGCTCATGTGAGGCTAGTATCACAAGTTGTATACCTGTGATCCATCCTTCAGTCAAAACCTCTAGCTGTTCAAGCACTTTAGTGGTAACCTGAAGGTGCATTACCCGTTGGAGCAGAGTCACCATTTCTTCCTGAGAAAAACGTAAATGCGTGTCGCGCAGTTCACAAAGATCATGAGATGCACGCAGGCGAGCCAGGGGAAGTGGCGGATCAACGCGTGTAGAAATAATCAGGTGGAAGTTCGGTGGCAGATGCTCTAGCAAGAAGGCTATTGCCTGGTGAATACTGGGTGTAGAAATAACATGGTAATCATCTAGAATTAGCACCCACGGTTCCGTCAGGGTGACGAGATCGTTAAGAAAGGGAATAAGTATCGCTTCGAATGAAGGACATTGAAATTGTTGTAAAGATGCAAGCGTCTTCTCACCAAGTGCAGGAGCAAATTTTTGGCTGGCGGCAATGATATAACGCCAGAAACGACGAGGATCATTGTCTCCTTCGTCAAGCGATACCCATGCAAAACAAGAGGCTTGCTGAGCTGATTCTCGCTGCAAATGCAACCATTCACTCAGTAACGTCGTCTTCCCGAAACCCGCTGAAGCAGAGATCAGGGTCAATTTACAGCCCAACCCTTTATCGAGTCGTGCAACTAAGTGGGGTCGAGAAATTATTAGCGAGGATGGACGAGGGTAGATGAACTTGGCTTCTATCAGGTCTTGTTGCTCTACAAACATTTTTAATTCCTATCCACACAATAGCATATCTCACCAAATTTTTATGGAAATAAGAATATTGGTTAGATACAGAAGCGTAAGGATAAAATATTCTTTTGATGTACCGGGACTTTCAGATAAAGTTTTACCATCCTTCAAGGATAGTAAATATATCTTCTTGTACAACCATAGTAATAGTATAACACAAGAAAAACATCTTAGAGGCTGTGTTTAAATTCCCTTCTCCTACTCGCTGTTCTCATATGTGCTTACACCTTCAAATCTCGCATATTTTTAGCATATTTTTACTTTTACATCTTTATACACCGTACAAAAATGTAAAAGAATAGAAAAACGGTTCGAAGCGCGGCTTCCCATGCTTCTCTTGAAACGGAAATACTCTATACATCGTACCTTTCTTAAAGAAGGAGAGCATGACTCTTTCCCATATACATGGTACAATAGTACTCATTAGCACTGAGGAGGAAACTGCTATGCCAGAGAAAAAGCCGCTAAAAGGCGTTAGTGACAAAGAAGAACGGCAATATGAGGAGATTAAAAAATCAGCGCAAAAAAGTGGGCGTTACGGCGACCGAGCAGAAGAGGTGGCTGCACGCACAGTTATGAAACAGCATAAGCAAAAACATCATAAAACTGGTGAATAAAAGGCGAAAAGGCCTGCCAGAGAGTACAGAGGCTACTAACATATGAAGCTCGTTACCTTTCGAGCAAGTGATCATACTACCTCTGCTGGAGTTATAAACGGCGAGTATGTGCTCCCGTTACATTATCCAACGCTGCTGGAGCTTCTACAAGATCCCAAAGGGATGGCCCAGGCTCGTCTAGTACTGGAGCGTCATGAGCCAGGGCTGCTCTTGAGTACGGTTATGCTCCTCACACCCATCCCCAACCCACCAACGTTGCGCGATTTCTACGCTTTTGAGCAGCATGTGCGGACAGTGCGGGCAAAACGCGGCCGGGGCATGATCTCTGAGTGGTACGAGATCCCAACGTTCTATTTTAGTAATACCAGCGAGCTTGTCGGCCATGACGAACCCGTCCCCTATCCGCTGGGAAGCAACGAGTTGGATATTGAACTGGAGATCGCCTGTGTGATTGGGCGCGAAGGCAAAGATATCGCTGTCGATGAGGCCGCCGAGTATATTGCAGGCTATATGATCATGAACGACTGGAGTGCCCGCGACTTTCAACGTCTGGATATGAAGCTCAACCTGGGGCCTGGCAAGGGAAAAGATTTTGCGACTTCGCTTGGTCCCTGGCTGGTCACGCCAGATGAGTTGGCTATGTACCGTACGGGCAGCGGAGCCGATGAGCGCTACGCTATGACTATGCTGGCACGCGTCAATGGGCAGGAGATCTCGCGTGGGAACTTTAAAGATATCTTCTATAGTTTTCCTCAGATGATTGCCTATGCCTCACGAAACGTGCGTTTGCGTCCAGGCGATATCATTGGTTCTGGCACTGTCGGCACCGGTTGCCTGCTGGAGATCGGGACGGAGGTTCATCAATGGTTCCAATGCGGCGAAACCATTGAACTGGAGATTGAAGGCATTGGTGTCTTACGGAATACAATCGTCTAAGAAAAGTGTAAGGAGGATTTTATGCCACCCTATCATCACCTGGGCGAGATCCCGATGAAACGGCACACGCAGTTTCACAAACCGGACGGCACGCTCTATTCCGAAGAACTCTTTGGCATCGAGGGATTCTCGAACAATTACTCCAATCTCTACTATCACTATCCACCAACACGTGTAAAGAAGATTGAGCCATTCCAGAAGCGCCAGATCGAGACATGGGAGCTCGATGTACATCGTCACCACCATCTGAAAACTGCACAGCTTCAGTCCGGCGGCGATGCAGTGTTGGGTAATAACATTCTTATGTACAACAACGATCTCACCATTGGCATTGCTCAACCGACAGAGTCGATGAACTATTTCTACCGCGCTGGCGATGCGGACACGATGTACTTTGTCCATAATGGGTATGGTGTGCTGGAGACTCCCTTCGGTCTGCTGCCTTATCACGAAGGAGACTACATCATCATTCCGCGTGGCACGATCTACCGCTTCACTATTGCAACAGACAGCCCCAATTCGCGCTTCCTGGTGGTTGAGGCCCATGGCTCGCTTGAACCACCGCGCCGCTACTTAAGTCCCAATGGCCAGTTACTGGAGCATGCACCCTACTGCGAGCGTGACATCCGCCGGCCTGAAGAACTGATCACACATACTGAACGCGGTGAGTTCGAGGTACGCGTGAAAGTCGGCGATCTGATCTCCAGCTATTGGTACGACTTTCACCCCATAAATACCGTTGGTTGGGATGGCTGCGAATATCCCTGGATCTTCAACATCGCCGATTTCGAGCCGATCACCGGGCGCATCCACCAACCACCGCCAGTCCATCAGACCTTTCAGGGACCGAACTTCGTGGTCTGCTCATTTGTACCACGCAAACTCGATTATCACCCACTCTCGATCCCGGTCCCCTATAACCACAGCAATATCGACAGCGACGAATTACTGTATTATGTGAATGGCAACTTCGGTAGCCGCAAAGGGATCGAGCAGTCGTCGATGACACTACATCCCAGAGGTATTCCGCATGGGCCGCATCCAGGCGCAATCGAAAAAAGTCTGGGCGTTGAGCGCACAGACGAGTTGGCAGTAATGATCGATACCTTTGCGCCTTTAAAGTTTACAAGCAGTGCCCGTGATCTTGACGATCCAACCTACCCTTATAGCTGGTTAGCAGACATATAAGTACATTAATATCTAGCACACCTCGACTTCAACACAATCTAAGCTTGCCACTTAGCGTGTTGAAACGACCTTTTGCCGAGCCTGAACACCATGATCATCCCTGGCAACCTGCTCAAATTTCTCCCATTCCGCCTGACTGCTAGCAAACATACTACCAACACCTGCAATGATCAGGCAAACAATCGTCATGCTGCCAACAATATATCTCCATTGTTCGTTGGTGATGATGTCAACAACCCACGAATAGAAGAGGGTATCAAGGATTGCAATAATGCTAGCAAGCGAACCAACCACAACACAGATGATCAAGACTGGTATTGGAAAGATACGGTTGCGTAAGAAGAATTGACGATCACGGAAATAAAGCGCGGTAACATCAACGAAAAGAATAGCCGTCGAGGCAACCCAGAGGACTGTCGCGGCACCCTGGCTCACATTATAGACGATATCAGTCATGTCCTTTGAGTTCGGCATAAAATACGGAATAATCACAAAGGTTACGGCTGTAAATGCCGCCGCAATTATCGTCTGAATCAGAATCGCATTGCCGGGCACTCGATTACGATTGAGCCGGGCCACGGTCGTCGGTAAACGCTGATCGATGCCTGCAACAAAGATAAGGCGAGCATAGGCATAATTGTAGACGATAATCTCCACAAGGAAGAAACTCATGATGCAGATAGCAACCAGATTTCCCCACCCCTTACCCAGCGCCATATCGGTCGTCGTGACAAATGCAAAAATTCTGCCGGTAGCATGCTGCCCCTGCACCGTTAAGATGCCAAAAGTATCGATAAGATAACCAATAAGCACCAGTAAGGTACCCCAAAAGAGGTGCCGTACGACAATACGGCGGCGCTTCTTACTCTCGGCCTTGATATCAATGATCTCGGCCCCCATGTTCAGCGGCGCTTCCATCCCCAGGTATGCATAGACAACCAGGCCAAATACAGCAAAGTTACCAGGATTCTTCTGATCGCCAATAGTTATAAGCCAGTTTGACAGATGGCTATAGTCAGTGGCCGAGGCATGCCCATTTAGCAGCCAGACAACCCCAGATAGACCAACAAGAAATACGCCCAGACACAAAAAGACCACCACGATATTCACAAAATGCTGCACAGTGCGAAAACGTTGCATTGAGAAGATAGCACAAATACAGAGCACTACGATCATCCCTAGTCCATGTTGCCAGGTTGTCATATTCCACTGTGGATTAAGTGCCTGCATATAACCAACCACGATATCGGCCCCACTCACCATGATCAACACACAAGGAATCCAGGTACAAAAAGAAACAAAGAAGCTCCAATATCCCCCAAATGCCTTGTGGGTCCAGTTGTAAAGCGCACCTTCGTTGGGATGGATAACTCCAAGTTGGGCAGTCGCAACAACACATGGCACAAGGTACACAAGAGCCGTAAAAATCCAGTATGTAAATGTTGCTGCACCTGCAGCAACAGCACTCATAACAATTGGGGACGTAAAAAGCACCACTATAAAAATAGTGGTTAAATCAAACGTTTTCAGGATCGGCGGCATCGTTTTGACTGCGTACCCTTCAGATGGTAAGGGTCGTTCTCTAGATAAGTCTTCCAGGAGTGCGTCTAACCTATCATCCGGCGTATCTGGTGTGTCAGACATATATTACGTCTTCTCCTTACTGCATCATATCGACATTCACTTTATTTCGATATATATTTATCAAAAGGCCCGGAGGTTCTTATACATTGTTATAATTATGAGTTAGTCTCTTTTGCCCGCAAGCCACAACATCTCAGGCATCCCCAGGATACTGCTTATGCCTACATTGAGCGTATTACCAACTCGCAACTATGCAAGAGAAGGGTAAAAATACATCACTGTATCAAGCGAGGAGCGATAATTTTTCTGCTGCATATACATTAAAAAAAGTCTAGCTGGCAGAAAAAGGAGATAGCTATCGTAAATGCCGACGCGGTTTTAAATAATATATTCCCACTGCACTGATGAGAAAAAAACATAAATAAAAAAGAATAGTCGGCGACCTTTACAATACTCATCATCAAGTATACAGCATCCATTCAATGATTTTAAATAGATATTATATATGACGATTCACTTGTGGAATTGTGTAATTTGTCCATTACGAATACCCATACAAATATCGTTATAGATAGGCGTTATGTTCTATTTGCAGTTATAGCCATTATCTACACAAATTAGCCGCAATTTTTTTGTATATATTGCACAAAAATATCAATTTAAATAGCAAATAGTCGAATTAATATGTTACGATAGCACATATAGGTAAGATAAATTGACTAATGAATGAGTTATGATTATGCTTCTCTTAGGGTTTACTATTGTGGTTGGCAAAAGGTAAAAGCCTCATACAGGAGAGTTCATATGAAGTGTCCACGTTGCAATTATGAATGGGATGTTCGGCAAAGCGTTTGCCCATACTGCCACCTGCACATACGCACGAGTAGCCGACCAGGGTCTGTACGTCGTATGGTTCCAGTGCAAGAATCTACTTCTGGCGACCAAATCGTTTCTTCCCCTCCCCCTTCTAACGAAAAAGCTACCCGGATGCAATCCAGCCATCAGATAGAGCAGGCAGATCAGAAAAGTGCGCAACACCTGTTATCTGCACGCCCCAATGAGCCTCAATTGCCCAAATTTCCTATTACCGACCGCTTAAATACAAAAAAATCTTTTTTATCCACACCCAATAATACATCTCTAGCAAATGCACAAAAAACTCCTTCATTGTGGGGATCATCCACCTCTGGTATCCACATGGATATACCGCAATCTCAGCCTGGTACCCTACTCCATCGGGACCGCTATTGCTTGCAAAACATCATATATAAGCAAAAATGGCCGCTGGGGATTGTTGAGACTCAGTGGTCTGCCTTTGACACTCGCCTGGCACAAGCACCAGTTATAATCTCCCAGCTCAGTATACCTGGCGATGCCCCACAAGAAGCGCAAGTCATCTCATATACAGCTACAAAAGTATTTACATCTATCGGACGCAATCCCCACATCGCCGCTCTACGTGATGTCTTTAGCGATAAAGGGCACAATTTCTTTGTATTTGAGGCCGTCGAAGGCTTGTCATTACCAATGTTAATCTCTAATAGCGGTGGAAAACTACCAGAGCCAGAAGTAATTACCTGCTGCTTACAGATAGTTGAGCTACTAGATGTCTGCTCACGGCAGGTGCCTCCGCTGGTTCATGGCAATATTCGACCTGAATATATTGTGAGGAAGCCCGCCAACTCTCAGTATGTTCTGACGAACTTCTCCGTTGCTCGTGCCGGCGGTCTTGCGGAGATCGTGACAAACATGGAGGATGGATCAACTTCTGCATATAGTTCAATGATGCGAGCAAAAATGGATGGGCGCACCGATCTCTCTACACTTCTAGAGCTAGCATACTATATGGTCGCAGGCTGGAAAGTTGCAGATACCAGTAATCTAGAGATTGATCCCGCTCTCTCCCCGCAATTTCGCGCACTGCTCTCGCAAGGACTAGCTGCACCTATTCATCAACGCTATCAAATACCTGCACAGCTCTATCAAGATTTACTTACATTACAAAATATATATAATAATAAAGTATCCACTCCACGATATAATAGCCTGGACGAACACAGTACCCTATCCCCTACACGGCCATTTAATACCAGAGAACAAAGTGTACAATCTTCTCCATCAACAATACAAACGACAAAAAGTGAAAGTAAGCCCGAAAATTTTATCGTCCCGACACTAGAAAAACAATTCGAATATACATTATTAGTACCACCACCTGAAGAACTTCCCCCTTTAAAATATACCCAGGATATGCGTAATGCCGTTTTATGGTTTACTGGAATGTTGTTTTTACTCCTTTTGTTTCTAGGACGTGGTCTTATGTAAAATAGAAAACTAACAGTAGCATGAGGGATTTATCAAAACTGAATACTCATTAGTTAACAAGGGGATATGCTGGCTATGCTGCAATGGCTTACAAATTTACCGATTTTTCGCCGTCTCTTTCTTGCTTTCTTCCTGGCGGCCTTGATTCCTGACATCATTATTATTATCATGAGTAGCCAATATAGGCACGTTTTAGATGCCTATAAGGTAAGTGCCGCTCAGACGGACCCGCTACTGGTAGGAACCATTATTGCTTTATTTATTGCCACAAGTGTAGTGATTATCCTTGGATTCCTTATGAATCTTACGATTACGCAACGTCTACGTCATGTCGCGGCTTTAACAAAATGGATTGCCCGAGGCGAGACGGATAAACAAGTAAGAATCACAGGGCGCGACGAGATTTATATCGTCGCAACATCTATGAATACTATGCTCGATAATATTGTACAACTCATCCAGGAGACACAGGGGCAACGTGATTATTTACAAGCGCAGGTAGAAAAACTTGTCAGTGAAGTTAGCGGTGTTGGTGAAGGGGATTTGCGCGTCCAGGCTCAAATAACCACTGATGTGCTGGGTATCCTGGCCCAATCTTTTAATTATATGATTGGTGAGTTGAATGGCCTGATCATTCGTGTGAAGAGTCATACACAGGAAGTGGAATTATCTGTCGCGAATATGTATGAGCAAATGACCCAACTGGTAGAAGATGCAGAGGTTCAATTGCAGCAAATAGCGACAGCAACGCATGAAATTATGCAAATGGCTCTCTCCAGTCAAAAGGTAACGGAGCGTGTCCAGATATTGGATAATGCGGCAAAGGATGCTCGTGTCTCTGCACATGTGGGCAGAACAACTGTCCAACAAACTACTGAAGGTATGGGGCGCATTAATGAGAATGTATGGACGACAGCCAGCAAGGTTCGACAATTAGGAGAACGTTCGCGTGAAGTTAATGATATTGTTAGCGTAATCTCCGATATTGCCCATCAGACAAATCGGCTGGCTTTGGATGCAACCGTGCAAGCAGCGGCGGCCGGTGAGCATGGGAAAGGCTTCGGAGTTATAGCCAGCGACATCCGCAGGCTAGCAGAACGCACAAAAGAGCAGACAGCAATGATTACACGTATTATCCATGGCATCCACGAAGATATTAGCGCAGTAACAACGTCAATGACCAACACACAGCGTGAAACCGCAACTGGCACTAGCCTAGTTCAGAATACAGGCCAATCACTCGAAAAAATCTTTGTGCTAGTCGAACGACAAGCCAGAGAGGTTGAGACGATCAATATCATGGTCAGGAATCTCTTACAATCTTACGATCATGCCACCCAGATTATGCAGGGAGTATCGCAATCAACCCGACAGAGTGGTAGTAGCACACGTGTAATGGCACAAAATATGGAGCATTTAACGAGATTAGCAAAACAATTACTTGCATCTGTTGAAGCTTTCAAGATTAAAAGCGAGATGATCTCGTAAGAAAGTATTTTCTCCATTGCCCTCTCCTAAGCAAGCATCCATTCATTACTTTCTACATATAATTTGCACTTTGTATATTCTTACGCAATACATAAGAATATACAAAGTGCAAATTCACAAGATACTACATTTACATATAACCTGACTACACTAAACGTTAATGCACTTTTACAAAGACTATGCTGAGAAGCATAATAATATTTGTAAAAGTGCATTAATATTTAACCTTTACAGACTTTTTACAGCTTTCAGCTTTTTTTTTGATCTCTCTACGATATTATAAGTCTAAGTAAGAAAAAAAATAAGCAACAGGGAAATGGCGCTAGAAGCCACATGGTAATATACCACAGTTGCGCAAGATAGCCTATTATGTTTGAGTATTTTTCATCAGGGCTTAATAGTACACTGATAAAATGGAAATACATTGTGGTTCTTCTCATAATAATTTAGCAAACAAGAGATGGCAAGATTATATAATCGCCTGAAAACAATTTGTATGTTGGTCCAGTAGCAGAGAATACTACTGTAAGTCAATTTCCATTTAAAAATACCTCGAAAGGGCAAATATATAATGAAAAAATTCACTGTTGCAGTTCTTATTATAGGCACCTTCATTTTCTATAGCCTTCTCTATAATCATTCAAACGCTGTTGCATTGCCAGGTAATGTGAATAATCCAAGCTCTTCTTCGAGCTCATCTACTCGTCCATCCTCTAATAACGGCAGTACATCGGGCTCATCCAACGCTGCAGGGGCATCTTCCTCTAATAATGGTAATACATCGGGCTCATCCAAATCCACAGGGACATATAAAGATGGATCATATACAGGCAGCGTGGCAGACGCACAATGGGGCAATTTACAGGTAAAAGCAATCATCCAGGGTGGAAAATTAACGGATGTGCAGTTTTTACAATATCCCAATGATCGGAATCGGTCAATCAGGATTAATGAGTCCGCCGACCCTCAGCTTACCAGCGAGGCGATCCAGGCGCAAAGTGCCCAGGTTGATGTAGTAAGCGGAGCAACTGATTCGAGTGAGGCGTTTATACAATCACTCTCCGATGCTCTTTCGCAGGCAAAAGCATAACAAATTATGAAACAGACATGTCTGATTATGGGAATGCCTATCACTATTGAGGTTGTAGATGTGGCGATCACGCAAGACGATATAGACAAAGTGTTTGCCTATTTTGTCTCTGTAGATGAGTCCTTTAGTACTTATAAAGCTACAAGCGAGATCTCAAAAATTAATAGGGGCGAACTCTCTGCGACCGCGTATAGTGAAAACATGAAGACGATCCTGGCATTAAGTGCACAAACAAAAAAAGATACGGATGGCTACTTCGACATCCAGCATAATGGGCTGTATGATCCTTCTGGGATTGTCAAAGGGTGGGCCATCCAGAATGCGGCGGATATGCTTAAGGCATGGGGCTTCCGCAATTTCTATATTGATGCCGGCGGGGATGTGCAGGTAGCGGGCCGCAAAGATGGCAATCTCTGGCGAATTGGTATTCGCAATCCTTTTAATCGTTACGAAAATGTAAAAGTTCTGGCCCTCACAGAGCGAGGTGTTGCAACCTCTGGCACTGCTATTCGCGGACAACATATCTATAATCCGCATAATCGCAATACGTCGCTGCTCGATGTTGTCAGTATAACTGTCATTGGACCAAACATTTATGAAGCGGACCGCTTTGCAACGGCCGCATTTGCGATGGGGAAAAAGGGCATTCAGTTTATCGAAAAGTTGGCTGGCTTTGAAGGATATATGATCGATGCTCAGGCACGAGCAACGTTCACCAGTGGACTTGAAAGGTATGTACTTCAAAAATGATGAAACCAATAGATTATATAATAGATCGCATAACGATGTACCGACTGGTGCTGTATGTACTTATTGGCCTGCTTGGCATGGCCGCTATCCTGGCATACTTGAAGTTGCTTCCTTTTTCTCCGCTGGCGCTCGTTGCGTCAACTCTCTTCCTGGTCGTGATATGTTGGGCTATGAACACGATCTTTGCGTTTGTTTTTGAGATACCAACCAATATTGAATCTGCCACTATTACAGCCCTTATACTGGCGCTTATCATTGACCCTGCACAATCACCGGAAGCTTTTCAGTTTCTTGGCTGGGCTGCAATATTGGCGATGGCTTCAAAATATATTCTCGCGCTCAACAAAAAACATCTCTTTAACCCTGCCGCAATCGCTGTAGTTATCACTTCGTTTGTGCTTGGCGAATCCGCCAGCTGGTGGATTGGAACGGCATATATGGTGCCATTACTGCTCGTTGGAGGATTAGCAATTGTACGCAAATTACGCCAGGAAGATATGTTCTGGATCTTTTGCGCCACGGCTCTTGTTATGGCTTCCCTTCTCACGGTGGTGCAAGGGAAGTCTGTCCCGACAGAAGTGTATCAGTTGCTTGTTCAGTCGCCGCTGTTCTTCTTCGGGCTCATTATGCTGACTGAACCACTCACAGCGCCACCAACAAGAAATTTGCGCAACTTTTACGCTGTCCTTGTCGGCGTTTTATTCATTCCGCAAATTCATATCGGCAGCTTTTACTTTACCCCGGAACTGGCTTTAGTAGCGGGCAACGTTTTCGCCTATCTGGTAAGTCCAAAACTGAAAGTTATGCTTAAGCTGAACAGAAAAATCAAGATGTCGTCGGATATCGTCGATTTTGTTTTCAAGCCCTCGCAAAAACTGGCATTTGTACCCGGACAATATATGGAATTTACACTTGCACACTCGCATCCAGATAGTCGAGGCAATCGCAGATACTTCACGCTGGCCTCATCGCCGACTGAGAACGATCTCCACCTGGGTGTACGCTTTTATGACCAGAGCAGTAGCTTCAAGAAAGCTATGTATAGAATGGATAATAGAACAAAAATTGTTGGGGCTCAGATTGCTGGAGACTTTACGCTACCTTCCGATCCCAACCAAAAACTTGTCTTTATTGCTGGCGGCATAGGTATAACACCATTTAGAAGCATGTTGAAGTATCTGCTTGATAGACAAGAGAGACGCGATATCGTTCTTTTCTATGTCAATAAAACTGTCAATGAGATCGTTTATAAAGACGTTTTGAGCGCCGCATACTCTAAACTTGGTGTCAAAATATTCTATGTCTTGACCGATACTACCGCTATTCCACGTAACTGGACAGGCTTTGTAGGCAGGGTAAGTGAAGAAATGATCCTGGAAGCTGTTCCAGACTATAGAGAGCGCACGTACTATCTATCCGGGCCCCCAAATATGGTACGAGCAAATGAACAGGTACTTAAAAATATGCACGTAAAGAACGAGCACATTAAGGAAGATTTCTTCCCCGGACTTGTATAGCGTCAAATTCCTAACTCTCTCACTCCTACTCTTCCACACAAAAGTGTGATCCATAGCGTATAGTTTATTACATAGACATATTTCTCTGTTAAGTGGAAACGTCTGGTAATAGACCCTTTGTATCCAAAGATGGATGGGGAAAGCATCTCTCTTTGTATAGCAGTAGCGTGCAAATGTGCAAATGCAAAGTTACGCCGATGGAATAGAGAGAGGAGGAAGACATGAAACTATTGCTGATTGATCATGATCGTGATCTCGTGGAGATGCTTAGTGGCTGGTTGAAAATGCGAGGCTACGCAGTTCAGCGTGCCTATACGGGCGAGCAGGCCGAAGTAATGTGGAGAGAACAGCGACCAGATCTGGTACTGGTGGATACAGAACGCAGGGATGTTGATATGCTCAAACTGTGCCAGAAGCTGTGCAGCCAACACGATGCGCTGATAATGGTGATGACCGCGAGCAAAGATGTGCAAGACGAAGTGCGCTGCTTAGAGGCTGGAGCCGATGACTATCTGCGTAAACCTTTCTTTCCGTCACAACTGATAGCCAGGCTACGGGCACTTAGTCGCCGCACACGTTCAACACTCAAGCCAAGCCCAAATTCTTGCATCACCGTTGGGCCAATTAGCATAGATATGTTACAGAAAACAGCGACACTTAACGGTCATAGCATCCATCTAACGTCTATCGAGAGCAAATTACTGCATTTATTAGTAGCAAACGCAAACAGTGTTTGCACCGCTGAACAGATCGTTACAGCCGTATGGGGTTATGATGAGGATGGAAATACAGATCTGATCAAAGCACATATCCGACATATCCGACAGAAGATTGAAGTCGATCCCAGCCAGCCAGGCTATATTCGTACTGTTCCAGGCGTCGGATATACATTCATTCGTCCATTTTACGAAGAGAGCGAGGAAGTAGATAATGTGTACTATGCATAATGAACAGATAATATCTACTTTTTTCTCTCTCTAATACAAGAATTGGAATTTTTGTCTTGCTTATGTATATTTCTATTTTACATTTTATATACGCCTGACCATCAGTCAGAAAGGATAATACCTTGATCCAAAGAATCAATCCTCCTGGACTCCATCAGGCACCTGGATACCACCATGTAACTATTGCTGACGCCGCCAGAATGGTGTTTCTAGCCGGTCAGTGTCCGCTCGACGAACGGGGACAGCTTGTCGGTGCCGACGACCTGCGCACGCAGGTCGAGCAGGTAATCCGCAACATTACTATCGCTTTATCAAGCGTAGGCGCAACGCCCGATGATGTGGTTCGCACGGTAATCTATGTCGTCTCAACCGACCGTAATGACCTCTCATCAGTATGGACCATTCTGCGAGATTCAGCCATCGCTAACGCGTTGAGCACGGCAAGCACACTACTTGGAGTCTCCCAACTCGGCTATCCAGGACAGCTTGTAGAAATCGATGTCACCGCGATTCTGGCTGACTGAACATTAGTACATATATTTTAATTTTTACATAATTTTGCCGTGCAAAATTATGTAAAAATTAAAATATATGTACTAAGAAAAAATGTAACTGCTCTATGTCTCCATGCTGGAAATTCTGAGAGGGAATGTCCATATAAAATTGCTAGATCTCAATGGTAGAAGAACCTTCTAGATAGGCTGCCATTTGTACAATGATCTGGTCCACCCGTTGCTGCCCCCACATTTGCACACTGGCATTTTTTGAGGTAAGAATAAAGTTGACAACACTCATATCTCGCATAACTTTAGCCGCTCTCAAATAACTATCAAGTCCAGCCGGCAACGCTCGGATGCGATCATATCCTTTCAGGTAGGCTTCCCGTAGCAATAAATAGTCTTTGTGAGTGCTAACGATACGACGGGAAAAGGAGTCGAGTACAGAGGCCAGATCGAACAGGTAATAGCCCCAACCACAATCGTCGAAATCTATCACGCCAACCTCTCCGTAGTGAAGCAGAATATTATCACGATGAAGATCAGCATGAATGAGTCCCCACATAGGAGCTTCTTTCCCAGGGAGGCCCAATGTCTGCTGTATCTGTATGCTTACAGTAGAGAGAATATCCTGCTGATCTGTAGTAAGAATAGCCATGGCTTCTTCGCAACCAAGCACAGATGAAGCTCCAAACAAGTGTTCCCAGTCCCAGGATGGTCGAACAAACTCAGGTTGGAAGACAAAACGCTCTGCATACTGATGGAGTTGGGCGGTGAATACTCCAATACGCTCAACGACCTCTGGTTGTATTCCTGATGTAGGTGGTTCCCCAGGAACCCAACGAAGAAGCACGCAATGTCGCGGTTCCAATACTTCCATGATGGAGATAGTCGTCACAAGAGCACCATCTCTAGTGGGAATGGGTTCAGGTACAGACAAATCGGTCTCATACTTTAATGCCATCAACCACCACATCTCTGAGCGTTGCGCTGCCACGCTATGCCCTTTGAGGGCACTGATGCGAAGCACAAAGTGCTCTCCTGCATCGTTAGCAACATGATAAACAGCATTATCCTCATACTGCAAAAGGGCATACTGGGCTTCATGAAGATTGTAAAAGGGAAGGACCCTTTCTACCAGATGCTGCAAACGATGCAATTGTTCCTGATATGGAAGTGTCTCAAATGATTGCATGTGTTGTGCTCCTTGCTCTTACTTCTTATCCTTGCAATATATTTTAGCATTATTCTCATCACAAACAACATTCCTCATTCAAACTAGTGGTATCTTTTGTAGACAAATAAACTTTTTGCACATCGCACACCAACTAAAATTTACGCTACAATGAAATGAGCACGTTTGATCGCTTCGTGCTCATTTCATTGCAGAATTACTCTGGAAATTACACAGTCTTCGTTGGCGTAACAGAAGCAGCACTGGTTGCGGTTGCCGAAATCGTGGGGTTACCTTCTAACATAGGAATAGCGGTATAAGTAGATGCAGGAGTAAAGTTACTGGTCGTAATAGTAACGGTTGGTGTCGCTCCGACTCCTGTAGTCGGAGCCGGAGCCGGTGTCGGCGTTGGTACGAGAGCCGGCATTGATGGTATTGGAGTGGGTGGAACGACTGTCGTTACAGCTGTCATCGTAGGTATTGGCAACGTAGCAGTTGGTGTCGCAACCACAGGCGGAACGGATGCAACCGTTGGCGTTGGCGACGGTTTGTGCCTGATCGATGTATGAGGTGCACTTTTTGTAGGGACAGTATTAACAGCAGGTATATCCATAACACCAGTGTTAGTGTTGCTACCAGGCATAAAACCTGGCTCGGACGCAATACCAGGCAATTGAATCGGCGTAGGAGCAGAGATAGATGGATAGGGTAAATCATTGGCCTGTATCGGCGTGGCGTTGGCGTTGGCACTACTGTTGGCATTGGTGTTGGAACGACTGTAGCATGTACATCACCGCTGTGATGTGGGGATAGTGCCAGGCTGACACTCTTTCCAGATTCTTTAGAGCTACGATTTAAAGCGGAAGGCTGGTGCAAGAACGCAGGAGACTTAATAAGTAAAAAAAAGAGAGACATACATATTCCAACTATAATAAAAGCAAGCAGTCCTGGTAATATTTTTCCTCTCCAGGTCGAGTTCCATAGAGCCATAAGTGTATCAGTCAGTGTATCAATCATAAAACAAACCCTCCAAATCCTCCCTACACCTTCATTTACAATGGTGATTTGTCTGACAGCTTTGCCCGCTTCTGTGTAACCGTTGCATCGTCATAAATCGTAGGCGTCCAGCATAGCTGATCCAGTGATAGCTTGGCAGTTTTATGCTCTCGCGCCGAGGGCAGTTGTCGATAAGACCCATTATTTGGAACGGCAGGAAGGCGAGGAATGGAAGCCGACTGTGAGCGCAAAGCCTGGTTCTCCAACGTTTGACTACTTTGAGACGCATAAAAATCTTTTAGTAGACGTTTCAAATACATGGAACATTCAAGAGGGCGTCGCATTGCAAAAAATTGGCGTAGGGGCACATCTTCAATATTGATAGCAATTGCACCAGATAAGTGAGAAACCTGCAAGAATTTCTCATAGGTTAGAATAATTTGTCGCTTGCGGCCAAGATAGATAAGACGTTTATTTGTCAAAATAAGTTTTCCCCGGTCCTTCACCCGCGGCCCGCTCTGTGATGAGGAGACCCGTTCAGCGCACAGGTCCGCATCAATACTATAATGGGCAGTTTCCCCCGCAAGTAAATGTAAAGAAGTCAGGACAAGCGGCAGAGGACCATTATGTAGATGCTGGGATAAAGCCTGTACATCAAAACCATAAACGCGCAACTCGCGCTCCGCCTGCAAACGCTTGAGACGTTGCTCACGTTCACTACCATGCATAACAGGCCACGGTTCCGCAGAAGTGATATCCACTAACAGAGAAGACTGCACGACCGGCCATAATGAACGTGGATGAAGGCCAGAACGAGGCATCGCAGGTACAGAGGTAGCCGAGACAGTCGTGGGCATCTCATTTGCATCATACTCCCAAAAATAATCTACACCAGAAGAGAGATTTTGGGACTCAGGGAGCTGTTTAAGCGTTGGAGCGGCAAGGGCACTACGCACCGCATCAGCACCAATTGCCAGCGTCACCGCATTCCAGCGTGTTATATATTCAACGATCTTCTGGGCCAGGGGTACATCTGCAATACCAGGTATAACCACACGACAATGCTTGAAGCGCAGTTCCAGGCGAGCGGATGGCACACCCAACATATAACGATATGTTGGATATACCTGCTCCAGTTCGCGCAATGCATAAAAAACACCTTGTACATTCAGGCCATCACGATAAAGGCGCAACACCTGACCCCAACCATATCGACATTCTACTATTGGTGTATACGTCATCATTCCCATCCTCCACATTACATAAAGTGTTCATAATTAGAGGACGAGAGGCATGAGAGAAAGTAACAAGCATTTATACATCCATACATGCACGCTTGCTTACCTGTATGGATGCCTACTTACTTGTCTTGTTTCTGCCCTTTATTGACAATAGAGCGCAATAGTAAAGCACGCAGATCAGGCCATAGTTGCTCCGCCATCACCTCATCGTGCGCCTGCGGCATATGCACAGGCGAGCCCCAACGCTCGCGGACAAACAAATCGGTTAAATGGGTAAGCAGAGGTGCTTTCTGAGGAAAACGCCGATTCAAGACGCGATTGTATTCATAGGGTGTTTGCCACTTTTTGGGACCCATCCCGGCCCAACTGGCAATACGGCAGACACGCCAGAAGAGACCAGATACAATGGAACTATTGGCAAATTGATTGCGCCACCAACGAATAGAAAGAGCAAACAGAAAAAAGATTATTGCAATAAACAATAATCCCAGAGCAATCGGCAGGAGCATAGCACTATAGTCTATGCTCTTCTGTGCAGGAATGATCGACATATGAGGAGTATGCGAAGGCTGGACAGGTTTGGTCACCACCGGTTTCTGAGGGGGCGCTGTCGTTGCCCCTGCCGCTTTCGGTTTTGGCGTTGGTCGAGGCGCGACAGGTGGGGCCACCTGCACAGCTTTATTGGTAAGTGCAAAACCCGGCGTTGGATCGAAGTTAATCCAGCCATAACCGGGAAAATAAGCCTGCACCCAACTGTGAGCATCGCTTCCCACAACAGACCAGACCTTGCGATCCGCCCTAAAGTGCCCGGCACTAAAACCAACCGCAACACGTGTAGGGACATGGAGCATGCGAGCCATAATCGCCATAGCCGTTGCATAATGGGTACAATAGCCAGTCTGGGTATTTAATAGCCAATCAAGTACATCCTGGTTCGCAGGAATCGGAGGATTATCCACCGAATATTTAAAGTGATTCTGGTCACTTAAATGTCCCTCGAGCTTTTGCATGGCTTCGTAAGCATTTTTAGAACCACTCGTCCACGTCCTCACCGTTTCCAATACACGAGGGGACATATTAACCGGGACTAGAAGATAGGGTAAGTTGGACGAGGAGTAAGTGGCATTCGGATCTTTCATCCAAAAATTCTGATCTTCAGCGGGCAAAGGCACCCCTGACAAACTTTGCGGATCTGAGATGGGCAGATTCGATGTCACGCTATATGATGCATTTTTAACAAGCTGTTTTGTAGTGGTCCAGGCAGTAGTAGATGTGGCGTTGTTAGTCGTATCATGATAGATCGTAGTTTCAACGTTAAACTTTTCGGGCTGGGCAGGACCAAAGACATAGTTCTTCGTACCATCGAGACTCTGTGTCAGCGTCACCGTTGTAGTTATCTCACGATTGGCACCCAGGGGAACATCAGAAGGTAGTTGTTCATTCACTCCATACGACTGCACACTATCAGGCGCTACTGAGGATGTCCAGGTATGGCCATCAAATCGGTTATACGTAAAGCCTTCGAGATAGTGCGATTGCACATCACTGCTACTATAAGACAAAACCTCACCGGCCATAAGATGTACACTGCCAGTTACGGTAAGTTGGTCAGAAAAGAAGTTGGTTGAGGCCTGGTAAGGAGATGTAAGCGAATTCAGATTTTGCCACGACACATGCCCATTCACAACATTTAACCAGCCATTGTCCAGGCGATCCCAGAGGACCTTTCCGCTAGCGGGTTGCGGCTGCGATGGCAAGAACCAGCTTGCTAATAATACAAACACAGTAATACCACAGGCAACCTGCATACAACGACGGTTAATCGTACGCAGCCAGACACGATCCGTATATAAGCCCTCACTCGTCCACTGGAAGACCTGAGATGCCAGATGCAGACGAGCAATCAATAATATCAGAGCACCGAGCATAATAATAATCAGATAACTTAAATCGCGTACAACATAGTTTAAATTCACAAGCATAATAGAGCAGTAGACCAGAGCAACCAGCCATGGAAGACGAGCACGATACACCAGCCAGCTCCCAAAATAGCCGAGGAAAAAGCAGAGGAATGTAAGATAAAAGAAGAAGACAAGCTCACTAGTCGCAATACCTTCAGTGGCAATCTGCCCTGTAAAGGCAAGGCGCAGGCCATTCAGGAGCACACGCATGGGCACATGAAAAGCCTCGGCACTCGTCAACCAGATGGCCAGTACGAAACCAAACAAACACGCAGTCACATGCAAAAGAGCCTGTGCAACATACGGCGACTTAGCTATAACAAACCCGACTAGCAAACCAATGGCAGGGGTCCAGAGCAAGAAAACACTATGATGAACCCAATTGGCGGCAATAATCGCATATACCACGCTATAGAGAGCAATGGCTAAGAGCACGAGCGCAAACCAACCCTCATTGGGAGCTGGCACGGAGACAGCCGATGCCATTTTCGGTGGCATAAGTGGAGTATAGGACCGTAAGTTTGATACAAAAGCATCAAACTTTGACATTCGCCTTGTGGACGCCGACTTTGAAGCTTGCTCTTCTAATCCCGGCACGCGCTTGACATCAATAAGACTTGACCGCATCAAATACTCCTCAATATACAAAGACAAACCACTCCAGCCATTTAATACCCCGCAATATATAAGTATACAATGAACATGTAGTAAAAGAACGTAAATTATCCTATACCTGGGACCAAATATTCATATCTATTGTTGAAGCGTCCTCTTTGTGAAGTATGCATAGACTTTCTATCCTTGTCAATACATATTGATTTATAGATTTAACGCTCAAAAAAATGTAATATGGTTCATGCTCTCGCGCAACTCATAAACAAACTCTACGTATAAAAATTGTCCTATTCTAAATAACGAAGTTGTGTATAGAGATCGTTTCAGATAATGTATAGCGCAATACTACATAAAAGTTAAAAGCCACCGCACGCATTCTTACACATTCTAAGGAGGATTTTTCAATGATTGTTGTTAGAACTATTCATCTCGGTAATATTCTACAACCGGGCGATATCGTAGCATGGCTCCTGGTTGGTTTGATCGCAGGTGCATTGGCAGGATACTTTGTACGCGGACGCGGCTTTGGCTGCCTTGGCGATATCGTTGTAGGGCTTATAGGATCTTTTATTGGTGGTATATTGGCAAATGCGCTTGAACTGGGTACTTTCCATTTCTGCGGAAGTATCTTCATCTCATTTATCGGGGCATGCATCCTGGTTGCCTTCTTACAGCTTATAACAGGTGGGTACAATAGACGGTGGTATTAACATTTATGCCATAGTGCTCTGACCGTCTTCAAATGGCGAGATGCCGCGTAGCGGCGACCCTTGTGGTTGCCGTGCCCCTGTGGGGTCGCAACACGGGCTCCCGTCACATGAAGTGGGTCAGAGCACTATTGCTCTGGCACAGTTCATTTAACGGTTGGCCGCGTAGCGACGACCCTTGTGGTTGTCGTCGTTGCCCGGCTCTACAGGCGGTTCCACGGCAACAGGGACAAGCCACTGTCGCTACGCGGGCAAGCCATCAAATGAAGTCCGCAACTGTCACTATGGCATAAACACAGGTACAGCCTATTGCCAGACATCCGAGATGGGCGTGGCATTTGCGCTATTGTTTGCATATGGAAGTTTATAGAGATCCTCCAGAGTGCGCAAGACCGTATAATGGTTAATTGACTCAGAATACGTGCCGGGCTTCACCATTGGCCCCACGAAAATCGTCGCGATCTGATTCGAGGCAGAACTATCATCTTCATCCCAGGTAACAATAAGCAAGCTATTATGAGTTTTCGCCCACTGAGCATAACCATCAATGTTATTCTGCAACCAGCTATCGCCCTGCTGAACCGAGGCCGAGTGCATATCATGTACCTGGTTGGGCACTACAATCGAGACAGTAGGCAAAGTGCTATAGTCAGATGGAAAGCTAGTCCAGGGCATATTAACACTGGCAGGAAGATCAGGGAACGCTACCCAGGGATTATGTTTACGTGCATAGAGGACGTTGAAGATGTTGGGAGCATAACAGGTCGTCGATCCAACGGCTGGCAAATCCTCAGAATAGCCACCAAAGCTGTCGCCCGCCGTTATCAACTCATTAGCAAGATTTGCACCAGTATACGTTACGGGGCAAGCATCGCTCGTCAGACCTTGAGTTGAACCTGAGAACAAGGCCAGATAATTTGGTTCGCTAGGGTGAGTAATGGCATGCGAATTTGTAAATACTGCCCCCTGTGTGGCTAAAGAATTGATATAAGGGGCATCGGCAGAACCAACAATCTCGGCAGAACTATGATTTTCTTCCATCACAATTACAATATGATCTGGTTTGGGCAACACTCCTTGTGCACGCACAACCGATGCTGAAGATAATGCGCTGCTACTCTTATGGGAGAGTTGCGGCCTGTGTATGCGCAATCGGTGGGGAAGATAGCCCATTATTCTGCTGGACAGTCACTGTTTGCTTATGCTGAACCTGAAAAGCAATAAGGCCAGCACTAATTACCAGACCGGCAATAAGTAAGAACCAGATAGAGGGGATAAACCTTTTAAGCATTGAATACTCCGTAGCCACAAAAGCTCCTGAGTGTTTGTTCACGAACAAGCTCCTTTTTAGCACTATGATCGCCAGCTACAAATATGTTACACGGCGGTAAACCTGACTGTTTGTAGACTTATTAGACCCTTTATGCAAATAAACGAGGGCGTGACACAAAAACGAGGAACCTTCGCCTGATAACTGAAACATATCCGCATCTCTATATTATAATAGTGTCGAGGATACTAGTGCCAGAACATATTTACGGGAAAACTATGCGGAAACATGAGAAAAAAGAGGTGAGAGTTAAAGGGAATGAACTTTTAGCTCTTCGATAACTATTTCGGTTTCCCACAAGTAGATAATCATTAAATAACAGCCAGGCGGAACAGACTTAAAAACGATATGGCCAAGTTCATCTACTAGAACCGACAACAGTGGGCGCTGGGCATCAGAGCGACGCTTCTGAATCAGAGCACTCTTTATCGGGGAAGAGCTTTGAATCAGAGGCTGTATAGAGTTCTACCTGCGTATTTGTAAAAAGTTCGATATGTTCAGCTCCATCTGTGCTTGAAAGCTGGCCTAACAGTAAAATTTCACCTTGTCTATCGCGTGTCAGGTGTAGCGAGATACTGATCGTACTCGCCTGATACTGGCGTGGCCACTGTTGTTCTTGCTCATAATCGCGACCATTCCATATCATTGGTTGAGGTTGCCATGGTATAGGGCTGGCAATGATATGTGAGGTTGTTCTGTGTGCCGTAAGAGTAGATGAGTGATCCACAGGGAACGGCTCAAATGTTGTAAGCAAAAGGCGCGTCTCTGCTATCTCGTTCGTACAGAGGGGGCATATCTTCAGGTGGTTGGCCACATATAAAGCTTTATCCACAGATAACGTACCCACACAATAGTGACTTAAAATAGTTGAATCAGGGCATTGAGAACGGTAAAGATGAGAAAGAATAAAATTATTCGTAGTAGTATAACTTGCAAGTCGCTGCTGACAAAAAGTACATTGTTCAAGATGCTCTTTTGTCACTATTGATAGAGTTTCGCCATCAAGTGCATGCCGCAAAAGCTCCTCGTCACTGGGGGCCAATGGGCGTGAACATTGCGTCATTTACAATTCCTCGTGCAAATTATTGATGATAAATTAAGTGCTACTTAATAAAGAATACGCTTTTCAATATGAGAACGCATACAGAAGCCTTTTTTTGCGCCCTGAATTGTCTCGCATAGAGATGTTATCTACCCATCTCTATGCAAACACATACCCCTCTAATTTCCAGCGCAACATATGAGCATTACGCTGAATACGCTCTACAATATTGCGTTTCAGGCGATAGATCTCTTCTTCATTGCTGAACTCGCCAGGGCAATAACGTATGATCTCGCGTGGCTTAAGATTACAATGGAAGTGTAAATACGCTATACGTTGTTCTTTCTCACCAGGCAAAATGCCCTTGATCGTCTCCCATAATTCATTCTCATGGTAATGATCTTCAACCTGCGGCTCATCAGGATGCCCATGGTCTGGAATGGGTTCGATATTCGCGCGTGCAAATACACGCAGTGTATCCATAATCGCACAATGTAAGCAGAGACGCAAGTAACTAAGTGCGCTACCAATAGTTGTGAATGACAGCGATTGATCGCTCACGGCTTGCCAGAAGCGTCGAAAAGCGTCATCAATATACGTTTGCTCGGATTCATAGCGCAAAGCCAGTTCGCGATGTGAGTGCCCGGCCAGCCATAAACGAACATTCTCGCCAAACTGGCGCTGCAACGCAATCCACGCATAATTATCATGGAACACCACAGCACGATGCAAGATCTCCAGACAGTATTTATCGGTACAAGGTTCTTTGCGACGATATTTCGCCATTTCACGAACGCTGTATTCTGTAAGGGTTGCCAGGCTCATTTCTTCTAGAGGTTTTTCTATTCCAGTACTCATATGTTTTCCTTACTTCCTCTTCAGGACAGCTAAAGTAGCGCTAAAAATGTGGCCCACAAAAGTAGACGTACATTAGTATATTTTATCAAAAGCTCCTTCTGAAACAGTGTAGAACTAAAAGAAGAAGACAGCAGGCACCATTGACATATATACATCAACAAATTATCGTTTAATAAAAAGCACAATATACTACAATGAATTTTATATGACTACTTTTCTCCATCTCAAGACTGACAGTAGTAATTTTTGCAACACTTAGTATACAGTATAGGCAATCTCGACAGCAAAAGCGATGTGTCATTTGCCCTATTTCTTGCTACTTCTTCGCAAAGCAGGTATAATTACTAAGGTATACAAAGGATACGCTGAAAATATGGTCCGTACAATGTCGCATGTAACAACGGGAAAGTGAACCGTCACACAAAAAGATTGTGGCAAACCTATGGACAAGCGCATTTTGCTCTGCATTGATGCTAACTTTTCGCCAGCAACACAATCTATGGTGCGGGCAGTAGGTGAGCTTGTTCAGCAAACCGACACAACCTTTTCACTCATCCTCCTCCACACCATTCCCATCACACAAATCATAGCCGACCAAACAGGATACTACCTGGAACAACAGCTTATGCTCACCCCATCATACGAACAACGGAAACAGGGAGAAGCAGCTCTACACAAAGCGCGCACAGACTTGCAACACTATGGCATCATGCCAGAGCACATTGAGGAGATTATATGTGTAGGGACAATTACAGAGAAAATTGTACAGGTGGCACGAGAACGGCATGTGCAGTTGATAGCAATTGGTAGCCGGGGCATGGCCTTTCGTAACCAGATACGACGTTTATTCCTGGGCAGTATTTCACGTAGGATTTTGCAACTAGCACCATGTCCAGTTATGGTTGCAGTAGCATCACAGCCACGACAGGGCAAAGAACTTATTTCCTGGTATGAGGATACGTTGAAAGGCTACTTAAAAGAGCATAAACATACTCTTACCATTCTGACACCACAACAGGCTGCAAAACAATTTCTCCCATCAGACAAAATGACACCGGGACGGCAGGAAATTCATGCAGCCACCAAAGCTTTAGATCATCTGGTAAACATGGGTCTGCTCTGTCGTCGCGATGTCGCAGGGGAGGTACACTATATTAACGACTAGCTTCCATCTGATAAGCGGCATTAAGATAGCTACTTATATGTTTAGCAACGTATAGATACATGTACTGTATATACCTATATGTTACTATAATAGTGCTTTTAGCTCTTCTGATGAAGTCACAGGAGCCTGGCAAACAAAATTCTGGCAGACATAGATAGTCGGCTTGCCGTCTTTTAAAGGACGATCAGCTAACAAAGCAATCGGAGAAGAGATCGACTGATCCAATGGTAACGCACAAGCCAGTACACTGGCAGGAAGATAGCGAGCATTGATCGTGTGAAGCAAAGCCTGAGTTGCAGGATTTTTGGAATCACCGATAAGGGCAATTTCTTTAGCAGCAGAAAGAGAGAAATCCAGGGCACAGAGAGCATGCCCAAAGGCCTGCGGGTGTTGCAACATAATCTCTGCCAGAGGTTGCAAATAACTCTCAGCACGTTGATGATAAGACGCCTCACCAGTAAAGGCAGCCAGGCGTAAAAGCACAGCCATCGCCATACTATTGCCAGCAGGAGTTGCATTATCCATAATATCTTTAGGACGACTGACCAGAGCCTCATGGTCATTACCAGTATCAAAGAAACCGCCGTTCTGTTCATCTGCGAACAAAGTGATAGCCTGATCCATCAGCGTACGTGCCTCGACAAACCAGCGCGTATTAAAATCAGCCTCATAGAGTGCTAGCAGGCCATCGGCCAGATACGCGTAGTCTTCCAGGTATCCATTGAGGTGAGCCCGACCATCTTTGTAAGTGCGCAAAAGACGACCATGCGGGTACATGGTAGAAAGCAGGAAATGCGCATTCTGCTCAGCAACTTGTAGATAGTCTGCGCGGCCAAGATAGCGTGCAGCTTCAGCGAAACTCCGTAGCATCAGACCATTCCAGGAGGTCAGAATCTTCTCATCGCGGGCAGGTTTCGTGCGCAGCTCACGAGCCATGAAGAGGGCTGCGCGTCCACGCTCCAGGCTGGCCAGTAGTTCATCGACACTCACCTGAGATTGGTCGGCAACATCTTGAGCATCCTGTGGCACATGAAGAATATTCTTCCCTTCAAAATTACCTTGCTCAGTGACATCATAATAACGCATGAACAATGGAGTATCATGAAAAGGAAGAATGTCTCTGACCTCCGCAGGCGTCCACAAGAAGAATTTACCCTCCTCACCCTCACTATCAGCATCCTGCGTAGAATAGAAGCCACCATCAGGCGAGGTCATCTCTCGTACAACATAGTCAAGCGTCTCTTCAACGATCTGGCGGTAGAAAGGCTCGTTCGTCACCAGGTAGGTGTGCAAATAGACCTGGCTGAGCAATGCATTATCATATAACATCTTTTCAAAATGGGGGGCCAGCCACCTGGCATCGACAGAGTAACGATGGAAACCGCCGCCGAGTTGATCGTAGATCCCCCCGTGCGCCATATGTTGAAGCGAACTCTCCACGATCTCCAATTCAGAAGATAGTCCCGCAGCAAGCGGTGTTGTGATCTCACCTGCGTTACGATGAAGATGGAGGTGTAGCAAGAATTCGAGCGACATAGTATTAGGAAATTTAGGGGCATGACCGAAACCGCCATTGGGCGCATCAAAGCTCTCAGCTAGATTCTGACTTACGGCGCTAAATGATGCCAGGACAGGTGAGGCGCTGGCTTTGCGATTGCGCAAAGGAGCATCACTATGCTGACGCAGGTACTCGGCCAGTTGATTAGCCTGCTCCTCAATCTCAGAGCGATGATTAGTGTAAGCATCGGCAATACTTAATAAGACGCGGGGAAAACCAGGCATTGTCTGCTGCCCATACCGACGATCAGCGGGCGGGAAATACGTTCCACCATAGAAAGGACGGCCATCAGGTGTCAAAAACATCGTCATCGGCCAGCCACCTTGTCCGGTCATAGCCTGTACTGCTTGCATATAAATCGTATCCAGATCAGGGCGCTCCTCACGATCCACCTTAATCGACACAAAATATTTATTCATCAATGCCGCAATCTCTTCATTCTCGAAGGACTCGCGTTCCATCACATGACACCAATGACAGGCTGAATACCCAATGCTAAGCAAGATCGGCTTATCTGCCAGATGTGCTTGCTCTAACGCCTCTTTCTCCCATGGATACCAGGCAACGGGATTGTGAGCATGCTGCAACAGGTATGGACTCGTCTCATTGATGAGATGATTAGTATGCTTATATTGGTCATGTACCTTGCTCATAATTCTTCTCCCAGCTATTCAACGCTATATATACTGTCCACTGCTCATTGTACGACACAGATGATAAATTGAAAAATAGAATAATCCCCGGTTTTTCTTTGCTTAAGAGATGATGAAGAGTTTTTCGCCCCGAAGACACTTACACATCATCTTTCTTTCTTGTATTTATTTCACACTTTACTTATAGAGCGGCAATATACAATAAACGTATTATTAGATTTGAAACATGACAAATCACATTAAATCATCCGGCAAGATGGGGAAGCAACGAGAGTCTGACACTCTTTATAAGAGATACTACTTATAACAACAAATCAAAGGGTATTGAGGGTGGGAGGATTTCTGGCTACCTGACCATCTGGTTGAAACAACTCAGCACGGTTTTGTTTCCGTAGCTTCTGTAGCGCTTCGTAGGTCTCTTTTACAGTCATGCCTGTACTCTCAGCGAGAGTTGCAATGTTTGTGCGACCATCGATAGCTGAATAAAGAGATCGAACACGCTTATCCGCAATAATTTTGCCAACAAATGGATTATCCACCAGCAGAAAATTGGCATCTTGTTTTCGCCGTGGAATGAGCTGCTCAATAGTGAACCTCGTCTCCACTTGCGAAAATTGAGGAGCAAGCGCGGGAAGAGAAGGCGTAACAGTAGTATGAGCAATCAATAGATCATGCTGTTCAGCAATAGCAAAAGCTTGATCAAAGAGAGAACTAATCATAGGTATCAGATCCGGGCGGGGGAATTGCCGTAACATAAGCATTGTAGATATCGCCAGAAGAACAGGGGAGTGTTCTTGATGCAATACATTCTCCGGCGGAGGCAAAAACGCATTCCGATGCGTAAAACAAGCACCACAATAATGGATACCATACCGTTTCAGCAAAATACTTTGATATGGTGGAAACAGGGTCTCAATAGGTTGAGGTTGAGAGGAGATCTGCTTATGGATGATGTGTTGCGCGATAAGCGTCATCGACTCATTAATGACCAACGACTCCGGGAACGAAGCATCGTGACGAATCAGAGATCTCATTTGTACAGTAGGACGACCATCTTGATCAATGTGATTTGCCCAACATTGGACAAGCTGAACATTGAAATTACGAATAGTTACATAGGAGAGCCACCGCAACAATTCGTCGATGTGATGCATAGCTGATATGGCAAGAGAAAGTTGGGTAGCGGGCATCGTTTTCAATTTTCTTTTATCTCTTACAAAAGAACCATCATCAGACCCATCTGTGTTCATTGTTATATACCCTCTCAAATTTAGATGAACTCAATATAGAAAATCGAGTCATACCTCCTCATGCTCCTGGGTCCATGTTACTTATCGAGTGATCTACAAGTCACATATGAGTCATAACGAAAAGTAATTACAGACCGAGTAACAGTCATTCTCAGAGAAGCTTCTTCATGAGTAAATAGCCTATGTACTCTATCTACAATAACAATAAGTACTCTAATTGTCAATGCCTATATAGTATATTCTACTGCAAATTGTTGACTGCATAATATTACTTTCTTTGCAGTATTATTCGCATTTCAATTTACAAAATCTTTTCCATATTCCTGATATCTAGTTCACTTTTAATGATTTTATTTATCTGATGATTTTTACACTTTTACGCCACGCTATGCAATGCATAGCGTGGCGTAAAAGTGTAAAAATCATCAGATAAATACTAGACTAATGATCTAGAGAGTAATGACCTGATCGGGCGGGTTAGTCGCAAGGGCAGCATAGAGGTCGGGGAAACAGCCAACATGGACACCATCGACAGTACCGACAGCACTATATCCGCCATCGGTATCCGGTGTTGCCAGGCCGCGCTCGTTGGCACATTGATCACAGAGCATAAGCAGGATATTTTGCTCTTTTGCAACGGCACTAAGTCGTTCGCCAAGGGGATCACCTTTGCGCAGGGCATAAGTATTATCATCGAAAAAGAACATACCCACAACTTCAACACCATGGCGGTGTGCTTCTAACTGCGGCAGAATCATCTTACCCAGCTTGTAGCTTACAGTGTGGCCCGTTGTGCTAAAAATATAGGCTACCTTCATTCATGTATCCTCTCGATTTACAGCCATATCAGAAGAGAGGGCAAAGACGATTCCTTGCTTTTTCTCTTCCTCTGCTACATAGTACACTGTTAACAAGTTGGAGAACAAGGGAACAGGGAAAGTTTATTTTTCCCTTCTCTTTACAGAGGAGAGCCAGGGCGATATTATTAATATATGCACTCTAGAGAATAGAGTTCGCGCGGCACTGCAAAATAAATATAATAACAAAAAAATGGCAACATGATGGACACACCAGAGAATTATTATGCGACATTAGGCATCCCCAAAGATGCCAATGCCGAGACGATAAAACAGGCTTATCGACAGCTGGCACGGCGTTTCCACCCGGACCTGGCAGGGCCAGAGGGGGCCGTAGAGATGAAACGTATTAATCGTGCGTACGCGGTCCTTGGCGATTTTGAAAAAAAGAGGCAGTACGACACGATAGTCGGCGGCATTCTCGACCTGCGTGGAAAAGCAACCATGCGGCAACAGAGACCAGAGAATGCCGAGGATATTGAGTTTTTTGGGCTCAATATTTTTAGCACCAGAGGGCCATTTCACGCCGGGCCGTCTATCAATAGCACCATTGGAGTTATTTCCACTTTGAGCGGCGTGCGTACTATGCAAGGTATTCTCATAGCAGCTGGGACGACTGATGGGAAAGGCATGATCTGGCAGATAATCAACGATACAGTTAAAAATACGACCAGTTTTACCAGCGATCCTGATGCCACTATAGAGTCGTTGCGAGAGCTGCGTTTTTCGAGCGCTGGGTCCTTACTGGCAGGCTGGGGACGTTTAGGCCTGCATATATGGGATGCGCTTCAAGGCACAAGGCTATGGAGCTATTCGCTAACTGAACGAGCAGTCTCCGCCCATTATTCGCTCGATGTTAAGGTGCAAGCCACAGCCAACGGGCCAAAACTTGCAAGCATTGCACTTCCACATCTCGCAGAGGATGTACTCGCACCACGAGCCAGGGGAGTACGTAGTACAGATATCATCGAACACGAGATGGGTATGGCTGCAAACAAAATCAGCAACCTGATCATCTGCACGGAAGAGAACATCGAAAACAGACATTTCTGGGCCGTACGTATGCGCGTTCTCTCGCAAGACTCCAAAACGCTGCTTACTCTTTCCTGTGCCCAGGTTGCCAATGAACAAAACCAGATGGCTATTATACGACGCTGGAACCTCACAGCCGGGGGGAAACGAGGCACAAGGAAGTCACAGATTGTCAGCTCGGTCGCAGTGGGGCGATGTCAAGACTGCACGCCACCTTATGCAAGCACGCCAGATGCATCTATGCTCGCCTTCGTCTACCTGGGCAACAAAGTACGACTCTGTGAAACACTGACTGGCACATATAGCGAGTTCGCAACAGGTACCCTGGGAAGTACGTCCAAGCTGGCCATCTCGCCCGACGCACAATGGCTACTTGTTGCACGAGAAGATAGCGAGGTAAACGAAGGGGTCATCGATCTCTGGTCAATCACAACCGGCCAAATCATGCAGAAGTTTTACCATCCCTGGCAGATTAGCGCTCTGTACTTTACTGATGAGCAATTTGTAGTAGCACTTACAGATGGGACCATCCAGGTATGGCAGTAAGCATGTTATAATGAATTTTAAGGGGACAAAATTTATGTGTAATACGTCAAATTATTGCAAATTCTCTCAGTGTGTTCGATAATTATACGTAAACAGGTTGACATTTGGCCTACCATTCCTTTACTATATAATTTACGATTATATAATTTACACAAAATTTGTGTAGGCAGTTTTTTATTGGATTGAGTGAGATCTAGTTAGAGGAGCGTCAGCATTGATTCGCGAAGGTACACTTTTAGTAAAAGAACCAGGAAAGAAAACCATCTTTTAGGGTAAAGAGTATACATATGTACACTGCGTTATTGCTGATGTTACTGATCCTGAACGTCATTTCAAGTGCCGTATGCTAGATGAAGAAGACATAGTGATTGCCATTGGCAAGATAATCAAATTAGAAGTAATAAAGGTTGTAACTGAACGACAGAGCGGGATTGTACGATTTGATTGTCGTTTAATAAACACACAAAACTAACAGGGAGTGCGAATATGAAGTGTCCGCGATGTTCAGCTGAACTATTCAACTCATCCACTTTCTGCCCACAGTGCGGATTTAATCACCAGCAGAAACTTAACTATACAGCACCAGAGAATTATGTAGCAACAAGCCAGGAGCGGCCAACCACGTTCTCCTATTTGCCAGCTGGAACTCCTCCCTGGCCGACAACTGTGCCACAAAATATACCCGGTGTTGTAGCCTCTGCATCACAAAGCCAACCCGCATCTCAAGCAAATTTTAAAGTTGAAAGCAAACCCGGTCGTACCGTAGGGGGAATTCTTTCGGTCATAGCTGTTCTGATACTTGCCCCCATTATCGGCGTCCTGATCACTTTTGCTACGGTTAGCCGGCCAGCCAGTCAGGCGACACCAGCAACAAAGACAACTACCAGTCAACAAACCAAGAACGCTACACCTACCACTAACGGTCAGAGTAACCATAATGTGGCGCTGCCAACGCCAACCTCATTCAAAACAGCGAAAGATACAAATGTAAATATCTCGCTTCAGTATCCTGCCGACTGGACACAGGATAGCCCCGCTCAATCAACCAATGGATCTTCTCTCAATATTGCATCACAAGATCAGATTGGCATCAATTTCTCTGTCATACACCTCAATGATACCACCTCGGGCACCGTCACTAATGCTGATCAGCTCAATCAGACATACATCCAGTCACTCACCCAGTTTCAGAATGTCCATAACATTCAGAATGTCCAGGCAGCTAACACCCAGCCTAGCATTGCGGGTGCACAATGGATAGAAAAAGATGCGACGTTTTTAGATGGGTCAAATAATAAGATCCATTTCGCTACGATCTCTGTACAACATGGGAAAAGCTACTATATCATTTACTTCTTTATTCCCGATGGTATTTATACAGAGGCAATGAAGAAATATATAGTACCTATGCTCAACTCGGTCAAGTTTCTCTCATAATATGTCTGGACCAAGTACGAGCGACCCACCGCTGAAGCGGTGGGTCGCTCGTCTTTTAGCAACTAGTCCTTACCTTAACAGAACGAACTAGTATTCACCACCACCTGCGGGGGCAGCCTTCTCTTTTTCAGGTAGATCAGTGATCAGAGCCTCAGTTGTCAGGATCATAGCCGCGATGCTGGCAGCATTCTGCAGAGCGGAGCGGGTGACTTTAGCAGGATCAGCGATACCAAACTCGAACATATCGCCATACGTATCGGTCAGAACGTTATAACCGATATGAGAGTTATTTTGTTCGCGCTGGGCACGGCGGATACCTTCGACAACGACCGAACCATCTTTACCACCATTGGCGGCAAGCTGGCGAATCGGCTCTTCGAGGGAGCGGCGCAGGATAGTCACACCAGTTGCGGCATCGCCTGTCAGGTGCAGATTATCAAGAGCCTGGACAGCGGTTAAGAGAGCAACGCCACCACCGGGGACCATACCCTCTTCGACGCCAGCGCGGGTAGCCGAGAGAGCATCTTCAACGCGAGTCTGGCGGTACTTCAACTCAACCTCGGTACCAGCACCAACTTTGATCACTGCGACACCACCAGAGAGTTTCGCCAGGCGCTCCTGGAGCTTCTCGCGGTCGTAGTCGCTCGTGGTCTCATCGATCTGGGCTTTGATCTGGCGAATGCGAGCCTGGATATCATCGCTATTGCCATGACCCTCAATGATCGTTGTATCTTCTTTGTGAGAAGAGACCAGGCGAGCCGAGCCAAGATCTTCTAGCGTGGCGCTATCGAGACGGCGACCCATCTCTTCGCTAATTACCTCGCCGCCGGTCAGGACAGCGATATCGCGCAACATCTCTTTACGGCGATCACCGAAGCCAGGGGCCTTTACAGCCAGAACATTCAGGATACCACGCAGCTTATTGACCACCAGAGTTGCCAGAGCCTCGCCATCAACATCCTCAGCAATGATCACGATTTCGCGGCGACCCTGCTGGACGATCTTCTCAACAATCGGCAGAATATCCTGCACCGCACTGATCTTCTTGTCAGTAATCAGGATGTAAGGATTCTCAAGGGAAGCTTCCATCTTCTCGGAGTTCGTCACAAAGTAAGGAGAGATGTAGCCTTTGTCGATCTGCATACCTTCGACATACTCGGTCTCAAAGTTAATGCCTCGGGACTCTTCAACCGTAATGACGCCATCTTTACCGACTTTATCCATTACCTCAGCGATCAACTCGCCGATCTGCTCGTCAGCCGCTGAAATAGAAGCGATCTGGGCGATCTCCTTCTTGCTCTCCACAGGAACTGCCAGTTGACGGATATAGGCCACAATAGCCTCAGTCCCCTTGTCGATACCAAGCTTCAACTGCATAGGATTCGCGCCTGCAGCCAGGTTTTTCAAGCCCTCGTTCACAATCGCTTGTGCCAGAACAGTTGCAGTTGTGGTGCCATCACCAGCTACATCATTGGTCCTGGTTGCCGCCTCTTTCAAAAGTTGAGCACCCATATTCTCGAAAGGGTCCTCAAGCTGAATCTCTTTCGCAACAGTGACGCCATCATGTGTCACGTTTGGAGAGCCGAATTTCTTGTCCAGAGCAACGTTGCGGCCCTTAGGACCCAGTGTAGTCTTTACAGCGCCAGCCAGAATATCAATACCCCTTTTCAGGGCACGACGGGCCTCTTCATCAAATATCAGTTGCTTTGCCATTATCTTGTTCCTTCCCCTACGAACTAGCCAACAATAGCGAGAATGTCATTCTCTTTAAGGACCAGATACTCTTCGCCTTCAAGTTTGAACTCAGTTCCACCATATTTAGCGAACAGCACACGATCACCCTCGCGCACATCAATTGCTGCGCGATCACCATTATCGAGCAAGCGGCCATTACCGACGGCGATAACTACCCCTTCCTGGGGCTTCTCCTTAGCTGTGTCAGGAATAACGATACCGCTCTTGGTTACTTCTTCTTTGGCTGCAGGTTTTACAACCACTCGATCACCAACAGGACGAATCTTTGCCACGGCTACACTTCCTTTCGTCTATAAAGTTTCTAAGTCAGAAGACTTTCTGAATGTTTCTTCATCAGGACCATACTGTATGATTCCTGAAATGTTCACCGAACTATAGAGAGAGTAATCACAACAGCAGGGACCACCTGCAGCACAGCCGCTACAGCAGTACGTTTTCCCCTGTAGTACAGTGGGAGGCCAGAGGATATCGATATCGCAGTTTGCACAGCGTGGAGGCTTTTGTGACGAACCCCAGACTGGTCTACTCGACCTGTTCAATACACTCTGTGACTGATTGCATTCGTTATACATGTCCTCTTGGCTCATATTCGTAGTACCTTTGAAACGCCATCCGATAGAAGACTGAGTTCAAAACCCCGCCATGCAAAAGCTTGCATCTGACGTTCAATATTCAGTTGCGACCATCGCACAAGTGTCCTTTTCAGACAGTCCTGAGTGTTGCATTATTCTTTTTCCTGTGATAAGTATGCTCTATGAACTGTTAGAAGCGCATAGGAAGAGTGTTAGAGGAACGTTAGAAATTAATACGTTCCTCCCGTAGAGTCGCTGACCTTCTCTAAGGTAACATTAGATATTGCAAGCAACAAGAAAGTTGAAAGTAATGGCAGATACTACGACTTACATCACAACTACGAAGCAGCAAAGCTCCAGGGTTACTCTTAAAGAAAAAGAACAGAAAACATATGTTGTCATAGACGAGAAAGAATATGCAATCGAGTGGCGTAGAATCGCACTACTGGCACTCAATGAGAAGGGAAACACACGCGAGGGCGGACGCTATCACCTTGTCATAGGAAATAAATCCTACGAAATATATGCTCGCCGCCTTGACCAAACCGAAAAGAGTGAAGGCAACACCTACGAAATCCAGATCGAGGGCCAGTACTTTGAGGTAAACATTGAAGATGAACGAACAAAACTATTAACCGACACTATACACATAGGAAGCAGTTCAAATGCGGCCAGAATCAGCGCACCAATGCCAGGACTTGTTATAGGCACACCTTTTTCAGCAGGTTCAACAGTCATAGCGGGCCAAACTGTAATTGTATTAGAAGCTATGAAAATGGAGAACGATCTGGTCTCGCCCTTCAATGGCACGATTAAAGAAGTAAGAGTCCACACAGGGCAGATAGTTGAGCAGGGCCAGATACTCGTCGTAATCGAAGGAGAAAAAAGCGCGTAAACACTGTAGTACAAATACGCACAACATAACTTAAACATATCTTACAAGAATAGCATGATTCCTAGTTATGATCGTCTACAAGGGAAGTAGACATAGCATGGTTAGAGTTGAAACACTATAAACGTATTTCTGTTGGATATACGTTTGTGCATAGGTATGCTATAATTCTAATGGCAAATAAGGGAGAGGAGTCCAGAGAGACATGGATCTACACATCAGTAAAAATGTCAATGAATGGAAAGAAAAGACAGCAGGGCCAGAGAGCGCAAAAGAGCGCAAAGCCCGGTTTGTCACGAGTTCGGACATTGAGATCCCCAAACTCTCTACAGAGGAAGACCTGACCACTTTCAATGCACACGAGCAATTAGGCTACCCTGGAGAATTTCCCTTCACGCGAGGGATTCGTCCGAGCATGTATCGCTCACGGCTGTGGACCATGCGTCAATACGCCGGCTTTGCCAGTGCGGAAGAATCCAATAAGCGCTACCATTATTTGCTTTCGCAGGGCACCACAGGTCTATCAGTCGCCTTCGATCTGCCCACTCAGATGGGGTATGACGCAGATCATCAACTGGCAGAAGGCGAAGTAGGAAAAGTCGGAGTCTCTATCTCAAGCCTGGAAGACATGGAAATCCTGCTACAAGGTCTACCACTGGAGCGCGTCAGTACCTCCATGACCATCAATGCAACGGCAAGTATCCTGCTGGCCCTGTATATAGCAGTAGCCAGGAAGCAGGGTGCAGACATCCGCAAACTCTCTGGCACTGTGCAAAACGACCTGCTCAAAGAATACATTGCGCGTGGAACATATATTTATCCGCCACAGCACTCTATGCGCATCATAACAGACATTTTTCGCTATTGTGCAGATGAATTGCCACGCTGGAACACCATTAGTATCAGCGGCTATCATATTCGCGAGGCCGGGGCCAGCGCAGTACAGGAGATAGCGTTCACACTAGCAAACGCCATCGCCTATGTGCAGGCTGCCCTTGACGCTGGTCTGAACGTTGATACATTCGCAGGCCAACTCTCATTCTTTTTTAATAGCCACAACAACCTGTTTGAGGAAGTTGCGAAGTTTCGAGCGGCGCGGCGTATGTGGGCACATATTATGCGCGAACGCTTTCACGCACAAGACGCACGCTCAATGATGCTCCGTTTCCATACTCAGACAGCTGGCTCAACGCTCACAGCCCAACAGCCCGATAATAACATAGTGCGAACCGCTTACCAGGCCCTGGCAGCCGTGCTGGGTGGAACACAATCGCTGCACACAAACTCAAAAGACGAAGCCCTTTCGCTTCCAACCGAGGAGACTGCCCGTGTAGCACTGCGCACACAACAGATTCTCGCCTATGAAACCGGGGTTGCCGATAGCACAGATCCCCTGGCAGGATCATACTACATCGAATCGCTCACAAACGATATCGAGCAACGCGCCTGGGATTATATCAAGCAGATAGATGCCCTGGGCGGCAGCGTGAGAGCCATAGAACGCGGCTTTATGCAGGCAGAGATTGAACAAGAAGCATACAAGTACCAGCTCGCATTGGAGCAGGAACAGACAATCGTCGTTGGCGTCAATCGTTTCACGCTTGAGCAAGGGGAAAAACCTATGCTCCAGAAAATTAATGCGGAAGTGGGCAAGCGCCAGGCCAGCCAGCTAGCAGCACTCCGCCAACGTCGAGACAATGAAAAGGTCGGACAAGTGTTACACGCCCTGACTCAGGGAGCCGATGGCAAAGAAAATCTGATGCCGCTCATTATCAACGCAGTTGAGGCCTATGCCACCCTGGGTGAGATCAGCGATACCATGCGACAGAGTGTTTGGTGAACAGAGAGAATTTCGTAGCCTGGACTAGTCAGTCTGCCAGCTTGCCAGATTTCTGACAAGTATCAAGTATATAGAATCAGTAGAAACACTTATGAAGACCCACACTTTGAAAAATGAGTTACATGACATGCGCCATCCCGAACGAGATGCCGAGCACAGCAAATTTATATTCCAGGACTACCGTAGAGGGGACCCACGAAATCATATGCGAGAGCAGGGGCAGAGACAGATAGATCAATTGGTACAAGCACCAATAGGAATTTTCAATTCTGGAGCGGGGGGTCTCACGATTCTAACCTCTTTACGGCAAGAGCTACCCAATGAGAATTACATTTACTTCGGAGACACCGCAAACTGCCCCTATGGGACGCGCAGTGAAGAAGAGATAGCAAACTTAGCCATCCACGCTAGCCGTTTCTTGCTAGACCGGGGAGTGAAGCTCATCGTTGTCGCCTGCAACACAGCATCACAAGCAGCATTAAACATCCTACGTGCTACCTATACACTCCCATTCGTCGGAGTTGTACCAGCGGTCAAACCAGCGGCGCGTATCACCACACAGGGCAGAATTGGCATAGCAGCAACAAATCAAACGATCAAAGCAACATATCTGCGCCACCTGATTGATGACTTCGCATCAGATATCCAGGTCTATGCAGTAGGTTGTCCAGAACTAGTCACCTTAGTGGAGCGCGGTACGCTTGACGGTGAGGTTGTTGACGAAACGCTACGCCAGGCATTTGCCCCCTTATTGGAAAAAGAAGTCGATGTTATAGTCTTAGGCTGTACGCATTTCCCCGCACTACGTCCCGCCATTCAGCGTGTAGTCGGGAAAAAAGTGCAGATTATTGATAGTGGAGCAGCAATCGCCCGGCGCACCCATAAAGTTCTAGATGCAGAAGGGCTGATGCGCCCACGTAAGGCAGAAGGGGGGAACATCCAAATCTGGTGTAGCGGTGATGCACATGATTTTAGCAGAGTTGCCAGTGCAGTGCTCGGCTATTCTGTCATTGCCAATCAGGCTACAGTTTAATCTCTATCTGCACTTGATTTTTCTTGTGCTTTTCCGTTTTTAATAATGCAAAAACGGAAAAGCACAAGAAAAAGTTTACTTGCTACTCACCGTTTCAGTGGTTCCAGCGGGCAGAGCAACGCGAGCAGGAACACCATCGCGTAAAGCAGGCACGGATGCAGGCCTCGAACGAAGTTGAGCGCGAATAGCTGGAGCCTGAGCGCGTCGCGTAGTCGAGTTCGTAACGCGAGTCACCAACCAGATAAAGCCGAACAGGCCAATCCAGTTCACACTCGCCAGTACAACCAGGAAGACCCAGGTCGGCAGACCCAGGCTATCATTTACCAGATACAAAAAGCCAGTCACCAGGATATTAACCAGGGTCACAGGAATCAAGATCAACCATGCGAACTGCATCAACTGGTCACCACGCAAGCGTGGCAGCGTCGAGCGCACCCAGATGAAGACAAAACACAACAGATAGATCTTTATAATAAAGTAGCCCAAAGCCAGAATATTGCCGGCAAAGCCCCACAACAGAGAATTCTGATGAACCAGGAAATCCACCCCAGGACCAGAGAAGCCCCCCAGGAACAGATAGGCAGTGATAGCCGATACAATCGTCATATTCCCATATTCACCCAGGAAGAACATTGCCCAGCGCATGCCACTATACTCAGTCAGGTAACCAGCAACTAGCTCTGACTCAGCCTCAGGCAGATCAAACGGTGGACGATTCGTCTCAGCCAGACCACAAGTATAGTAGATTGCAAGCATCAGTGGCTGAAAGAGAATGAACCATGACCAGGGAGTAAAGCCCTGAAAAATGAAATCGAGCACCGGATTGCCCGTTTTCTGCCAGACATTCTGGAAGAGACTGATATCGATGAGTGAAATCGTGCCCACGCCTGCCTGAGATCCATAGCTTGGGTAGCCAGGCATCCCAGCCAGCACGCTCGTCAACATAATAATACTCACGAGCGCCAGGAAAAGAGGAAGCTCATATGAGATCATCTGAGCAGCAGAACGCAAACCACCCATCAGCGCATATTTATTATTCGAGCTCCACCCGGCCATAATGACACCAATAACGTCAATTGAGCTCATCGCAATCAAAAAAACAATTCCAGTGGCCAGACCGCTACCCGGCAAAGAAATATACGGGGAAAAAGGCAACACGGCAAAGCTAGCGATAACTGGTGCAATAAAAACAGAAGGTGCCAGCAAGAAAAGCCATTTGTCATTATTTACGGCCTGAATATCTTCTTTTAGTAACAGTTTAGCAACATCTGCCACCGTCTGTAAGAGGCCCCAGGGGCCAGTATGCATAGGACCCAGGCGATCCTGCATCCATGCCATCACTTTGCGCTCGGCGAGAACGAGAATAGTTGCGCTCGTCAAGACAAAACCGAAGATAGTAATAAAGACAACAACGAACTGCAGGATATCCCACAGCAGTTGTGTTGTACCCCCATCATCAGCTAAAAGCATTGCAAACATAAGATAACTCCATTATCGATCAACCTCGCCAAGAACGATATCAATACTACCCATAATTGCAATAGCATCGCCCATTTTGTGTCCGCGCAACAATTCAGGTAGAATTTGTAAATTGATAAAAGAAGGGCCACGTAACTTCGCACGCCAGGGATACTCGCTCCCATCGCTAATGAAGTACACCCCCAATTCGCCTTTGCTGCTCTCAAGCGCAAAGTAGGTCTCGCCGCGTGGTGGACGCAAAGCAATTGGGGTACGCGTCCCAATCGGGCCTCCCGGCAACTTATCGATAGCCACCCGACACAGGCGAATGCTCTCTGTGATCTCATTCATACGGACCATGTAGCGAGCATAACAATCGCCTTCCTGACGCACCTGAATATTTACAGGAACCTCGCGGTATGCCATGTAAGGACGATGAACGCGTAGATCCCAGTTCACTCCGCTACCACGCGCCATCGGACCCGTGAGACCGTAGGCAAGAGCCTGTTGTGGATCAATATAGCCGACACCCTGCGTACGCGACTCAAAGATCTCATTGCCAGAAAGAAGCTCATCCAGCTCTTTCATATTCTTCTCTAGCGTCTCCAGGAAAGCCTCGCACTCACGCAACCAGCCCTTGGGGAAATCGTGTAGAACTCCGCCCACACGCAGGTAGTTCACATTGAAGCGACTGCCGCCCAGTGCCTCAAAAAGGGAAAGAATACCCTCGCGGTCACGGAACGTCCATAGGACAGGAGTAAACGCACCCAGGTCCAGGCCATAGGTCCCTATCGCCACTAGATGGCTTGCGATACGCTGTAACTCGTTGGTAAGCAACCGGATGTACTGTGCGCGACGCGGAACCTCCATACCCATTAATTGCTCAACGGCACCCACATAGGCCGTCTCATTGAGCATCGGCGAAAGGTAATCGGCATTATCCATATAACGGATACCACCCATCACAGGGCGATTCTCCAGAATCTTCTCAATACCACGGTGCAGATAGCCGATAACCGGGGTACAACCTGTGATCGTCTCCCCCTCCAGGCTTAATACCAGCCGCAACACGCCGTGAGTGCTCGGATGCTGAGGACCCAGATTCAGCAACATCTCTTGTGACTTTATCCCCTCGCCCGTATTGGCGACCGGGCTCTGGTAGTCTAGATCTTGGTTAGTAGTCATAAGCTTCCTCATATGATTATCTTCTTCGCCACTTACGCAGGCGAACGAAAAAGCTAATCGACCAGACTAATGCTAACAACGCAGCCATGCCTGCAAACAAATAACTATTACTATCACGATAGAACAAGAAAGTATAGTAGGAAAAAGCCCAGCAGCCCAGAGCCACCAGAGCCGACATAACCAGACTTTGTAAGCCTTGTACACTTTTTGTGCCTTGTGCAGGCAAAACACGTGGCCTGGCAGCAGTTGTAACAGGCTGCGAAGCTGGCGTTATAACTGTTACCGGACGGGAGGATTGAGGCCTCCGTGCACCAGCTATTCCTTTTTTTCGCGCTTTTATTTTAGGCATGATAGCAACTCAACTCACACACCAATCACCCATCATCGTGCTTTGCCATCTTTCGATGGGCTTGTAGTTGGTGCAGACTCGCCAGAACTGGTCGCAGTATTCAAATTTGCGCTTTCCTGCGCAGCTTCATTTGCATGACCAAAAGTCGGCGTGCCAGGATGCAAGCGCTCTTCCAGGCCCTGGCCGAGCTTTTTTTGCACCACATGCTCAACATTCTGTTGTTGGAACTGTGTAGAGACGGCCATATTAGGATCGACCTGGGTAGTTGCCCTGGGTTTCACCGTCATAGGGACCTGGTGGAAACTCTTGAGCAAGGGATACCCTTCAAAATCATCATCGAGCAACATACGGCGCAGGTCAGGGTGACCAGCAAAACGAATACCATACATATCATACGTCTCGCGTTCAAGCCAGTTAGCAGTAGGCCAGACCGACACAACGCTATCGACCTCAGGCTTTTCGCTCTCAATGCGTACTTTCAACTGGATCAATTGGCCACGCGTAGTGGAACGCACATGATAGACTGTCTCCAGGTGATCCAGCATATCGATGCCCGAAATACAACTCAAGAGATCAAAACCAAGCTGATCCCGCAAGAAACGACAAACCGCAACTAGATTTTCACGGTCGATATTCAGGCCCAGGTAATCACCTTTCTGAGAAAGCGGAGCAACGGCCTTACCAGTAATCTGCGCAATAGGAGCCAGATCACGAGCAAGAGCCGCATTCTGGTCACGGTAGCCAGTAGTAGCACTAGGAACATTACTTGATCGAGGCACTAGATCCATCGTGTTACTCCTTTGCGCCATGCATAGACCAACCCGATGCTAAGAACGAGAATAAAGAAAAAGATTTCAACAAAACCAAAGAGGCTTAATTGCTTAAAGATAACAGCCCAGGAGATAAGAAAAACAATATCTACATCGAAAGCCACAAATAAGAGCGCAAAAATGTAGAAACCAAGAGGATATTGAACCCAGGCAGAACCGATGGGTTTTTCGCCAGATTCGTACGTTTGAAGTTTTTCTTTTGTTTTTTTATGAGGTGCAAGTAAGCCGGCAAGTGTAGTTGCCACAATGACAAACACAAAGCCCGCCGCAAGCAAGATACCTGCATATAAATATCCGAGACTAGCTGATGGTGACACGAGCTTTTCCTCCCAAGAAATACCTCCGCTATAAGCAGCGGAGGCCAGAAATGCTATTCCGATTATAGCACAGGGAGGAAGATGCGACAATTTGCTTAGAGCTGTGGCATCTTTACAGAATCAGGCTTGGTGAGCAACTGGAAACGTGGCATGGCGGTTGCCTTGATCCCATCCGTTATATGAATCACAATCACACTCACATTATCTTCGCCCCCACCCTCAAGAGCACTCTGAATCAGAGCCTCGCCTGTCACAGAGGGGTTAGGATCAGCGTTTTTAATGACTGCTTCTATCTTAGGATCGCGCACCATATCCCACAATCCGTCAGAGCAGAGCAAAAGCTTATCGCCTGCTTGCAACTGAACAGTAAACGAATCGACCTCAACGACCGCTTTCTCACCCAGACTACGGTAAATTTGATTCCGTTTTGGGTGCGTATAAATATCGTCCGGCTTAATAATACCAGCCTCAACCAGACTAGCGACCACCGAATGATCATTTGTCACCTTTTTAAGCCCGTCCTGGGGTCGATAGAGGTAGGTTCGGCTATCACCGACATTGGCAACATGAGCAACCGTATCCACAAGTAAGGTTGCGGTTACCGTTGTACCCATATCGCCATGCTGCTTCATATTGCTCTGATGCACTGCCAGATTCGCCTGTTGGATACCTTCTATCAGCAGTTGATTATATTGTTCGCTCTGCAGAGTAGTATTTTTCGTCAACAATGGCAGCATATAGTCCGCAATAGTCTGGATAGCCAGACGGCTGGCATCTTCACCATTGGCATGACCTCCCATCCCATCAGCAACCACAAAAAGGCCAAATAATTGTGGCAACGGAGACATAGAAATAATGCCTTGAGCTGCAAAAAGGCTATCTTCGTTCGGCTTATATTTCCGCTTGATACCTGGATCGGAGCGAGTACCGACAAGAAAACCCAGATGTTGACCGTTTAAGTGATGCACAGCATAAGGCATAGTCTGCTCAAGGCCGCCAGGAACACCACCATCTTGCACGTTCTTCATATCGATGGTCGGCTGATCGGTCAGAGGCAAAGCAGGCACCAGAGTTGGCTGATCGGCCATGGGATTGCTATGGGGCAATGGTGATACAGAGGGAGTTTTCCCAGGAGCAGTAAATCGAGAAGGAGTCACGCGTAAATGCAATCCCGACTCGGTCGTAGACAATTGTAAACGACAATTAGCACAAAAATTTGCGTCGAGCACAATTTCTTCCCCACAACGAGGGCAATGCAATGAGGCCGTCGAAGAGGAAAAAACATCTTGACTACCCGCATAGTGCTGATTCAGCGGACTATACTGCAGCGGGACCGTGGGTTGAACTTCCATCGTAGAAGGGCTATGCATACCATTCGCAGGCTGTGCCTCCTTGCTATGCTGCATCGCCTCTATCTCAGCGATATGTTGAGCCTCAATAGTTGCGCGGCGATCCGCATCCGCCAACTCGGCGGCGAGAATGCGCTTGCGCCGCTGGCGAGTGCGTACACGAAACAAGAATAACAAGAAAATCATGACAAGGAGAAAGAGAGCAACAATTACAGCTAATAGCCAGTATGGAAGAGTAAAGCCTGCAACTTGAAAACTACTATTGAGCAGCGAAGAGGTCGGGTCTGTAGAAGTATTATTCGCCCTCCTGGCCTGAATTTCAATCGCATGAGTACCAAGTGCGGCAAGGGTTGCGAACCGCTGCGCGGCCTCGAACTGTGGATTCGCATTGAAAGCATTTGTAAAAGCCGTGTGAGCATTAACCGTTGAATGAGGAGCATAATAAGCGTCCATGCCACTTTTCCAATTATCGTGGACAGGATTGGAGGCACCAAGAATCTTCCCCATATTGACCTTCACAAATGACTGAATACTGTCCATGGTCATTAAAGGCGCATTTGAAAGATAGAGACCACTCAGAGCACCTGTACTATCGATCAGCGGAGCACCTGATTCGAGCAACCTGATGTTATTGGTAGGAGCAATTGTCTGCGGCTGCAAGAATGTCTGCACTTGCTTTTTATAGGTCTCTGCCTGCGCGGCATCTTGATTTGAAGCACTCAAAGCCCCCGCATTCTTATCATTATTGATCAGTTGGAGAGCTTGCGATTCGATTGCGGCAGAAGCATTTGTCGAGGATGAAGAAAGAGCAAAGTCAATAAATGGTTGCGGAAGATCACTCGAAAAAGAGAATAATGCCGGTCCTTGCGAACACTTTGCCGGGGCGGGCTGACAGATCACCTTCGGTCCGCGAACAGAAAATGGAAGTAAAAGCTTGGAGCTATAAGCACTACTCATAAAAATGTCAATACCTGACAAGGTAGCGGCAGGGCTTGGGCTTGTACTAAGGCAGGGTGCCTGACCTTCGGACGTCACAAGAGAGCCATCAGTAAGCACCCAGTTCTCATACTTCTTCGTTCCTATATTTAATTGACTGGAGAGCAACACGCCTAAGCCTGTACACTCAACAGTAGACTTCGCAGGTAGCGTATCGGTCGCTTTGCCAATAGAGTAAGAGACAAGCAGGCGAACCACAGAGACTCCTGCACGCGAGACATCCTGCGCAGGCCGGGACGGGTCCTGGCGAGCAGCGGCAAAGGCAAAGGCAGACGCAAGGGGCCACAATTGCAAGGCAAACAGCAGCCCAGCAAGAAGAGAGAAAGCGGGCAATCGAAAAACCCTGCGTCTCTTAGAGATGAGACGATGTATACTCATTAACACTTTCCCTTCATATGAATCCTCTTATCGTCCTAAGCGATTTTTCAAGCTAGTATACATCTGCCGGACGGCCGGGGAATTACCCATTGGTCCATTAATCACGTAATTACACTGCGTAAACGCTTCATCTAATTTGTTTTCACGCTCATACACCTGACTTAGCAGGAAACGCGCCTGATGATCGGCAGCATTCAACATGAGCACCTGTACAAAAGCATGTTCTGCCACTGGTAGTTGATTTGTACGTAGAGCCGTCTGACCGAGTGCGAACAATAGCCGAAGACGTACAATTTCAGGCTGTGACGTAGCCAGACGCAAAGCCTCCTGATACTCACGTACAGCGGACTCAAATTGATTTGTCTTATCAAAACACTGCCCTAAACGATCATGAGCATCAAAGTCATTCGCATTAAGGCGTACTGTTTGTATGTACGAAGGAATGGCCTGTTGCTGATTCTGACGTAAGAAGAACCAGACGTCGCCCACCAATTTATGAGTTTCCGCATCATTTGCATTCAATTGTAACGAACGATTGTATGCCTGTAAAGCCAGGTCAGGTTGTGGGGGAGTGCGACGAGAAAAGACCATCCCAAAAATTTTGTGCACAAGCGCGTTATTTGGGTCCATGCCATGGGCCCACTTCACCGACTCATAGGCCAGATTGATCTGGGGCGGAACAGCGGCCAGATAACCCAGGGCCGCATTGATATGTTGACTCACTGGCCCCATTGTTGTGTTCACAACGTGCGAAGAACCCTCACCCCCGCCTGATAATCCTGAACCCGACACAGGCAGATTGGGGGTCAAAGATGAACGAGGTTGCTGATGGCCTCCCCCCATACCTGACGTTCCTGGGAGAGATGTCACAGGTAGAGACGTTGCAGACAAAGGAAGCAAAGCGTTCAAAACACGCTCCATCTCTTGAGCACTGGACCAGCGCTGATCTACATTTGGGGCAAGAGCTTTCATAAGCACTTGCTCAAAGCCAACTGAAATATCCGGGCGTAGAGAGCGTACTGGCGGGAAGGTAAAAATGTTTGGCTTATTATTCACGGCATCATGGCGCGTTAGCAAGCGGTGCATGGTAGCACCAAGAGCATAGATATCACTCCGTGGTTCAGGCATAGCGTGTAGTTGCTCAGGTGGAGCATAGCCAAGGGTCATAATAACCGTAGACTGATGCTGCGATTGAAACGTACGAGCAATACCGAAATCGATCAATTTAATCTCGCCGCGCTTCGTCACCATAATATTTGAAGGCTTCAAATCGCGGAAAATGATTGGAGGCGACATCGTATGCAGATAGCGCAAAACGCCACATACCTGTATTGCCCAACTGCGTGCAACAGCTTCCGCCACACCACGAGCACCATTCACACCTACCACATTACCCTCTAGCTCCAACATATCGGCCAGCGTATACCCATCAATAAAATCCATCACAAGATAATGTCTACTGGACTCCACAAAAAAATCACGTACCCGTGGAATACAAGGATGATTCAGGTCGAGCAAAAAAGTTGCCTCGCGCGAAAACCACTCGACAGCTTGTGCCCGTTCGCTATCAGAATGAAACTCGTCAAGCATCTCTTTGACCGCACATGGTCGATTGAAACGTGTATCCACTGCACGATAGACAGCACCCATCCCACCCGAAGCAAGCAATTTCTCAATTTTATAGCGGTCATTAGAAAGCATCATATCAGTTGCAAGGCGGCGGGGACCTCTACTCAAGCCGGTCTCAGATAGCGCCATTCTGGACGAAGACGGTGTTTGAGGAAGTTCCGGCACGTCACTCTGCCCCGAAATAGCATTACTCATGGGTAAATTCTTCGAACCATCAGATGAATAATTGTTTGCCATAATATTTTACACCGCTTTGTACTTATAGACATCCCTTATGGAATTCTCTGGCAGACACCCTCTATATCGCAAATTGAGTCTTTTATATGCATTCGGCAAGAAAAGCACGAAGCGTTCAGCTCAATGGTAGTTCACAGGAGGCATTATAACACATCTTTCCAAGTATGAGCACAGCCCTACACTATAGTAACACAGGTACATAAAATGGCCAATAGGCCAAACAAACGGAAAAAAGAACGCTGCCACCATTTTAACGAGCAGCGTTCCAAAAATCGTGGCATGAGAATGAACTACCACTTATAGTTGAGAGAAGAAGGTTACGAACGTGGTGCAGGCCTATCTGTCACCGCATTAGCGTGGGCAGGAAAACCCTCAAACTCAGCCAGGATACGGGTTGTCTCATGCAAGTGATCGTAGCCCTCTGCCGTCAGGTAGCCCAGACCGGTCCGTTTAAGAAAATCAAAGACAGAGGTGCAAGAGAAAGTATGCGCGAAACCGCCCGTCGGGAGAATAGCGTTCGTGCCCAGGCAATAATTGCCAATACAGGTGGGGGTATAGGGACCAATAAGAATCTCGCCAACATTTTTCAAATCGGGCAAGAGCGCAAATGGCTCACGAACATGCACTTCAAGATGCTCTGGAGCATATTCGTTCACAAAATCCACGGCCTCACGCATATTCGGAGGCCAGTATGAGGCCACCGGTCCCCTTCTCGCCCTCAAAGCCTGCACGACTAAATTTCTGCTGCCTCTCCGGTAGGGCGGCGATCTTCGCGGGTAAAAGTCCCATTACAGCATCGATGAGTGCTCGGCTATCTGTCACAAGTAAACTGGAAGACTCCGGCCCATGTTCAGACTCAATCAAAATATCGCGTGCAACTAATTCTGGATCGGCGCTCTCGTCGGCCAGCAAGATCGCCTCGCTAGGTCCGGCGGGCAAACCAACGTCCAGTGTCCCATAGAGTAAACGCTTGGCAGCCGAAACATAGGGATTACCCGGCCCCGTAACTTTACGTACCGGTGCAATAGTTTTAGTGCCATAGGCCAGCGCAGCTATCGCATGGGGACCACCGATGCGATAAATCTCATGCACACCACAGAGATCGGCAGCCACCAGAGAAGCTGGATCAACCTCCCCATCGGGCGCAGGGGGTGTACAGACCACTACGCGGGGCACGCCAGCAATATGCGCAGGGGTTGCAAGCATGTACATCACCGATGGGAAGGCTCCTTTACCACGCGGCACATAGAGACCAACACTAGAGATAGGCGTAATCTTCTCCCCTGCAAGCACACCAGGCGCAACCTGTATAAACCACTGTTCATGTGGCATCTGGCGCTCATGAAAAGTACGCACATTACTAATCGCCTGCCCGATGGCCTGGTGCACATCTTTCGCGAGGAGGGAATGGGCACGATCAATCTCTTCTCGACTCACACGCAAGCGATCAGGCGTCAGTTGTACATGATCAAAGCGCTCCATAAATTCAATGAGAGCCTCATCGCCGCGATCACGCACTGCACGCACAATTGGACGTACATAGTCCAGCAGATCATCAATCGCAAGCTCTGCGCGGCGCAGAAGACGTGTACGCTGAGTAGTATCCAACTTGCCTAGTTCGTAGAAATGAATCATGGCCTGTAATCTCTTCCTTAAAACTATCCTATTTATGCTTGTCTAACAAAACTACCCACTGCTCTGTCCATCTTCAATGGGCATGTCGCGCGTAGCGACCCCACAGGGGCATGCCCCCTAACAGGGCACATGGCGGCAATTCCTCGTGCTTGACATTGCTGGAGCATCGAGGTCACAACATGACAACAATACTGCTATCATACGCGACCGACAGAAAAGTTGTCTATAGCCCCACTACACTCAATATGGCTATATGAATCACCAGAGATTGCTTATACATCTAAACATTAGCACACAAACAGAATTTTACATAGCTGATATAGTATAACATTGAGTATAATATTATTGTATAAAGCTAAATAATCTAATTGAGGATAAATGTTTTTTATGGCAAATCCAGATCCCAAACAGGAAATCATTAATAAATTAACCCGTTTATTATTGCCATCGGCAAAAGCCACAACAGCAAACGAAAAAGAGGTGAGAACGCTACGTTTCCTTAAAGAGCGCTGTATCACAGACAGGCAGGTGCATTTTGTTGTATTTGAAGATCAAAAAGGACATAGAATGCATTTTACCTGCTATATTGTGAGAGATGCAAAGGGACATTGGCAGTTTAGAGGTGCAGAAGGAGATGGAATTACCGGCACCCCTGGATCAGTAGTGGAGCAAGCATGGGCAAATCTGGGCGGGGGAGGCATGCCAGACCATTTTTATGCAGGGGGTTATGTTGCAGATCATGGTTTAGATGTTACACATGTACGACTTGTGGCAAAAAATGGCACGATTATTGAAGATAACGTAGAAGAGGGTATTGTTCTTTTTTTGACGGACCAGCTTGTTACACTGCCCGTAGAAGCCGAACTCTACGACCGCAACGAGAAACTCGTCTACAAACATCGTGTGCTGGGTTAAACATCGACTAGTACTGCACGCCAAGCATTTCTAAGAAGCTCCATGATTTCAAATCACGCTCAAGATGATAGCGTAGTAAGCTATGCATAGCAGCTTCTATTTCTGCCTGCAGACGGCTATCCAGATGAAACGCTGGAACATGAGCCCATTCTGTGCGCTGCAATATACGCAGGACTTTAAGAGCATTCACCGACAGGGACTGGGACCAGAGATGAGAACAGTTGGGGCAGAGAGCACCACCCAGGACAGGCGTAAAACCATTTTCTTCGGCCTTCAAATCCGCCTTACAGTGGGCACAGATACGCAATACCGGCTCATAACCGATAAAAGAGAGCAGATACATTTCAAAATAGCGCAGGAGCAGGCGAGTACGGTCGCGATCATATTCTGAGGGAGCGATTCCCTGCGCACGACGTTTCTGGGCCTCTTCTGCATCAAGATCCAGGACGCGCAGTGAGTTGAGTAGGAGATTATAGACATCCTGATGTTGGGTATCGTCTTCGATAAAACGATCCACCAGTTCAACAAGGTAGAAACCGCAAGTCATGTGCCAGAGTTCGTTGCGCAGGTGAAAAAAGTTCTCGCTGGCTTGAGCCTGGGTCACGATATCCAGGTTGCGACCAATAGCTATTTGCAGCTGGCTATGACAGAGTAGCTCCAGGTGCCCTGCTTTCTTACTGATGGGCCGTCGAGAACCTTTCGCAATGGCACGGATCTTCCCCTTATAGGGTGTCAAAAATGTCAATATGCGGTCGGCTTCGCCTAGATCAAGGTGTCTAAGGACAATGGCTTCGGTGGGATAACTACGTTGCTCACGCATGGATGGATTGCCCAGAAAGTATAGAACCAGAATATAAAAAGAGACGTAGTTACGACTACGTCTCTCAGAAGGCGACGAGCGGATTCGAACCGCTGATGGAGCTTTTGCAGAGCTCTGCCTTACCACTTGGCGACGTCGCCACAAAAGGGGGAGCGGGAGACGGGATTCGAACCCGCGACATCTTCCTTGGCAAGGAAGGACTCTACCACTGAGCTACTCCCGCATTTGCGTTTCTTTACTGTTTGTTAGAAGCACACCACGTTTGCAGAGATAAGATATCATAACGACAAATATTTGTCAATCGTTTTTGAATACAACTTGGAGGCTGAAATGTTCAAAATACGGCGAAGCCACATTATTGAACTTCGAAGCCGCGCTGGCGTAGGATTTCGAGTACGCGAGCGAGATTTTGCGGATCAACATGGACAAGGCGCTGTCGATGTTCAACTTCCGTGCTAAGCAAGCCTGCAAGCTCTTTATCTGTCTGAAGATCTTGCAAAACTTCTGCGGAGAGACGAAGCAGAGGAGCTGGCTCTACATATACACGCCCCTCATCAGCATAACCGTCGCCCCATAGCTTCAGGCGAACCAGAAATGAACCAGGCACGCTATCATCACAATACCGACGAAGAAAATTCACGATGTACGTAAGCGAGATATTTTGAGAGAGTGCACGGCGTACAGAAGCAGGGGTAAGGCTCAACCAGCCAGTCGCGGCATCACGCTCACTAAAACGTTCTGCCTCTGCAACAAGATAGAAGTTAAGTACCGCACAAATAGGCTGGAGTAAGCCATCGTCCAGTAAATGCCATTGCGGCTCATGCGCAACAGACGTACCATCTGAACCGGCCTCCAATCCTGGATCTGTAGATAGAGCAGGGAGATAGTTACGCTGCCAAAGCAATTCTTGCACCGCAGACAGCTTATACGGCATAACTTCTACAAGACGAGAAGTAAGACGGCGTGCAAATAAAGGGCCCGTCTGAGGATCATTACAAAGCATATCCAGCAACGCTTCATCATCCACTTCAAGCAGGGTCGCATCTGGCCATGCTTCAACGCGGCGCACCTGTCGCTCCCATTCTATCAGCGAGTAGCGCACATTCTGAGGAATTTCGCTATCAGTTGCTTGTTGTAACATCTCGATCATCGCTTCGGACGACAAGCCACGCCGAATAGCCGCCGTCACGCTCGCCTTTGTAATACGATATTGTGCGATATGCTCCAGACTCACACGTTCAGCAAAGCGATCCAGGCGGACAAGTAGGACTTCGGAAAGGGGTGCCAGCACAAGCACTTCAAAATTTGGCTGGACGATAAGCCGTCCAGAGGGTGGTGTCTCGATAGCCAGCGGGATATTATTCATCACGCTTGGAGCCTCGGGAATAAGGTGAAAGGTGAGAGGTGGCTCGCTTTGATCAACTTCTACCAGACCTAGCCAATAGAGAGGGCCAGCGATAAAAGCACGAATAAAGCCACCTTCAACCATATGCCATCCCTCACGGTGCGTCAGCCAACCACGACGGAGCCGAAAGTCCCAACCATAAGGATTGCTGGTACTAGAATAGCGTTCCGCTCGTGCACCATATTGTTTTGGGAAGAGCAGATAAGGGACATAGAGCTTTGTACGAGCAATAAAAGCTGAAAAATCATGCCAACCCTCCCAGGGCTCGCGCAGCATACGTTCGACGACCAGTTGACGCGAACGTATAACCTCTTCCTGAGCCAGTTCAAAAGGTTGTGGTAAAGGCCGCACATTGACTTCGGGTAAATAAAGCAATTCATTCCAAAAAGAACCGGTAAGCACAAGGTGATAGCAACGCTGAACTCGTTCAACAAGAGGCAGCGCAAAAAATTCGTCAGATGATGCTACGCGCAGAGCACCATTCCGCTCTTGCAACAGGCCCAACTTCATGAGTAGCAGGCGAAGAAATAAGATATAGGGTACATCGTTCTCTAAACGCGCCTGCTCGTTCTGGATCTTCCCCCTTAGATGTCCCGCACTTAGATGCTCGATGAGCTGGCGCAAGGCTGAACGCGCCAGCAACCCATTATTGACGAGCGCCAGGCCATCATGCATAGAAGCCACAAATGACCAGTAGATATAGAGAGAGCGCTGACAAGAGTACAGACTATCGCTGAGTACCGTCAAAGGAGCGCTATCCACCTGGGACGTGCGCTCCAGGTGCCATTCGTTACGCACAACCGTCTGTACTGTTTGCGGGACAATAAGCACACCATCATGGATACCACTGGTATAGTCACGACCAGAGAAATTTGTTTGCTTCCCCCAGAACACAAGGCCAACGACAAGCAAATGGCGCACCGCTTGCTCAAAAACGCCGTGAGGATGTGCAGCTGGATATTGTGGGGGCTGCAGTAGAGTTACAGGTTGGTAAAGAGCCCCACGAGCCACTACCGGCATAGGAGTATTTTTCTTCTTATCATCTGCAAGCAAACCAGCATTCTGAAAATAAAGTGCCAGATCACGGCTATTGGTTCGTCCTCCACACAACACCAGCTCACGTAGAATCAAAGTTTCAAGTTCGCCAAGATCCCGTAGCACCTCACGAATCGAAACTGTATTTAAGAGATATTGCGCAACTTCCAGTACAAGCGTAGGTGAGGATGAAGTAAGAGCACTAGATGATGGTGTAGTACCAGACAAAATACTCAAAGCTGACGACGACAACGGCATATGTCTCATTTTTGCCACTGTGTGCAGATAATATGGCGGCACCGTTTGTAGCAAATCAAGATCATTCTGGTCCATGAAAATCCTCATCGTGCAAAAGGGGAGATTGCCCACGACGCTTGAGCTCATCAATTACAAGCTCAAATGCTGCTTTTTTAAGCACAAGCAAATTTGAGTTAATAGACTGCACAATGTGCGTATCCAGAGAAGTGGTCGCAGACAATTCACGCATCACTACAGCATCAGTGGTCTCAAGCAACTTCACCCCGGTATAGATACGAACTCGTCCATAGTTCGCAATCCATTGTTCCAACTGCTTTAATAGTTGCGATAGAGGCCCATCGTCCTCACAACTAACAGAAGAATGGGAACGCAACAGCTCCAGCAGACTGGTCGGGCGTAATCCACGGCCTAAAGCGCTGCTCAGAGCTGCCGGTGTCAAAAGATAGCGCAGCTGATCGTTTTGGATGCCAGCAGGTTGCATATACGTCTCTAATATATTGATGATAGGCCAGGCAGAGACAGAACAAGGAGCTAACACCTCGTCCTTACTTACTACATTTAACGTTGCAGGAGACACCACTGACTGATCATCCACATCTGGCTCAAAAGCCTGGGCGTTGAGAAGCCAACCAGCCAGAGGGGTAAGACGAAAGGCTAGCAGGCGACCTTCCGTGGAGAGAGCAATATCGCATGCTCCCCACAAATGCAAAGGACCAGACAAAAGATGAGCGATATAAGGCATTTCTACGCGCAACCAATCATTTTGCTGTAATGGTTTTAGCAAGCGCTTGGATTCTTGCTCGAACCACCAGTGAGGGGATGAGAAAAGCCGCTGGCGCTTCTGTAGGAACAAGGGATCTAACCGATAGATAAAGCGAGCAAAGGCCTGAAAACTAATCCATTGGTTAGGAGGAGTCTGTGCCAGCAAAGAGACCAGGGTCTGACGAGCTTCACTATTCTCGGCATCCAGTTCATCCGTACGCAAGATAGGGATACCCAGCGGTGCCGCACGGCAACACAGACGCAGACCATCAGTTTGCAGATCATATAAATCACTATAAGATGACTTATGTAACCAGAGATCAAACAGATCTTTCAGCATCTCCATGCTGGGGGAACCAAGTAAAAACTGCGCGGAAGTTTGCAGAATGCGCAGAACAGGTTTATCAGCCTCATCTTTATACACCAGATTCACCAGGCGTAAAAAGCGAACTGCGAAGCGTAAGAAACTGGCTGGGCAAGAAATAATCTCTTGTAATGAAGAAATGAGGGCAGGTGAGGGAGTATCCTCCGGCGGCTGAACCAGGACTGAACGATCTGAATTGGTCGCCGCACGAGCATATACCATTGAATCGGAGGAGCGAGCAGCCTGGCTACGTGGCAACCAATTGTCATCGGGGCCGAGCTGGTAGCCATCCAATGCACGAGCCACAAGCAAGAGATCGGCCAGGATACGATAAGGTTCTGCATATTGCAGTGTCAGAGTGCCATATTTTTCGTCTTGGTGCTCTACATCAAAGCTTGTAACAGGAACAGAGACCCGTAGCGACAGGCGCACCTCCACCGGCACATACCAGCCCACATCCAACAACGCACCTCCTGAACTCCCCAATGGGGCTGTTGCATAACTACTCATACTTGTACGAAAGAGCAAAGCCTTTCCCTGCAAAATCAGTAAGACGCGCTGAAGTTGACCTGGTTGGCCTAAAGAGAATCGCTCAAAGAGACTGCGCAAATCTTCATCGGTAATCATACCTCCGGCAAGCGTTAAAGCTGCTAGAAGCTGACGCTGCGTCTTTTCTAATGTCGCCGCCACACGCCGCACAGCTTCGGGCTGCTTTAACACTTCCACCAACTTCTCTGTAAGCTGCACTTTCGTAAAACCATTTGTCGCCAGTTCATACTCTCGTGCAATACCACGCAGCTCACTTAAACCCAATTGCATAAGGACGTTCGCAAGGTCAGCGCTATAGCGGATAATAATTGAATTTGCCGATCCAGCCTGACGAGCAGGCTCTATTGATGCAGCCTCCACTTTTATCTCGTTTGAGACTAATAAACCATGCTTCTGCTCCTGAACAGGAATATGTTCAGAAGAAGGAAGAGTTACAATAGGGAGAAAAGCGGCTGGTTGGGCAATCCAATGATATAATAAGGCAGCAGCATGTGGGCACAATATTGTAGCAGGCGAGCCACACGAGCAATGACACGTCCAGGACGAGATGTTTTTAATCTCAACCTCAACGGAGCACGATGAAGGCTGCTTCTCTGCTTTTTCTTGTACTTTTTGAGCTGTCTCATTTTTATCCCAGGCAGCAAGCGCATAAGCTGTGGGTGGAATTTCAAGAACACCGCTAATACGTGCCCCTTGTCGCCTTGTCTCATGAAAAGAGCCAATACGACTATACTCTTGACCCAGCGAGGCTGCAACAAGCCCTGCCATACGCATAATCTCTGTAGCACGTAAACGTTGTAAGGCATCAGGGACGACATTTTGCATGAACAAGTTACTCGAACATAATTACTTTGAGCAAACCACGTTGGGTTATGATAGCATGAAGTGTCTAATCTGGTCAATCTTCTTCAAAATGTTTACGTCATATATTAAATAGATGCAGACTATGTTTCTCGTATTTCACCTTGACATGTAAGCGTTTCCTTACGTATAGTAGTAATAGGATAGTAAAGTAAACCGTCATTTGTAGAAGAATTTCATCATATTATATAGAGAAGACCTTGTAGGGCTCAACGGGTAAAAAAAGCCTGCCACGAAAGGGTGTTTAGACTATGTCTAACATTTTCCAGCTATTAGCTGATGAAGAAAAATTTACGGACGAGTTGTATAGCTTTATTATTGATCCCAATGCAGATAACCGCAATGAGCGAGCCATTGTAAGCGTATTGCATGAGGTGGCACCACAGATCGTTTCGATTGCAGAATGTATGATCATCGATGGCGTTGACGAACGCCATTATGTAGCGGATTATGTCCATGCCGTGCTTACCGGAAAAGGTCTCGACGAGTAATCAGACCATGCTTGCCTTATTTATATTTTTTATGAAAATGTAAATAAGGCAAGCATGCGCGGCGCGACCAATTCACTCGCGCTTGTCGTCACGTGAGGGCATACATGACGTTAGCAACGGTTGCAAGGGCGGCGGTCTCGGCGCGTAAGATATGTCTACCAAGCGTAACTATTTTCACGTTATGCTGCTGCGCCAATCCTACCTCTTCAGGCATCAAGCCACCTTCCGGGCCAATAAAGAGCACAACAGTTTTGGCATCAGATATGGTGGAAGTAGTATTTGCACGAACGGTCTGCAGGACTGAATAGAGAGTCTGCACACGTTCTTCTTCCCAGGGCATAAGTGCAAGTGCGCCTGGAGGAATATCGTTGAGTGCATGTATTAAGGGTTGGATGGTAAGCAACTCTGGTATGCGCGAACGGCCACATTGCTCAGCTGCCTCCTGGATGATCCGCTGCCAGCGTTGTATTTTAGCCGGGCCAGCTTCCTCAAGGCCTGCCATAGAACGTCGGCAGAGGATGGGGACAAAAGTATGCACACCTAGCTCTGTTCCTTTTTCTAACACCCATTCGAACCGTGCCGTCTTGAGCAGACCCTGGCAGAGAATGATACGCACAGCCGGCTCTTTTTCCCCAACACGGCGCTCAGCAATCCGCACCTCCATACCTGTACGAGCACGACTGATCACCGTGGCAACGAGTTCATCTCCACTATTGTCAAAAAGTACTATTTGCTCTCCAATGGCAATGCGCAAGACATCTCGCACCTGATGAGTTACGTTATCAGGCAATGGCAGGCTGGCCCCAGGAGCAAGGCGACGTAAGGCCAGTTCTCCAACAAAAAAGCGATGCATAAGAATTATCCTCGCTTACGTAGAACCAATGCTAACCAATCATCAGTTTTCACTTCATCCACCAGTTCCAGACCTGCTGCCAGCAAGGGTTCCTGGGCATCGGGACGGCGTGCCTCAATAATGCCACTCACCACGAGAAGTCCGGCAGGAGCCATCACCTGGGCAAGCTGAGGAGCAATTGAACCGATGACGTGTGCGATAATATTGGCCACAACGAGATCATATTGACCGGCCTGTCGCGCCGCTTCCACCTCATCCAGAACACCTAACACCACAATGATTTTTTCGTTCAGATCGTTCATGGCGGCATTAGCCTTTGCGCTTTCGACGGCAACGCTGCTGTTATCAATGGTGTAGACAGTGGCAGCACCCAATTTGGCAGCCGCGAGGGCAAGAATGCCAGAACCGGTTCCGACATCCATGACACGCATGCCAGGCTGCACACGTTGCTCGACCTGTTCCAGGCACATGCGGGTCGTAGGATGCACCCCTGTTCCAAAGGCCATACCAGGATCGAGGGTCAAGACAACCTCAGAGTCTTTTGGCGTATACTCGCGCCACGAGGGACGAATTACCAGGCGTTCGCCAATATGCGTTACATGGTAATAATCTTTCCAGGCATTGGCCCAATCTTGCTCATCGACGACACGCGTGCGTAACTCGCCCACAAAATGCGCACCCAGACTCGAAAAATGCCAGAGGCCCTCGGCAATTTGCTGCTTCTTAGCCTCTTCAGTGCCATCAAGGGGCAGATAGGCATGCACCATGACCGGTTGCCCCACGAGAATATGATACTCCTGGCCATCCTCGCTCAACTCGTAAGGTTCCTCTATGACCACTCCATCAGAGGAATAGCGGCTCAATAGTTCGCAGACAGATTCTACTGCTTCAGGGTGCGACTGGACATTTAATTCTAACCATTGCATGAAACAACTTCTACCTTTCGCGCTTTTATGAGACAGTTTGATTCCCATTATTAGCTAGCATATCACAGCCGCTGCGTTTGAGATAGGAATGCAAGATATAAAGTGAGATTATATGCTCATGGCATAATAGTCGTAGGTGGTTCTAATAGTGAAACCACAGGAGCGATAGAGGTTAACAGCATAGGTATTTTTTATATTGACGTCAAGGAAGATGGGCTTTTGGCTATCAAAGTTGATCAGACGAATCACCGCCTCTAGCATCTGGCGTCCGTAGCCACGGCCCTGGTAGTCGGGCAGGATACCTACGGCAAAAATACCGACTGCCTCCTCGCTATAATCCAGACGCAGACAACCAACTGGCTCCTGACACCCAACTGACTCTTCGCCATAGGTCAAGATGTAGTATAAATGCTGCGGGTCCTGGGCATGATGCAATACACGATGCCTTGCATGATCCTGGGAATCTCCAAAGCTGGCGGCTTGTATTTTGATGATTGCTTCAAGATCGCTGCTCTCCGCTTTGCGAAAGGTCAAACGCTCATCAAAAGCGTGGCTCTCCCGAAAGTGATGCAGGACCATCTCATACTCAGAAACCATGTAAGCGGCCCTGATAGCTTGCATGAACGCCTGACCTGAGTGCGAAGTCTGTTCACAGGCCAGAATGAAGCGTCTTTCACCCGAAAGAAAACATTCTTCCTGAGCAGCACGCAAAAGTTGACTGAATATACCTCTGCGGCGATAAGCGGGATGGACGATACCGATTAATTCGTTCATGATCGGGTTGCGATCATTCACGGCCAGATAACCGACAAGTTCACCATCTTCATAATAGAGAAAATTATTGTTCGTATCACCAGGATATTTCAGCACACCAAACCATTCAAGCGGCATATGTAGATCTTCATACGTTTCGCATAATTGCTCCAGTTGTTTGACTAATACTGCTTCTGGACTGGTCAAGGTATGCTTTTTGAAAAGTCCTTGTGGCTGACTATTCGACATGCTGTGCTCCCTTCTACACTCGAAAAATCATTGACGATATCCATGTTAAGAAAGAATGTGACCATTACTTCTTGTCAATGACCATTATATATCGGCTAGATTAAAACACTGCAGGTTCCATGTAGTTGCCAAAGATAACGCGGAAAACATCCATGATCTCGCCGAGCGTGGCATAGGCTTTGACAGCTTCTATAATAGCCGGCATGGTGTTTTCGCCTTTTTCGCAGGTGCCACGTAAGGCATCCAGAGTGTGCTTGACCTGCGCTTGATCGCGTTCGCTGCGCACTCGGTTGAGGCGTGCAAGATGCTTCTCTTGTCCTGCATAATCGACGTAGAGGGTGGGTACTTTGACATGTTCTTCCATCACATAGTCGTTCACACCGACGATAATACGTTTGTGTGCATCAATCTCCTGCTGATAACGATACGCGGACTCGGCGATTTCGCGCTGGAAGAAGCCATTTTGGATACAGGGAAGAACTCCACCAAGAGCATCGATGCGGCTCAGATAGTCCATGACCGCACGCTCTGTTTCGTCGGTAAGGGACTCGACGAAGTAGGAGCCAGCGAGAGGATCGATGGTGTTCGTAACGCCACTCTCACTGGCAAGAATCTGTTGTGTGCGCAGGGCGATCAGCACAGCCTTTTCGGTTGGGAGAGCCAGGGCTTCGTCCAACGAATTGGTATGCAGAGAATTGGTGCCACCAAGTACGGCGGCAAGAGCCTGGACGGTTGTACGCACGATATTATTTTCGGGCTGCTGGGCTGTCAGGGAGACGCCAGCAGTCTGGGCATGGCAACGCATCATCCAGGAGCGCGGATCTTTAGCGTTATAGCGCTCACGCATCAAACGGGCCCAGATACGACGACCGGCTCGAAACTTAGCCACCTCTTCAAACAAATCGTTATGGACGTCGAAAAAGAAAGAGAGACGGGGCGCGAAATCATCAATCGACAGGCCACGCGCTAAAGCGGCATCAACATATGCCAGGCCATCGGCAATCGTGAAAGCCAGCTCTTGCACCGCAGTCGCGCCGGCCTCGCGAATATGATAGCCACTGATACTAACCGTGTTCCAACGAGGCATATAGCGCGAACCAAACTCAATCGTATCAATGACCAGGTTCAAAGATGGCTCAGGCGGAAAAATAAACTCTTTTTGCGCGATATACTCTTTGAGGATATCGTTTTGCAGCGTCCCACCTAACTGAGCCATTGGGAAACCACGCTTCTCCGCATTGACAATATACATAGCCCAGATAATAGGGGCAGGACTATTGATAGTCATCGACGTAGTTATTTTATCGAGTGGCAGGTCAGCGAAAAGGATCTCCATATCCGCCAGGGAAGAGATGGCAACACCACATTTGCCAAACTCGCCGGCTGCAAGGGGATGATCAGTATCGTACCCATAGAGAGTCGCCATATCAAAGGCTGTAGAGAGACCAGTCTGGCCCTGTTTGAGCAGATATTTGAAACGTGCATTCGTGTCCTCGGCAGTGCCAAAACCAGCGAACATACGCATAGTCCATGGACGTGCACGATACATAGTTGGCTGTACGCCGCGCGTATAGGGGTACTCACCGGGAAATCCGAGATCATGGGTGTAGTCCAGGCTACTCGTGTTCCTGGGCGTGTAGAGGCGCTGTATAGGCACGCTCGAAGTCGTTTGTAGATTATCACGCTCCGGGATGCGCTCAACTGATTTCTGCACGGTTGTCTGCTCCCATTGAGTCTGTGCAACCTGCAGACGAGCCAGTTCGGCAGCATCAACCACGACCGGGATAGGCTCTGACATATGCTCTGCCCCCATAAATATTTAACGGTTATATAGATAACTCATCTACATAACCGTTAAATTGAATAATATTTTTAAACTTATAATCTATAATATACCCTCTGATCGAGGGAAGAGCAAATTACAATTGAGGAGAAACTTTTCCTAATTTAAAATTGGTAGGTACCTTCATATTCCATGTAGAGTCAGCAACTTGATTTGGCTGTAACCATTGCAATTGGTCGAACATTGGTTTAGAGGTCGCAGTCTCCTGACCCTTGACCAAAGCATTGACAGGCACAAATTGCATATTGAGCAGCAAGATATCACCCTGAGCATTACGAATGCGGTAGACTGCTTGCCCATCAAAGGTCTCTTTCCCAAGATATTGAGCACGACCACTTTGTAGATCTTTACGCAGAGTAGCGAGATCGAACATCGAGTCATCGACATCCCAGGTATGGATATTCCATTGGGCCACACGATGCGTCATATCCAGGACAAGAGACTTCTGCGTATCTTTAACAATCACTACAGCAACCTTATTCTTGCTTGCCATCTCTGTACGTATACTATCATCGCTCATATTATGATAATTGGTAACCTGGTACTGTTCGCCTTGAGGGCCAGTAACCGTTTGCTTGTAGAAAAGTACATAGTTATTCCATGAGAGATTTGCGGGGAGAGCAAAGGCCGTTGTTTGCACCTGATTTCCCCTTATAGCCTGTTGTGGATGACCACCAACCCCAAAGACAAAGTAGGAGGACAAGGCAGCAACTAGCATAACGGCGGCGGCCAAGCCGCTTAGAGCAGCTACGCGAGGGATTCTACGCGTAGCTGCGGACTTACGGTGAGCAGCAAGATTAACAGGCTGCCCGCTCTGCTGCACCTGGCCGCGTGCAGTAATAGCAGCCATAACCGCCTGATCCACCCGTGCTGATGGACTTGACGTATCCAGGCAAGCAACCAGATGAGTAGAACGCTTCATCAGCAAGCGCTCACGCTCACAATTAGGGCACGCCTGCACATGTTGAGAAATTACTCGCTGCTGAATAGGTGGCAAGTCATCCCAAACAGCCAGATACAACTGTATATTGGCACAGATAGCCGTGCCAGATACATTGCCTGGAAGAAGAGGCGGTAAATCAGTGTCATGAGCACTACTCATGTTATCTTTCCCGGTGTTATTCATGACTTTTGCTCCCGTTTTCCAACACCCTCTTTACTCAAACGTTGATAATGTTCTGCGAACATCTTTTTAGCGCGTGAAATACGTGTTGCAGCAGCATTCGGAGAAATGCCAACGATGGTGGCAATTTCCTGATAGGGAACACCCTGTGCGGCGCTGAGAACCAACACAACAGCATATTCTTCAGACATATTAGCCAGAGTGAGGCGAATTAACTCGCGCTCCGCAATCTCTGGAATCCCTCCGCTATCCGCCAGAAAATGGGAAATATCATAGTTCGTGCTATCATCATTTTGCGAAGCGTCGCTATTAAAACGCGACGACAACGTCCACCAGGAGATACGCTTCCGGTGGCGCAGCAGATCTACACACAAATTGGTCGCAATGCGATAGAGCCAGGCTGAAAGATGATCACGCTCGTAGAGACCGTTCCAGGAGGTACAAGCACGCACGAACACCTCCTGTGTTATATCATCAGCATCTTCCTGGCTACCAAGCAGGCGATATGTATAAGAGTGAATAGGACGGCGGAATTGCTCATAGAGCCTGATCAATGTAGATTCATCCGCAGCAGCCCTCTCTAATTGACGGTTGGCTGATTTGTTCATTGGCATACTGGCATGCATTTTCTCCCTTGAGCGAGCTTGCATCGAAATAGGGCTCACAGATTGTGTCGCCAGTAATATTATAAACATTTTCTCATTCTCTTGCTTTCTCGTAGCTATATTTATTCATCGTCTTTCCCTGCTTAAAAGAGGGTATTTTCCCCATTACACTGGGGCATCTTGTTCAGCAGAGAGTATCAAACTCTTGCGCCCTACCCGCATGTAATCACTTTACGCACAATGACTACCACGCTAAATAGCGCCGCCATTTACAGATAAGCTCAGTTAATTTTGGCAGTAGTACCATTGTCCCATTTATTTTTTGATACGTGGCCTCAGAAGTATCATAATAACATGTGGCAATGCTTGACACATACTGACATCTACAATAACGAACAAACTATGCACATTTGTGGTTATCTACCAGGGAGGTAAAAGAAACAAATTATGCTTTTTCATAGTGACATATGTACAAAGATGGTATACGGGTTTAGGTGGAAAGGGAGATTTAAAGCATGTCACTGCCACGTTTACTGGGCATGGTCCATAGCCGTGCACGGATAGCACAGCCCTACGGGCGCATTATGGCTATCATCACTCCATTGCTCACACTTACTTTTGTGATCAATCTGGTCGCATTTCAACTGCTACACTTCACATTTGCGGAAGCTAGTACTAATGGGGGGCTTATAGCTCTTGCAGGGACAATAACTCCACTTATCACACAGAGCCACCTGGACAATGCAGCCGATCCCCGCCAACGTCTTGATCTCTCTGTGGGGTTACGTCCACGTAATCACGCAACATTAGATCGCTTACTACAGGATATATTGGTACACAAAAACGGCTCTGCACGTCAATTTGTGCCCGAAAAGCAATATATTAAGCAGTTCAGTCCAACAGAATTAAGCTATACAATGCTACAACGCTTTTTAGAGCATGGAGGATTAATAATTACTCATACCTATGACCATCGTCTACTACTTGATGTCACAGGTACTACAGCACAGGTCGAACAAATTTTGCACATCAGGATTAATATCTATACAGACGCAGGTGGACATACTTATTATGCAAATAGAGACGCGCCCATGTTGCCTGCATGGCTGGCAAGCCAGGTAGTAAGTATTAATGGCCTCAACAATGCAACACACTGGTATCATGAGGCCTATCATGTGCAAAGTAACATAGGAAAAATGAATGGGCAGGGTACTCTTTGTCCACCCTCCGATCAAGGGTGGCCTTACACCCGACCAGTTTGCAAGCGCCTACCATGTAAATGACCTTTACCAGGCACATGATCAGGGAGAAGGACAAGAGATCGCTCTTTTTGAGCTCAGCACATTGCAGATGAGTGATCTTAACACATATACAGCATGCTTCGGACATAGCAACACTACCGTACAAATCATTAAAACTGGTTCACATCCCCCTACAAGTAGCGGAGAAGGTGTAACAGACGCAGAGCTAGTACTGGGAGCCACACCTCTACTTAGCAAGCTCAAGGTCTATGAAGCGGCAAACGATGATAGCAGCTATTTAGCCGCATGGGCCCAGATTATCCAGGACGCTCCGGCTGTTGTTGCAAGCAGTTGGAGCCAGTGCGAAGTGAATATGACACCTCAGGTCGTAGCGCAAGAAAATATATTCTTTCAGCTGGCCGCACTACAGGGACAAACCATCCTTACGGCAACAGGCACGCCTGGCAACACAATGTGCCCAGGAGATAGTACCCACACACCAATCAGTACAGGCATTGTTGATCCTGCCGCACAACCATTTGTAACAGCCGTAGGTGGAACAACGCTTACACTTAATAATAAAACCTATGGTCATGAAGATACATGGAATGTAAATACAGTAGGAGGTGGCATCAGTCGTTACTGGACGCTACCGGACTGGCAACATGTAGATGGAGTACCCGACCCGGTTTACAGTTCAACCAGCCCCTGCGCCCCCTTTACCGGGAATAGTGGAAAGTACTGTCGCGAGGTTCCAGATGTGGCGCTGAACGCTGACCCAGAAAACGGCTATTGGACATATTGCACCACCGCCGCTGCTGGCTGTAGCGCAAACAGACCATGGGCGCTCACAGGAGGCACATCAGCTGCCACATCATTGTGGGCAGTACTGGCAGCACTCACCAATGAGCTTTATGCCAGACAGGAAAGCCTGACTGGTACCAGCACAAACTTTACAATTGGCTTGCTTAATCCCCTGCTTTATCAGATCGCAGATGATCCGGTTCAATATGCAAGTAACTTTCAGCATGTCGTACTGGGGGCAGACTCCATTGGGCAACATGGTAATGGACTTTATCCAGCCACAATCGGCTACAATATGGCAGCCGGGCTAGGCAGCTATAACGCCTTTCTACTAGCTACAAACCTGGTCAAACTCGCCCAACAACAAACAGCAGAGAATAAACAGTATGTAATCTCACTACAACGTAAACCCTGAAACTAGCTTCCGTAGACACAAAAGACACAAAATAAGAGATCGGGCGCTCATCACCTAAGGGATGAGCGCCCGATCTCTTATTGTTCACATATATTATTTATTTTTACCACTCATTGCTGTACAATAAATAATATATTGTGAACAATGGTTTGAGTGCTGAAGACATTTGCACTCACGGTAAAAAAGAGAGGTCTGGTACATCAGGCGCAGAAACAGCAATTTTAAGCGGTCGTAACATATGCAAGCGATGCACCTGCGACGCATACACAATACCTGCTAGCTAGCCAAAGTTAGCAGTTAAAAAGGATTGACACGACCCTGCTGTTGGAATACTATGTGCGAGATAGCTGAAAAAGGCTAAACGATTGCGCAATGCAATACCCTATTTTCATTTGCACACAAGGACCATACATCATGTCACAGATGCGAGACAACAATCACAAAGTGTCCAAAGAAAGCAACGAGGACGACCTTGAGCAACTGCTCTTACAGAGTATTACGTTAACACCAAACACGCAGGATTCAAGCGCTCATAAGACAGTAGCCAAAATACATCACGATGACGAGGAGCAAGAAACTTTCCCAGATCATGATGCCCAGGGTGCGTTAGGATACTTTGCGGAAGCCAGTCAAGACATGGCAACCGCAGGATTAGAACTCGGACTGGGACGACATTTTGCCTGTGCCGATTTTTGTAACCAGGCCGCCGAAAAAGCTGCACAAGCAGTAAGCCTGTTACGCACAGGACATCGTACAATGTATGATCATGACCTGCGCTCACTCAGTGAGAAAGTGGGTGCACCACAGGAAATTCAAGACGAGATGGCACGCCTGACACCATTTCATCCCGAAACCTTCTATGCGGACACCCCCCCTGAAGAGGCCGATGAGATTATCAGTGCAGAACAGGCCAGGAGCTATGTACAAAGTGCACGAAAAGTATTGCGTTGGGCCAGGAGCATTGTACTTAGTACATAACCTGTATTTTCAAGGGGTTTCATTCTTACTGGAAGCCAGTTATATTCGTTAGTCCACAACACAAGTTGGAGGAATTTTTTAATGACACAACAGATCACCCATTCTGAGCTGGACGAAGTCGTGAAACGCTCACCACGTAAATGGGTTTATCTTTTTAGCGAAGGCAATGCCAAGATGCGCGAACTGCTCGGTGGCAAAGGAGCAGGGGTCTCAGAAATGACTAATGCAGGGCTACCCGTCCCTCCAGGCTTCACCATCACAACTGAGGCCTGTAATGCGTACTATGATCACAACAAACAATTCGCCGATGGGGTATGGGAACAAGCGCAAGCAGCACTAAAAATTGTTGAGAAGCAAACAGGGAAAAGCTTCGGGGCCAGTGAAAATCCGCTGCTCGTTTCAGTGCGCTCAGGGGCAAAGTTCTCTATGCCGGGCATGATGGACACCGTACTCAACCTGGGCATCAATGACGATACGGTGAAGGGCCTGGTTGCTCTGACAGGCGACGAGCGCTTCGCCTACGATGCGTACCGCCGTTTCATCCAAATGTTCAGCAAGATCGTCCTTAATACAAATCCCCAGGATTTCGAGGCCGTACTGGAGCGTTACAAAGAGCAGTCGGGCGTCAAGACGGATGCAGAGATCCCCGCATCAGAGCTCAAAAAGCTCGTTGTCGATTTCAAGCAGATTGCCGAACGCCAGTCAGGCGAACCTTTCCCCACCGATGTCTACCAGCAATTGCATAAAGCTATCGAGGCTGTCTTCTCCTCCTGGAACAACAAACGCGCCTTCGACTACCGAAACTTTAACAAGATTCCTCACAGCCTGGGCACTGCAGTCAATGTGCAGAGCATGGTCTTCGGCAATATGGGTAGCGATAGCGGCACAGGCGTTGCATTTACCCGCAACCCAAGCACCGGCGAGAAGCAACTGTACGGCGAATATCTGCTCAATGCACAGGGCGAAGATGTCGTTGCAGGTATCCGCACACCTTCAAAGATTAGCCGCTTGCAAGAGGACCTGCCACACGTCTTCCAACAATTCCAGGAAATCGCGCAGCGGCTTGAGAAGCACTATCGCGATATGCAGGACCTGGAATTTACGGTAGAGCGCGGGCACCTGTATATGTTGCAGACACGCTCGGCCAAGCGTAATGCACAGGCAGCCGTCAAAGTTGCCGTTGACATGGTTGAAGAGGGCCTGATCACGCCAGAAGAGGCTGTCAAACGTGTAGAACCATCGCAGGTCTATCAACTGCTGCTACCACGCTTCGACGATGCTGAGAAAAAGCGTGCTGAGCAAGAGGGCCGCTTGCTGGCAAAAGGCCTGAACGCATCGCCAGGTGCTGCATATGGAAAAGCTATTTTCGATGCAGATCGCGCAGAAGTGCTGGGCAAAGCAGGCACACCAGTCGTGCTCGTACGACCAGAGACAAGCCCCGATGATGTACATGGTATGCTGGTTGCTAAGGGTATCTTGACGGCTCGCGGTGGCGCTACCAGCCATGCAGCTGTCGTTGCACGTGGCCTGGGCCTCCCCTGTGTTGCGGGCACAGAAGGCATTCGCGTCAGTGAAGCCGAACATCTTTTCCGTGTCGTTGGCTCTGAGATTGTTATTAAAGAGGGTGACGACATTTCGATTGATGGTGCGACAGGCGAAGTATTTGCTGGCATCATCAAGACGGTAGATGCGGACTTCGATAAAGAGGCCGACCTGAAGAAACTGCTTGGCTGGGCCGACCAGTTCCGCAAGTTAGGTGTCTGGGCAAACGCTGATTATCCACGCGATGCCAAACGCGCGGTTATCTTTGGAGCGCAGGGCATTGGTCTGTGCCGCACAGAGCATATGTTCATGGAGCAGGAACGCCTGCCCATCGTGCAAAAGATGATTCTGGCCAAAAGCAAAGAAGAGCGCCAGGCCGCACTTGATCAATTGCTGCCATTCCAGCAGAGCGATTTCCGAGGCATCTTCGCAGCCATGGTCAATCCTGCAACCGGCGAAGGCTATCCCGTCGTGATCCGTCTGATTGACCCACCCCTGCATGAGTTCCTGCCTTCATACGAGGACTTGCTGGTTGAAGTCACACGTCTGGAGACGCAAGGTGGACACGAGGCAGAGTTAGCGGAGAAGCGCACTATGCTGGAGGCCGTGGGCTCTATGCGTGAGATGAACCCCATGCTGGGCCTGCGCGGCTGCCGTCTTGGCTTACTCTTCCCTGAGATCAACGTTATGCAGACACGCGCCATCCTGGGTGCCGCTGCCGAACTTGCGGCTCAGGGCAAAAAGCTGTATCCAAAAATTATGATCCCGCTGGTTGGTCACGTCAACGAGCTAAAAGAAGTACGCCGCCAGCTTGAAGCGGTTGCTACTGAGATCGCTCAGCAATCTGGTGGTAAGATCGATTACAAGTTCGGTACGATGATCGAGTTACCACGAGCCGCTCTCACCGCTGACCAGATCGCCCCCGTTGCCGACTTCTTTAGCTTCGGTACCAACGATCTGACTCAGACGACGTTCGGCTTCAGCCGCGACGATGCCGAGGGCAAATTCCTGCTTAAATATGTGGATGGCCTGGAAGAGCCCGGCCTGAAGCATAAGGTAAAGATTCTGCCCACGAATCCATTCCAGACATTGGACCGCGAGGGCGTAGGCCAACTGGTTGCAATGGCTGTGGAGAAGGGGCGCAAGGCTAACCCGGCCATCGAGCTGGGCATCTGCGGCGAACATGGTGGCGATCCCGATAGCATCGAGTTCTGTCACCAGATCGGCCTCGATTATGTGAGCTGTTCACCGTTCCGCGTTCCTGTCGCACGTCTTGCCGCCGCTCAGGCTGCACTGACCACCACGGAGAAGGACCGCTAAGTTTCGCTTTTCAACCTTATGATAGAAGGAGTTGGAGAAGATATGATGGTATCTTCCCGGCTCCTTTTTATGTATTGAGCATAGAATCGTCATGCCCGCACAAGCACCTTCAACACGCCCTTTTGCCCTGCATATTGAAAGCAGCTACCACTTCATCCAGAGTATAGCGGGCACTAATCAATGGCTGTACATCTATAAATTTTTGGCTCAAGGCACGCAATGCCGGGCGAAAGGGACCACAACGTGAGCCCTGGACGCGGATCTCGTCCACTATAATGGGGGCAAGATTGAGCGTGCTCTGCGCTGCAACAGTGCTTTTTAAGATAATGGTACCTCTGGGGCGTACCAGGCGTAGCGCCATTTCGAGTCCCTGCGGCGATCCACTGCACTCCACAACCATAGCAATACGGCGTTCATGCTCTAATGTAGCATGTTCTGCACTTGCAAGCAGAAAAGTACACACACCGTGTTTCTTTGCCAGAGCCAGCTTCTCCTTGTGCTTACCAAGCATGATAACTTCGCCGCCACTAAGTGACAGCACCTGGGCAGCCAATTGGCCCATTTTGCCATCACCAAGGATCAACACGCTATCCGTCGGTTTGAGATGCACCTGTTCGAAGATTTCAAAATTGGCGGCCAGTGGTTCGACGAAAACAGCCTGCTCATCGCTTACAGTAGCGGGTACGAGATGTAGATTCTCGACAGGCAAACGCAGATATTCAGCGAACGCGCCGTCACGACCAGCAATCCCAAGGGTTGTACGCCTGGGGCAATGGCTAGACATGCCACGCTGACAGTGGTAACAGTCGGGCTGATAACAGGCCGCATTAATATCGCCAACGACGCGCTGACCCAACAGGTGAGCATATTGCATCTGAGCCGGAGCGCCATAAATCTCCTCAACAACACCCACAAATTCATGACCCAGCACGCCCTCAAAGCCCATATACCCACGCACAATCTCCAGATCAGTGTTGCAGATGCCCGCAAGCAGAACACGGATAAGCGCCTCACCTGCAACTGGTGTAGGCATAGGATAGTCATGATCAAGAACAAGGCGATCAGCACGAAATACTAATGCACGCATTCATAAATCTCCTCTCTATTAAACCAACGAGCAACTAAAATGCTAAAATCGTCTTTTGCCAGAGCGCATCAAAACAGGCCCGCATAGCCATGACATTTGTGGTTGTCGTGGTAATCTAATCAAAAAGGTAAGCGGCTAGTGGTTAGGAAGCACAACGCCAACTACTTGTAATGTAAACAACAGAAGCATATACTAAAGATACACATTAGAGTAGTACACAGCATCCACGAGGGCGCATCAGGATAATTGGTATCTGCCGCAAGAGCAGCGCTAAACATAGACATGAATAGAGATAGATAAATTTGATGAACGAATATGACCTCATTGCACCATTTTACGACATTGAGCATGCCCATTTCGGCGAAGACCTGGATATGTACGCTAACTTTGCAGAATTGAGCGGGGGCAAGATACTAGAGTTAGCATGCGGAAGTGGGCGTGCCCTGCTACCGCTGGCACGCTCAGGATATGAGCTGACGGGTGTGGATAATTCAAAGCAGATGCTGCAACTGGCGCGTGAGGCTTTAGAGGCTGCTGGCGTTGCAACACACTGCACTCTGGTGCAACAAGATATGGTAGAACTGAATCTGGGGCAAAAGTTTCGGATGGCATTTATTGCCCTCGGCTCCTTCGCACATATTACAACACGTAAAGCACAACAACGTGCGCTCAATGCGATCCGCTCACATATGAGCAATGGGGCAACCTTTGTCGTAGATATCAGCAATGCTGATGCGCGTTACATGGAAGAGCTCAGCGGGCAGGTGCTGCATCAGGGAACCTGGCAAGGAGCAGATGATGTCTATTTCACCCACTTTGTCAGCCCGGCATCCGCAACCCAGAGACACTTACTGGAGCTAACCCATTTTTATGATCGACATAGTCAGGGCGGACCAGTACAACGCACAGTCGTTACCACCTCGCTCTACCTCTTCGAGCGTAGCGAAATGGAGCTTTTACTTGAGCAAGCAGGCTTCGTCGTCAAGGATGTCTATGGCGATCACGATATGGGCCCCTACACTCTGGAAAGTCCACGCATGATCTTTATCGCAGAGGCGAGATAACAAAAAATATAGAGAAAGAAATGGCAAGATGTCACAAAATCCGCTACACAACTGGAATTTAAGCGTGCAAGAGGCTATAGTGCTACAACGCGAGCTTGCAAGCCGTATTGTCCTCGAAGACCATGTGGGAGAGGTCCACCTGGTAGCCGGGGTAGATATGGCAATCAACGAAGGGAACGGGATGGCACATGCGGCTGTTGTGTTACTAACTTATCCTGAGATGGAGATTGTGGAGCGCCACATCTATGAAGAGCCTATTCGCATGCCCTATATGCCCGGCCTGCTCTCATTTCGCGAAGCTCCTAGCGTGCTTGGCGCGTTTAGAAAACTTAGCCGCCGCCCCGATCTCGTGATGGTTGATGGTCACGGCATTGCACATCCCAGACGTATAGGCATCGGTGCACACCTGGGACTCTGGCTCGAAATCCCCACCATTGGCTGCGGCAAATCGATCCTCGTCGGGCACTATGATAAAGCCGCACTCGGCGAGGAAGCTGGCTCATGGGTACCATTGGTGGACAAGCACGAGGTCATCGGAGCCATGGTACGCACGCGCACACGCGTCAACCCGATGATTATCTCTGCTGGGCATCTTATTAGCCTGGAAACAAGCATACGCTACGTGCTGGCTTGTGGCAAAGGATATAGACTGCCAGAACCAACACGACAAGCTGACAAACTCTCAAAAGACAATGAATGGAAAGAACCAGCCGAGATCAATCAATATAATCTATGGCAGTAGAGTATATCTTTTTACATATATTTTGCGCTTATGCGCAAAATATATGTAGAAAAGATATACGACGGCACTCTCTTAGTCGTCTTGACCAGTATATTGAGGCAAAGTAAAGTTAAAAGTTGTCCCTTTATCCATTGCAGTCTCAAAGCTAATCGTACCGTTGTGCTGCTCAACAATCAACTTGGCGATTGAAAGGCCCAGACCATAACCACCCATTTTAGACTGCTGGCTATGATTTGATTGATAGAAACGCTCAAAAACGTGCTGACGATCCTCAAGAGGGATGCCATAGCCAGTATCCGCTACAGAGATCACCGCAATATCGTCGTCATACAAGTGTGCGCTCACCGTCACAACTCCTCCTGGAGGTGTGAACTTAATCGCGTTCGCGACCAGATTATTGAGCACTTGCTTAATGCGTTGGGGATCAATATAAAGTGTGGGGGTATCGACAGGAATATTCTGAGAGAGTATAACCTCAGCCTTGAGTGCCTGTGGCTGTAGGCTACGCATCACCTGGCGAACCAGACTACGCAGATGCACCTCTTGCTGCTTCACTTCAAACTGCCCCAGGTCCGAACGCGTCATAAACAGAATATCTTCGACAATAGAAATAAGTTGCTGCACGCCCTCTTGAGTATAGCCAAGATAGAGACGCTGCTCTTCCGTCATATCACCCATATGTCCCTGTAGAAGGAGATCAATGAAACCATGAACCGAGTTTAATGGTGTCCGCAGTTCGTGCGAAACCATTGAGACAAAGTTCGAGCGTACCCGATTAGCTACCTTTAGAGCAGACAGATCGCGTGCAATAAAAATTGCATATGTCGCAGCTTTTACCGTGACCAGAGTCACGCTGGCCGACACTTCGCAGGTACGCTCAGATCCAATAATTAGCTCTTCATTAGGGAGCGCCTTCTTCTGCTGCAGAACGCGTACTAAAGGGCAGCCAGGAGTCTCACAAAGTTGCATCTGATTAAGATTTTTGCAACGCAACACATCAAAACAATTTAGCTCACCAGTCTGGTGAGTTGGGATACCAAGAACAGAAGAGGCTGCAGGATTGATCTCAAAAATCTTATAATCCTCGCGCAGAGTAATTACGGCATCGGAAGTATCAGCCATCAGTGCATCTTGAGCCTGATGACGTATTTCATTTAATAATACATGCCCTGAACCTGCATGTTCTTCATTAGGAGAGGGCAAAGGTGCAACATCTGGTACCGCGACACCCGTGATCTGCTCTACCTCTTGTCCTTGCTCTTCTTGCTCAAGTTGTTCTACCTGCTCTATCTGTATTTGTTTTTGTATGCGCTTCCGCAACCTGACCCAGCCTTTCCGTCTGGTAGTGCATTATCGACAGATCTTCCTGAGGATAACATGTATAATGCATATAGCATTATACATGTATATTTCTTTTATACTGTGTATACGCTACACTCACTATGCTGACCTTTATCTGGAATACTGCACTAGCTATCCAACAAACTTATAGCCAAGCCCTCGCACAGAAATGATATGCTGGGGGTGATCGGCATCTACCTCCAGTTTCACACGCAGGCGACGAATATAGACATCAACAATATTACTATTATTCTCGTTGTCATTCCACACCTCCACCAACAACTGATCCCGATTGACTACCTGCCCCCCGCTCTGCATAAGTACGCGCAGCACATGCATTTCCGTAGGGGTCAAAGTAATAGCGGTACGTCCCTCCATAGTAACTCTTAGTTCGCCAGGAAAAAGCTCCACCTGCCCACCACGAATGCTCTGATGACCGGCCCTCTCATGTTTCTTGATACGACGCATGACTGCCTGTACACGAGCAACAAGCTCCTGGTGGTTATAAGGTTTACAAATATAATCATCTGCACCAATATTAAAGCCCTGTAATTTTGCCTCAATTGTATCCTGAGCAGTCATAAAAATAAGAGGGATTTCGTAGCCCTCGTTGCGCAACTTCTCCGAAAACTCGAAGCCATTAATATAGGGCATAGCCACATCAAGTATCAATAAATCCGGTTCACGTCTTTGTATCATCTGCATAGCACCGCGTGGATTATCAGCGGTCTCGACCTCGTATCCTTCTTTACTCAAGACGAACTGAACCAGCGTATTTGCAAACCGATCATCATCAACGACAAGAATGTACACGGTCTTCCCCTCTTCTTGATATCTCAGTTTGCCGCGCACCCCAGCAGGCATTCGCCACTCCCCCATTAAAAGACAGGAAGTGCATAAAGTGCCTCATAGGACCCAGGATATACCCGGTGAATGGCATCTGTGAAGGAACATCTTCCTTAAAATTATAGCCAATGCAAGAACTGGTTGCATACACGAGGGAGAGGGACATAAGCCTCCAGTTCCGTTGCACATTGATACATTATGAATGGGTTATATGAATGTATGTTACACGTTCAATGCGTGTAGTGTCAAGATGAGGCCTTTAATGCACGTAATTTCTCCAGATAGATCATCAAAATTGCTACATCAGCTGGAGTAACACCTTCCACACGTGCCGCCTGCCCGACGGTACGCGGCAAGGTACGCATTAGCTTCTGCCTGGCTTCTGTACGCAAATGATGTACAGACTGATAATCAAGTGACACAGGAATGCGCATCTCCTCCAGACGTAGTGTACGATGCACCAGCTGCTCCTGCTTACGAATGTAATGCTCGTATTTCACCTGTAGATCAACCTCCTCTGCCACCTCATCTTCCAAGATAGGTAGAGAGGAGGGAAAGATACCATGCAGAGGAGATTCTGTCAAGGCACTATGCTCATCTGACACGCGTTGCACTAACTGCACCACTTGCTGATAACGAACCTCCGGGCGGCGCAACAGTTCACGAGCCGAGAGCATTTGTCCCAGAGGAGCAATTCCAGCCGCCTGGGCACAAGTCTCTACGATACGTGAAGAGGTGAAAGAAATACCATCTAGTTGTGCCAATGCATGTTGAATGGCTACGCGCTTCTGCACAACCTGCGCATAACGCGTTTCATCGATCAAACCAAAACGATAGGCATGATCACTGAGACGGAGATCGGCACTATCAGGACGCAGCAGCAAGCGGTGTTCAGCACGCGAGGTATGCAGGCGATATGGTTCACTCATCGGTCGAGTCACCAGGTCATCGATCAATACCCCTATGTAAGCCTCATGTCGCCCAAGCACAAAGGCCTCCTCAGAACGAGCAAATAGCGCCGCATTAATACCAGCCATCAGGCCTTGAGCAGCAGCTTCCTCATAGCCAGAAGTGCCATTAATCTGACCAGCCAGGAAAAGGCCCGAGACCGCCTTTGTTTGCATCGTTGGGAAGAGTTGATGCGGCGGGACATAATCGTACTCTACTGCATAACCAACACGTACCATCTCAGCATGCTCAAGAGCGGGGATGCTACGCAGCATGGCCAATTGTACATCTTCTGGCAAGCTGGTATTCATCCCCTGCACATAGACCTCGCCCGTGCGCCAACCTTCTGGCTCCAGAAAGATCTGGTGTGCAACTTTATCGGCGAAACGCACGATCTTATCTTCAATTGAAGGGCAATAGCGCGGACCAATGCCCTCAATAACACCCGTGTAAAGCGGAGAGCGATACAGATTGTCGCGAATAATCTGATGGGTCTGCTCGGTTGTGCGCACAAGATAGCATGGCAATTGCGCTCGCCAGCCAAGCATATCCTCATCGGAAACCGGATAGATCGGGTTTGGCCGTCCCCCCGGCAACTGAACATCTGTGCGAGCCGAACGGTCTTGCGAAAAATACAGCGGCACACGGCTCCCAGGCTGAATCTCAGTCTTGCTATAGTCAATCGTGCGGGCATCGATACGGGGCGGAGTACCAGTCTTGAAGCGACGAACCTCCAGGCCAAAAGCACGCAATGAATCAGAGATACCCAGTGCAGGTCCCTCCCCGGCACGTCCCCCTGGCTGTGTCTTTTCGCCCACCACCAGACGGCCATTAATAAACGTGCCCGTGGTCAGAATCACCGTCGCCGCATCATAACGCCAGCCCTCTCTGGTTGCCACACCCGTGACCACGTACTGACCATCTGCACGCTGCGTGCTCAGCAACTGAGTGATCGTTGCTTGCTTCAACGCTAGATTGGGCTGGCTCTCTAAAACAAACTTCATCGCGAGCCGATACGCTTGCTTATCACACTGAGCCCGCAAAGCTTGGACAGCTGGCCCCTTGCTTGTATTCAGCAAGCGGATCTGTATAAATGTGCGGTCCGTATTGCGACCAATCTCGCCCCCCAGCGCATCAATCTCTTTGATAAGATGGCCCTTGGCGGGGCCGCCCATAGAGGGATTGCAGGGCATTAACGCCACACTATCCAGATTCATGGTTAGCAGTAGCGTCTTGCGGCCCATGCGAGCGCTGGCCAGCGCGGCTTCACACCCGGCATGGCCCGCGCCCACAACAATCACCTCGTACGTATCCCGTAGGGGTTGAGCGGGGGAAATATTTTTGCTCTCAAAGGCATCACTCATTGCGCATATACCTGGTTCATTCTGCTAGTAGAAACAATTTTTCACACACCTGCACGCATTGTATTATGCCTTAGATGATTGCCCTAGTCAATATTGATTACTAAAATCCGGCGAGAACCCGCATAGCGACCTCCTGAGGAGGAATGGCACCCGGAAAACGATAGGCTATTACATGTGTCCTGGCCCTACCTCAAACACGCTCGATAAGATGCATGCTACAATATTAGCAATGAACACAATGCTGCTCATTACTAATTTTGCGGAGTTGAAATAGCATATGACTACAACATCTTCGGGGCGACCACGCCCTTTTGTGCTAATTATTATGGATGGCTGGGGCATTAATCCACGCAAAGAGGGCAACGCCATTGCTCTTGCACACACCCCAAATATTGATAAGATCGGACGTATATGGCCACACACACCCGTAAAAACCTCAGGGGAGGCCGTAGGGCTGCCAGATGGCCAGATGGGTAATTCAGAGGTAGGACATCAAAACATCGGTGCAGGCAAGCGCGTGCTGCAAGACTATACACGGGTGAGCGAGTCGATCAGGGATGGCAGTTTCTTCAATAACCCGGCATTTTTAAAAGCCGTCGCACATGTGAAAAAAAATCAATCGCAGTTGCATATCTGTGGACTGCTCGGCAATGGTGGTGTGCATGCACATGAGAGCCATCTAGAAGCGCTACTGCGCCTTGCTCAGGTGCACGACATCGAGCGTGTCTACCTCCATGCATTTACTGATGGACGCGATTCCTCACCAACGGGAGGCATCAATTTTATGCAGAAGCTGGAGACACGCGCCCGCGAGATCGGCGGTGCACATCCGGCAAAAGTGGCAACGGTCAGCGGACGCTATTATGCAATGGATCGCGACAATCGCTGGGATCGCACAGGCATGACTTATTTTGCTATGACACGGGGAGAGGGCCTGCAAGCCAGTTCCGCCTTAGCAGCAATCCAGCAATCCTATGATAAAAAAGTGACCGATGAATTTATCTTACCAACAGTTATTATGGAAGAGGGTCACCCGGTAGCAAGGATACAAGCGGGCGATGCAATTATCCACTATAACTTCCGCCCCGACCGTGCGCGTCAGCTCACCAAGGCATTTGTGATGCAAGATCTGCCTCCACAGGCTGAAGGCAAGTTCGAGCGCGGCCCCGTTCTCGCTGATCTGGTCTATATAATGATGACGCAATATGAAGAAGGACTGGACGCAGAAGTCGCATACCGGGCCGACGAGGTCGAGATGCCACTGGCACGCGTGATCTCTGAGCAGGGCCTGGCTCAATTCCACACTGCCGAGACTGAGAAATATGCCCACGTCACCTTTTTTATCAATGGACGCCGCGAGGTACCATTTAAAGGTGAAGATCGCATTCTTGTGCCTTCACCAAAAGTAGCAACCTATGATCTCCAACCAGAGATGAGCGCCGCTGGCATCACTGACACGGCAGTGGAACAAATTCGTAGCGGCAAATATGATCTTGTGATTATGAACTACGCCAACGCAGATATGGTAGGCCATACAGGTGTCCTGGCCGCAACGATTAAAGCAGTCGAGACAGTTGACGCAGGCGTTGGTCGTGTCGTGGAAGCAACACTTGCAGTCGGTGGCGCAGCATTGATTACAGCAGATCATGGCAACGCTGAGCAACTAATCGAATACGATACTGGTAAACCTTTCACATCGCATACAACATATCCAGTACCACTCTACCTCGTCGCTCCCAGGTTTGCGCAGGCCCATTTGCGTAGCGATGGCATGCTAGCAGACGTATCGCCCACCATCTTACAGGTCATGGGCATCCCTCAACCAAAGGATATGCAGGGACACTCGCTTATCTTACCCTGATGTATAAAAACACAAAAAGCGCTCTTCCCACAGGAAATGCTGTCAGGTTATCCACATATTTAACTGAATATGTGGATAACTACTGCGAAATGTGGATAATATTTCTATCAAATTCTCTCTATCGATGTAAGAGGAACGATGCAAAACGCCCCATTTTCGAGGTGTAGGCGTACAGCTCGACCGCGTATACCCGCACGAAACATCTGCTCGTGTACGAAGAAATGGTCGATAAGACCTATCATACCTTCGTATTCGCCCCCACACACCCGTACTTGTATGCCAGGAAATAATGTAGGATCGGGTCGAGGTAACTGCCATTCACCACCCTCCACCTCCGCAACGGACGAAGAAATAATCAAATCAGGGGAGATATGATGACGCACAGAGGTTATCCCCGTCAGTAGTCCAATGGAACCCTCGCATTGCCGCAAGAAATTTAGCAGGTAGCCAGGCATCATAAAAGAACCTACCCCTTCGGTACACAGCAATGTAAAAGGAGGCAGGTGGGTCTGGGCAAGTTCAATATTATCGGCGATGAGCAACTGTAGCACGTCTGTACGCAGAAAACCCTCAAGGTCTCGCAATGCGATACTGCTCGCTACTATGCCTCCTACACCCGAACTTATAGCCTGACGCAGAAGCGTGAATGTAAGTGGTTCAGGAACGACCAGGATTGCTCCAGGAGGGATAGTCTGTACCGCACGACCGGGACGCGGAGACTGCCAGATCGTCAGAGGCCCCGCAACCGGCAGACCTGCACCAACAATACCCCGCATTTGTACAGCCCGGCTCTCAATGACAACTCCGCCGCGAGGAGTAAAGCCTACTACCCGTCCATATAAGCCTGCAGCAACGCTATCGTCCTGGCTTTCCAGATCACTAGCAGCTCTACCCGCTCGTCCAGCATCTTCTTTCCGTTCCACTCGAAGCACAGGCTCATGTGGCACAACCTCTTGATGAATTTGCACCAGTGAAACCATTTTGCCTTTGTAAGCGCCGAGCCAGCGTTCTCTTTTTACAACTACTTGTTGTATCACAGGTCAACCCGAAGGATAGGCCATAAGAGATACCTCCCGCTCTGTCACATACTTGCTTGCGCCCCAAGCACCTGCGACCATTGAAGCAAGCGTGCATGACGTTCCATTTCATCGGATGGCAGGACCAGGGGCCGGCCACGAGCATCAACAATCAAACCAATTAAACCACCATCGATCTCTTCGGCAGCACGAGCACGTTCGCCAGGTCCAAGCCCAACATCAACGGTTGGAGCCGGGAACAACGTAAGAAGAGCCTGCTCATTAGACTGCAAGGGAATAACCTCAATCGATCCCCCAATAACATCAATGCTCATCTGTCTACCGTTGCTATATTCCACCCCAACACGCACAGCCAATTGTCCAGGCTGAACATTGCCGAATGGAATCACGCATGTACCAAGGCGATGCGAGACAGCATCATTTTCATTTACCTGTACAGCAGTTACAGGAGCAACAGTCGCAACAGCCCCTAATTGCGAGATGAGCATAGTCCGATCTAAGACTAGAGAAGTCACGCCGCGCGGCTGGATTGCGTCGAGCAGCATCATTGCAACCTGCCCATATTTTGGAGCATGGGACAACACCCCGCCGGTCGCCAGAATCAGATCGCTCTCCGGCAACTCAACATTATTTTTCTTCGCGCCTTCTATGGTCAATATAATAGCCTCACGTGCGAATGCTTGCATCAAGAGCAACTCACGTGAATTAGCCGGCAATGTCTGCGGATGCAACATATGATTAAAGACAAACTGACGCACTTCATCTTCTGCTATATTAAAAGGCAACCAGCGTGTGATACGTTGCAAGCCAACCTGATGAAGAATATCGCCAATATTTGCCCCAACCCCTACACTGGTATTCACAACAGGGATAAACTCACCCTGCTCACCAGCGATCATCACCGTTGTTGTTCCCCCTCCAACATCCACAGCAGTTACATTCATAGAATAATGTTGAGCGAGGAAGCGCACCAGACTACTCAGGGAGGTTGCAGTCGCGACAGGAGGCACACTCGACCAAAGATGGAGCCGCTCATAACCAGGCAACTGCTGAATCGAGAGATGCTGGTGCAAGCCTCCAATCGTCGTATTTAGTTGTCCGGTTTGATTGTTTGAAACCAAAGGATCGACGCGGGTCACATCGCCAACGCCCTTTAGCATACGTTTTACAGCCTCCAGATACTGAGGAGCACCTGCATAGACAACCGAATAGCGTTTAGCATCATCTTGTAGTGATGATGAAACATTCGCCGCATCGCGTGCGGCATTAATCAACAATTGGCAGGCCTCTTGCAGAGAAGTAGGACCTGCGGGACTATCGGCAGAACCAACGATAAGAGCAACCTGCGGTTGTAACTCGCGTATGCGCCCAGCCTGGTTATCCCATTCCCTTGTCATACGTTCCTGATTCCATGGAAGAGTTGCGCCAGGATTTCCCCCGGCATTTACAGGCATACTAGAGGAAGCCATCGCCGCTGTGAACGATGGGGACGGAACCATCTGAACCTGTGTATACAAGCCTGAAACAGCCTGAGTAGACAAGCGCTCCAAAAGAGGGCTTATTGCCCCAAGCACACTCAGGCGCAAGGGATCACCGGCACTGACAGTGGCAATAAAAACATCAACGCCATCCCCAACAGAATCTTCGGGCGACACAATTCTTTTCTCCTCCAGAAGACGCCGCCCAGTGATATACTCGATTGTGTTAATGGCTTGCAGCACACCCTCAGTAATATCCTCGTAAGGGGGCTTTGAAGTCGTCGGTGCCTCACCGCGTGCCATTAATCTATACTGACCCTCGACCAGACCAAACAGAGAAACTTTGGTGAACACGGTCCCACAATCAGCAACCAAGAGAGAGTTAGGAGCCGCATTATTTTTTTGCGACGCTGCGGGAGCCTGCCCACTCTCTGGGTAGGGTTGTGTATACATTTCCAGCATCCTTTTTTTAAAGACTAACGAGAGAGCCAGTCAAGGAACGCCCCGAACAGCCCACGTTTCTTTGCATTTTTCTCATCGCCCTTTGTCTCCATTACCTGCGATATGGCAGGAGACGGAGGCGCTGCATTTCCCGGATAGTAAGAAGACCCCATAGCAGGTGGGCTTCCCCCCTGATTCATGTTATTGCCTGGCATGCTACTTCCATAATTCTGCATACCCTGCATATTGGCAGGAGCGCCAGCAGAGCCATATGGGAATGCTCCACCTCCCATGCCCGACCCTCCCCCAAAATTCGGCGGTGGACTTGACGGCACGGCGGATTGCCCCATCTGACCTGACTGTTGGTAAGGTCCTCCCTGGGGCTGGCTGTTGATAAGATCCTTCTTGTGAGGACTGGGAACCAGGGAAATGAGGTGAGGTAGATGCAACACCCAACATAGAGGCAAAGACAGTCGCGGCCACCTCGCTCTCGCTCGAACCAGACTCATTACCACGGGGGCGACTGGGTACACGAACGTTCTCTGCACGAGGAGGAACTGTGTAAGAAGCTTGTTTCGCCCCCCCTGACATATCTTGCCCAGCTTGTAGGCGTGGGTCTGCCGCATTGCGTAACCATTCAGGAAGCGCATTGGCATCAATAAAAGAAGAGGCAGCCATGTTGGCCCCCGGTGCGGGTGGAGTATTTGCCTGCAGAGAAGGTTGTGAGGGTGTTTGTCCTGCCGACCAGGCTGGCGGCGGTGTATTAGCAGCGGGCCAACCCGGGTTTGGCGGGTTCTGTGTTGGCCAGGCTGGCTGGGATGGTTCAGCCTTCGTTCCGGGATTGTATCCACCTTCGCGCATCCATTGCGGCAAAGAGTTTGCATCAAGCAAAGAAGACGCCGAGAGACCGGATTGGTTCATAGGCATACCTTGCGGCTCAGGTCGCATAAATGGTTCAGTTTGTGGTGCAGGTACATTCCGCTCACCTTGAGGCTTCATCCAGGAAGGCAATGCCTGTTGATCTATCAGATCGCGAGCAGAGAAACCAGCGGCAGGATTAGAAGAAAAAGACTCAGCATTTCTGACAGGCTGTTCAAATGACCCGGTTTGCTCTCTGAAAGAAGGAGGCGGTGGAGGTGTAGCACTCGGCGGCTGGAGGGTCTTCATCCAATCGGGCACGCTCTCCTGCTGCAACAGACTTGACGCCGAAAAGCCTCCAGATGGTGGGGGTGCCGGCTGCTTGTTCTCTTTCATCCATGATGGAAGAGATTTCTCATCAATTAATGACTGGGCTGCAAGCCCCGTGGGCGGCAAATTCCCCCTATCGGGAGCCTGGTCGGGGAAAGCCGACAAATGTTCAGGCATTGCCACATTGGAAGGGTCAGGCGTCTCAGCGCGTTCTGAGCGCATCCAGAGCGGCAGTGGCCCCTCATCTATAAAATCGGCGGTAGAGAACTTCGCTGGACCACCAGTTGGTGCGGCTGGACGCTCACCTACGCGCAATGATTCCAGCCAGGCTGGCAACTCCGATTGTTCCTGAGCACCCGTCCGCTGAGAAAACCCAGCATCAATCTTGCTAGAGAATGGTGCGCCACATGACTGGCACATCGGACCAGCAGGGCTCATATTTCCACAGCGGTTACACTTAATCACTTTTGCTCCTCACTTTCGCCAGGCCTTATTTACTCTTGGCAGTGTATCACTCTTTTTCCAGCTTGACAACAATGATCTACAAAATAAAACATGATGGTATGATACAATACGCATGGTGTTCAATTTACCAATAGTACTATTGACCAGGAGACTTCTATGCAAGAGCAGACCACGGACAAGAGAGAGATACACGCACACGTTCCTCTTTTACGCCTGACCCTTCCACTTCCTCCTAGCATAAATGAACAATACGCAACGGTCAATAATCGTCGTGTGAGCACATCGGTCGCGCGTCGGTTTAAACATGAAGTCAAAGCACGACTGCGTGCACTTGAGCAACAGGGCCTGCTTAGCGACGAGTTATGTTCTCAATTTCAGCAGAGCCACCTGGCACTCCTGCTAGACTTCTACTTTGCCACACCACTTAAGCGAGACCTCGATGGAGGACTCAAAATCACGCAAGATGCGCTCTGCGAAGGGTTGAAATTAAATGACAATCGTGTGGTAGACATCCATCTAATGAAACATATCGACCCACTTCATCCTCACCTCTACGTTGAGCTAGAAGCAATATCCGACTGGCATTTTGACAATGAGTACATTCTTCTTAAATAAACGCACAGACTTGTCTTTCTCACTATGCCTTCTTTAAGATAAGACTGATAAAGCATGCATTGCGTAACACAATAGGGCATGCGTAACAAAAACAGAGGATATTTACATGAATATAGTAAGCTCACTTACTACAAAACTTATTACACGAAGCTGGCGTCCTGACCATGCCGCGCTTGTGGGCACACTGGCAACCGTAGCTTACAGTATAGCCATGGAAGGCGATAAATTTCTTATTGGAAATAGATTCAATGATGTACGTTTTATTCAGGGTCTGTTAGAAGGGGAAAAGCGTACCAGAACCGGCTTTATCCTCTCCTGGGCCATTCATCTACTCAACGGTATTGCGCTAGCAGAGATCTACGCCGCTGTCATAAAACGCTTTTTGCCCGGTCCCAACTGGCTCAAAGGGGCTATCTTTGGTGAAATATTTATTCTTAGTGCCTGGTGGCTTACTCCGCTGGCCGATAAATATCATCCACTCATTAAAAATGGTGAGATGCCTAAACTTTTCAACTGGAGCGCTTTTTTTCAGAATGTTCTACGCCACCTTGTCTTTGGTTTGACGCTTGGCCTCTTCTACAAAGACGGCGAATAAGAGTAGTACTCTCTACTTAAAACCATCTACGCACCCAGTCGCTTACATATGGTAGGCGATAATTGGGGTGCAGCCAGGCCATAGCCATCAGCCATATCCATAAAAGAAACCAGGTCCAACCCAGAATACGCAGCAATAACCCCAGACCAAAGGATGTAAAAATACCCAAAATTGGAATCCACGACAGCGCACTATTGAGCATCCCCACGCCAAACATCAGGAGAGAAAGTACACCAAAGGTAACCATAGATTGCATAGCATGCCAGCGAACAGTTTGATTCTTCTCAGTAAAAAAAAGTACTAAGCCAGATACCCAGAATAACGAATAAGCCAGCACACGCTCTATGCGCTCATCAATTCCAAGGGTCGTCATCCTACGCATCATTTTATGCCTCTCAGTTCTTCAATATACAGGTTTCTCTAAGGAAGAAATGCCTGAACATTCTTCATTGTCCACATGCTTAATATACGTATGATACAGTAACGCGTTGCAATTCATTAGTAGCGCAACGTCCACTATATATCATAAAATCTCCGATTGCTTTTTTGCCTTTTTTATTTTATACTTCGAGTGTGAGAAGCTCCACAAACAGAGAGAATGTTACTCTCATACTATTTTCCTCTCTCGCTGCTGATGAGGCTGTTCAGTCAAGAGGCTGAGCAGAGATCCTGGCCAATTGTGCGACCAGTAGCAACTACTTTATGCCTACCCCGTAGTGCATACCTTTACCTCATCTTGCATCAAGATAGTGCTTTCGCATGGAGAGCAGTACTGAGAGGAGAGCATACCAATGGCTCAAGAATTTTCCAATTCTACGCCCGTATCCGGTTACAGCGAGCACCTCTACAACGAAGATCTTGCACCAGTTCCCTCTGATAGACGTACATGGAAAACCTATAGCATCTTTGCTATGTGGATGTCTGACGTACATAGCATTGGTGGCTATACCTTTGCCGCCGGTTTATTCTTCCTGGGATTAGCGGGCTGGCAGGTATTACTCGCGCTCATCATCGGTATCCTCCTGGTTTATTTCGGCATGAGCCTCATGGGGTTAGCCGGTCTGAATGCAGGCGTTCCCTACCCCGTACTGGCAAGGCTGAGCTTTGGGCTCTTTGGGGCCAATATCCCAGCTCTTATCCGCGCCATTATCGGGATTTTCTGGTATGGTATTCAGACTTATCTGGCATCCGTGGCGTTTGTGGTCTTGCTACTCCGCATCTTCCCATCGCTGACCGCACTTACCCAAGGAGATTTCCTGGGCTTATCTTTGCTCGGTTGGCTCTGTTTCCTGGGACTCTGGCTCTTTCAGTTGTTGCTTTTCCAACGTGGCATGGAGACTATTCGCAAATACCAGGATTGGTGCGGCCCCATTGTGTATATCCTGATGATCGTGCTTCTCGTCTGGATTTTGATCCAGGCTGGTAGTCGTTTCAGCTTAAATATCAGTCCTCAACCGATCTCAGGAGGCGCTGCGATCATTCAATTCTTTACTGCCATTGCCCTGGTTGTGGCCTACTTCTCCACGCTCCTGCTCAACTTCTGTGATTTCTCCCGGCTCACACCCAATGCCAGAACGATCTGGCTGGGCAATTTCTTAGGGCTACCACTCAACTTTACCGCCTTCTCCATCGTTAGTGTACTAGTAACAGCTGGAAGCCTGGCTGTCTTCGGCCGGGCAATTACAGACCCGGTGCTTATTGTTGGCAGGATTCCGAATACGTTCGCTTTAATCGTGGGGGCACTTACTTTTGTGGTCGCAACCGTGGGCATCAATATTGTCGCAAATTTCGTCTCCCCAGCCTACGACCTGGCCAACGTCGCGCCCAGGTACATTACCTTTCGGCGTGGCGGAATCATTGCCTCCATCGGTGCACTCGTTGTGATGCCCTGGAAAATCTACGCCAATCCATTCGCGATCAATTACTTTCTGGGTGGCCTGGCCGCCTTTCTCGGTCCTCTCTTCGGGATTATCATGGTCGATTACTACCTCATCAAGCAAAAACAGGTAGATATCGATGGACTCTACACCACTGGACCTGCCTCACCTTACTGGTATCAGCAGGGAGTGAATACACGAGCAGTTGTCTCTTTTATCATTTCGGCCGCAATCTCTGCGACCCTGGCACTGGTTCCACTTTTTGCAAGTATCGCGCCTTTTTCCTGGTTTATTGGGACTTTGCTAGGTGGCTGCATCTATTGGATTGCAATGGTGAATACATCAAAGGAACAGAGTACGGTTACCAGACCTATCGCAACAGAGAGTATCGAGTCAGGCTTGTAAGAGGGTGTTAGTTTCCCATAGCCCACATCCTTACCCGATGAGCTCGCGCGGCTCCGCCGCCCCTAAATGTTTTATTACACAAATTGCATGGTTACGCCGTAGCGCACTAAGTGCGCTACGGCGTAACCATGCAATTTGTGTAATAAAAGAGATATAAACCTGTAGCTGTAAGTGAGCACTATTATTTGAGCAGATACTCCATCGCGAGAATAGACATGGTAATTTCTTACATATGTAAGAAAAAGTCATAGGGAAGCAACAAATTGAGATCGTCACTCGTCTACATCTTAGGGTTTGGTAAGAAAAGATGAAGCAAAGTAAATATGCAAGCATCTTACTCATTATATATCACCATAGGAAAAATGTAGAAAGTACATGGGCCGATTCGCACAGGCCATGACGTTCATATTGTAAAATAGGGATGGCATTGTATAGTATAGGCTGTAATAAACGCAACAGTTCAAAAATTTAGGCCAGCACTGTATAGTGAAAACCAACACATAAGCAGGAAACAAAAGGGAAGATCATAATTTCTATGGTAGGAATCCTAAAATAGATAGAAGTAAGCAATCTCAGGCAGAATAGTGGCTACTCTTTAATATTATGGTTATAAAGGGCCAACATACTACATGAAGGGTTTTTATGCAAGCCGAAGTTCAAAAAATATCTTTTCTAAAAATCGAGCGCCATATTGTTCGCTACCTTATTGGATGTTTCACTGCAGCAGTGGGCATAGCGGATATGCTATCGGCAATTGTCCCCAAATCCAGCTGGAGTGATTTCCTGGGCGTGTGGCTTGTGATGCATAATCGTCTGCCAGCTCAAACATTCACGGTGGTAGTTGGCTTCTTCCTGCTCGTCCTTTCCTATGGAGTGGTAAAAGGGAAGAAGCATGCATGGCGCATTACATTAATTCTTCTCCTCCTATCGGCAGTCTTGCATGTGCAACGTAGTGGTTCAGTATTAGCAACAGTCGTAGCTCTTCTTCTGGCACTAGCATTAGCCATGTCATCGCGCTTTTTTCAGGCCAAAAGCGATCCCCCATCGGCACGCCGTGGCTATATAGCCTTATGCATGGGCCTGGGTATTGTGACCTTTTACACTATTGGTGGTTTTATCACCCTGTACAATGATTTCGAGCCCTGGATTGATCGCATTGGCATTCATGGCGTGATTTTGCGCATCTTTGCACACGGTCCAATCCATATTCCCCACGCGACACAAGCATTTCTATTCCAACATGCCTTACCTGTATTGTGTATCAGTGGGGTGCTCTATGGTATGGTGCAAATCTTCCGACCAGTGGCGGCAGTGTTCATGCCCGATATTCAAGAACGCGACAAGGTGAGCAAGCTTACACACCATTACGGCACAAACTCAATTAGCTACTTTGCGCTGGGTGAAGATAAAACCTACTTTTTCTCGGCATCAGGGAAGTCTGTTATCAGTTATGTGCTCCAGGGGAGTACAGCGGTCGTGGCGGGCGATCCCATTGGTCCTGAAGAGGAGATGCACAATGTCATCAAGCAATTCGTAGCTTTCTGCAATGAGCAAGACTGGACTATCGTCTTCTGGCAAGTACGTGCAGAGATCGCTACTCTCTATCGCGTTGCTGGCTTCCGCCTGCTGAAGATAGGTGAAGATGCCATTGTCAATCCACAAAACTTTACACTCAAGGGTGGCGCAATGGCAAATGTGCGCTCAAGTGCCAAACGCGCTGAGAAGGATGGTGTACACGTTATCTTCTATCGCGGGAAGATTACGGATACAGAACAGCTTACCCAGATGGAGCAGATCTCGTATGAGTGGCTAGCGGCGAAGGGTGGCTCAGAAATGGGCTTTAGCATGGGCAACTTCGATCCACAAGGTGATAATGAGCAGCTTTATGCCCTGGCTGTTGATCAGCAAAATAAAGTACATGCGTTCGTGTCTTTTGTACCTGTCTATGGGCGGCACGGTTGGGGTTTAGACCTCATGCGCCGCGCTGAACAATGTGCACCAGGCACCATGGAACTCTTGCTCGCCCGCTCAATTGAATATATGAAATGTGATGGCGCTCAAATGGTTAGCCTGGGCCTGGCTCCGTTAAGCAATACAAATGCCGAGGACGAGACATTCCTGGGTACCAGCATCGATTTCTTGACCGACCGCTTCGGCAATCCTAGCAAAAATCAATCCCTGTGCAACTTCAAAAAGAAGTTTCAGCCGACCTGGGAGAGTCGTTACCTGGTCTATTCCGGTGCATTAAGTCTACCAAAGATCGGCTGGGCACTTTATAATGCGCATCAGTCTGATATGAACTTGATTAGAGCACTGCGCCAAACAATACGCGAGTGGCTACGTAACCGCCAGGAACTACACACTACTACACGTACTCTGGAGACGGCAAAGGCTTGATAGTGTGTTTCTAGCCCTTTCTTCATAAGAATGGCACTTTTCCACATTTTGCGTAAGGCAAGATATGGAAAAGTGCCATTCTTATGAATGAATAAGCCCTGGGACTTGAGATAGCATATTGGCACAGATGAGGGAACTGCCGTATAATGAAAACGACATATATATGCTATTTCAAACTATCAATTCATTAACCTCAGGAGGCTTTTAATAATGGTCACAGCAACGTTAAGTCTTGGTGATCCGGTTTTGATTGGTGACTTCTTTGGTCTTTTGCTCTCGTTACCCATTGCTCTCTTTCTTGCATTCTGGATAAGTGCAGTAAAAAACCGCACGGCAGTTGTGGTGGGGGGATTTATAGCCGCACTGCTGGGCTTCTTCATTATTCTTGGTTGGGCGGGCACTCTCTTCTTTGATACACCACTACCTGGAGCAAATGGTGCTTCGGCCTTCTTCGGTAGTGTCCTCTTCTGCTCAATCATGGGACTTGTTGGTGGTATGGTCGCAGATCTCGTGATAGCAAGTCGGAGTACACGCGACTATCGTCGCCACGTATCGCACGAATAGTGAGTACAGGCATGTTCTACTTACTACATGGCGAAGATGAGTTCACAAATCGCGAACACTTAAAAAAATTACGGCGACAGGGCGATTTTGGGTTTAACCAGGATATCTATAACGGCGCAGACAGCGACGTACGTGTAATCGTAATGAGCAGTAATACACTGCCATTTTTAAGTGAGCAACGCCTGATTGTAGTTGAAGGGCTACCAAAGAAAAAGCGCGGTGAAGTGGCACAGAATACATCTACTAGTCCGAAAGAAGAGACAACAAAGGGCGGCAAAGCTCGTAAAGGCAAGAAAAGCAACACAGTAGATGGCCGCGCAGGTTTCGAAAAAGTCCTGGCAGAACATGCCGCCATACTACCAGAGACAACTGTGCTGATCGTACTGGTTGAGGAAACTCTGGATAGCAATAATGTGCTGCTCAAGGCTGCTGAGAAGCATGGCAAGGTGATACAAAGCACTCTACCCAAGGGTGCTGCACTGGAGAAGTGGATCACCAACCGGGCAAAAAGTATTGAAGCAAAGATCGCACCGGATGCAGTCACAATACTAGCAAACTTCATCGGCAACGACCTGCGCCTTCTGTCCAATGAGCTTGATAAGCTGGCAATGTATGTTGGCAAGGGCGCAACAATCAAAATTGAAGATGTGCGTCAATTATCAGCGCAGGTACAGGAGGCTCGCATCTTTGACCTCACAGATGCTCTGGCACAGCGCAACCGCAAACAGGCTTTAAATATCCTGCATGACCTGCTAGGGGACGGCGAACCACCGCTTAAGCTTATTAGTACAATTACCTCGCAAGTACGCTCACTGCTACTGGTTAAAGAGTTGGCCCAGAAAGGGATGCGTGCACCACAAATTGTCTCTACGCTGGGTATGGCACCTTTTATTGCCGATAAAGCCCTGCGTCAGGTCGGCAACTTTAGTATCCCACAATTGGAAAACGCCTATCGCCAACTGCTAGCAACCGATGCAGCACTCAAGCGGAGCCGCCTGACGCCAGAGATGGCTCTGGACTTATTAGTTGTTAATTTCGGTTTGTGAACGAAGAAGTATGCTACTACAACAACGTATTATTGAACGCATCCAACAACAAGGAGCGATCACTTTCGCTGCTTATATGCGTATGGCACTCTATGAACCCGACTACGGCTACTATGTAAGTGGGCGGATCAAGGTGGGTTGGGAGGGAGATTACTACACAAGCACTGATGTGGCAGATTTCTTCGCTCACTGTATGGGTCGCCAGTTACAAC